>DASTXE010000006.1:0-600000 GCA_035765535.1 Rickettsiales bacterium | reverse complement strand
TCCCAACTGTTCCAGACGATTCAGCCATGCGCGCAATAGCGGGGCTGCTTTCATGCTGCGCGGAAATACCCTGCCGCTGCTGCCCGTGAAGGTTTCTTGGCCGAGGTTTTCGCACCATGCTCGCAATTTTTCGGGCGGGAATGCCTGAATGTACGGGGCAAGCCACTCAGCAGCTTCACCGTAACGGCTAATGAAGGTTTCTAAAGGTTCGCTATGGGTGAGATTCAGGCCGCCGCGTCCGGCCATGAGCAGTTTGCGGCTGGGGGTAGGCATACGGTCATAGACCGTTACGCGCTGTCCTGCTTCCGCGAGTATCTGCGCGGCCATTAGTCCCGCCGGACCGCCGCCGATAATAGCGATATTGCTTTGCTGTTCCATGCGCCGCACGATAGCAGTGGCGGATGAGCGCGTCAAAGCGGTAATTTGGGACGTCCTGATTCGTGATCCAGCAGCCACTGTTTGACTTCGACACCGCCATTGTAGCCGGTGAGCTTGCCATTGCTGCCGATGACGCGGTGGCAGGGCACGATAATGCCGATAGGATTCTGGCCGTTGGCAAGCCCAACCGCGCGTGATGCCGTCGGCTGTCCGATTGCCTGGGCAAGTTTGCCGTAGGTGCGGGTTTCCCCGTGCGGAATGCGGCATAATTGCTGCCATACGCGCTGCTGGAAAGCTGTGCCGCGCGGTGCGAGTGACAGGTCAAAATCACGGCGCTTTCCTGCAAAATATTCCTCCAGTTGCTTTATAACTTCATGAAACGGTTTGGAATCTTTTGTGCCCTGCTGCGCGGATGTATAATGTGTGTTGCGCGGCACGTAGAGACCAGTGAGACAAGCGCCGTCTGATGTCAGTACGATCTCGCCCAGCGGGCTTGGCATGGTGGTGTAATATTGCGTTGTCATATTAAGCTCCTTTCTTGGGTAGCGAGTGCCATAGGTGCAGTACTGCGTAGCTGCGCCAGGGGCGCCATGCTTGCGATATATGTTCTGCCTGTTTCGGCGTGACGCCACCTAACGCATTGCGCACGGCGATGTCTTCTTTCACAAATGCATCCGGCCAGCGCAGTGCGCGCATGGCAATATAATGCGCCGTCCATGCGCCGATGCCGGGCAGGGCGGTGAGTTTTGCAGAGGTGGTGGCAAAGTCGGTTCCGGCATCGAGTTTCAGGCGACCGGAAACCATCTCTCTTGCCAGTGCGAGAATGCTTTCGCAGCGTGTGCGGATGATGCTGAGCGCTCCCAGATCCTCCTGTTTTAATGCCGCAATGCGTTCCGGCGTGGGGCTCAGGCGACTCACCCCAGGCCAGGGCGTTGTAATCTTTTCACCGAATGCAGTGCTTACGCGACCTGCAAAGGTGGTGGCCGCTTTAACGGTCACCTGCTGGCCGAGTATGGCGCGTACAGCCAGTTCAAAGCCATCGAATGCTCCCGGTACGCGCAGGCCGGAATGGTGTGTAACGGTCTGCTTTAACAGCGGGCTCTGCTTCAAATGCGCTTCAATAATTTCCGGCTGAGCGGCAAGATCGAAGAGATTGCGCAGCCTGTGCAGCAGCGCAGGTAATACCGGCGTCAAAGAGAGGGAGACATCTGCCTGCAGCGCATATCCTTTGGGAGCATGACGCACACGGAGCCAGCCTGTGTGACCGGAAAGCCTGACGCTGCGGCAATATTGTCCTTCCTCTATATGCTCCACTCCTTTCATTGCGCGCCCTTCCAGAAAGCACAGAATGGTTTCCCAGTCATAAGGCGGGCGGTAGGAAAGTTGAAGCGTGATATGGTCTTTTGTTGCCGCTTCTGCCGAGCCGGCAGCATTCTTTCGCAGTTGCGTGGGCGGCATGCCGTAATGGGTGAGGAACGCATCGTTGAAGCGGCGCAGGCTGCCAAAGCCGCTGGCGAAAGCTATTTCCGTGACGGGCAGGGCAGTCTCCGTCAGCAATTGCTTTGCCAGTAGCAACCGTCTTGTCTGCAGCAGTTCAATGGGAGAGACACCGAATTCCTTCTGGATAATGCGACGGATCTGGCGTGAGCTCAGCTCATATTGCGCCGCAATATGTTCAAGATTGCTCTCATCATTTTCCAGTGAGGTTTCCAGTCGGTCTGCGATCTGGCGCGCGATACGCTGCGCGTCATCTACGGGAGCACTACCCGGTGCAAGTTCGGGGCGACAGCGCAGGCAGGGACGAAAAGAAGCTTTTTCCGCTGCGGCTGCGGAGGTGAAAAAATGACAGTTTTCCTGTTTGGGCGTTCTGGCCGTGCAGACAGGGCGGCAGTAAATGCCGGTTGAGGTTACACCGACATAAAATACGCCATCGAATCGCGGGTCATGCGCTTTGAATGCGGTATAGAGCGCATTATCATCCTGAATGTTTTTCATGCGGGCATCATAGCACAAGCCTGCATAGGCGATAGCCATTTTCGGACATCTATATAAAGGCTTCCCAGACGACCTTATTTTTTCGCTGTAACTTTGTCGACCCCGTCACGCCGTGCAATATAATTGTTGATGGCTTCGTCACCTTCCGCATGACGTTTGAAGCTCCATATGTTGTCGATCGCCCCTTCCATGATAAGGGAATAGACAGCGGTTTCAACTGCCTGCCGCACGGCTAGCTGCGTCGGTTCGTTTAAGGTGACGCCCGCTTCGGTCTGCAATAAATGGTCAATCGTGACGTATTTTATGTAGTTTGCATCCAGCGATGAAGAATAGACGGTCTTGGAACTCGTGACGGAAAGCAGCACTTCCCCTGTCTGCACGCTTACGGCACGCAGGTAAACCGTCACCAGATCGCGGCGATATTGCACCGATCCGCTGATACCGAGAAATGCGGCGCCAG
This sequence comes from Rickettsiales bacterium, assembly GCA_035765535.1. Lineage (NCBI taxonomy): Bacteria > Pseudomonadati > Pseudomonadota > Alphaproteobacteria > Rickettsiales > Rickettsiales bacterium. The sequence continues at coordinate 597,167 of DASTXE010000006.1, read as the reverse complement.
CGCCGCCTGTCAGCACGTTGGAATCATAGGCGATAATGCCGCCTTCCAGTAACATGCCGCCATATACCAGTGGCGGCAATTCGCCCAGTTTGCCACCGCGCGGCCCCGCATATTGCGCCCGGGTCAGTTTGATGAGCTGACGTTCCTGCAGCAGATCCTTCAGGTTGCCGCGTTCGGAAACGGTGAACCATTGGCCGTGGCTTGTGTCGAGCAGCGCCTTGATCAGGATGGAATAGCCGCCTTTGGTGACGGCGCTCGAATAATCCGTATAGTTGCCGTTGTTCTTGAATTGCCCCGTCTGGTCCTGGAAATCATATGCGACTACGGCCACTTTGCGTTTGGGGGCGGGCAGGTTCTTCAATATATCATCCGCGCGGGTCGTGGTGTTGACCTTCGCTTCTTCCACCATGGCGTTATCGTAGATGTTTGAATGCGGCGCGCAGGCGGAAAGCAGCATCAGCGCAGAAGCAAAAAGGGAAAGTTTTTTAAATGTCATGAGATGTCATGCCCGTGATAGAGGAACAGAAGAATAGGTAATGATGCGATGACTAAGGGGCGCTGCCGTAGATAATGCTGGAGCCGCCGTTGGCATAATAGATCGTGACCTGCACGCCGGTTCCGCTGGGATCGGGCTGCCATTTGATAATATTACCGTTGCCCAGCACTTCGCTTCCGGAACTGGCAGCACCGGAGCCAAATATATCATTGTAAATTTTGCTGCTGATCTGGCTTTCAATCGCAGACTGGATAAGATTTGCCGATGTCAGATTGGCTTGGGAAGTGGGATCGCTCGCGGGTTTGGGAACACTGTTCATCAGCAGTGCCGTGTCGCTCGGATTCGCTCCCGGAAAGAGAGCGGCGTTCTGTCCCTGAAATACCAGCGGGCTGGCATAGGCGCTGCTGGCGGTTATCAGGGCCAGTGAAGCTGCCGAGATTAGAAATCGTATTATCATTGTCCGCTTCCGCTTGTTAATAAATTATTGATCGGAACTGGCCGGTGCCGCCTGTTCAATATCCGTTTCTTCTTCCCTGTGGCCGTTCTGGATTTTGACTTTGTGGTTATAATCGCCTTCCTGCTCTTCGTGAGAAGTATTGTGTTCGCCATATTGCTCCACGCGTAAATCGTTATGCTTGCCGTGCTGGCGCTGATAGGCATGATTGTTGCTGCCTTCCTGCATAATGGAAGAGCGGTTGGACTTGCCGTTTTGAATAATCGTTGCGGTATTGCCACCGCCTTTTTTGCTCTGAGTAATGGTTGCAGTATTACCCTGAGACTCTTCTTCGTCTGAGCGAATGATCGACTCGGCGCGTGCGCGGTCGTTCAGTTCCGGATTATTCAGAATCTGGCTCTGGTAGTCACTGCGGGAGCGGTTCTCGGCGTGAATGCCGGACTCAGCATTATTGACTTGTGTGGAATCCGCCGGTACCTGCGGAATATCCACCGTTTCGGCAGAGGCAATGCCGGGAACGGCAAACGCCGCCAGCCCTATAGCTACCAGGGAAAACTTGCCCCTATTTTCCATTTCTCTATTCCTTGCCGTTAGTGCTGAATGACTGTCACATGGCCATTAGATCCGTTCTGTGCAACATTAATTGCATTGGAAGCACCCGTCTGTGTGATGCTGGCCGTGTTATGGTCACCGTTTTGTGTCAGCGTCGCACTGTCATTTGTTCCGGACTGGCTTATGCTTCCTTCGTTAAAGTTACCCGATTGCATAAGGCTTGCAAAATTATTGCTGCCGGATTGTATTATGCTCGCTAAGTCGTGATTACCGCTTTGCAGCAGCATCGCATTATTGGCAATGCCCGACTGGGTAATCGATGCACTGTCGAAGTTACCCGACTGCACGATGCTGGCGATTCCTTGCGAGCCGCTTTGCAGAATGGACGCGGATTCGTCATCATTCAGCTCCAGGATTGTTGCCGTGTTCTGGTTGCCGGACTGGGTCGTATCGGCGCTGTCGCGATTGCCCTGCTGTGTGGTGCTGGCAGTGTTGGCGTCACCGGATTGCGTAATGCTTGCGTGGGTATAATCACCGGACTGATCGATCGACGCTGTATCGCTGCCGCCGCCTGCCTGAGTGATTTCTGCATCGGTCTGTGTATTGTTATGTTGCAGGATGCTGGCAGAGTTAATGCCTGCGCCGTCATTGCCGTCCTGCGAAATAGTGGCAGTGTCGTAATCCGTGGAATAGGTCTGCGTAATGGAAGCTGCATTGTAGGAGATCGCAGAAGCAGTGCCGTTTTGGGTAATGCCCGCGCTTTCGTAATCACCTTTCTGAGTGAGTGTTGCCTGTGCGTAACTGCTTGGATCGGCTGCACTTCCCTGTGTGATGGTGGCGGTATCCTGTATACCGGATTGTAAGCCGGTTGTGCCGGAAGTCTGGATAATATTGAAATTACCATATTGATTTGCTTCGAGCGTATCTGCATCACCGTTCTGCTGGAAAGGAGCAGGTGAGGTGCCGAGTGTATTGCTTGTGCCGGTCTGGGATGCGCTCGCAGAGTCTGCACTGCCTGTCTGTGTGATGAAGAAGCTGTTGCTGCCGGCAGATGCTTCCGATGCCAGAAGTGCCAGTGCCAATGCTGTGGTTGCCAGAAGACGGTGGTATTGCATGCGTCAGATCCTTATAGCCGGTATGTAGTGGGGTAGTAGTGCGCCTCTGCGGCTGGGGCAAAACCATATCGTCGTTTTGCCCCAGAGGCGCTATGCGAACACAGCGCTTAACCGCAGTTTCAACTTTTAGTGCTGGGTGATGGTGATGTGGCCACCAGTGCCCGGCTGGCTGATGCTGGCTACGTTGCCCGGCGCGAACTGGCCGATGCTTGCGTAGTTGGCAAAGCCACTCTGGGCGATCATAGCAGACGAACCACCGGTTGCACCGTCATCCTGATAGACATGCGCTTCGTCGAAGCCGCCGGTCTGGCTGATCGTTGCATGGTCGTTGTTGCCTTTCTGGTTGACCGTAGCCAGCGAGCCTTCGCCCGTGCTCTGGGTTACAGAAGCTACATCGAGATCACCGGACTGGTGAACAAAGGCCTGGTCTTCGTCACCGTTTACAACGGTTGCCTGGTCATAGTAGCCGCTCTGGGTTACGCTGGCAGTTGCTTCCGAAGTCTGGGTGATGCTAGCCTGATCGAGGAGACCGCTCTGGCTGATGTAAGCGGTGCTTGCGCCGCCTTCACCATCTTCCGGATCGCTGCCGCTCTGGCTGATCGATGCGGTATCGCCCGCGCCGCTCTGGTTGATATTGGCCTTGTCGCCGGTAGTGGTAGCATCCTGTGTGATGGATGCTGTATCGCTTTCACCGGTCTGAACAGTGTTGGCGATGCCAGCTGTACCATGCTGCGTGATGTATGCATATTCAGAGTCACCCGTGGTCGTGCCCTGGCTTACGCTCGCCTGGTTGCCCGTGCCATCCTGCTTAACGTCCGCATAGCTTTCATCGCTCTGCTGGTTAATGGATGCCGTTTCACCGGAGCCGCCCTGGGTTATTTTGGCTACGCTCTGGCCGAAATCTGTGTCATCGGCATCGCGGTTGCTCTGGGTGATGTTGGCGGTTTCGTTCGAGGAAGCACCGGTCTGGTCTACATAAGCGGTGTTATTGGCTGCGATGGAGCTGGTGGTCTGGGTAATGTTGATTTTTCCACCCGTACCAGCCTGCGAGATATTGGCTACGTCGCCGGTATCCGGGCTTGCTGCCGTACCTTGTTTGATGGTGGCAGTGTTGTTGCTGCCGCTCTGAACGCCGATCGGATCACCTCCGATGTTGTTTCCATTTCCAGAAGCAGTTACACTGTTACCCGTGCCGTACTGGGTGGCATTGAGCGTGTTGCCGGAACCCTGCTGCAGGAACTGATGGCTTGCATCGGTGCCTACGGTGTTCCCGGTGCCGGTCTGGCTGACGGTAGCGGATTGGGCGGAGCCATCCTGTTCGATGTAAACGGCGTTGCTGTCCGCAAATGCGGTGCTAGCAACGAGGGACAACGCGATAGCGCTGGTCGCCAGAAGGTTGTGCAGTTTCATATTGGTAGCCCTAAATTGTTGGTTGTTTTATACACGGCAAACTTGTGCCGAGTTGGGATCAGTAAACCAAAAGATGTGACGTGTCCAGTAAAATTGATACAGTTCGTACAGGAATGAAATAATTATCAACATATTGTATTAGAATGCTATTTGTGTATATAATGCCAGTAGTGGGCAGAATGCGGTATAAAAAATGTCTTTGATGTACCAATTGTCTTATAGTGAACAATTGTGAGCGTGAATAAAGGTATAATGTTATGAAATACAAAACTAAAATTCGGTTTATCGCGCTGGGATTGTCGATGATGGCAGTGTTTTCAGGATGTGCCGCTACTTCCAGTAGCAAAGAGAACAAGATTTCCATTGACGGCAAAGAACGTCATTTCCTCTTGTACCGTCCCTCGCATTTGAGCACGCAATCGCCTGTACCACTTGTGGTGGTGCTGCATGGAGGGTTTGGTACGGCAGAGCAGGCGGAGAAATTTTACGGCTGGGATAAGGAGGCGGATGCGCACGGATTTGTCGTCGTTTATCCGAACGGGTATCAGCGGAGCTGGAACGCAGGCGGCATCTGCTGCGGCAAGGCGATGAAAGAGAATATCAACGATCTGCAATTTGTGACGGAGGTGATCGAGCGCGTATCGCGTACTGAAAATATCGATCGCAGGCGTATTTATCTCACTGGCATTTCTAATGGCGCAGCGCTTGCCTATCGTTATGCATGTGAGGGAAGCTATCCGATAGCGGCAGTGGGTTCCGTGGCAGGCAGTTTATCTACGGGATGCGCGCATCCTCGTGCTGTTTCCGTCATGGAGATCCACGGTCCGGATGATCAGAATATTCCGCTTGCTGGAGGTGTCGGGTCTAAAGGAGTTTCCAAGGTGGACTGGCTGCCCGTTCAACAGACGATCAATATATTTCGTAATGCGGACCAGTGCGCAACAGCTTCCCTGCAGCAAGACGGGGGTGTGCAGGCGGCAGTTTCTCTATGTCCGCAAGGACGCAAGGTGGCGCTTTTTACCGTTAATGGAGCAGGACACCAATGGCCTGGCAGCAAACATTACAATACGCTTGCCGGCATGTTGTTACCGCTGGACCAGCCAAGCGATGCATTAGATGCAACTGATGTATTGTGGCAGTTCTTTAGCGGTCAATAACTTACTTCAGTGCGTCACGGCATTGCTGCAACTGCTGGGTAAATCCACCCAGTTTTATGACATTCTGTCCACGCAGGTTTGCGCCGCCATTCGTGCGGCTGTAGGTTTCCCATTCAATGTAAGCTTTCGTGCCTTTTTCCAGCGAGGCAACGATCTGTTTCGCTGTTTCAGGCGGGAAGAATTCGTCATAAGATGAATATCTGTCGCCGTCGACTGTCACCGTCATTGCTGCGCCAGGGCGTAAAGTAACGTTGCCGCTGACGGCGGTATCGATTGTGCCATCACGCTTGACGAGATAAACGGTCAGCCCGCTATAGCCGGAAGTGACGGCGCATACTTCATGACCGCTGGGGAGCGTATATTGCTTCTGCTGCCAGTTATGATAGGTGAACGGCGGATGAAACTCCGAGCGGAGTCCCTGTTTATCCGGCTCGATGGTGCAGGCGCTGGTCAACAGGGTGAGCATAGCGATAGCTGTATAACGTATTTTCATAGGCAGATCTCCCGTATATGTTGCGTGCGGCGATTCGGACTGGTAAAACTTTCACTGACTATTATAACCCCTATATACAAATAAACATCAGCAACGGCTACCGTTTTATGGGCACGAATCCTTTTCTTCCCGACCATGTCGAATATTATGTCACCTCTACCATTACGCGTGAGACGGACATGCAGCGGCGCCTGCGTGAGGAAACGCAGACAATGCCTTATCATGTGATGCAAGTAACACCAGACGAAGGTGCGTTTCTTGCTATGCTGGTGGCGATGACCGGTGCCCGGCGTGTGCTTGAGATCGGCACTTTCACCGGCTATAGTGCACTGGCCATGGCGATGGCGTTACCGGAAGACGGTCTGCTGGTGGCATGCGACACAAACGAAGAATGGACGAATATCGGCAGGCGTTACTGGCGTGAGGCCGGTGTAGAAGATAAGATTGATCTGCGACTAGGCCGCGCGCAGGAGACGCTCGATGCAATGCTGGAAGAAGGCATAGCAGATGTGTTTGACCTCGCATTTATCGATGCCGATAAACAGGGGTATAATGCATACTACGAAACCTGCCTGCAGCTTGTGCGGCCCGGCGGGATCATTGCAATCGACAATGCTTTGTGGGGCGGTGCGGTTGCCATGTCGGAGGATAATGAAGCGTCCACGCGTGCGCTGCGGGCTCTTAATCTGAAAATACGTAACGATGCGCGTGTGGATGCCTGCCTGCTTACGGTGGCCGACGGGATTATGCTTGCCCGCAAACGTGGGTAAAAGTCTACTATGCCTTGCCCGGCCTAGCGACTTTTGAAACCGTTTATGAGGGAATTTTAATCTGATTTTCATGACGGCTTCATGGAAAAGCGCTATCCTGACGGAAAGAAGGAATACCGTATGCGTGCGCTGATAGTGGAAGATGAAGAGAAGATGTCCGGTATTGTGGCCAGAGGGCTGAAGGCCGAAGGCTTCGCAGTGGATATTGCGTCCGATGGTAAGCAAGGGCTGGAATTTGCGACCTCTTATAACTACGATGTGATTATTCTCGATATCATGCTGCCGGGTCTCAGCGGCAGCGAGGTGCTTGCGCGTATCCGTCAGCATGACCGGCAGGTTCCTATCCTGATGCTGACGGCGATGGGTTCGGTCTCCGATAAGGTGAAACATTTCGATGCCGGTGCGGATGACTATCTCACCAAGCCGTTTGCGTTCGCAGAGCTGCTCATGCGCATCCGTGCGCTTTTGCGGCGTGCACCGGCGCAGCGTATGGATATCATTAAGATCGCAGACCTTGAAATTGACCGGCTTGCGCGGCAGGTGCGGCGCGGGGGCAAGCGTATAGAACTCAGCGCCAAAGAATACGGGCTGCTTGAATATCTGGCAGCCAATAGCGGTCAGGTGCTTTCACGCACGATGATTATCGAGCATGTATGGGACCAAAGCTTCGAGGGATTGACGAATATTGTGGATGTGTATGTCAAGCAGCTGCGTAACAAGATTGACGAACCGTTTGTAACCAAACTTATTAAAACGATAAGGGGCGTCGGTTACATGGTGACGGACGAGGAGGGGGCGTGAATATACGTTCCATCTATTTTCGGCTTATTCTGTGGTATAGCGGCCTCGTAGTATTGCTGGCCCTTGTGTTTGCCGGGTATCTTTACCGGGGGCTGGAGGTGCGGCTTTATGCGCAGATGGAGCACACACTTGCCCGTCGTGCTCATCAGATCGCTTATGATATTCTGCCTCTGAATGCTAATGCACCTGCGATGCTGGCAAAGCAGATCGAGGATGTATATTCCCCGGAAGCCAATAATCGTTTCATCCGTATATCAGAGGGCGGAGGCAACGTTGTTTATCGCAGCGGTGTGCCGAAGGATGGCGGTTTTAATCCCCAGATGATTCCACAGTCCGGGGCATATACGCCGCCGCGGCGTATGGTACCTATTGCGGATGGCAGTGACATGCTGGTGGTGGCAGTGCCGTCAGAAGTGCAAAGGCGGCATTTGGTTGTGGAGATGGGGTTTGCGACCAATGACGTAAAAGCTACGCTGGATGGGCTGCTCGCCATATTGCTGTTGGGACTTCCTGCTGTAATTCTCATCGTTTCTGTTGGCGGCTATGTGCTTGTGCGCCGCACACTCAGGCCCGTAGAAAATATGCGCGCGAAAGCGGAAAAGATCACATTCGGTAATTTAAGCAATCGACTGCCCGTAGCTGAAACGGGGGATGAGCTGGAGCATCTGGCCGTCACGCTAAACCAGATGCTTGGACGCCTGGATGACGCTTACCAACAGGCAAGTCGCTTTTCGGCAGACGCTTCACATGAATTGCGTACGCCACTGGCTATTATGCGCGGCGAACTTGAGTCCATCGCTCAGGATGAAGCGCTTTCAGGAACACAGTGTGAGCGTATTGGCAGCGTACTGGAAGAGGTGGAGCGGCTTTCACGCATTGCGGAAAACCTGCTGGCTATTTCGCGTCTGGATGCCGGGGAAGCGAAAATCGCACATGAACGGTTTGATCTTGCGGCGCTGGTGAAGGGGACGGTCGAGCAGATGGCGCTGCTTGCGGAGGAAAAACGTATCCGTCTGACGGTGAAGGTTGAAGGGCCGGCGGAGCTTTATGGCGATCGGGCTAAGATCAAACAGGTGGTGGTGAACCTGCTGGACAATGCGATCAAATATACGCAGGAAGACGGCAGCGTCATGATTCATGCCTATGCGCAGCAAGGAAAAGCCATTCTTGAGATTATCGATAATGGGATCGGTATTCCGGCGGCGGAGTTACCGCATATCTTCGAGCGGTTTTACCGGGCCGATAAAGTGCGCTCGCGCCAGATGGGCGGGGCAGGGCTCGGTCTCTCCATCGTGCGTGCAATCTGCCAGGCGCATGGTGGAACCGTTGAAATGATGAGCACGGAAGGCAAAGGCAGTGCCTGCCGCGTGGAATTACCGCTGGCTGCGGCTGAAACCGCCTGAAAAACTCTTTTATGAGCGAATTTTAATTTAACCCTCATAATATTCTCATGTTGCATCGCTAGGATGGCTGGAAACAATAATCCTTGGGAGGTGCGGCAGGATGTCTTTCGTGCGTTATATGCTCAAACATCCCTATACGGTCATGGCGGTGCTGATACTGGTGACTATTCTCGGAATCGGTGCAGGTTTGCGCATGCCGGTGGATATCTTTCCGGAAATCGACATTCCCGTGGTCAGTGTCGTATGGACGTATAGCGGCATGGATGCCAAGGATATCCAGAACCGGATTCTCACGCTGCATGAGCGCCAGATGGCTTCGCTCGTGGACAATATCTCTCATATCGAGGCGACAAGCTACAACGGGGTCGGCGTAGAAAAAGTCTATCTGCATGAAGGTGCGGATGTAACGCGCGCCATCTCGCAATTGGCAAGCAGTGCGCTTGTGGTGCTCAAATATATGCCGCGCGGTATCACTCCGCCGCTGGTGCTGCGCTACGGCGCTACGGACGTGCCGATCATCCAGCTCAGCCTTTCCAGTGATGCGCTGCCGGATACGAAGCTCAACGATCTGGGGCAGAATATCATTCGTCCTGATCTGGCGGTCGTGCACGGGGCGGAAGTGCCGTATCCTTACGGCGGCAAGCCGCGCGTCATTATGGCAGACCTGAATAAGGAAGCACTACAGGCGCGCGGGCTTTCCCCGGCTGATGTCAGCAATGCGCTGCAGCGGCAGAATGTCATTCTTCCTGCAGGTGACGTAAAGATCGGCCAGAAAGATTATACACTGGCGATGAATAACAGCCCCGATGTGCTTACTGATATCAACGCTTTTCCGATCAAAGTGGTGAACGGCAAGACCGTCTTCATGCGTGATGTGGCGCATGTACATGACGGGTTCCAGGTGCAGACCAACTCCGTTTCTGTCAACGGCAAGCCGGGCGCGCTGATGGTGATACGCAAAACCGGTGGTGTTTCGACGCTGGCTGTGATTGACGGCGTGCGTAATGCGCTGCCGGAAATCATGCATATGATGCCGCAGGGCGTTTCGATCAAGGCAATTTTCGATCAGTCCGTCTTTGTAAAAGCGGCACTTAACAGCGTGGTCATGGGCGGTATGATGGCTGCAGGACTGACCGCGCTGATGATCCTGCTGTTCCTGGGCAACTGGCGCCTGACATTGATTATTCTCGCGTCTATTCCGCTTTCCATCATTGCAGCGGTGCTGGTGATGTACTGCGATAAACAGACGCTTAACACGATGACGCTTGGCGGGTTCGCGCTGGCAGTGGGCATTCTCGTGGATAACGGCACGGTTGTGATCGAGAATATCGAGCGCCACCTGCATGAAGGCGCTGCGCTTGAAGATGCGATTATCGGTGGTGCGGGCGAGGTCGGCGTGCCGACGATGCTTTCGACTTTCTGTATCTGCATTGTGTTCATTCCGATTTTCCTACTGAACGGCGCGGCGAAATACCTGTTCTCTCCGCTTTCGCTTTCAGTTTGCGTCTCGCTTGTGGCGAGCCTGTTGCTTTCGTTCACGCTTGTACCGGTACTGTTCCGCTATCTCATGCGCTCTGCGCCTGTGGCCAAGAAAAATACGGAATGGCTTTCTTCTCCGGTGACGCATGAGGGAAATATCTTCAATACGATTCACCGCAAATTTGAAGGCGGTTTCGATACATTCCGCGAGACATATCGCCATTGCCTTGGCTGGGCATTGTCGCAGCCGAAGCAGGTTGGACTGTTCTTCGGTGCACTGATGCTGGTGTCCCTGTTGCTGTTTCCGGCACTTGGGAGAGACTTTTTTCCGCAGGTAGATGCGGGGCAGATGCGCCTGCATGTGCGCACACAGCCGGGAACACGTCTGGAGCAAACTCAAGTCTACTTCGCGCAAGTAGAGGCTTATATACGTCATGCGGTAGGCAACCGCGAGATTGATGTCATTCTCGATAATATCGGGCTGCCTTACAGCGGCATCAACACTGCGCTTAGCGATTCGGCCACGGTCGGGCCGATGGATGGTGAGATCCTCATTTCACTGAAGAAAGATCATGCTCCCACCGCGGGTCTCATGGCGAAGCTGCGTCGCGAGCTGCCGCAGCATTTCCCCAGTGTGCAGTTTTTCTTCCAGCCTGCGGATATTGTGGACCAGGTGCTGAATTTCGGCCAACCAGCGCCGATCGATATCCGTATCTCGGGCCATAATGGTGAGGCAGCCTATGCACTGGCATCCAAATTGGCGCATGATTTGAAGGCGGTAGCAGGGGTGGTGGATTCGCATGTATTCCAGGTGCCTGACGCGCCATCGCTCACGGTGGATGTCAATCGCACGCTTGCCATGCAGTTCGGACTCAGCCAGAAGACGCTCGCGAGCAATGTGCTGGTGACCACGAATTCCAGCGCGCAAAGCATGCCGAATTTCTGGATCGACCCGCATAACAATGTCAGCTATCCGCTGGTCGTGCAGATGCCTGCTTACCATATCGACTCTACGGATGATCTTTGGGCGATGCCTGTAGCGTCGGGTGAGCACGGTGCCAAGCAACAGCTGCTTATGAATGTGGCGAAGTTCAGCCGCGGCGCGGTTCCGCTGGTCATGTCGCAATATAATATACGCCCCGTGTTTGACGTGAATGCAGATGTGCAGGGACGCGATCTTAACTCTGTAGCTGCAGATATCGACAAAGTGATTGCGAAGGATAAACCGGATGCTGCTTCGGGGCTTACGATCACGCTCGGCGGGCAGGTGGAGACGATGCGCGAGAGTTATAGCGGTCTGTTCTCCGGCATGGCGTTTGCGGTGGTGCTGATTTATCTGTTCCTTGTCATTAATTTCCAGAGCTGGACCGATCCGCTGATCGTGCTGATGGCGGTGCCGTTCGCGCTCGGCGGCGTGATGTGGATGCTCTATCTCACGCAGACGCATTTAAGCGTTCCGGCTTTGATGGGCACGATCATGTGTATCGGTCTTACGACGGCCAACAGTATTCTCGTCGTGACGTTCGCGAACCAGCGTCTGGAAGCGGGTAATAGTCCGTGGGTTGCCGCGGAGATCGCAGGGTTCACGCGTCTGCGTCCGGTGCTTATGACGGCAGGCGCGATGGTGCTTGGCATGATCCCGATGGCGCTTGGCATCGGTGAAGGCGGTGAGCAGAATGCGCCGCTTGCGCGTGCGGTCATCGGCGGGCTGATATTTGCCACATTTGCAACCCTCGTATTTGTGCCGGTCATGTACCGGCTACTGCCGCACAAGCCTAGAGGCAGTGAAGCCATAACCCCTCACAGGAGAAATTCCCATGCAACAGCCTAACACGGATATGCAGGAGAATTACACGGATGCACCCGCTCATGGCAATGTGAGCCCGTTTCCTTCGCGTGCTTATACCGAGCGGCAGATACATAAATATGCCAAGTATTTTGTGATTGCGCTGGTGGCCGGATTCGCGGTGACGCATGTCATCAAGATGATTGACGAGCATCGCTTGGAAAAGATGGCTGAGGCGGAGGCTTCCGCACCGCCGCTCGTGGAAGCGATCACTGTGGCTAAAGCGCCGTCCACGCTTGCTTTCACATTGCCGGGGGAGACGGCGGCCTGGTATGAAAGCACGATCTATGCGCGTGTGAACGGGTATGTGGCATCCTGGAATGCAGATATCGGCGATCAGGTGAAGAAGGGGCAGGTGCTTGCCACAATTGAGACGCCGGAGCTGGATGCGCAGCTGGTTTCCGCGCAGGCGCTTATCTCCTCGCGCCAGGCAGCAGTGGAGTTTGCAAAGACGACCTATGACCGCTGGCGCAACTCTCCCAAAGGAGTGGTGTCGGAGCAGGAACGCGAAGCAAAGAAAGCGGCCTATACCAGTGCACTTGCGCAGCTTAATCAGGCGAAAGCGGATGTCGACCGTTATATGGCACTGGCGAAATTCAAGGAAGTGAAAGCGCCTTATGACGGCAAGATCATTAAGCGCAATATCGATATTGGCAATCTGGTAACGGCAGGCAGCACGGACAGCACAACACCGCTTTACGAGATTGCGCAGAACGATCCGATGCGTGTATTCGTGGATGTGCCGCAAAGCGCTGCGCAGGATATTAAGAACGGTGTTGCCGCCCATATCACGGCCGGCAGCCTGCAGGGGCAGGTGTTTGACGGCAAGGTGGCGCGTACGGCAGAGGCCATCGATCCGCAGGCGCGCACGCTCAAGGTGGAGGTGGATCTTCCGAATCCTAAGCAGGCGCTGGTGCCGGGCATGTATGTGGATGTTGCGTTCGATGTGCCGCAGCAGGGCATGGTGGAAGTGCCTGCTTCTGCGCTCGTTTTCCGTGCGCATGGTCCTGAGGTGGCTGTGATAGGTAAGGACGGAAAAGTAGCATTTCGTTCCGTTGCGATTGCGCGCGATAACGGCAGCACGCTGGAAATCGCCTCAGGCATTGCGCCCGGCGATCAGGTGGCGCTCAATATCAGCAATCAAGTTATGGAAGGTGAGGCGGTGAAGGTCAGCGAATATCACGAAGGTGTGCAGGATGCGGACAAAGCAAAAGAATAAACTCTTACGCTTCGGGTTGTTATGTGCCACGTCCGGCCTACTTCTAACCGGTTGTGCCGTCGGGCCTGATTATCATCCGCCGCAGATGCAGATGCCCGACGCGTTTGTCGGTGTGGCAGGCGGGAAGGCTAAAAAAGGCAACGTTGTTATGGTTGCGCAGTGGTGGAAGACGCTGAATGATGAAACGTTAAACGCTTTGATCGATAAGGCGATTAAAGCGAATCCTGAGCTTGGTATTGCGCTGGATCACGTGCAGCAGGCGCGCGAGCAGGAAGCTGTGGTGCTGGGACATGCATTGCCGTTGGCGGGCGCAAGCGCGGGCGGGGCAGGTGGCACCGGTAGCGATCTTGCGCGCGGTAGGGTGTCGCAGGCATTGATATCCGGTCAGAATCTTGATGGCTTTTCGCATGTTAATGAGATTTACGGTTTCGATGCAGGATGGGAACTGGATCTGTTCGGAAAATATCGCCGCGAATTTGAAGCGGCGGGATATGACGAAGAGGCGGCAGAAGCAGCGCGCAATAATGTGCTGATTACCATTGTGGCCGATATTGTGCGAACCTATGCCGATATGCGTGGACTGCAAATGCAGCAGGCGGTGCTGGAGAAAAATATCGAGGCAGCGCAACGTTATGTCTATTTCGTGAAGCAGCGTTATGATCGCGGTATTACAAACGGACTTGATCTCAACATCGCCATGCGTGAGCAGGCGGGACTGGAAGCGCGGCGCGCGCCGCTTATGGCCCAGGTGAAGGCAACACAATATACGATTGCCGTGCTGTGCGGCGAATTCCCGGAGAATATGGTAACTGAACTTTCCAAACCCGGGCAGATTCCACCGCTGCCGCCGGAACTCTCTACCGGCGTGCCGCTGGACTTATTGCGTAACCGTCCGGACATACGTGAAGCCGAGCGCAGCCTTGCTTCCGCGACAGCGCATGTGGGTGTGGCGGTGGCCGACCTGTTCCCGCATTTTTCGCTCACAGGCGGGGCAGGCGAACAGGCATACGGGCTCGGGCTTCATCCCGGCCAGCATAGTTTCATCTGGTCGTTTGGTCCTTCGGCAAGTATGCCGCTTTTGGATTTCGGCGCGCTGGATGCTGCCGTGCATGTTGCGGATTTCCAAGCGCACGCGCAACTGCAGCAATATAAGCAGACCGTGCTGAATGCCGTGCGCGAGGCGGATATTGCCGCCAGCGATTACGCGGCGCAGCAGGAGCGGCTGAAGAATCTTGAAACGGCATTGAAGGCGAGCCAGCAGGCGGTTAGCATTGCGGCACAGCGTTTCGACCGGGGGCTCACAGACTCGCTGAACGTGATCGATGCACAGCGCCAGCAATATGATCTGGAGCAGCAATATGTGATCGCACAGCAGACAGCGGCGGAGCGGTTTGTGGATCTCTACAAGGCGCTTGGCAGCGGATGGGAGCAGTACCAGAAACTGCCGGATGTGCCGACGCCGTTGCCTGCTGTAATTGCGGCGCTGAAGCGTACGGTGAGTTCGGGTGATGTAGGGAAGTAGGTTTTAGATCACCCCGAGCTTCTTCCCGGTTTTCTCAAATATGTTGAGAGCATGTTCGATCTGTTCATCCGTCAGGGAAGCGCACATCTGGATGCGGAGTCTTGCTGCGCCTTCGGGGACAACGGGGTAGCCGAATCCGGTGATGAAGATGCCCTCTTCGAGCAGCGCTTTGCTTAAGCGGATGGCGAAGGCCGTATCGCCGACAATGATGGGAACGATGGCCGATTCGCCTTCGAGCGGTTTGAAGCCGATGCGTTTGAGTCCTTCACGCATATTGTGTGTGATGGTGTGCAGCCGTTCCACACGCTGTGGCTCGCGCTCCAGTATCTCGATTGCTTTGCCAGCGCTTGCGGCAATCGTGGCGGGCAAGGCGTTGGAGAAAAGCTGTGGACGTGAAACCTGCTGCAGGTAATCGATCAATGTGCGCGAGCCTGCGACATAACCTCCCGCTGCGCCGCCGAGTGCCTTGCCAAGCGTGCCGGTGACGATATGAATATCTTTTTCCACGCCGAAATGTTCTGCCGTGCCGCGTCCGTGTTTGCCCATGACGCCTACGCCGTGTGAGTCGTCCAGTATGATGGAGGCATTATATTGTTTGGCGAGGGCGATGATCTCCGGCAGTTTCGCAATATCGCCTTCCATGCTGAACACACCGTCGGTTACGATGAATACGCGCCGTGCGTCCTTGGCTTCTTCGAGCTTCTTTTTCAGCTCAGCCATGTCGGAATGTTTGTAGACATAGCGTTTGGCTTTTGCCATGCGGCAACCGTCAATCAGCGAAGCGTGGTTCAGCTCATCGCTGATGAGCGCATCTTCCGCGGTGGCAACAGCGGGAATCAGGCCGGTGTTGGCCGTCCAGCAGGAAACATAGGTCAATGCTGCTTCCGTATGGTGCAGTTTGGCAAGTGCCGCCTCGATTTTATCATGAATGGAAAATGTGCCGCAGATGAAACGCACCGATGCTGTGCCTGCGCCGTATTCGTCCAGCGCCTGTTTGCCTGCTTCAATCACTTCCGGATGGTTAGCGAGTCCGAGATAATTATTGGAGGAGAGCACCAACACATGGCCGCGTTCCTCCATATCGACTTCCGTATCCATCGGCGAAGCGATGTGGCGGTAGCTCTTGAG
This sequence comes from Rickettsiales bacterium, assembly GCA_035765535.1. NCBI lineage: Bacteria > Pseudomonadati > Pseudomonadota > Alphaproteobacteria > Rickettsiales > Rickettsiales bacterium. The sequence continues at coordinate 581,322 of DASTXE010000006.1, read as the reverse complement.
CGTACCGGCTTGTTCCATCTTTTTCAGTTCTGCCTGCAGCGAAGTGTTGAGATCGACAGTCATAATTATTCCTCCCAGTCGAGGATGATTTTACCCGACTCGCCCTTACGCATGATGTCGAACCCTTTTTGGAAATCGCGATAGGAGAAACGATGCGTGATGACGGGCGCGATATCCATTCCGCTTTGCAGCATTGCCGTGAGCTTGTACCAGGTTTCGAACATCTGGCGGCCATAGATGCCTTTGATCGTGAGGCCTTTGAAGACAACCGTGTCCCAATCCACGCCAGTGTTGCTGGGCTGAATACCCAGCATCGCAATCTTGCCGCCATGCGCCATGGATTCGATCATCAGGTTTAGCGCCTGAGGATTGCCGGACATTTCCAGCCCGACATCGAACCCCTCGGTCATATGCAGTTTTTTCATTACATCGCGTATATCGTCCTTCGCCACGTTCAGAGCAGCGGTGACATTGACAGATTGCGCGAGCTGGAGGCGGTAGGGGTTAATATCCGTGATCACAATGTGACGTGCTCCGGCATGGCGCGCCATGAGCGCCGCCATGATGCCGATAGGGCCAGCGCCTGTGATAAGCACGTCTTCGCCTATCAGGTCGAACGAGAGAGCGGTATGAGCCGCGTTACCTAACGGGTCAAAGATGGCGAAATATTCGAGGGGGAGCGTGCTGCTGCAAGGCCAGACATTGATGGCAGGAACTGCAACATATTCCGCGAATGCACCGTCGCGGTTCACGCCGATGCCGAGCGTATGCGCGCACAGATGCCGCCTTCCGGCAAGGCAGTTGCGGCAATGGCCGCAGACGATATGGCCTTCGGCGCTGACAAGGTCACCCACTTTGAAGCCGGTTACATTGCTGCCGATTTCCGTGATACGGCCGACGAATTCATGGCCGATGACCGTTGGAATCTGGATTGTTTTCTGGGCCCAGGCATCCCAGTTATAAATATGCAGATCCGTGCCGCAAATGCCGGTCTTGAGGACTTTGACCAGTACATCATTAATGCCGAAGGCAGGCACGGGCACATCCGCCAACCATAGGCCTTCCTGAGCTTTTGATTTTACCAGTGCTTTCATTGAATGACTTGCCCTGTAAATTCTACTGCTAGTAAAGATACTATATTTCTAGCGTATTATAAATGTAATTCGTTAAACAAATTATGGGTTACACAAATCTTTGTTTCCCAGATTATGCATGCACCACTGGATAGCTTTTTTCTCGCGAGGATGTCGCCACCAAAATTGATAGGCGGTGCGGTCTGACGGATTATCTTTTGGAGTAAACTTATAAACAGCCGTGAAATTTGCAAATGAATTGTGTTGTTCAACAATATCCGTTCTATTTGGAAGTTGAATGATAAGCCGGTTCGGTTCTTCGTATCTTTCCTGTAGTGGAGTTTGGATATCACTGAGCCGGAGAATTAAAACATGTTCTCCTGTTGTCGTATTATTAGCGGTTATATCGAGCCAACCACTTCCTCCAGCGGGGCTTGGGTTTCCCATAACTCGGTTACGTATAACCCATGACGAGTTGGGAATAGACAGATCTGCAAGGTTGCTTATTCCTTCACCTTCACCGTTATTCAGGGCATAACCAGAAGGGTTTAGACAGAACGTCATTCCTAGAGCAATAAGAAGAATACAGGTGGCATGAATGATATATTTGGTAGAAATTACTGTCATTTGCTAGCTTTGATTTTACCGTTGATATAAGCGTTATATCCCATGATAATGAATTTGTCATTGCGTGGATTGCTAAGCCATGGTTTTTCAAGACTTGTATCAAAAGGATTTGTTACAATATTGGTGCGTGAGGAGAAAACATTTCGAGAGTTTATGGTTGCTGCTGCGTTCAGAAGCTCAGACAGCGAATAACCAGCGGCAGCGCCTACAACGCCGTAATTGAAATTGCCAAAATCAATATAATTTCTGTTGATAAGTGGATTCCCATTTTTATCTGATTGATTGCTGTATGTTCGTTGGTAATCCATAGAACCATCGGGCATAAAGGCAGCAAACATGTGGCCTGATCTCAGGTAAGAGTTTGAAAGTTCTTCGCCCCATTTTGCATTATCATTTAATGATACATCAGCAGGCATCAAGATGGGTTTTCCGGTTGTTGGGTCTATAACAGTAGTGCCATCATCCAGTTTTACAGATGTAGGCTTAACCAAAGATTTATTGTTACTATTATCCACCGTTGTATCGGTCATGATTTGGTTGGAATCTGCTACCTGATATTCACCATTATGATCTGATGCGGCAGTACTGCTGTCACCTTCATTTGTCCACTGTCCGCCGTTGCGATTGCCTGCAGGGATGCGTGGTTGTTCGGGAGAATATTTATAGAGTGGAATTGGGGTGGCAAGCGCGAGTAACATTCTTACCTGTGCCAGTGCAGGGATATGGTGCATATCGTGCGGTGTTTGCGCATCCCAGTCAGCATCCTGCACTTTCGCCATTAGCTCTCCCGCGCGATTGAGATAGCGAATTGTATGAGGCGTTATGATATCGTTGCCATAGGCTGATGCCAGTGTTTTGGTTAGTTGCTGTGCGTGAATGAAAAATGCTCCGTCCTGTCGCCGTTTGGCCATCAGGTTGCCAGCCAGTGTCAGCCCCTCGGGAGTTACGTCGAAGAGAGGAAGATTCTTGTGCTGCATAGAACTACCATTTTAAGTGGGCGGTAATTCCATAATAGGGTAGGAATGGGATTTTGTTAAGGGGGGTATTCCCGCATTTTAATGCTATGCGTAACTGACTATTTACTATCGTAGTGGAAGTCGGATGCATATAATGCATACCCCGTTTTGAGTGAGGATAGAAATGAGTAAGGCATTTACAAAAGAGACGGATGGCGATAACGAACCGGAAGTGCCGGAGGAACCGCAATCCGTTGCGCCTGTGAAGCATTATATGACGCCTACGGGTTTTAAGACCCTGCAGGACGAGCTGAAGAAGCTTTTGCGTGAAGAACGCCCGAAGGTGGTGGAAGTGGTCGCGTGGGCGGCAGGCAATGGTGACCGCTCGGAGAATGGCGATTATATTTACGGCAAGAAGCGGTTGCGCGAGATCGACCGTCGTATCCGTTATCTGACCAAGCGTCTGGACAATGCGGAAGTGGTCGACCCTGCGCGGCAGCAGGGAATTGAGCGCGTGTTTTTCGGTGCGACGGTAACGTACGCGCGTGAAGACGATACGGAGCATACGGTGACGCTCGTGGGTGTGGACGAAGCGGATATGGCGCAAGGCAAGATCAGCTGGCAGACGCCGGTGGCCAAAGCGCTTATGAAATCGCAGGCGGGGGATACGGTGGAACTGCGCACGCCTGCCGGGGTAGAAAGCATCGATGTGCTGGAAGTGCGCTATATCATACGGGAGGAATAACATGGCGAAGGCGGCAAAACGCAAGAAAGTCGAAGCGGAAGCATTTAGCGGGTTCAGCAAACAGGCGCTTGGATTCTTCAAAAACCTGGCATTCTACCAGAGCCGTGACTGGTTTCTGGAGAACAAGGAAATTTACGATACACAGGTGATGGTGCCTTTGCGTGCGCTGGTCGGGGAACTGGCCGGGGAGATGGAAAAGCTGGGGTTACCGCTTACAGGTGATCCAAAACGTTCGATCTTCCGGATTTACCGCGATGTGCGTTTCTCAAAAGACAAAACACCATATAAGACTCACGCAAGCATGGTGCTCATGCGCGACGATCGCAAGCTTTCGCCGGGCATGGTGTATGTGCATATCGACCCGGAAGGTTCGTTCGTTGCGATGGGGACGTATCACCCGGAACCGGATATGCTGGCGGCGTTGCGCGGTTCGATTGTGAAGTCGCAGAAACGCTGGCTGGGGATTGTGAAAGATATGGAAAGGCAGGGGCTGGAGCTGTCGCAGGAGGAAATGCTGACGCGGTTGCCGCGCGGCTTTGACGATTATGCCGATAGTCCTGTGGCGCATCATCTCAAAATGCGTTCGCTGGTTACGCGGCGTGATTTACCCGCTTCCGTGGTCGGCAGTCGTAAGCTCATTAAGGCCGTGACGGATTTCGTGGAAGAAGGCAGGAAGTTCCTCGAATTCAACTGGTCGGCGGAGGACCATATGAGATCGGAGAAGAAGTAGGGTATTTGTTGGTGTAAGGGGGGCGCGAGTTCGTTGCCCCCTTCGCTTACGCTTATCCCCTCTGAAGGAGTCGTCGCTTCGCTCCTTCGCGTATCCACGCATTATAGGTTAAGCTATCGTCCTGTCGTTTTAATAACAGGCGTATTTTCCAGCGTGCGCTGTACGGGACATTTGGCGGCGATTTCTATGAGTTTGGTTCTCTGCTCTGCGGTCAGCTTATCGCCATAGAGAGTGATGTCTTTAGTAAAAATGTCTGCTTTGATCCTGCTGCCTGGGGTCGCTTCTTTATGGTGAGTGAGGTTTACTTCCACTTTATCCAGCGGCCAGTTCTCACGGGCGGCATACCAGCGTATCGTCATCGCCGTGCATTCGCCGAGTGCGGCGGTCAGCAGGTCGAACGGTGCGGGGCCAAGATTACCGCCGTTTGCATCCAGCGGTTCATCCCCTTTAATCATGTGGCCGGAAACGTTAATGTTAACGGCGAATTTGCTTTCGCCTGTTTCCTCGACATGCGCCGTGATCTGTTGCTCTGCCATATTTTATTTCCTGATATGGGTTATGAATTGTTCCACCAGTTTTTTGAGCTGCTGTGTGGGCTTTTCTTCTTTCAGTTTGCCCTGTTCATCAAATGCCGTGCTTGCGTTTTGCAGCCCCATCATATTCGGGAAGACATGCACGCCCAGCACCTCGAACGGCACGCGCGTGTGCCAGAGGCTGCGCACGCCACCCAGTGCTCCGGGCGATGCAGCCAGCAGGAGCAGCGGCTTATTCGTAAGCGAAACGGGTTTTTCGCGTGAGAGCCAATCTACTACATTTTTCAGAATTCCGGGGATGCTGCCGTTATATTCCGGCGTGGAGATAATCAGCGCATCGGCAGCAGCGATCCTTTTAGCAAGCGCAGAGGTTGTTTCAGGGATGCCGGTGGTGCTTTCGATATCGCCGTCATAAGGCGGCATAGGGTAATCTTTTAAGTCGACAAATTCCGTTTCAGCACCTGCTTCCCGGGCAAAGCGCATGGCCTCGCGGACGAACTTCTTGTTGTAGGAATCTTTGCGCAGTGCACCTGCGAAGCACAGGAGTTTCATGGCAGTCTCCCAATGGTTGTGGAAAAGTTTTTTAAAAGGAATGTTATGATAATGCTATTTATTTTGATGGCAAGCGGTAGCAGCGGTTAAATAGCAGTTGCTGGGGGGGTGAAATCCGATTAAAATAACTTGTCTTGGTTCTTCCATGCGTGGATGGGGATGTTATGCATAAGCCGCCGCACGGCCATAAGACTTCGCAGATATCGCTGCGGGACTATATCGTTGATGTACCTGATTTTCCGAAGCCGCCCACCGTCTTTCGCGATATCTCGCCGCTACTGCGTAATTATTTTTCCCAGACTATTAAACAGCTGGCTGCGTTGCTTACGGATGAGGAATGGCATTCGATCGATCTTATCGGGGGTATCGAGGCGCGTGGATTTATTCTTGCCGCCGGGCTTGCTGCAATCAAACATAAGGGATTTGTGAAAATCCGCAAGCAGGGCAAGCTGCCGGGCAAGGTCATCAAGCGCAATTACAGCCTTGAATATGGCGAGGATGCGCTTGAAATGCAGCCGGGAAGCGGTACAATGCTGATTGTGGACGATGTACTCGCCACGGGAGGAACGCTTGCCACAGCCGCTGAACTCGCTAAAGAATGCGGTTATGGCGTACAGGGATTTCTCTGCCTGATTAACTTGAGATATTTAAATAATTTTTCGTGGAATGGCCTGTCGGCCCATACCTTAATTGATTATGAGTAAAATGTTTTTTATGGGGGGCACGCTGCCCCCATCCCGGTTCCACCGGGATTCCCCTGCGAGGTCGTCGCTTCGCTCCTCCGCGTACCCACGTTGGTTCGCTTCAGTATTAATGTTTGCCGCATTATTAGGTGCAGCCTCACAAGCGCAGGCTTTGCAGCTGGTGATCCAGAATACGACCAATGTGCAGATGTGGCAGTTCGGCTCGTCCGTTCCGGGCAGCAACGAATCGCTCACCACGCCTCCGCAGGCTGTGACAATTAATTTCTCCGTTGCCGTGAAGCCGGATGGCAGCTTCATTAAAGTTTACGATCCTTACGGCAAAGAGATACAGACCAGCAACACGCTTTTCAGCGGCAGCAGCATGTATGTCAATATGCCGCCGTATAAGGATGGATACGGTGGAACCTACCGCGTGGAATGGCAGGCTTATTGCCAGTGCAACGACCCGAAAATGCTGAACGGAAGTTTTTATTTCAATTTACGGTGAGGGTTTTTATGGAAGAAGCGGCCCTGATACATTCGGATATTGAAAGCCTGCAAGGGCAGATACTGATCGGTGATGTGGTGTTCGTTCATATTCCGATATTTCCGTTTCCCAGAGTTGCGCGCGACACCGGCAGCTGGACCAACCATGTGGGCATCGTCGTTAAGAATGCGAATGGCGAGCCGGTAGTGGCAGAAAGCACATTTCCTTTTTCGACCATGACCCCGCTAAAACGGTTCATCAAACGCTCGGCGAAGGGGAGGGTGCGTGTCAGCAGGCTCAGGGCTCCTTTATCGGATACGCATCGGCATGGGCTGCTCAGTGCGGCTTCCCGGCGGTTGGGTATATTTTACGATACCGGCTTTAACCTACATTCCAGGCGTCAGTTCTGCTCGCGTTATGTCAATGAAGTGGTGGGGGAAGCGATCGGCGTGCAGCTTGGCAAGGTGGAGACATTTGAAGAATTGTTTGCCAGGAACCCGAAGGCTGGATTACGTTTCTGGAAGTTATGGTATTTCGGACGGATCCCCTGGGGGCGCAAGACCATTACACCTGCCAGCGTTCTGGAAAGCCCGCTGCTGGATACGGTTTTCGACGGTTACGTTCCCGTATAGATAATTAGCACAAACCGTAAGGTATGACATGCTGACGATCATTTTTGCCAAATCGCTGCGCAATTTATTATTGCCGGAAATATTGAAGCTGTTCCTGCTGTGCCTGCTGGCTTATGTGATTGGCGGATGGATTCTGGTATGGATCATTTCCGGCGCTATCAGCACCTATATCGGCGTTACGGGCGCGGAAGGTTTCTTTGTGCATATGCTTGGAAGCGCAGGCGGTATGATGATCGCCTGGTTCCTGTTTCCGCTGCTTTATCCCATTCTGGTCAATTTCTTTGACGATAGCATGGCGGAAGTGATTGAGCGCAAGGACTATCCCGGTCTTCCGCCCGCACAGCCGCCTTTCTGGCCGACCATGCTTGGCGATGTGCTGTTTTCGCTGAAAGCGTTAGGTTTGAACCTGCTATGCCTTCCATTGTATTTTATGCCGCTTTTCGGTATGCTGCTGTATTACGGGCTTAACGGTTACCTTCTGGGTACACAGTTTTTCCGTATGGCGGCAGGGCGCAGGGTCAATGCGCAGGAGGCGGTCATGATGGAACAAAAGGCACGTTATTCGATATGGGGAACGGGAGTTGCGATCAGTATCTGTGCCACGATTCCGTTACTTAATCTGGCTTCTCCGCTAATCGGTGTCGCCAGCATGCTACATCTTTTCCATGCGCTGCGCGGCACTAAGAAGCAGCAGGTGCTGCTGCCGGAGCAATAATATAACGAAAAAGGTTAATATGAACCAGGCCTGTCAACGTGCGGTAACTGCGCAGCTTCACTCACTGCCACAGCTTGATCTGGGAGCTTCGCGCGGAGAATTTCTGGCCTATTTTGATAATGGCTGGGCGCTTACGGAGATGCTATTCAGCGCTCTTAAGAACGAAGCGGCCTATATAGTCCGGCCATACCATAAACTGCGCCATCCTATGATTTTCTATTACGCGCATCCTGCTGTGCTTTATGTCAATAAATTGCGGCTGGCCGGGTTGGTCGACGGTCCGGTAGATGAGGCGTATGAGCTTTTGTTTGAAACCGGTGTGGATGAAATGCGCTGGGATCAGCTTCATGAGAAGGATGATGTGTGGCCGACTGTAGAGCAGGTGCGGGAGTACCGCGAGAAGGTATATGCCATGGTCAAGGATATCATTCTGACTTCGCCGCTGCTGGCTGACGGTCATCCGTCTATCACGCAGGATAGCCCGTTATGGGCGCTTGTCATGGGGTTCGAGCATGAGCGCATTCATCTGGAGACTTCCAGCGTGCTGATGCGTGAGTTGCCACCGGAATATGTACAGACGCCGGAAAACTGGCCGCAGAGCATCCGGTTGCATAGCGGGACGCCTAAAGTTCCACTCAGTGGCAAGGATTATCAGCCGCATGTCATGCATGGTGTTGCGGCGCAATCGGTTGAGATCGGAAAACCAAGAGATTATCCTTCTTTCGGCTGGGATAATGAATACGGACATGAATCGCGCCATGTGGATGCGTTCAGGGCGGGGGATACGCTTATCAGTAACGGTGAGTTTTATGAATTCGTTACGGGTGGTGGCTACCATGATGCGGAATTATGGTCGCATGAAGGCTGGCAATGGCGCAGTTTCCGCAACACCAAGTGGCCGACCTTCTGGATACAAGACGGCCCTGCCGGGTTGCATCATTACAAGCTGCGCACCTGCTTTGAAGTGCTGGATATGCAGTGGGACTGGCCGGTCTGCGTAAACTACTACGAAGCCAAGGCCTATGCTGCATGGAAGACGCGTCGCGACAATGTGCAGATTCCCTACCGGTTGCTGACGGAAGCGGAGCACCATGCGCTGCGTGCAGATGGAGAGGTAGCCAAGGTTAATAGCGGGCTTATCAGCGGAAGCGAATCCCCGGTGCGGGCGTTGCCGGCTAATAAGGCAGGATTTTTTGATGTCTTTGGCAATGTCTGGCAGTGGCTGGAGGATCATTTCCATCCCTTAAGCGGTGGTAAGGTGCATCCGCTCTACACGGATTTCAGCGATCCCTGCTATGACGGCGAACACCAGATGATCATGGGCGGCTCGTTCGCAAGCACCGGCGATGAGGCGGGGCCATGGGCGCGCTTTCATTTCCGCCCGCATTTCTTCCAGCATGCAGGGTTCCGGCTGGCGCAGAGTGTGGAAGGTGCGATCAGCGGCAATCCTAAGCTTCTGAAGCGACGGGATACCTCTGTGTACGATACGGAGTCAATGCTCAATACCTACATGCTGATGCATTGGGGAAAAAGAGATGAGATTTACGATAGCAGCATTTTCGGCAAAGGTGCCATTCCGGATATTGTGGAGCTGCCGCTGGCGGTGGCTAAACTGGCTGCTGCCCATGCTCAGGGCAGGGGGCGCGCCTTGGATATCGGATGTGCGGTCGGACGTGCCAGTTTTGAAATGGCGCGCGAGTTTACGGAAACGATCGGTATCGACTGGAGCCAGTCCTTCGTGGATGCTGCTTGCGCATTGCAGCAGCGTGGTGAGCTAGGTTACTGGCGTAAAGATCAGGGAGCGCAGGGAACCTATCTGACAGCGAAAGTGGATTCTGCGATTGACCGCAGCCGTGTAAGTTTCCAGCAGGGTGATGCCTGCAATTTGCCGGAAGCGCTGGGGCAGTTTGATGCTGTCGTACTGGCTAACCTGCTTTGCCGCCTGCGCGATCCGAAGCAGTGCCTGCAGCGTCTGCAGGGAAAGGATGCTCTTGTTAAACGTGGCGGTGTAGTGGTTATGACGACGCCGCTGTCTTGGTTGGAGGAATATACTCCGCGTGAAAACTGGCTAGAGGGACCTGAGGCTATCCAGAAGGTGCTGACAGAGTTTACGCTTGTCGGCCAGTGCGAGCTGCCGTTCATGATCCGCGAACACCGCCGCAAGTTCGAGTATATTGTGACGCAAGCAACGGTGTGGAAACGAAAGTAATCAAAAGCCTCTATGCCTTGCTGCGAAGAATGATCTATCTTTCGTCATACCGTGGCTTGACCACGGTATCTCAGGCGAGTTACTGAGATCCCGCTGTCAAGCAACGGGATGACGGAAATGTTAGAAACGATCTTATTTACAGGCTGCCGATGAAATCCGCCTTGCCGATCTCCAGGCCGTTATGGCGCAGGATGGCGTAGGTAGTGGTGGTGTGGAAATAGAAGTTTGGCAGGACGAAGTTCAGCAGATAATCCTTGCCTTTAAAGGTATGTTCGCGGCCGCGCGTTTTCACGACCACATCACGTTCTTCGCTGCCTTCCACCTGCGCATGCTGAATGGTTTTCAGGAAAGCTATGGTTTTCGCAATACGTTCCTGTAATTCGGGGAAGGTGGTTTCCGTATCGGCGAAGCTCGGTACTTCCAGTTTGGCAAGACGGGCGCCGCAGCCCTTGGCCATGTCGGTTGCAATCTGTATCTGGCGGGACAGAGGGTACATATCCGGTGCGAGGCGCGCATTCACCAGCACTTCCGGCGCAATCTTCTTTGCTTCAGCATAAGCAGCGGCTTTGGTCAGAATCGTAGCGAGATTATTCAGGCCGCGGATCAGCACGGGGATAGAGGCATCGTACATGGAAAGGGACATAAGGAAAGCTCCTGTTATGGTATGAATGGAGGCGAGCCTATGCCTGCTCCGTTAGACTGTCAAGTATGGTTTTGGCGTTACTTGCCTTCAAGCTGCGGTACTACGCGGGCGAGGTTGCGCTCGGGCAGCGATGTAGCCGGGGTAGTTTTTACCTGGCCATGCTGAGTATCTTCCAGGTGGATGGCGTAAGTTGCATCGCGGTTGAAGGATTCTTCCGCATAAGACATCAGCAGGCGCGAATGCGTATTGCGGAAAGCCGGGATTTTCGGATCGGCATGATTGCCTGTAATGTAAAGCAGTCCGCCCAGTATTTCAGATTGTGCGCCGTCTTTGTTATCCAGCACCGTGCAATCCTGCTCGGTTTTGACACCTAATATCCAGAGTGGTGCGCCCTTATTCTCAATTCGTATGCCGCCACCTTCGCTGTTGAACTGGCGTGCCCAGACGCCTTGCTTTCCGGCGATGGACATCGTGCCGCAGCAGGTGTTTTCAAGGAAGGCTTTGCCACCGTTTTCCGGGCGGAGCAGGGTGATGACGCCGGCACCTACAACATCGCGCAGGATGAGCGGCTGCGTACCTGCAGCTTCCACGCCTGCCTGATCGCCCAGATAGCTGTTATCAAATGCGATGCGCTCGATCAGCAGCGAGCGCTTATTATTCGTAGCGCGAAACATTCCCTGGTCGCGACGGAAGGAGTCGGAACGATTCTCAACGGAATGGATAGTGGAAGTCATTCCTTCGATACGCCTTACACTTGCAGGAATAGCAATGTTTTCACTGATAAGATATGTGCCATGCGGAAAATAAATGGTGGCTGCGCCGGAATTGAAAGCCTTGCGGATAGCCTCAGTTGCATCTTTTCCTGAATCCGGTTCTGCACCGTATTTCGTGACGCTCACCCATTTTTCCGGGGCTTCTTCGGGTATCATGGGGGCGTCCGCTACAGGCAGTGACCAGGTAGCGGCTGTTTTGAGTTGCGTATTGCCTTCAAATACGCCGGTGATATCCATCTTCGGCTGGCCGAGCGTGGTAGCGTATCCGGCGGTGTGCAAGGCATACAAGTTCATGTAGCCATGATTCTCAATCGCTTCGCCAGTGGTTTTCAGGCTGGAGCGCATCAGTTTTGCGTCGTAGATAACCATCAGCCCGTCTGACGAGTTATTGATGATTGGCTGTGCGGTTCCTTCAATATCAATATTATGGATTGAAACTGCATTATGATCGTTGCGCAGGCCTGTGTGAGCATTGCTTATAGTAATATTTTCGAGCGTCACGCCGTATTCCGTATTGCCGATATCGATACCGGTGCTGAAGCCTTCCACAGCAACATTTTCCAGAAGAGCAGGGCCAGGCCATTTGCGCGTCATGGCAATTCCCGTCGTGCCGTTACCATGAACGGTGACATTGCGCACCGCGCCCATATTATTAGCCAGATAGTCGATGCCGATTGCACCGGAGTTGCCTTTGCCTGTTTCAATCGTCATGTTCTCGATGAAATTCATGAAAGCATCATTGCCTTCGCCTTTGCCAAGATAATCCTTACCGCCGCTGTTCGGTGTCCCGTCCAGCAATTTTGCGGTGGTGAAGATAACGGGTTTGGGATGAGCGGGATCGCCATAACCATCCGTATTATCTTTCAGCTTAATGACGGTCTTTTTGCGGTCCTGTCCGATCAGGATCGAACCGCTGCCATATTTGCCATTCGCATAACGTTTCATGATGGGGGCGGAAACGAGATATGTTCCTTGCGGGAGATATACAATCCGGTCCTGCCAGAATTTTTCACCTGTGTCCGTGCCGCTGGCGGTGAGGGCTGCGTTAATGGCGGCGGTGTCGTCCGTTATGCCGTCGCCTTTAGCGCCAAAGTCGCGCACGTTCAATGCTCCGGCATCAGCGGGAAAACGTTCGGAGGCCGCGGCGGCATAAGCGGGAAGAGTGGTAACTGCCAGTATGATAAAGGAAAAATGCAGTTTCATGAGGGAGCTTTCAAAAATAGTAGGCTATTATGCCATTAACTGGTATAAATAAACCATAAATAAAATGTTCCCCAAGTAATCCCCGGAAAGAATTTCAGCGATGGCGGCCGCGTTGGTAGATTTTAAGACCTGGCGTAAATTCAGTGTGTTGACCCTTGATCAGCAGGGCCTGAAGCAAACGGCGCATGCGCTGGCGGCGTCGGTATCCGGATTTCAGCCCAACATGCTGATTGGTATACGTTCCGGTGGTTACCATGTGGCGCAGCTGATGGCGGAATCCATGCAGGGCTGCACATTACTCGGCATCACCTGCCGCAGGCCGGGAACGAGCAAGAAGCAGAAATCCAGTCTTCTGAAACGTTTGCTGCGCAAACTACCCCATCAGATTACCGACAGGCTGCGTGTTCTTGAACATATTGTTCTGACCCAGCTGCGGCCTGCGAAGGTGAGTACCGTCATTCCCGATGCGTCCGAGCTTTCCGAGATCGAACGCGAGCTTATGCAGCGCAAAGAAGGAGCGCGCGTGCTCATCGTGGATGATGCTATCGACAGCGGTGCGACCATGGCGTATGTGCGCACACTTGTGAATGCTATTGCCAATCCATCCGCGGCAGTTAAGATGGCCGCCATTACCGTCACCACGGCTTCTCCTGTTACGGAGCCCGATTTCTCATTGTACCGCTATGTCCTCTGCCGATTCCCCTGGTCGCTCGATTCCCGTAAATGATATTGTCCTGGTCTGCGACCTGGATGAAACGCTGCTGGATTGCAACAGCTTTCCGCGCTGGGTGCGTTTTATGCTCAACGGTCAGATTGCCGGGCTCGGCACTGGGGGGCGGCTTGCCTTGTCGCTGCGTGCCGGATCTGCGCTTGCCTGGCGCAAGGCGAAGTTCTGCAGCCACTATGCCATGAAGCGACGGTTGCAGGGAATCTGGACGGAAGCCTTAAAAGGGGAAACGGAAGCGGCTGCGCTGCAATCCTTCTTCGATGGGCTGCGTCCGCATCTGAGGCCGGGACTGGCGGGCATTCTCAAAATGATTGCCGATGGCAAAGTGGAGTCTGTGCTTGCTTCGGCGGCAGCGGCAGAATATGCCGAACCTTTCGGTCACAGTTTAGGGTTCAGGCATGTGCTGGCGACACCGCGCAGTGGACAGGAAGCAGTGGAATTCCGTGGCCAGGAAAAGCGCGACCGCGTGCTTGCCTGGCTCAAGGCGCAAGGATTAAGCGGTCGTAAGCGCATCTTTCTGACCGATCATGAAGAAGACATGCCTTTTATGAAGGAAAGCCATCTTGTGCTCTGGTTCGGTAAACCGGAAGATGTTGAGGGGCTACAGGCTCAGGCTGGGGTGAGAATCGTTGCCTGCCGAGATATGACAGCAGCTCAGATAGAAGCTTTGCTTCAGTAGTCTTTCCACAGAGCGGGAGAGGTCACGCCGTCGGTTTCTTCCGGCAGGTTGGTGCCGTAGGCAAAGGTGAATTTATTGCCATTATTGAATTTTCCGATGCCCGTTCCTTTATAGATTGTTCCGCTGAAGGCGAAAATGCCGAGCCTGCCGTCATTGCATTTGAACGTACCGCTGCCGGACATGCTGCGGTCACCGCCGGAGAGCGGAAGCGGGTACACACCGTAGCACCGTGTGCCGCGGTCGGTCGTAAAGAGAATCGTCGCGTTGTTATTGAGCGTGAATGTGGTGACGCTGCCGGTGAAATGCTCGTTCGTATTGGGGACTTTGCCTGCAAGGGGATAAGACGTATTGCAGGCTGAAAGCGACATTGCCATCAGTGCGGAAAACAAAACGGCCTTTAATTGGATACGCATGGCATGACCCTATGCTTGGACTTTCTCCCTACTATCCAATATCCTTTTGTAAATCGCAAGCAATCCTTTTGTATGATAGTCGCGTGTCGGCGGTTTGTTCCAGAAGCGCTCATAGGCAGCCTGTCCCATACGGCGGATGTTGGCGTCATCTTTCGCGAGTTCAAGCCGTTTGGCTAAATGATCTACATCGCCTGCGCGGACATGCCAGCCTTCCATTCCGTCATTCACGCGTTCGGATGCGGCGGAGATGGCGCTGACGATTGCAGGGATTCCCCGTGCGGCGGCTTCCGTCACTACCAACCCGTAAGTTTCATACCAGAGGCTTGGAAATGCAAGGCAGCGCGCCTTGGCGAGTTCCGCAAACACTTCTTTCGGCGGCAACCAGCCCGTGACGCGGCAATTCGGATAAGTCTCGGCCAATGCGCGTAAAGGTCCGTCGCCTACCAGAGTCAATTGCGTGCCAGTGCGCTTTGCTGCCTCAAGCAGCACTTCGATACCTTTTTCTACATCCAGTCTGCCGACAGCGACAACCGTACGGTTTGCGGCGACGTCTACCGGCGCGGATTTTACGGTCTCTATCAGGTTCTCCAGCGGGTACAGACGTGCATTTGCAGGAAGATACGGACGCAGCAGTTCTACGGAGTGACGGGATAAAGTGATGTAATCCATGATTCCGGAAGGCAGTAACCCTGCGGTTCTTTGCACGGCAGAACGGACGACGCGGTAAAGCTTATGGTGATAGCGGCGTTTGTCGCAGTTCGTGCCGATGCAGCTCATCGACAGCCCGCGCTTAGGGCAGGGGGTGTTTTTGACGTAATCAAAGAATGCGCCGTTCGGGCAGGCAGGGAAGAAATCGTGTAATGTACAGACGACTTTGAAATCGCGTTTTACCGCTGCGCGCACGGGGCTCGTGGTGAGCGCCTTAGTGTAGCCGTGCAGATGGATGACGGTGCGCGCCGGATCGAGCGTGGAAAGCAGTGCGATCATCCTGCGGTAAGCGGACAGGTTCCATATTCCCTGCAGCAGCACGGCAGGGTTCTTGCCTGCCTCGATCAATTCCGGCTGGTTCAGGCAGATTGTTTCCAGTGGAGCATTCTGCAGCTCCGGGCAGACCGGACCGCAGGCACCGAAGAAAATAACTTTTTCACCGGCAGCAGCGAGGCTTACCGCTTCATCGATGGCAATACGGCTGGCACCGCCATTGATATGGCAATAATCGTTCAGGATGACAATGGTGCGGTCGGCCATACAGGTTCTTTTTCTTTCCGTGACGCCAGTTTAAGCCATAACAGGCAGAGCCGTTTTCCGGCGGCGATGCCCGGACGCTCGATGAACCGTTCCGCAAGCAGCGCGATTGCCGTTGCCGCCAGAAGCAGCAGGATAAGGAAATGCGTGTTGTTCTCGAACAGGCCGAGCAGCAGCGCGAACTGTATCAGAGGACCGTGCACCAAGTAAATGCCATAAGAGATATCGTGCTTAAGGTCGAATGCGGGCAGGCGCAGTGCGCATATGACTACGAACAGACCGATGCAGATTGGGTAAAACGGCAGCATCCAGAGTTCGTCACGCAAGGAGCAGACGGCAAGCAGCACGCCAGCGGTTATGAAAGCATGCAGCGGCGGCAGGTGAATGACACCCCGGTGGCGGTAGAGCATGATGCCTATGATAAAGAAGCGCATCTTGCCCGGCAGCTGTTTGCCGATCGTTATGTCACCGTAATGCATTGCTGCGTATTCGAATAAAACGGAGGCTATATATAAGGCAATAAGCGGTTTATCACCGAAACGGCGCGTCAGCTGCCACGCCAGTGGAAGCAGGAGATAGAAGGCCACTTCGATCTTTAATGTCCAGAGGCTCGGGTTTATACCCGGATCATGCAGTGAATGCAGCAGGTCGCCCAGCCCATACGCCATGAAGTTCGCCATAATCAGATTGAAGCCAATATAATGCGCGAGCTCTCCGGCATGGGAGGCGATATCGCCAGCGACGAGGGCCATTGCCAGGCCCTGCAGCATGATGATGACAAAATAGAGCGGGTAAATCCTGAAAAACCGGCGCAGGTAAAAGCTACCCGTTTCGGGTCTGCGGTCGTAGCTTGCAAAGATCAGGTAACCGCTGACGACAAAGAACGCATCCACGGCGAAATCGGCATGGCTTTCCCAGAAATTGGTTGCGTGATTGCCGGGCAATACTTTGAAATGCCCGCATACGACAAGTAAAGCCAGCACCAGGCGCAGGAGGGTAAAATTATTTTCTGTGTGTTTCATCGTCTATTACTGAGCCTGAACTTGCAATCTTTCCTTGGAAACGCGTTTGATTTCATGACACACACAGGCGAGCGCCGCGCCCATATAAAGCGACCCCATCTGGTCTTCAATCAACGAGATCACGCAGCCATAGCCGAACAGGAAGACCAGCATTGCCGTTGCTTCTGTTGCGAGTTTGCTTGCATTGCTTCCGATTTTTGCGACGGCTGCCAATACGCCCGCCAGATAAACAAAGGTCATTACACCGAAATAGGCATACATTAATATAAAGAGGTTATCGGCTGCGTTAACATCGTCCGGCGCATAGACGCGTTGCGCACCGCCAATGCCGCCAAGCCCTACGCCGAACGGAAACGCATCATGTGCGTGGATCCATTTCCAGGCATCCGGCCACATCCATTCGATGCGCAGGTAAAAGGAATAGAAACTGAATACGCCGTCTGCGTTAGGCATCGTGTAATCCTGAAAGACGAGGGGTAATGCTATACAGAGCGCAATCGTGAAGCAGACACCGAGGCGCAGCATGTTGATTGGACGTTTGGGATTAAGCGCCATCAGGCCGAGCGTGATAAGATAGGCGATGATTGCGCCTTTCTGCGTCGTCCAGACGAGTGCGGGAAGTGTTCCGAGCGCGACAAAGAGGCGCAGCGGTAGGTTCTGAAGGTTAAAGATCAGCACCAGCGCCATCAGCGGCATCACCATCGCGGCATGGATGGAATCGCGCATTAATCCCGCCGCGCGCTTTTCCGCGCCGCTGACTTGCCAGTCACGGCTGATATCTACTTTGACGCCTTCGATCTGGGTTTCCATACCTACCCATGGCATCTGCACGAAATATTTATCTGCGCAAATGGCTCCGAGGCTAACGGCCCAGACGAGCAGCAGAAGCATCAGCACTTTGCGACTGGGGGCAAGCAGCGGGCGCATGCCCAATGCACCGGCGACCATTGTGATGAGTATCTTGGCCCCGTAAGCAATAGCCTGTGCGCTTTTCATATTTACCAATATCACAAAGCCATGCAGTACGATCACGGCAAAAAATATCAGGAAAGCAGGATGGAGTTTCTTGTGCAGCAACTGATGAAGGAATATAATAGCCAGCGGAAGCAACAGCAGAGCATCGCGCAGGAAGATCATTGCATCTGCGCCTGCCAGGTGCAGTCCATAGCGCAACGCGCCTTCAAAGACGTAACACAGCAGATAGATGACTATGGGTATAGACAAGAGCTCTTGCATTACTTTAGCATCGATTACAATGACAGCGGATTCCGGAAACAGTCTCTAAGCGGGAGGCTATGTAGCATAGTTGGGACAGAATGTACATATGCTAAGCTACAGAATATACAACAATTGGTTTATATGTGTTAATATTTTTGTGCACAAATAAAACGAGCAAAATATTAAGATATTGACAATATACTATTTTTCTATATACACCTTCCCGACCCAGTCTGGGATTGGGCAATAAAATTCGAAGGAGGCGGTGTGACCGTTCGGGTATCGATAGCGATAGCCGCGTATAAGGCCGCGGATTATCTTGAAAAAGCGGTGCGTTCTGCATTAACGCAGACGGAGCAGGATATTGAAGTGGTCATCGTCGATGACTGCTCGCCTGATGCGACTTGTGCGATAGCCCATAAACTCGCAGCAGAAGATGCTCGCGTGCATGTTGTTGCTTTGCCCAAAAATGTCGGCGGGGCGGGAGCGCTTAATCGCGCGATTGATGCGGCGCAGGGTGAATGGGTGGCGGTGCTTGACGCGGATGACTGGTATGAACCCACCCGTATCGAAAAGCTCCTGACAGCTGCTGAGTGGGCAGGTGTGGACATGGTGGCCGACAACCAGCATTTTGTGGATGCAAGGTTAGGACGCAGCGTACGTACGGCGTTTGCCCGCACTTATCACAACCGCACGATCAATGTGAATGATTTCCTGCAGCATACGGACCCGACTGCAGCCTTCGATTACGGCCAGTTAAAGCCGATGTTCAGAAAGGCTTTCCTGCAGGGGCATGGTATCCGTTACCAGGAGGAATTCCGCGACGGATTCGATTATTTCATGCTGTTCGATTATTTCCTCGCGGGCGGAAAGGCGTTGCTGGTGGATGAACCGCTTTATTATTATCTCCAGCCTTTCGGTTCCGTTTCCAAGCAATGGGCGCAGGTGGAAAGAAAGCGTTATCCATTTGAAAAAATTAAACTATATAACGACAAAGTAATTCTGAAGCGTCAGTTCGACATGACACCGGAGCAGATCCAGGCCATGCTCAGGCGTGGCAAAGGGTTCGAGGTCATGGCCCGCTTGCACAAAGTGCGCGAGGAACTTGCAGCCAATAATGTTGCCGGTGCGGTTCAGCATGCGCTGACAGCTCCACCTGCGTTCTGGCTGCAGGTGGTGAAACGCGGGCTGGCCAGGCTGGCTGCCTAAAGCCTATGGCCATATTTTCCTTCATTCAACGCTATCTCGCCAAGCTCAAGCGTGACGATTTTGCTCGCAATGTGCTCGTGATGTTTACCGGCACGGCGCTTGGGCAGTTCTGCTCCGTGCTGCTTTCGCCACTGCTCACGCGCATTTATTCTCCCGAAATGTTTGGCGTGCTGGGTGTCTTCACAGCAGTCGTCGGGATTCTTTCCACTGTAGCGACGCTACGTTATGAAATGGCGCTGCCGCTTGTGCGCACGCAGACGGATGCGGCGAACCTGCTGGCCGTATGTATTGCCGCGCTCGTCATTACCGTGACAACAGCGGCTGCGGTCG
This sequence comes from Rickettsiales bacterium, assembly GCA_035765535.1. Taxonomy (NCBI): domain Bacteria; kingdom Pseudomonadati; phylum Pseudomonadota; class Alphaproteobacteria; order Rickettsiales; species Rickettsiales bacterium. The sequence goes on along the minus strand of DASTXE010000006.1, from coordinate 561,918 downwards.
TAGGGGGAATTTCCATTGCCGGAGCGGCTGCTTCCGTATTCGGCGTGGTTGCACCTTACCGCTGGTTTATGCCGCTGGGGCTTTTGTGTATCGGTGCCTATAACGTACTCTTATATTATGCGACCCGCCAGCATGACTTCCGTGTTATCGCCCGCACGAAGCTTTATCAGGGGGGGGTAGGGCCGGTGTCCCAGATAGTGCTCGGCCTTATGGGGGCAGGGATTGGCGGACTGGTAACGGGGTCAATCCTCGGTCAGTCGGCCGGAATTGGCTATATGACGTCGCGCCTGCTGGTGGCTCCGCGCGCGCTGGCCGGTGCATCGATGGCGGGCATGGGCGCAATTGCCAAGCGGTTCCGTCATTTCTTTCTGGTTTCGAGCTGGGCGGGTATTATCGAAGAAGCGGGCAATGGTTATCTGCTGCTGATGGTGATGCCGGTGCTTTATTCCAGCACGGCGGTCGGATTCATTTTTCTCACGGATCGTATTATCGGTAGGCCGTTGCTGCTCATCAGCACTTCCATATTGCAGGTGTATGTGGGCGATGTTTCGCGCAGCATTGCGACCGACCCCGGGGCTGTGCGCAGGCGTTTTCTGCAGATGGCGGGGCAGCAGTTTGTGATTGTGGCGGGCTGGCTGCTATTGGTTAACGTGGTCGCGCCGTATGTCATTCCGCTGGTATTCGGCGAAGCATGGGCCGGAACGGTGCCTTACCTGCGTGTGCTCAGCATTGCTTATTTACCCAGAATGGTGTTGCATGCGATTACGCATACACTCCAAGTGCTTGAGAAGCAGATGTTATCGGCTTTGTGGGAAGCGGGAAGGCTTATAGCGCTCATAGGAGCATTTTTCATAAGCTACCGGCTGGGGTTTGACGCATTGCACGCGTTGCTGGCGTATAGTATAGTGCAGGCAGCGGCGCATTTGCTGCTGTTTATACTGATGTATAAGTCCATCCAGTCGCTCCAGAAAGTGTCTCCTGATGAAGAAATTGCAGAAATATAAAGGCTTAGCTGTCTCTTTCCTGCTTGGCAGTCTCTATGCCTCGCCGCTTTATGCCTCGCCCTTCTGTGTCAGTGTGCAGGGAATGACGCCTGAGTGCATTTATACGGATGTCATGGAATGCCGCCAGCGTGCTCAGCAGCTTAACGGGCTCTGCACGCCCAATAACGCAGAGTTTCACTTGCAGCCCGGCATCGGGAAATATTGCCTTGTTTACTCAAGCCGGGTTAGTAACTGCATTTATCATGATAGAAACAGTTGCGATGCCGAAGCGGCCCGAAACGGCGCAGTCTGTATGGAATCTCCGTCTTCCGAGGTGCAGCCGGATCCGTATCATCAGGACCCAAATAGTAAATATTAATTAACATTTAACTTGAAATTCAATCTCCGATAGTGTACATAGCCCGCAATTTAAGCCTGAAGGCTAGGTTTCTGCGGCTTTTTTGTGATGCAGAAATGGAGAGAGCCGGTATGTTCAGGATGATTTTCGGCCTTAGTAATAGTTAATAAACTTGGAATGGATGGTGAACGTGAGCATCTCGACATTTAGCACGGTTAAATATTTGGTAGCAGGCGTGGCCTGTGTGGTTCTCTCCGGCTGTATTACCCAGCCTCAGGCTCCGAATCTTCCGGCAGCTCCGGCCAGCTATTCCCTGGCGCAGCTTCCGATGGCCAAACCGCAGCCGTACCATTTCCAGGTCGGTGACGTCATGGATATTAAAGTGCTGATGAGTCCCGAATTGAACGACCAGGTCGTTGTACGTCCGGACGGTATGATTTCCACTACCATTGCGCATGACGTTCAGGCTTACGGAAAAACACCCGCTGAACTGCGCGAAGAACTTGAAAATGTCTACAGCAAGCAGCTGCTGAATCCGCAAGTATCTGTCATTCTGCGCTCGTTTGCACCGGAACGTATTTATGTGACGGGCGAAGTGAATACACCGGGCGAATTTGTGACTGTCGGTCCCGAACTCACACTTCTGCAGGCAATTGCGCGTGCGGGTGGCGTAAAGAATGACGCAAGCACGGATCTTATCATCCTGCGCCGTGGCCAGGGCGACAAACCGATTGCATACGCTGCTAACTATCTGGCAGCGGTTTCGGGTAAGGACCCGGCAAGCGACGTACGCCTTGCTCCGTTTGACGTGGTGTATGTTCCGCGCAGCGGCGTCGGCAATGCTTACCTGTACTTCCAGCAGTATGTACAGCAGTTTGTTCCGGTTTCGTTCGGCCTGAATTACCAGATTAATCCGACCACGACCGTCAACCATTAATTCTTAACATAGGTTTGCTATGCAGATAGAATTCACCACACGCGGCCTGCTGAGCAATTTCTTCCGGCAGGGCGGAAAGTGCAGCGTGCTGTTCCTGACGATTGTGCTGGGCGGTGCTACTTACGCTTTTCTTGCCAAACCGGTTTATGAAGTTGGCGGCAGCGTACTGGTGAAATTCGGTCGCAGCATGTCTTCGCAGATCAGCAGCACCGACAATGATGGCGGTGTGATTTCGCAGGACGACCGGCGCGAGATCATGCAGTCGGATATGGATATTCTGCAAAGTCACGACCTGATTGCTTCCGTGGTGAAGGATGTTGGAGCAGAAAATCTTTATCCCGGCATTACCGCGCAGGTGATGGGGAAGGATTTGCCTGTGGAAGTTGCCGTGCGCAAGCTTGCCAAGGGTGACCTGATTATCAAATCCGGCCAGATGAGCAACGTGATCGATATTAAGCTCGACAACCGTAACCCGGAAGTGGCGGCGCAGTTCGTGCATAAGCTCATGGAAGCTTTTATCGCAAAACAGTCGGGAATCTATAACAATCCGCAGACTGTATTCCTGGAAGAACAAACCAAGCAGGCGCGTGTGAAGCTGGAAGCATCGCAGCGCGCGCTTGAAACATTTAAAGCCCAGAAGGGTATTTCTTCCATGAACGGTGAGCTTGAAGAGCTGCTGCGCCAGCGCAGCGATGCAGGCACCGTGGCGCTTGAACCTACCGACGACGCATGGGACAAATTGTCCGATCTGCAGTCGGAAGAAAAAAGGCTGCGCATGGTGTACCGCCCCGACAGCCCGCAGGTGCTGAAAGCGCATGCGGCAGTGGAATTGGCACAACAGCAGCTGCACATGCGTCAGGCAGAGATTCATGCCAAGTCTGCGAGAGCTACAGGCGCACTCGATAAGCGTATCACCCAGCTGGAGAGCCAGCGCAAACAATATGACGATCTGACCCGCCAGGTAGAGATCGATGAAAGAAACTATAAGAACTATGAAGCCCATAGCGAAGAAGCGCGTATTAACGACAAGCTCAGCCGCAAGAACATTACTTCGGTATCGGTGGTGGATGAGCCGGTGGTTCCGCTGAAGCCCGCTTATCCGCGCAAAGGTCTTGTGCTAATTCTCAGTCTGCTTACGGGAATTGTAGCAAGCATCGGCATTGCACTGACGCTCGAAGCTTATGATGCACGCTTTACAACGCCGGAACAGCTTGCGCAGGCCGTTGGTGTGCCAGTGATGGCGACCTTCAATGCTCGCCGCAATCGTAAAGGAAGGATGTAATATGCCGATGCCTATCCGAATGACAGTTGCTAACAATAATGATCAGGATCACATGCCGGGCAATTCGATCGTTCCGCATAATGTCAATTCCACTATTATCGACCTTGGGCTCAGCCTGCCATATGGTGAGCTGGCCAAGCTTTACCGCAATATCGAAACGGCTCTGCCGGACCGTCAATGCCGTGTAATTCAGTTTGTAAGCGCTTATAAAGGTGAAGGTGCAAGCACCGTTGCGTTTGAGATGGCTGTGATTGCCGCGCGCATGATGGGCAAACGCGTATTATTTATCGACACCAGCGCGAGCCAGGCCAGCACATCGGCTATACTTCCGGAAGATGTAGGTATTCCGCTGGAAACGATGCTGCTCAGCGGTCGCCCGCCTTATGAGGCGCTGGCGCAGGCGAATGGCACGGAGCTTTATCTCGCAAGGCTGCATGAGCGCGGCGAGAATGAACTGCCGCCCGCGTCGCTGAATGTGATGGAAGAAGCGATCGAGCATATGAAGCCGATGTTCGATTTTATTGTGATTGATTCGCAGGGTGTGCTGAAAGACGCGTTCGGCATCGCATTTGCGAAACTTGCTGATGGTTCGATTCTCGTGGTTGAAGCCGAGCGCACGCGCGCACCGGTGGTACTGGAAACCAAACGTATGCTGGAATCGGGTGGCGGCAATGTGATCGGTTCGGTGCTTAGCAAACGTCGTTTCTATATTCCCAAGTTCCTTTACCGCATTCTGTATCCGCATGACGAAGTATGATGCAGCAGGACAGCGGACTCCATATCCTGATCGCGAATAATATCTACCCGCCGATCATGGCAGGTGGGGCGGAGCTGATCGTGCAGTATCTGGCGGAAGGACTGGCGAAGCGGGGAAACAGAGTCACTGTGGTTTCTACCTGTGGGCCGGAGATGGAGCCTTATCCGGTGGAGACGCGCAATGGGGTGGAAGTTATCCGTTTCTTTCCGAAGAATCTCTACTGGCACTGGACGCGTGGAAAGCGCCCCGGCTGGCAAAAAGCGTTATGGCATTTACGTGACGCATGGAATCTTGATGCGGGAAAGCGTTTTAATGCCATCCTGCAGGAACGCAAACCGGATGTGGTGCATTCCCATCTGATTGACGGGCTGTCGGCTGCCATCTGGCGGCGTGCGCGTGAGCATAACATTCCTGTGGTGCATACGGCGCATGATTATCATCTGCTGTGTCCGCGCTCGGTCCTGCTGGATCGCTCATTGAAGATCTGCACGAAGCCGAAAGCAGGATGCCGCGTGTTTCGCAGCTGGCATTTGAGCACGGCGCGCGATGTAAATCTGTTTTGCAGTCCGTCGCAGTTTTTGCTGGAGAAGCACAAAGAATCTGGGCTAGCTGTGGCACAGACCGCGGTTGTTCCGAACGGCATACCTCTGCCGGCGCCGGTGGTGCGGCAGCGCGAAGCAGGAGCGGTACGCCGTTTCTTGTTTGCGGCACGCATGACGCCGGAAAAAGGCTGCCAGGTGCTGCTGGATGCCGTGAAGCTGCTGCCGCCGGAAGTAAAATTTGAGCTGTGCGTTGCGGGTAAAGGTGAGCTTGAGCCTGCGTTCCACGAAGCGGCTGCTTCCGATTCGCGCATTCGTCTTTTGGGGTATATCCAGGGGGAAGAAAAAACAGCGACTTTCCGTGCTGCGGACTGTTTAATCTTGCCGTCGCTGTGGTATGAAAATGCTCCGGTGGTGATTGTGGAAGCGGCGGCTTACGGTATCGGTGTGATCGGCAGCAATATCGGCGCGATACCGGAATTCGTGGCGCATGAAAAGACGGGTCTGCTATTCGAACCGGGCAATCCTGCATCGCTGGCGCAGGCGATGCGCCGCTTCATTGATGATGACGCGCTGCCTGCTACATTTGCGCAGAATGCGCAACAGCTGGTGGAGCGTTCGAGTGTTGAACAGATGGTAGAAGGTTATCTGAAACAATACCGCAAGGTCATTGCTGGTAACAAGAAAGAATAAGGGGACAGGAATTGCGGCCAGAAGGCCGCATTTCTTCAGTCGCCGAAGGCGTTAGGTTCATTGCGAAGGCCAGGAGGCCGGAGCAGGAACGATAAAAGAAAGGGTGAAGACATGTCTGAGTCAGTTCTGGTTGCAGGCGGTGCGGGGTATATCGGCGCGCATGTATGCAAGGAGCTAGCGGCTAACGGTTATAAGCCTGTGGTGCTGGATAATTTGTGCACCGGCTATCGCGATTTCGTGCGCTGGGGGCCGCTGGTCGAGGCTTGCGTTTCCAATGTGCAGGCGGTGGAACAGGCGGTCAGCCAGTATAATATTCGTGCCGTGATCGATCTGGCCGGTTCGATCGAGGTGGCGGAGTCGGTTGCTGATCCCCTCAAATACTACGACAATAATTTCGCGCGCAAGATCCCGTTCCTGCATACGCTACGTGCCTGCGGTGTGAAGGCATTTGTGTTTTCTTCTACAGCAGCGGTTTACGGCGAACCCGTCATGGTGCCGATTGCGGAAACCCATCCGCTGGAGCCAAAGAATCCGTATGGCTGGTCAAAGCGCGCATTCGAGCGCATGCTGCAGGATTTTCACCATGCAGGCGGTCCGGCCTGGATGGCGTTGCGCTATTTCAATGCGGCCGGAGCGTCACTGGACGGCGATATCGGCGAAGCGCACGAGCCGGAAAGCCATCTGATTCCGCGTGCCTGCATGGCTTCACTCGGACGCGGGCCGATGCTGGAAATTTTCGGCAATGATTATCCGACGCCGGATGGCACGGCGCTACGTGACTATATTCATGTGCAGGATCTTGCATCCGCGCATGTGCTGGCTATACGCGCGTTGCTCGAAGGTGCTGCGCCTGCGGCTTATAATCTCGGTAATGGGGTGGGGACTTCCATTGGCGAAGTGCTGGCGTGCTTTGCGAATAATGGCTGGCCCGTGCCGCATCGCTTTGCGCCGCGTCGTGCCGGAGATCCCACGCGGCTTGTGGCCGACAGCGCAAGCGCCAAGGCGCAACTCGGCTGGAATCCCCGCTATGCCGATATCAATACGATCGTCAGTTCCGCCTATCGCTGGCACCACGTTCAATTGCAGAGGAGCGCATGAGCAACAAACCTGAAAATGTTATCGCCTTTCCTACAACGCAGCAGCAGGAAGAGCCGCAGCAGCGCGTGCCTGCTTTCGATCCGCTCGCTCCGACGGTGTTTCACCAGCCCTGGTGGCTTGAGATCGCGACTAAAGGTAATTTCAATTATGTCGAAACGAGCGAGCATGGCGAAGTGGTTGGCAGGTTGCCTTACTTTCCGCGCAAACGCCTTGGCATGAATTACAGCATCATGCCGCCGATGACGCATTTTGTGGGTCCTGCGATTGTGGAAGGTGATGGAAGCTATGCTACGCGTTTCCTGCGCAAGGCTACGATTACGCGTGAACTGATTACGCAATTACCGAAGGCTTCGCTTTACCAGTATAAATGCCACCGCGACATTACAGATACGATTGCGTTCCAGCAGGAAAAATTCATGACGAATGTGCAGTTCACGCATGAAATTCTTCCGCAGCCGGAAGACGCATTGTGGAAGCAGTTGCGCACCAGCAAGCGCCAGAAGATCCGCCAGGCGCAGAAGCTGCATACGGTATGCGAGATTGAGGATGCACAGGAATTCTGGCGTTTCTATGACAGCAACCTTCAGAAGCGCGGTACGGAAAATGTCTGTGAGCAGCAGTTATGCTGCGACCTGATCCAGACCAGCATCAACCGCAAGCAGGGACGTATTTACGCCACCAAGGACCAGAACGGCGATCTTACAGCAGCCGTGTTCTTTATCTGGGATGCGAAATCGTATTTCTACTTTATGTCTTCACGCACCATGACGGCGCATAATGGCGCCATCAGCCTGATTGTATGGGAAGCGCTCAAGGATGCCGCTTCGCGCGGTCTCGTCTTCGATTTCGACGGAATTAATCATGCCAATGCCGTATTGTTCTTCACCGATTTCGGCGGAACGATCAGCCCGCGTTATATCGTTACACGCGAAACGCTGGCGGGCGGACTGGCGAGGGCTTGGAGAGATCGAGGCCGTGAGAATCGGTATTTTTATTAATAATGGCGTTTAAGCGGCACGCAGCCTGCGCTCCCGCTTGGTCGCCAGTCGTCGCTTTGCTCCTCCGGGGGCAGACATTTAGGTTATAAAAGATTGGGTATGGTATGACTGATACACCGCACGGGCTTTCGATGACGCAGATTTCGCGTGCCATCGGCCTTTCGCGCATTGTGCTGATTGTGGGGCTGGTGTTCCTGCATTACGATCTGTTCCCGAATTCGCTTGCCATACCGTTCGAAGGACTGGATGTGCATGAACATCGTTTCGTCACCTGGCTCAACAGCACGATTCTGTTTTTCTTCTTCAGCGCCGTGCCGCTGCTCAGCATGGTTTCCGGCTGGCTATTCTTTTCTTTTATGGCGGAAGATGCGTGGCCTTCGATTTTCCGCAGGATGCGCCGCCGTTTTACCTCTTTGTATCTGCCGCTGGTAGTATGGAATCTTGGTTACCTCGCGCTGATTTACACAGCATTTCATTTTAATCCGCATGCTTCTGTGTTCAGCCATGCAAACCGTTTCAATATCGATTTCTTCACTGCGGACTGGAAGAATTATGCGGATTCAATTTTCGCCATCAGCGACAACAGCCCGATCGCGTTTCAGTTCTGGTTTGTGCGCGATTTATTCCTGACGGCGCTTATCAGTCCGTTATACTGGATACTGCTCAGCCGCGCACCGTGGCTTGGTGCAGCTGCGCTGTGTGCGATCTGGATCAGCGGCTGGGACATGGTAATCTTCGTGCGCAGCGACGTGCCGTTCTTCTTTTATCTCGGCGCGCTCATTCACCAGAAACGTCTGCCTTTGACTGTGCCGCTTAAAGTGGCGATATCGGCTGCGGTTATTTTCATCATGCTTGCTGGTCTGCGCGCGCTTGCACCGTATGTTGTTGATTTCAGCCAGCATGTCTATCCGTTCTGGCTTAACGCTGCGACACGCCTCATGCGTCTGTTGGGCGTTGTAGGCTGCTGGGGTATTATTTACCGCCTGGCACAGACGAAGCGCGGCGCAACGCTTGCAAACCTGGGGGGCGTTGCGTTCTTCCTGCATTCAGCGCACTGGCCGCTGCTTGGCATTATCAAAAGCGTTGTGTGGAAATTCATGCCGGGTGACAGTGATGCATGGATGATGGTGCATTATTTCATCAGCGTCAGCATCACCGTATTCATCGGCGCGGGCGGCGGGCTTGCGCTTGCGAAATTCGCTCCACGCTGCTTTGCGCTCATGAACGGTGGCAGGCTGCTCGGCCAGACCCGTAATGCGGAACCTCAGACTGCTACTGCTGTGAGCGTACCGGAAACGGCTCCTGCCATGCCAGCAGCCGTGTAAGGTATTTATTACTACCGGATTATGCCACGGGTAGTTTGCCCTGGCCCACGTGATTGTATTCTTTCTGCAAGGCTTGGAAATGGAGGCGGTGCCCATTCATTGCGCAGGCTTTTGTTTCGGAATAAGAGTTCTTCCAGCGGACGTTTGCGATCCTCTCCCGTTTGCATGACTTCGTGCTGTTGTTGTGCCCATGCTGCAGCATCCGAGCGAATGAAGGGCATGGAGTTTATACTGCATCCTTTGCCGATTGTATCTATGTCAACCTGCCACTGATCCTGCAGGCCTGCGTTTTTGAGTGCATTGGCGACCAGAAGCTTCACCTGTGCATCCATACGTGGAATAAATGGCTGGTCTGCAACGTTTAAGATCACGATGTGCTTTTTGCCTGCCGCGTCAGGTGTGCGCCCATCATCAAACTGGCCGCTGACAATTCTTTTGACCAGTTGTTCCGCAAGCGGCGTAGTCGAGTAATATGTGTCTATTCTGCCGGAATAGCCGATGTTGTTTGCGTTTCCGGTCTGGATGATCCGGGCAGGGGGTATTCGCTCGCTGATAATGTCATATGCGATATCTGTTTCGGTTAGAGGGGGTTCCACATTTGCTTTCTGCTGGCCGTCAGGTCGAGCAGGATCGACTGGAGTAAATGGCGGATTTCCCATCGGCCGGCCAAGCCTTTGGGCGAGTCCGGTCAGATATGTCTTTCCTTCTTCAACGGCGGTTTGGACAACCTTGTCGCCATCTTTTATCGTGATACCGTCAAAGGGCACCATCGCATCCCGCGCTTTTCCGGTTGCAATACGTATGTCGCCTGCTGCCTGGTCTGTTCCCCCATCTACTTCGAGCAGGCTTTCCAGCCTGCTGGCAATACGGATACGGGAAGCGCATTGCAGCCAGCTTTCATCGTATTGCTTGCCTGCCGGTGCGTTCACCGTGTCAACACGTCCAAGAATACGCGAATTTGCGTAGTAACGCGTTTGTATTTCTTCCGGCCTTGTATCTTCAGGTAAGTGCCTGTAGTCCATATCGTTACTGCGGCCAAACGCAGTCTGCCGACTGTAGGTCAGCCAGTCCTGCAAATCCTGTTTTGAGAAACCGTCCGAAAGATCGGCGCTCAATAACTTCCGTGCGTCAAAATGGTCGACATTATATGCCCTGGCGTCCTGTAAGGCGGATGCGAGCACGTCGTACGCTTGCGCCGCACCGCCGGGTTTAATCGGGGTAAGGTGGTTTATGCGCTGCAGGCTATCCCATACTTCCCTTTGTTGCAGCAAACCATCAAGAAGCATATTATCGAGAAGGGCGATCTGCTGCTCTGTTTGCGTTATTCCAAAGGAAGACAGGCTATCTTGCAATGTGGTGGCCACTATACATCCATTACATCGTTAAAAGAGCGATTAGCTATAATGGTTTACGGGTATTTGTGAAGTGTTTTTCTACCCCTCGTCGTATAGTCTGCTAGTACATAAGTGGTTGTAGCCGTTATTTTTGCGAGTGCTCCGGAAACGGTTCCCGCCATGCCGGCAGCGAGTTAAGCCGGTCGTGCCAGCGCTGAATAGCCGGGAAGTCTGCCAGCGGTAAGTGGATCTTATCTGCGTAGGGCAGGGTGATGCCGACGGCGAAATCCGCCACACTCAATGTGTCCGCCACCAGGTATTTATGATCTTTTAGATGCTGCTCCAGCACAGCGGCAAAATAGGCGAATTCTTTTTGCGATTCGGCTGCCAGTGCTTCATCCACCGGGCCGAGATTGAACATCGACTTGATGTAATATTCAAAATACAGAGCTCCTGCAGCGCGGGTAAAATGCTGGCTATCCCAGTTCAGCCATTTTATCACTTCGATCTGACGCTGTGCATCTTGCGGCCACAGATCCGATTTAGCCTTATTCGACAGATAGCATATGATAGCGTTGGATTCCCATAGTGTGTAATCCCCATCCTGCAATACCGGCACTTTAGCGTTGGGATTCATGGCAAGAAATTCCGGCGTCCTGTGCTCGCCTTTGCCCAGATTGACATGCACGAACTCAACAGGTGAATTCAGGTATTTAGCGGCAGCGCAGGCTTTGCGTGGATTCAGTACTTCGAAGTAATAGAGCTTCATGTGTGTAGTCCTTTAAATATTAAAGAGTTTCGAGGTAAGTGCCGAGACGGTCGAACGTGCTGTTCCATCCCATGCTATGTCCGTCCCGTGATTCGGTCGATTGGAAGATGGCCTGATGGAAATCCATCCGCGTTTTTTCACCCAGATCGGTAAATGTAATCGTTACGAGCGTCTCGTATGGGCACTCGCCGTTTTCATCTTCCCATCCATGAGTGAAGACAAGTTTCTCCGGTGCTTTTATCACCTTATAGGTGCCGCATACAAAATGCTTCGTGCCGTCGGGCGCGTTCAGGCAGGCGCGATAGGAGCCGCCGGGTTTGAAATTGGCAGTAGCATCCGTCACAGTGAAACCTTCCGGCCCATGCCAGTGTTTTTTATGTTCCGGGTCTGACCATGCTTTGAACACCAATGTGCGGGGAGCATTGAAAATGCGTGTGATGACAAGCTCGCGATCTGCGATGACGCTTGTGTTATTGGTTGCCGTCATGGTCTTTCTCCTGTTGTTGTAATGTGGTCAGATAGGTATCAAGACGGTCAAAACTCTCGTCCCAGTAGCGTTTGTAATGTTCCAGCCAGTCGGAAAGCTGTTTCAGGGGCTTTGTATCCAGTTTGCGCGGGCGCAGCTGGGCATGGTGGCCTGTTGTAACCAATCCGGCTTTCTCCAGCACTTTGAGATGTTTGGAGATAGCCGGCTGGCTTAGATTAAACGGTTCCGCCAGCTCCTTGACCGATTTTTCGCCCTGGGCAAGCCGTGCAAGCATCGCGCGACGGGTAGGGTCGGCAAGGGCGGAGAAGGTGGCGCTCAGCATATCCTGCATAACATATCCAATCAGTTATATATCTATATGGTTATATATAGGATTAAATAAAAGGCGTCAAGCCTATTTCTGGTCTGACGCCTTTGTCCTTAGAGCTTCTTAGTATGCGCCGCGCTTTTGGAAGATTGCGGGGAAGGTCTTGCAGATAATGGCAATATCATGCCACAGGGACCAGTTACGCACATACCAGCCGTCCAACTGCACGCGCTGGGCGTAGGTGACGTCATTACGGCCGCTCACCTGCCACAGGCCGGTGATGCCCGGGCGCACGCGATAATAGTAAGATATATCGCTTTCGTAGTGAGGCAATTCTGCGGTGACGACAGGGCGGGGGCCGACGAGGCTCATATCGCCGCGCAGCACATTAATGAGCTGCGGCAGTTCGTCCAGGCTCGTCTTGCGGATAAAGCTTCCGAGCTTTGTCACGCGCGGGTCGTTCTGCAGCTTACGCGTTTCCTGCCATTCCTTATTGGCCTGCGGATTACGCTCAAGATAGCGTTTCAGGACAGCATCTCCGTTCATGACCATGGAGCGGAATTTCAAGCATGAGAAGCTTTTTCCGTCTTTACCTACACGTGAATGTCCGAAGAAAGCTGGGCCGCCGTCACGCTTGACGAGTGCGATAAGGATCAGCATCAGGGGGCTCAGTATCAGCAATGCACCGCCAGCGGCACAGATATCGAGCAAGCGTTTCAGCGTGCGCGGGATCGGCTGGTCAAGGCCGCTGCTGCGCGTCATCAGCATGGCATCGTGGCTGAAGAAATATTGCGGCTCCATGCCTGCTACTGGCAGATGGCGCAGCGGCGGCGTTATGGAGAAGGGTACATGTTCACGGGCCAGCTGTGCGAGCGGGCGTTCTGCGCTTGCCAGCTCAAAGCCGTCAAGTGCTATGATAATATGATCGGCCCCGTGCAGAGCGCAGAGTTTCTTCCATGAGGCGCCTGCCTGCAGGAAGGCTTCCGGCAGGTGTTTGATGTGGGCGGTGACATTGTAGCCGAATCCGCGTTCCGAGTGCAGGACGCTGCGTATATGCTCAGCCGTTTCCCCGCCGCCGACCAGCAGCGTGCGCACATGGAACAGGCCCTGATTGCTCAGCGCGGTGCGTATAGCGGCACGAAATGCCATGATAAGAAAAGCTGCCATCGCCCATCCCGCTACAAGCCACAGGCGGGAGGCATCCTGCTTATTGGCGAACTGGAAGAACCCGTCCGCCATCATGGCGAAACCGAGTGCTGCAATGATTTTGCGGCTTTCCATCCAGAAGGGCATCCGCATACGGTAATGGCCGGTATGCAGGAACCACAATAATATGCCGCCTGCAAGAAAGACAGGCTGCAGAAGTCTTTCAAAAATACTGGTGGTCTGTCCTGCATCCAGTGCACGGTCAAACAGAAGGTGGTTCACGGCACCTGCCAGCGCCATGGCAAGCAGGAAGCCGGTGAGAAGTGCCAGCGCATCGCCAACTGCATACCATGCCAGGCGGCGATTGGGATTGTCCAGAGCAATGCCACCATGCGCAGTATTATCTGTGGTATAATTCTGGGAAAATATAGGTTTTGCCTTACCGGTTTGGCTTATGACATCTAATGCGGTATTGGCGGGCGACATGTAAAATCCTTCTGGCAAATCATATCAGGTTCTGCTATTGCCCTGTCCTGGCGGATTACAGCCCCGGCGGCAAAGCGCAGGTTGTATAAACTATTTTACCCGCTCGCGCCATAGAAAATTAATTATTGTTAATATATTTTGCAGAAGCAAATTATAATTTGCCACTAAATTCAGTGCTTTGCTGATCGTAAGTGCTTATTAATAATTTAATTCTTTATAAATGGATTAATGCTTAAGGTCATATATCGACAATAGAGTTTAAGCGGCTACTTGCCTTCGGATAGGCGATGCGCGTATAATATATTCACCTAAAAGGAATTTTTAAGCCATTATAGCGGACGCCCTTATGCTTATTAAAGAACGGCAGCATGGTTTCACCCTGATTGAAGTAAGCATTGTGCTGGTCGTGATAGGTCTGCTGGTGGGCGCAGTCGTAGCGGGCCGCAGCCTGATTGACAGCGCAGGCGAGAGAGCGCAGATCACCCAGATTAACAAATATCAGACAGCAGTGCATGCATTTCAACTGAAATACCGTTATCTTCCAGGGGATATTCCCAGTACACCTGCAAGCATGAACGGATTTGCGGCCCGAGGCTCAGCCACAGGGCAAGGGGATGGAAACGGCCTGATAGAGGGCGATTACACGGGAACCTGGGCGAATGATCAGGGCACGTTCATGGGAACAGGCGAAATACCTATATTCTGGGCGGATCTGACGGTTGCGGGGCTCATTGATGCAACGATTTACAGTTATGACCAGAAAGGTGCCGGATATCCTTCCACTACCCAAATCCCGCCACAGATTACACTCACTTCCAGTCCAAGCATTTCTGACTGGCTGCCGACAGGGAAGATCGGCAATAACACGTTTGTCTATGTGCACAGCCATAATTCCACCAATTATTTTGGTGTCTCCACTGTTACTAAACTCAGAACATATGTTGCTTCCGCCTCTGATCCCGGCATCAGCGTGCAACAGGCCGCTTCCATCGACAGCAAGATTGATGACGGTCTGCCTATGACGGGTGCGGTAACAGCCTGTTATCAAAACTCCTTTGTGTATAGCGGTGAGGCTGCCTTTGCAGCAGGGAAGAATCTGGCCGGTGCAGATGCGGGGTGGGATGTAAATTTCCAACGCTGCAATCCCACAACGGCAGCAACCCCTTATGCAACAACCAATTGTTTTGACAATAATAATGTGGGGGGTGGAACGCAGCAATATTCCACAAGTAAGAATGGCGCGATCCTGAATTGTGCCCTTTCCTTTGAATTTCAATAAGTACTATTACGGAATGCCTGTCCGGTGGTCCTATGTTTGTGTAAAACTAATCTTTGTATATAATATTATTGGTCTTAATAAATTCTTTTATTTTAACGTAATCAATGTCTTACAAGGTGTTAGGCTGTATTTGACCTAAATCAAAGCGTATTCTTTGTTTCTTTTTTATAATTTAAAATCGGCGGTAGTGAGCTTTTTGCGAGTATAGAAAGTAAATATTCAATTATTGCTTGCTGATGGAATGAATATTTTATAACTTGAGACTATCCAATTTTGATACAGAGAAAGTTTAGATATGGCGCATGAGGATATTAACAGGCATGTAGGAAAGCAATTAAGGACACGCCGCACCATGCTGGGGTTAAGCCAGGAGGCCGTGGGTAACGGTATTGGCGTTGCTTCACAGCAGGTGCAGAAATATGAAAAAGGCACCAATGCCATGAATGCGGCCAGATTGTGCGAATTTGCCGAATTCCTTAAAGTTCCCGTCGCTTATTTCTTTGAAGGTATTGAACAGCCGGGAATACGCACGAAGGGTAAAACTTCCGGCGCGATGGAAAACAGTGCGGATTTCGAGGAAGGCAAAACAGCATCCGACCGTGAGGCAATAGAGGCCATGAAGTCTTTCCGCCGCATTAAGGATCATGCGCTGCGCAAGCGCGTTGCCGACCTGTTGCGCACCATGTCGCTGAAAGAACTTTAGACTGCTACCTTCAGGCAGATTCTTCCGTCGAAACAGGAACGATCTTCATCGGATTTGACAGCACGAGTTTGAATGCAGGATCGTTTGCGAAAGCCTTCATCAGCTTTTCCAGCATCTGTCCATATACTGTAGACGCATTTTCGAGCATGACGGGGTAATGTACTTCGCAGAGCAGACCTGAATCTTTTACGCGAATTTCACTGCGAGGTGCAGGGACGCTGACCGATAGATGCGTGGATTGTTCGAGGGCGATATGCTGCCGCTCAATCGTCTTCTTATATTCCCCATACACACTATTAACCACATCAAGAATCTTTTTGTTCAATGCCATGAAGTCGCTTTTGGGGTCCAGGATGAAGGTTAAGTCGTTCCACGCATAGTTCGTGCCGCTCACCTGTTTGGAGAATGCCGTGGTGCTGAACAGGACGGAGTTGGGGAAGGCTACGATCTTACCGGAAGGGCGCAACGCGCTTTTATCACCGATAAGCTCCATCAGGTAAATCCTGAGCATGCCTACCTGGATGACATCACCCGTAACGCCCGAGATCGTAACGCGATCGCCGGCACGCACACCAAAGCGGCCGAAGAAAAAGAAATGTGCGGTCAATGAGACGAGCACTGTTTGTAACGCCACCGCCAGACCTGCCGTGAGGAAACCCGCATAAGTTGCAAGCGATCCGAATTCCGTAAAGAAATTAAGAAAGAAAATGAGCACCAGCAGTGCCACAAACACCACCTGCTTGGCGACATTTACCTGGCGCAGGCGGGTAGAGTCTTTAACATATCGGCGGATCGCCCGGTTTGCCAGCTCCATCAGGATAAACGGAATCACCAGCGAAACGGCGAGAATCGCCAGGCGAATAATAAAGCGATGGAAGATGCTGAGCCATCCCTGATCCAGAATCAGCGACCATTCTTTCAGGTTGTTGGTGCTGGCATCCAGAAGGCTGCGGATTTCGGCCAGCGGAATAACAGCTTCGGACATTTTCTTATATTTCTGCGTCCAGGCATCCAGCGCGCGCTTGTGGTCTTCCTGGCTTTTCCTGTCCTTGCCGACAGGAGTATCCGCCAGCTCGTAGCCCTGTTTGATCACGTCCTGCAGGGAACCGCGCATGGAATTGATGACAGCGGTGTTATTCGTATTAAGCTCTTTCGTCTGCGAGATAAGCGCATTGAGTTCGCTTTTCTTGCGTGAAAGCGATAGAAGGCCGGACATCATCGTGAGAAGGCCACCATCCCTGTCCTGCACGGCATCCTGTGTCGCAGGCTTTGCGGTTACCGGAACCTGTTCCGTCAGGTCGCCCAGCACGGATCGGGATAGTTTATGAATATTACCGGTCAGTCCGGTATCATCAATATCGTTTGTGTTAAAGACGGCCATGAAGCGATTAAGAAGTTCAAGGCGTGCTTCTTCCACCTTCAGGTTGCCCCTGATCTTTTCGCGCTGGGCGGCGGTGGAACCGTTATTGGCAAGTTCATCCAACTGGCTGTTGAGATTATCGATGCGCTGCTGCGCTTCCTCGATTTTCTTTTCCAGCGTCAGGTGGCGGGTCTCGTTGTTATTATTGACAGAAGGTGCTTCCTCAAGAAAAGAACTTTCAATATTGGCGAAATCGAAACTGTCTTTCAGCACTTTCTGGGAGTTGTTTCTCAGCGCGTCTTTCAGCAGGGAAACGCGTGCGTCCTCGGAGGGGAGATCGCTGTCCACAATGGCATGCCGCCAGCTGATCACCTGCTGAAGGTAGGCCAGTACGTCCTTGCCCTCCATGGCAGCGGGGTGCGCGGTGTCTTTCGCTGCATTGGCCGCAGAAGCGCAAAGGCATGCCGCCAGCAACGCGGCACCGGTATGTTTGCGGATTTTTTTCCAGTTAAGTGTAGGTGCTATTTTCTGCATAATATTCAATTTGCCTGATTACAGTGCAATATTCATAACATAAATAATAAGAGATCAATAAGGATTCTACGACCCGCGAGGCAAATGTCTGCGGTCACTGGAACCGGAAGGAGAGGGCACAGTTAGGGCCGGTGCCGTTATTGTAGCCGACAGAATATTTTTTCGACGTCGTGTCGTAACAGGTAGCATAGTTAGGAGCGGTGTTGTTGGGGGCCAGCGTAATGGCGTAGCCGGTCAGGTATTGTGCCTGAATCGTACCCGTGTTGGGCATGCCGTCATCCGCCTTTGCGTCAATGTTGTATGCGGAGATTACCGGAATGCTTGGTGCTGCCGCAAGAACGTAGCCGTAAGTGGGGTTGGGTGTAATCTGTGCAAGGCCGTACCAGTTAAAGGAAAGATCCGTATAGACATGCACGAAATTGCCGAAGCCTATTTTTCCGGCTGGAATGAAGTTGCCGATATAGTCCGGTCCTGGCGTCAGTGTCAGGATATTAGAATTGTTGTAATCGCAGTCACGCGTCGTGCTGCCGCCGGGATAGGTGCCGCTCACCAGCTGGGCCGTGCTCAGATCTTCCCAGAATAATTCCGTTTCCCCTAAGAATTGGTCCAGATAATAAGGGGTGCCGTAATAGCCTTCCAGCTTGCCATTGCCATCCCGCCCGCCGTTACGGCCGTCGCATGCATTGGTGATGAAACCGAATTTGCTGGCCTGGCTCAGTTCCAAATCCCCCGGAATACCGCCGTATTTATATTGGAAGGCATGCACGGCCGTATTCAGTTTCTCAATCTGCGCCACCTGAGCGCGCACCGATGCGGAAGTGATCAGATCCTGTCCGACCAGAATACCGCCTACGATCAGCCCGACAATAACCAACACGATCGATAATTCGATCAGTGTGAAGCCTTGCGGGTGGATAGGTGGCGTTTGTTTCATAATGATGCTGGTGTTTTTCAGTGCGATTCATCTTAAAGTTTAGCGCAACCGCCAACGCGCCACAATTGAAATATTATACTGATCATTTTGCTTTCACCGCGAAACGCTTGAGGTTATAGTGGCGCTCCTCATTTTATAACTTTAGAAGGTATTTTTCGTATGCGTATAATAGCGCTGGCGCTTTGTGTTGCGTTGCTTGCGGGTTGCGGCGGTGAACCCGAGCATAAGGTTGTAATTCTCCAGAAACCCAACAGCAAGGATACTGCACGCTGTGACACGGATACGCCTTCCAAAGAGACGTATGCCGAAGTGGAAAAATGCGCCAAGAGTTTTGAAGATAAAGGGTATGAGAGAACGGAAAGCCATTAAAGGCCAGATACTTTCTTGACACCCATATCTTACTTCTCCATTATCCATAAGTGAACAAGCGTGTTCACGAGGCTTTGAGCCTCACTTCAGGCAGTTGGGCTGTCTGCCCAGACCATGTGCTGCCATTACAAGCGATTTATCAACCCGGCCATCAGTGTTCCTGATGATGCTTTTCTATGGGAGATCGCCATGTATATGGAACGGGAGAAAGATACCAAGGCGGATATGATCCTGCTCTATTTCTTTATAGGGTTATGGAACCTGCTGCTTGGGCTTGGGATAGGGTGGATGATCTGGGGATAAAATACTACGCGATTCCTTGTTCACTTATAACATGTTAATGCGATCCCCCCTTTCTTCACATATGTCTTTAACCGGCTTAGGGTTAACCTTAATGCGCAAGCATTCATGAGGAAGGTAATGATGACAGGAAGAGCGATTCTAGGTTCTGTGCTGCTGTTTGCACTCGGCGCCTGTACCACCAATGTGCAAACCGATCCTGCAAGGACGGCCACTGAAGAACTGCTGCTTTCAACGGCATCGGAGCGTGCTGCGGCAAAACTGGCGCCTGAAATTCAGCCAGGGGCGAAAGTTTTTGTCGATAACAGTAATTTTGAAGGAACGGACAGTAAATATGCCATCGCCTGCATTCGCAGCCGCCTCCTGCAGCTTGGCGCGAGGCTAGTGGATGATAAAAAGAATGCGGATATTGTAGTCGAAACACGCGCCGGAGCGCTTTCCACCAATCGCCGAACGTTTATGGTCGGCATTCCGCAATTCAATATACCGGTTCCTTTCGCATCGGCACCGCTTCCGTTCCCGGAGATTGCGCTGTATGGCACGGAGGAGCAGAAGGCCGTCGCGAAGTTCGGTGTTACCGCATATGACACCAAGAAAGGAGCCCTGGTGTCGGCGCAGGATCCGCAATACGGTTTCTCCCATAACACCAAGAAGACGCTTCTTATTTTTGTCTCCTGGCGGGATAGCGATTATCTGCCTGAAAACGCGGAGAACCAGGACAGTGTTGAAAACGATCCGAAGAAGACAAAAGCCTATATCGGTATTAACGGAAACGGGTATGGAACGCCGGAAAGCGCGCCCTCCGCACCCGCTGCGCCTTCGGCTCCGTCTTCTTCACCTTTTCCTTCCATCATGCACTAACAACAACGTGTAGATATTATGACTCTGCAGCGCCGTCACCGTACACGAAATTATATCCTCGGAGGGCTCTTAACGCTGGTGCTGGCCGTGGTCGTGATTGTTCATACTTATCTGGCTGGGTGGCTGCTTAATTACGTCAACGACGTGTTGCATCACATCAAAGGTTATGAAGGCTCGGTGCAGAGTATTGATATCGATCTGTATCGCGGCGCTTATCGGCTGAACAGGCTGGTCATCAATAAAAAGGAAGGCAAGATTCCTGTTCCATTCGTTGCGATCCGTACTGCGGATCTTTCCATCCAGTGGGGAGCGCTCCTGCATGGGAGGATTGTGTCGGATGCAGTGCTTACAGGTCCCGTTATCAATTTCGCGGTCAATAAATCCGCTGTACAAGCAGGTGATGATGTGGACTGGACCAAGCCTATCAGGAAACTCATGCCGATCGACATCAACCATGTGCGTTTTGCAGACGGTAAAATAACGTACCGGGATTTCTCTTCGACGCCGAACGTGGACATCTATATGCATCACATGCATGGGGAAGTGAACAATTTACGTAATGTCGTCAATAAGGCCAATCCTCTGCCTTCTACGCTCGACATCCAAGGGGATTCCATCGGTAACGGCAGTTTGCGTATTAAAGGAAGAATGAATATTCTCAAGCAAGTGCCGGATATGGATCTGGTGACGGAGTTGGAGAATGTTCACCTTCCGGCACTCAGCAATTACAGCGATGCTTATGGCGGATTCGATTTCAAGGATGGCGATTTCGACCTTTATTCAGAATTCATCGTGAAGGACAAGCGTGTCACCGGTTATGTCAAGCCGGTGGCGCGTCATATTGCTATTATCGACCTGAGAAAAACCTCCAACCCGATTAAGATTGTCTGGGAATCGGTGGTGTCGGCGGTCATCGATATCTTTACCAACCAGAAGCACGACCAGTTCGCGACCAAAATACCGCTGGAAGGGAATCTGGATAATATCCAGACCGATAGCTGGGCGACTATCGGCGGTATATTCCATAACGCGTTCGTCGCGGCTCTTAAGAAGGGGCTCGATTATTCCAATGACGAAGGCACAACGCACAGTAAGTAGAGTTTGTTATGTCGGAACTTAGTCACTGGCCTAAAGAGGCGATTTTCACCATAGGCCATTCCACGCACCCGCTGGAGCGCTTTGTTGTACTGCTCAAGGCTTATGAGATAGAATGTCTGGTGGATATACGCTCCATCCCTAAGTCGCGTCATAATCCGCAGTATAACGGTGAAAGCCTGGCTAAAACGCTTCCGGCAGAGCAGATCGATTATGTATATATGAAGGCTCTGGGAGGTTTGCGGCATGCCCATAAGGATTCTCCCAATGCGGGCTGGCGAAATGACAGTTTCCGCGGTTATGCCGACTATATGCAGACAGAGGCTTTTGAGGAAGGTCTGGAGGAGCTTATCCGGATCAGCCATCAGAAACGCACGGCCATTATGTGCGCGGAGGCGGTGCCGTGGCGGTGTCACCGCTCGCTGGTGGCGGATGCGTTAAGCGTAAGGCAGATTCCGGTAGTGGAAATCCTATCCGAAACCAAACACCAGATGCATAAGTTGACTTCCTTCGCGCATGTTGCCGGGCTGCAGATTACTTACCCTCCTGCGCAGGCTTCTTTCCAGTTTCAATAGGCTTGCGGCGCTCGCGTTAATAAATTACTCTTGTGCGCAGGGCAGAGGAGAGTAAGATGGCGCACGCACATTCCCATGATCATCATCATTCCCATGACGGCCATGCGTCCGACCGGTATGGGCGCCGGTTTATCATAGCGGCGGTGGCGAATCTGGCATTTATTATTGCCGAGCTGATTTATGGCTGGAAAGCTAATTCGCTCTCACTCATTGCCGATGCAGGACATAATTTCGGCGATGTTGTCGGCCTTCTGCTTGCGGGCGGTGCGTGGTGGCTTTCCAGACGCGCTCCAACGGATCGCTATACTTACGGATTCGGCAGCAGCTCCATCATGGCTTCGCTGGTCAATGCCATCCTGCTGCTGGTGGCTATTGGCGGCGTGATGTGGGAAGCGGCCGGGCGTCTGCATGAACAGGCCGCGGTTTCCGGCGGTATTGTCATGGGAGTTGCGGCGCTGGGGATTGTCGTTAACGGTGCGACGGCGTGGTTATTTCATTCCGGCCATCGCGACCTGAATGTCAAAGCCGCTTTTTTACATCTGGCGGGCGATGCTGCGATTGCCGCCGGAGTGGTGATTGCTGGTTTTATAATTATGCGGACCGGCTGGGTATGGCTTGATCCGCTCACCAGTATTATCATCTGTGTGCTGATTATCTGGAGTACATGGCAGTTGCTGCGCAGTTCGGTCAATCTTGCTCTGCATGCCGCGCCGGATGATGTGGATACGCAGAAAGTCAGGGAAGCGCTTGCGGTCTTGCCCGGCGTCAGTGAAGTGCATGATCTACATGTCTGGGGGATGAGTACCACCGAATCTGCGCTCTCTACGCATCTGCTAATGCCTGCAGGGCATCCGGGAGATGAGTTCCTGGAAAATATTTCCGTGATGCTTAAAGAGAAATTTGGCATCGGGCATGCCACGATCCAGATTGAACTGGGCGACGGCCATCATCCTTGCGCGGTTGGCAGCGATTGTTCGGCTCCGGAAGAGAAGATTTAATTCTTCTCAAGGCTGAACAATTTCATTTCCAGCAACAGCGTGATGTCGTTTTCATCCACCAGCAAGCCTTCTTCTCCACTTGCAAACAGGTAAGAGCGCCCTGTGGCAGGGCCTTTGATGACAAGGGAAGTCTCGCCAATGTAATAGAGCAGTTTCGGGTTCTTGATTTCCGGCGGCTGGGGTTGCGGGACTGGCGCTTGCGAGTAATGCTGCCAGTTCTGGCGTTTCTGTCCGCAGCAGCTCATGATTTGGATTCCTTTTTTTGCGTCATTTGTTCCAGTAGGCATGCTGCCCCGGAAAGCGCCAGCCAGAGTATAAATCCGCTGATGAAGCTTCTGGCAATTAACAGGGTGAAGGGAATGGCGATCCATATGCTCGTGCAATAGAAACAGTCCATGATCTGGCCCATCATGCTGTTGCCCAAACTTGCGCGCAGTCGGATCACAATATCCCACGGGCCGTCTTCCGCGACCAGAAAATGCGAGAGCCGCCAGACGGCCAGCGCACAGAGCAGGAATTGCATCTCGAAAGAATAATCACTGAGCATAGGTTTTCTTATATCTATAAACGGGGCAGCCGTAAAGCTGCCCCGCCTGAAAGTTGACGACTAGTTCACGTCCACCACGGCGACCCCGATAGACGGGTCGACATGGATGTAAACGGGATCGTAGAACCAATCCGGCGGCACATTATTGCCACCGTCCGCGCCTGACGGATTCATCGCCCTGCTGTTGGCCGTACATCCGAAGGAATAGGCTCCTTCCAGCGCCGATGCATCCAGCTGGTAGCGCTGGTGCAGCAGTGTGGAATTATCCAGCACGGATGTATGCCAATGCGACGGATTGTTCAGCGGATCTGCAACCGGCGCAAACACGCCGCCGCCGCATCCGCTCGTTCCGATCGAAGCATCGCGCAGATGGTGGGCGGTGACGCTCACTTCAAACACAAGCTCGATTGCCTTCGGAGTTGCGCCGCGGTGGATCGTCGGACAGGGTATGCCCAGCAGATTCCGCAGTGCGCTGTCCGGCTCACCGACGAACTTCCACGCAAGCTGCGTGAAGATAACCGCAGGAGCTGTATTGTCGGTCTGGACGGCGACAGGGTTCGAATAAGCGATATTCGCTTTCGACGCATTGCCGATTTCCAGCTTCAATATGCTCTTGCCAAGTCCCGGCGTCGGCCAGTCGAGCAGCAGGTTCGGGAACTCCAAATCAGTGCGGTTGACCGTGTTGCCCATGCCGTCCACCGGATTGACCGGATACCATCCGCTGGCATCCGCATGGATGACAATGGGAGCCCCGCCCGTGTTACGGTAGTTGTTCCACGCAACGCCGGTGATCGCAGAGAAGGTCGTGCCTCCGTCCACGCTTTGTAGCACGCGGTAGAACTTGGCCTGCTTGACATCCACACAGCCGTAGAACTGCACGTTTCCGCAGAACGGCGTTTGTGCCGCAGGGCGGACCACACCGTTTTTCGGCCTGTTGGGACGCACGGTGTAGCCTGCGGTCGCATCATAGTAAGCAGGCAGGTCGAGCGGCATGAATCCGGCGAAGAGCAGTGCCGGAACATTGCCGCAGGGGACGACGGGAGCGTCGCACAGGGTGGATTCCTTCGCGATGGAATTGGCCACGAGCGTGACATCCGGAATGTTCGTCGCATCCCAGCGTACGTCGAAATAGCTTTCCGAGTAGATATTTTCTTCGACACCGTCTCCATTCACATCCTGCGTTACGCGGAACGTAATATCCGGCACGTCCAGAATACGCTGCCATTCCGGCAAGAGGATATCGTAGCAGCGGAAGAACGGGCCGACGAAGCGGGAAGGATCGAAATCGGCAATATCCTTCGCGTTGACCCCGAGTTTCAGCGCGATGGCGGTACGCACCCCGTCGAGCGGCGACGCGCCTTTCTGTGCCACGACATTCTGGCCCGTAAGCGCATCGCCGAACTCCGGCGGAAGCGGCGGCGGCAGTTCGCCTTCGAACGCCCGCACATGAAGGTTACGATCTTCTATGCCGGAAGTGCCCAGCGTTTTCACGGTCTGCAGCTTCGAGACTCTATCCGCAAGCTTACCAGCCGCCTGTCCGGCGATGGCGTGAATCACGGAAGGCTGTAACGTTGCCAGCGTGCGCAGCGGACCCGGATCAGGCTGAGGGATCGGAGGCCACGGGCCGACCACCTGGCCGGGCAGTTTCGGAATCAGATCTCCTATGGAGGGGCGGTTGAAAATGATGGGGAAGCAGATGCGTTCTTTACGCCATCTCAGTACCCAGTCAATATCGAAGCGCGGAACCCACACGCAGAAATTTCCGCATTTATCCGTCTTGGTGGTGGCAATGATCTCGCGGTGGCAGTTGAACGGAAAATGCCATCCCCAAGGCCAGCCTTTGGGGAAGTAGCTGATCAGGCTGCAGTCGGTATCTTCCACATAGACGGTGGCAAAAGGCACGGGACGCTCGACGCCGGTCACAGGGTCTTTCTTGACGACCTTGCCGCAGACTTTCTGGAAAAGGAAAAGGCTGGGATCGATCTTCCATTTCAGTTTATCGGACAGCTGGGAGATGGTTCCTTTCAACTGTGCGGCATCTACCCCGGACAATGCAGCAAGCCGCTGAGCCTGAATGGAAGTGACCTTGCGGTCATCCGGCCTGGTTGTGAGGTCGGGTGTTGAGTCTTTTGTCGGCATGGTTCCTCCTTATGGGTTATGAACAATCGCTCTACGCCATGCCGCAACGCTCAATACGCATGGTTTGCCGTAAGATTGATTGATCGCTTGGGTGGCTCCGGATGGGATTTTATGCAAGAATAGGTAGAGCCAAGGAGGTCTATATGACACTTTAAGTTGTGTGTCCAGGGGTATCTTTTCAACTTTTTATAGAATTTTCATTTTTCTCGCTGAAGGCTTTATTTATTAATTAAAGGTTACCCAGTGACATAGGTTTTTTTCATGCTCCATTGCATGTCTTTATAATAAAAAAATTATAAGGGGACTATATGGTTCACGAGTGAACAGGTGAAACGTTCGTATATGGTTTTTGTAAAACCAATAGCTGTAATATGAAGATTTCTTATAAGCTGTGCGCAGTTCAGTTCAGCGGGGATACTAGATGAAGTTAGTTAATAATTTCCCCTTTATTGCTTGCCAGCTTCTCACGCCATTTCTGAGTTTCCTCAGGTGTTAGTCTTTTCCATTCTTTTAATTCACCTATAATTTTTAACGGGGCTTCAGAGCGGTATGAACGCGTTGGGTTGCCGGGGAATTTTTTATCCGTAACATTGGGATCATTCTCAAACGGCCCTGTTGGTTCGACAATGTAAACACGCTCTGTTCTATCACCTTTTGCCAGTGCAGCCGCCAGACCCGCCCCATTTGCAAGTGCTGTGAAATAGATGTGATTCATGGTGAGGTTTTGCTTGTAATTGGAGCTTCCACCTGCCGTCAGAAAATCTCCAACCTGTAAATCGGCTTTTGTCCCATGATAGAAGGGACCTTTGTCGGAAGGGTTGTACTTGTAGGAAGTAGCTATTTCATAATGCTGTCTTGCTTTTTCCGGGTTGCCCAGATCCTCGTAGCATTTCGCAATGTTTGAATAGAGAGCAGGGAACGCGCTTCTGACGGTGTCGTCATCTATTTTCAATGCAATCTGCAGAGTAATCTTGAGCCATTCCAGTTTGTCAGAAACGTTCTTCTGATGGCGAGCCAGAAAGTAGGCTGAGATAAATTTTTCAGAATCGAATGTTGCTTCGGTCCAGGCCTTGCGAAATTGTTCATATGCTTCTTCCGTTCGGCCCTTTTCTTCCAGAGTCATGGCATCAAGGCAGGTTTTGACAACCTTATTATTGGGATCAAATTCCATTGTTATTTTCTTCGTACTTTGTCCCGGGGTTTTGTTGTACATGTAGCTATGTCTGTAAGGCTTGGGGGTATTTAGGGCCAAGGGTTTAAAATATACCTCCATTTATACCCCCAAGATAGGGCTGGCTTATAGAGGTATAATATAGTGCAGAATTGGCGCGGGTAGGATCAACATTATTTAAATAATATTCTGTTATATAATTATATTATTTAATGTGGGTTTTCTGCGTACCCCCAAAAATACCCCCAGAATAATTTTATTAGTACCTGAGGTCGCAGGTCCACCTGCTCCTACAACTACTCGCACTTTAGTGTATTTCCCAAAGTCAATATAATCAAGCCTTGCATGGTATGTAACGAATGACGGTGGCAAGAATATCAGCACCTTGTAATTTTGCCTTATATGAATATATTTACCGCATTCTCCGATTGGAACAAGCGTCTGCTCATAGAATCCTGTTGCATGCTTGTAGCAATCACAACAGAAAGCCTAAACCTGTTGCTCAAAAGTTTATGGTGAGATGTATTAAGGCTTTTTGTAGAGCAGCTTCAGTTTCTCGGCTTAAATGTACTTTACCCGGCTACCAGTATGACAAACACAACTTTGCCGCGCTTATTTAATCACATCATTACTATAATCCCTGTAGAGGATGGAGACCCTCATCAAGCCAGCTTTCTTCAAGGTTTTGCGCCCAGCTTATTAAATCATTCTTGGCTTGTTCGAATAGCGAATACATTGCCCAGTACAATAGATGAACTTGCTCCGGATATGGAGGAAATTAGACTTCCTAGGCGTATGGCTGGCCAAGCACCTGTAAGCTGGTATGCACAATCGCCTAAAGCTCTCGCAAGCATGATGACCCCGGTTTTTACACCTTTTGTTCTATTCATGTTGGGGCAAGAACATAAAATCGAAAAGTATCAAAGCTGGATTAATGCGCATCCGTTTCCTCTGACAGTATTAGCTGAGACAGGAGGTACGATTGCATACAAGGACTTTAACCTAGAGAAGCTAAGAAATTCATTTTTAAAAATATGCGATGCTTTAGAAGGTAAGGTTCATGCAGAAGATTTAGTAAATGCTCGGCTGCATTTAGCTAGTTGGATTGAGCCACAACCTCGTCAACTAAGTTACCAAGTTGGTGGACATAACGCTAATTATCCGAACA
The DNA here is from genome assembly GCA_035765535.1 of Rickettsiales bacterium. Lineage (NCBI taxonomy): Bacteria > Pseudomonadati > Pseudomonadota > Alphaproteobacteria > Rickettsiales > Rickettsiales bacterium. Next base: position 534,386 of record DASTXE010000006.1, on the reverse strand, counting down.
TGCTGACACTGAATTTGTTAGGCTATAAAGACATTGCTTATGGGCCTTTTAGAAACATAAATAATGGGATTGTGCCTTACGTAGAAGAAATTACTAAAACGACTCAGTCTATTCTTCAGGAGCGTGATCGAATAGGTGAGCGTGAAGTAAATCGCTATTTTAGAAGACCTCCGGGACTGAACTTGTTCGCCCCTGCAATCTATCCGCATTTCAAGGAATTGCCTATTGGAGATGCTCCATTCTCAATAAATGAGCGCAAAAAATTTTTAGCTGCACGTGCTGCATTGGAGCAGCAAGAGGGCTATGCATTTGAAGCAAAAACTATGGCCAAGGCTGAAGCATTATTTGGCGGTCCGCTTAACAAGGAACCCAAACCGCATTTTTTGATGCAAGAACGTGCGCGAGAGCTTAAATTTGCCGCGGAATGTATGGCTACTCTTTCAGTTTCAGAAATTTCTGCCGTTTTACGCCTTCCAAATGCAGTAAATAGAACGTCAGGGCAAGTCCGTCAATTTGCTCAACAATACCGTGCAAGGCAAACAACAGAGCGTAAGCGTATCGAGAAATTTAAAGAGCTGCAAAATAAAATTACGGCGTCAATTCCTTCGCAATTTTTTCAATTCATTGAATCTGCAGAAGACGGTATAAGAATAATTTCAGATGCCCATTTAGAGTGGATAAATATTAAAGGACTTCCACTATGTATACAAAAAGACGTTACTAGGATACCTGTAACTCCCGGAAATTTGTATATAGATCAAATTTCGCCAAAACCATACATTCATCTTAGGCAGAGGGACTTTAGTGAAATTCTGATTCTAAGTGCTCTTCAAGAAACAGATCCAATTAGCCGGTGGTTTGCGATAGCAATTGAAACTTTTGCTCCGCGATTGGCTGGCAAAGTAACTTTAAAAACTGAGCGCATTCGAAATGAAGAAGATTTAATTAAGGCTCTTAACTCTTTTGAAGGAGCTATGGTTATATTTGATGGTCACGGTGGTCACGAAAGTAATCGCCCTGCAAAGCTACAATTACTCGAAGAAGAAATCGATATATGGCAACTGCGATCAAAAGTTGTCCGTGTTCCTCCTATTGTTGTTCTCAGTGCTTGCGATACTCACGCGGCGGATAGAAATCATGCTTCAACCGCCAATGGATTCTTGGCTTGCGGTGCTCGCGCTGTTCTGGGGGCTGTATTCCCTATCGATGCTAGAGACGCGGCAGTCTTTGTAGCTAGACTATTGTATCGAATTACAGACTTCATTCCTCGCGCGCATAAGGCATTTAGTCGTTCGCTGACTTGGATGGAAATTATGTCCGGCATGATTCGCATGCAGTTGGTCACCGACTTTCTTACGCGACTAGAAGATAAAAATATTATCAATGAAGTCTTGTATAAAGAAATTCATCTGGATGGTAATATAGCTATTAATGCTGGTGAAGATTGGCCTTTCGAAGTATTAATTTCGAAAATTGTTGAGCGTAGCATTGATGAAAATTTAGCTCGCAAAGAACTATACGCAGCAACAGTAAATTCAACTTCTCTTAGCTACTTGCAGGTTGGTCGTCCAGAGACGATCATTATTCATAAGGATAATCACCAAGAATGAGCAATGTTCTATAAACTTGCAGCACTGGCGAATATAGTAGCTAATAAGGATTATTTTCTTATTATTCCTATTCTTTTTCTATATCAGCTATCATCCAAATGCGCTTTAATGGCAGTTCAGCCTTAATTTCATCTTCAAGTTTATCATAGTGCTGTTGGATTTGCTGAATTAAATCATTTTGATCCCATAAACGTACAATAAAAAATTGCCGTGCGCGCTCTTTTTCCAGGCTTTGTTTAAATCCGCCCCATGCCACTAATAGTCCATGTGTTGCATTTACTTTTTGCATGGCACCAATAAGTTGATCCAGTGTAGGAGAATCTACAGGAGCATCACCAGACTTTACCTGTACGCAAATTCTCTGTTCGCCAAAGCCTAGATTGCCAGAGCATGCTAGAATATCTTTACCACCATCCGCGCCTTTGGGGCTATGATATGTAATATAGCCTTGAGCTTTTAGAATGGCTTCCACGAGTCTTTCAAGTCCATATCCTTTAAATTTGCGGATAATAAAGTTAGCTAGCTGATCTTGCGCTAACTCCTCGATATTGATTTGAGCCTGATTTTCATCAGGAATGGCATCAATCTTTGCAGCTTCTTTCCCTTTGCCAAGAATAGCTTTCACTCGTGATTCGGCATTATTACGCTTAATCTCACAAAATGTCAGAAAAGCGCCAAAGGAATATAGTAAATCCTGATCGAATTTATTACGAGGAATACCTTTATTGAGCCATTTTACTTTGCGATAATGCCTATATGGCATAGAGGCTTTAGCATCATATTGATATCCGCTCTCAATAACACCGATAGCAATAGCTGGCTGGTGCTTAAGAGGCATCACGAAAAGATCACCTATCTGCATATATACAGAAAAAGCGCTGATTTGTCCGGTCCAATTAGTGATCTGGCCTTTTGGACTCTCGGTATAGGTTCGGGAAACGATCTCTCGTACATCTTCATAGGATTTAGCATTTGCTAAGCTTGCTTCTAATTCTTCCCATGTAAGATAAATACGATTTTCCTCTAAGAATTTCTGTTCAAATTCACCATGTTTTCCAGCCCGTGCCAACCATAATGCCATAATATTACCTATTTACACCCATGCCTCTGATAACGTCTCCGCCTGCTGCAAAACCAAATCTATAGCTCTTTGTTCAAGATCAGGCGGATATTTGTATTTCCGCAAAATTCGCTTCACCAACAACCTTAGCTTTGCTCGCACAGTTTCGCGCACTGACCAATCGACTGATACATTCTTACGAAGCTGATCGGTCAGTTCCACAGCAATTTGCCGGAGAATGTCATCCCCTAATTCTTTAACGGATGCTTGGTTGGTTTCTAATGCATCGTAAAATGCTATTTCATCTGCACTTAGTCCTAAATCTTGCCCACGTTCCGCTGCTGCTCTAAATTCCTGAGCCATTGCGATCAACTCTTCTATTACCTGCGCAGTTTCAATGGCGCGGTTGCGGTATTTATTAAGAGCTTGCTGCAAAAGGTCGGTGAATTTCTTATTTTGCACCACGTTGTTTTTGAAGCGTGCCTTAATATCGTTTTTCAGCAGCCTCTCCAGAAGTTCAACCGCCAAATTCTTATGCGGAAGCAGGCGTACATCATTTAAGAATTCATCCGACAAAAGCCCTATATTGGGATTCTTGAGTCCTGCTGCAGCGAAAATGTCCACGACGCCATCAGCAGCAATAGCTTTGCTGACGATCTGTCGCAATGCATGTTCTCGTTTCTCATCATCAAGCTTGCTAGAAGCCGTGCTGTGCTTAGTAATAACCGCTTTGATCGCCTGTAGGAAAGCAACCTCCTCACGGTATGGAAGCGCATCTTCATACGTGCTGCACAGTGCGAAAGCCTGGCTCATTGCTGTAATGCAATCGGCAAAGCGTTTTTTGCCATCCTTCTGTTCCAGAACATGGTTAGCTGCACCGGGCAGAAGTTCGAAAGCTTCGGACTCAAAATCCGCGTAATCGAACCCATGCATCATACCACGTGCAACGCTGAGTTTTTCCATAAACAGATCAAACGCTTGCTCAATAAACTCGGTAGGTTTGCCCTTGCCGCCGCTGGCGGTGTATTCCTTCAAGGCTTCCCGCAATTCATTGGCAATGCCGATATAGTCCACCACCAACCCGCCGGGTTTGTCTTTAAATACGCGATTCACACGGGCAATAGCCTGCATCAGATTATGGCCACGCATAGGCTTGTCGATATACATCGTATGCAAGCATGGCACATCGAATCCTGTCAGCCACATATCGCGCACGATGACGATTTTGAATGGATCATCAACACTCTTAAACCGTTTTTCTAGGTCTTTTTTAATCTGCTTGGAATATATATGAGGACGCAGGATAGGCTTATCACTGGATGAACCCGTCATGATGATTTTAATGACGCCTTTTTTCGGATCGTCGTCATGCCATTCCGGGCGAAGGTCAACAATGGCGTTGTAAAGATGTACGCATATATCCCGGCTCATGCCGACAATCATTGCCTTACCGTCTATCGTCCTAAGCCGCTCTTCAAAATGCTGCACCAGATCAGCGGCCACCTGTTTAATACGCGGTTCGGCCCCCACCAGCTTTTCTAGCGCAGCCCAACGGGACTTTATCTTAGCGGCAGCGCTTTCTTCCTCATCTTCGGTCAGTTCTTCCACTTCACCGTCTATGTGGGGTTTCTGGTCTTCCTTCAGTTCCAGCTTTGCCAGACGGCCTTCATAGTAGATTTTGACGGTGGCCTGATCTTTTTCCGCCTGTTCCATATCGTACACATGGATATCCGGCCCGAAGACGGCCCGCGTGTCTTTGTCGGCCTGGGAAACAGGCGTGCCGGTGAAGGCAATAAAGGTAGCATTGGGTAGGCCGTCGCGCATATGCTTGGCATAGCCATATTCATATTCGCCTTTCTTATTGATGCGAGCGTCCAGCCCATATTGGGTGCGGTGCGCTTCATCGCAGATCACCACGATATTATGCCGCTCGGACAATACGGGGAAACTGTCTTCATCTTCGCCGGGAGTGAATTTCTGGATAGTAGTAAAGATAATCCCGCCGGAAGGCCGGTTATCCAGCAGCGTTCGTAAAGCGCTACGACTTTCCGCCTGCTTTGGCGTTTCACGCAGCAGGTCTTTTGCTGTGCTGAACGTGCCGAATAGCTGGCCGTCCAGATCGTTACGGTCGGTCACAACAACAATCGTCGGGTTCTTCATGTCCGGGTGCGTCATGACCTTGCCCGCATAGCAGGCCATCGAGATGCTCTTGCCCGATCCCTGCGTATGCCAGACAACCCCGGCCTTATGGTCGCCGCCTTCGGCAGACGCCGCTAGCGTCCGCGCCATTGCCAGCCGGATCGCGTGGAACTGGTGGTATCCGGCAATTTTCTTGATGATCTCTGCCTTGTCTTCTTCAAACAGGATGTAATTTTTCAGGTAATCAAGCATGAACTCTTTATGGAAAACGCCCTTGATAAGCGTCTCCAGTTCATGCATCTGCCCCAGCGGGTCATTGGTTTTGCCGTCAATCGTGCGCCAGGCGGAAAAACGCTCCTTATCGGCGGTCAGCGATCCCATACGTGCCGTTACGCCATCAGAGATAACGAGTATTTCATTGGTGTTGAACAGATCGGGAATCTGTTCTTTATAAGTCTGGAGTTGGTCGAAAGCTTTCCATATATCCGCGTCTTCGTCGGCAGGGTTTTTCAGTTCCAGCACGGCGACCGGCAGGCCGTTCAAGAAAACCACAATATCTGGGCGGCGCGTATGGTGCGGCCCCTGAATGGAAAACTGGTTGACCGCCAGCCAGTCGTTGTTTGCAGGATTATTGAAATCCGCCAGATATACCAGATCGCCCACCGTTTCGCTGTCACGCTGGTACTGTACGCTTACGCCGTCACGTAGCCAGCGGTGGAATTGCCGGTTGATCTGAATTGTGGTTGGCAAGTTCGGAGCCATGATCTGGCCTATGGCATCATCAATTGCTACAACGGGAATTGTAGGATTAATGACCTGCAACTGATTCCTGAGTCGCTCCAGCAAGATCACCTGCCGGTAATTGTCACGCTCCGGGGTTTCACCATCTGGCGGCGGTGCAATGTCAGGACCATAAATCTTTTTATAGCCTAGCACCTGGAACCAGTCCAAGGCCACTTGTTCTAATTTATCTTCAGTTATCGCCATAATACTACTAAGAACAACCAAGAATTATTGAATATACAATATTTTTCTTGACTTTTCCCATTTATTTGTTCTCTTCTGTTTTAAAATTATTGACTTTTTGTTCTGAGTTTGAGAATATAGGTCTAGCTCACCCACCATCCTGTAACATGGTGTTAGTGTGGAAGGAGTATCTGGGGGCGTCCTTATGGGCGCCCCTTGTCATTTCTGGGATCAACAGACTCCTCATATTCTTGTATAAGCTTTTTATGTTTATGCTCCCTTTGTACACAGTACGTCGTAATTAGTTGATAACAATCCTCTTTATTCCGTAGAACAATAACATATCGTTCTTTCTGCAAGTACAAAACTGTATGTGTTTGTTCTCCTCGCTTGCTGGTACGCTGATTCTCCCAACATAAAGCTTCCTGACTGTTGGCAATATTATTAAGAATATGCGCTATCCATGTAATACGCTCGCATCTGCGCATATCGGGAATTCTATCCTCTTCTTTACCAGAGGCTGCCCGTTCGGAAATGACATGCCAGAAACTGAAATGCTTGTTATCATGTGAGGGATTCCATGCACAACGAATTGGTTTGTCAAGAAACGTTAATCCACCTTTTACTACAGTCTCTAAAAATATTGCATAAGCCGTTTCTAGATAGCACTGCCAATCGCCACCATATTCTTCCAGTAAGATAAGAGGTGGTAACGTCATTGTATGCCTGCATCCCAAACAAACAGATTAAATTTGGTATAACTGTAAGCCGTGCTTTTTGAGAGGCTTTGTTGTGGCAAATACTTGCATATGCGTTCGACAATTTCAGCTTTTGCACCCGTTTTATGAGGATGGCGGCTTGCGTAAGCAACAGCTCCAATCAGAAGATCAGCCAATTGAAGAAGCTCGACTTCATGCGATCTTACTTGCTGGACACGGGCGATACACTCGCGAGAGTAATCGTATATACGATTTGCTAAATAATCCTGTAGTGTTTTTACCCGTTGGGTACTTTTCGTATCCTTTATATCAATATAAACATGATATTTTTTTGGTGGCCGAATAAGCCATTGCAACATGACATAATACATTTTGTAGTACCAATCATCATGTGTTTGGTAATACTGCGCATGATCAAGTTTGGTTTTATCCGGGATAAGAACACAACGAAATCGCGCTGGTGATTCATGAAAAAAATAATCCACCAAAGCCAGGTAATAGTCTTTCTTTGAAGGGGATATTTTTGTCCATTTTGTTTCAAACAACCGCGGCAGGTTATATTTCTTTTTAATCGCCCGCACTTTATCTGCAATTATCCTTACTTCTTCTGCATTGCAATACAGCGCACCGAGTACCATTGCCTTGCCGTCATCCTTCTGGAGGTGGCACGATTCATCGCAATAGACATTGATTACACTGGTCATGCCACGCTCTCTATATCGTTCTGAGTTTCAATGCGCAATTTGCCGGAGATAAGTCGGGGAAGCAGGAGGTCGCGGATTGCCATTAGATTTCTGGTTGCCTGTAAGTTGGATAGGATGCGCTTGAATAGAGACGCTACCTGTTGTTCGAAAATATTAATACTATCTAACGACGGCTTTATAGCAAGCACACTGCCAAATGTTTCCCGAGTGATTGTATCAAAGACAGAGCCATGTGCTCGTATTTTGAGTTCTGATAATATAGATTTTGTTGCAAAATATGTAAAAGCATCGCCAATTCCATCTAATCCTCTAATTCCGTAACATGACTGATTCATTGCCATAGGGACACCAACAAGTGCAATACGTCCGACTGTTCCGCGCGCAGAAATAATAGTTGTACCTATAGGTAAAAGACGAGCAGATGAATTTTTTAGTCCAGTCTCTGTAATATTTTTTTCTGTTGCAATAACAAAAACATCACCCTCAACAGGCGCATCAACCACAGAAAACCAAGGAACAGTACCATTCCAATACTCTGCTATAGTTGTTTTGGGGGTTCCACCACCGATTAACTGTATAAGACTAGCAAAAGGAGCTGTGCTCCATCCCTCGGGAATCATTCCTAATTCAGATTCAACAAAGCGGGATGGAAACAGGGTGGCGGTGGCGTCGTCCATGCCGTTAGGCTTGCGGCCTTCGGCCCTGGCTTTTACGGGGTCAAAATCTATGAACCATGATTTGAATAACGTCCGCGCTATTGCTTCCAGCGTTTTGTTCATTTGCTGGTTGAGTTCAATTTTATTATCTAGGCAGCTTAGAATATTAATGATTTCTCTTTGCTCAGATATGTCAGGAATAGCGAGTGGAAAATTAGGAAATTCCGTTAATGCCAGGCGTTCAACAGTACTGCCATGAATTTTTTTTGATCGTAAAAACTCTTGGTATTGAGGTGATAAATAAGAATAGAGAAAAAATCTTGGATCAAGCTGATTAGAATCGACTCTCACTAGCCCCATACGACGCCCTAAACAGCATTTCAACCCTTCAGGAATTATTGCTGCTTCACCGATCCTAGTTTCATAGGAGAATACAATATCATTAGCTTGCGGCGTGACTCGGCGTGTCCATAAAAGATAATCCTCTTCTGTAACATGCCGAGTGTTGGCAAGATTGAGTCGACCATTATCTAGAGAGTTAATCCCAAGAAAGACCGGACCTTCAGAAACAGTCTTGGGGGTAGCATGTGGCCCATCGAATACCTGAGCCACATTCTTAATAAAAACCTTTCGCCAAGCTTGCTTAGAAACCATACCCGACCTTCTCAAGCTGTCTGCGGATTTCATTATCCAGCGTTGCGCCTTCTTCCATTAGGGTTTTAAGGTGACTGGTCAAGCGGGTCATTTTTTCGGCGAAGGCTTCGTCATCTTCCTCTATCGCCTCCGCGCCGACATAGCGGCCCGGCGTCAGCACATAATCATTGGCGGCCACTTCCGCTTTCTTCGCGGCATAGACAAACCCCGGCACGTTTTCGTATTTTGCCGTGGTTTCGCCGTCCGTGCGCCAGGCATGATAGGCGGTGGCGATTTTTGCGATATCCGCCTCATCCAGCACGCGGTTCACGCGGGTTTCCATTCGTCCCAGCTTGCGGGCGTCAATGAACAAGATTTCACCGCGCCGGTCGCGCCCGTTGGCCTTTTTATCCTTCGTCAGAAACCACAGGCAGGCCGGAATCTGGGTATTGAAGAAAAGCTGTGGCGGCAGCGCGATCATGCAATCTACCACGTCCTTTTCGATCATTTCCTTGCGGATCGCGCCTTCATTATTCTGGCTTGATGACATGGACCCGTTGGCCAGCACCACCCCTGCAAGACCCGAAGGCTTCAAATGATACAGGATATGGGAGAGCCACGCATAGTTGGCATTTCCGGCAGGCGGCGTGCCGTAAGCCCAGCGAACATCCTCAGCGAGTTTCTCATTCCACCAGTCGGAAATATTGAACGGCGGGTTAGCCATAATATAGTCCGCCCGTAAATCCGGATGCTGGTTGCGGGTGAAGCTGTCGGCAGGTTCCTTGCCCAGATTGAAGTCCATTCCCCGAATCGCTAGATTCATCGCCACCAGCCGCCAAGTGGTGGGGTTGGCTTCTTGTCCATAAATACTGATATCGCCGAATTTACCGCCGTGCGATTCAAGGAATTTCTCGGACTGGACGAACATCCCGCCAGAACCGCAGCACGGGTCATAGACCTTGCCCTTATGCGGTGCGATGATCTCCACAATGATTTTCACGACCGAAGCGGGCGTATAGAACTGTCCGCCCTTCTTGCCTTCGGCATTAGCAAACTGGCCTAGGAAATATTCATATACTTCTCCCAACACATCCTTTGCTTTTTCTTTGCCTTCAAATCCGATTTTGGAAATCTCGTCAACCAACTCCCCCAACTTCCCCGGCTCTAACTCGGTGCGGGCAAAGCGCTTATCCAGGATATTCTTTAAGCGCGGGTTTTCTGCTTCAATCGCAAGCAGAGCTTCATCAATCAATTTTCCCAAATTGGGTTGCTTGGCATTGTTACGAATACTGTCCCAACGTGCATTTTCGGGAACCCAAAATACGTTTGCTTCTGTATAATAATCCCGGTCTTCCAACTCTCGCGCCAGATTGCCCTGATTGGAAAGATAATATTCATCATTCGGATTGGTGAATTTACGCTGCAATTCGTTACGGTGCTCAGAAAAAGTATCTGAGACATATTTCAGGAAGATAAGTCCAAGCACGATATGTTTATATTCAGCAGCATCCATATTGGAACGGAGTTTATCTGCTACCGCCCATAATCTTTTCTTTGTTTCCTGGCTAACCATCTCTTATTCAGTCCTATTTCTTGTGCGTAAAGTATTCATAAATTGTTTCTGCGAATAAAGATACTAAAATTAAGCGTTAAGGTTGTAAATTGCTGTTTATTCAGTCGTTTCTGCTTTACGACGTTAATTTATACTCCTTTCTTGACACTCTACCCAAGGTAATCCATTATTTACCCATGAACGCAATGTAAGCGTTCTGGGGCGTAGTAACCTCTTCCATAGGCGGTTTGTGTGACCGTTATTCTCACTCCTCGGCTTTCGGTCGGGGAGGCATATGCGTATGTTCAGGCGCAAGCTAAAGGCATGTGCGACTTTTCCTATGGAAGGTTTACTAACTCCCCGGCCATCAGTTCCAAACGGTTCTGGTGGTATTTTTCTATGGCTGGGGAGATCGTAGCGTATGTTCAGAGGGTTTACCCTTAAAGGCTGCGGTAGAATTAGAAATAAGTATCGGCTCCCCGGCCACCATTTTTATAGGGGAGCATATGGAACAAGAAGAAGATACCAAGACGGATGTGATTTTAGTCTACTTTTTTGTAGGGGTGTGGAATCTGGTGATGGGGATTGGAATCGGCTGGGTTATTTGGGGGTAGTTTTTTCTTATTCTTAGTCACTATTCTTCTGCGAGTGCAGTGTCTATCTGGGGATTATTTGGAAGGGGTCTTTTTGTCTTCCCATAATTGCCTGAGTTCTCTTCCTAAGCCATCTAGATCAGGAAAGATAACGGATTCGGTCACCCCAGCATCACGCAGTTGACGTCTTATCTTAGGCCTTGCTTTTTTATCGATAATAATTGGCTTAATGTAGGAATTGGGTTTTTGAGATTTATCTGCCAGCCAATTTGGATTTTTTCCAAAAACTATAAATTGACTGCGTTGTGCAGCAACGCGACGGGTAATATGATCAAAGATTAGGACACAAGGAGCTTTAGGAAGATAGCGTCGTTCATCACTGCCATCCTCTTCAGGTAAGTAAAAAACAGCATAATCATCTGCAGCAGTAGTTACTTCAGGGTGCTTCTTTACATATTTCTTGCATCGCTCTTCAGCCTTCCTTACCTCTGCTGTTTTATCTATTTCTCCAAATAACTTGTCTGATGCAAGTACATATACAACGGCATCTTTATCATCATCATTTCGATTACGTACCGCGAAGTGCAAAGCCATTAATGCACCATCTGACCAATCTAACAAACGAGTTGGAGCAGAATGATGCTGCATCAAGAAATATGCATTCCAGTCCCAATCATCTGTCAAGTTGCCTTCAGTTAGCAATTGAAGCGAGCATCGCTGAAACTCTTTGTATAAGTCATTCTCTATATTGAGAAGCTCATTAATCTTTTTCAATGGTAGGTTCTTACCTTGGTTATCCCGTTGTGGACGATACAACTCTGGGCGTAGAAAAGTATCAGGATATTCTTGACTCTCTCCACGGAACCAGAGTTCATCCTCATTTACTGGAGCCCATTCTTTTCTCAGAAAGTCCACATGATCGAGTAATTCGCCAATAGAAGATATTTTTGTTTTCTTCAAGGTATCCCTATGCTTGCTCAGATGGTGTTTTAAGTGTAGTGTTTGAATTAGCACGCTATAGGTAAACAAAAAGCATATCAACCAGTAATTGTATCGATTCTATTTTCCTAGCCTTTTTGCCACAGCCTCTGCAATTGCATTAGCATCAATGAGCCTCTCAACTTGTCCGGCGTTGTTTCCAATCCGTTCAATTGCCGCAAACTGCTGTTCAGGGGTGAAACCACCATATGTTATAAAAGTCGTGCCTGGGTTTTCATGTCCCATGTTACGTGCCCAGGCCATTTGCTCTTCTGTGGTAGTGCAGACTTCCCGGCCAATGGCGGAAAGCGTGTCCCGGAAACGGTGTGGTGAGTAATAGGGTAGGGTGGCTTTAGCAAATGCTTGCTTAAAAATGCCTCGTACAGTGCTGGCGCTTTTCCAGTGTTCATGCGAGAGCGTGCCGCCTTTAAATCCCATTTCTTCATCATGGATCAGTTCTTCCTTGGGGAAGAGCGGGTCATTATCGGTAAATAGTTTTACCTCCCGTATGTATGAAACCCAGTCAGTAATGATCTGGTGGATATCCTCTCCCACAGGATAAAAGCGGGTATAGATGTGTTTGCCGAACTTGGTGTCTACTTCCTTAGGATTCTGCACCAGTTGCTTTTTAACTATGTTTAAGTGTTTCAGCTTTAGGGTAATTAACGCACCATCCCGGACACCAGTAGCGAACACAAATGCAATAATGGCTTTATTGCGCTTTTCTATGTCTGTATTGTTTGGCATGGCAGCAAGCACGGCTTTTATCTGTGCAGAGCTGGGGTATTGCTTCAGGGTAACGGGTTGCAGGCTGCGACGGTCTTTATCTTTCAGCTTTAGGTAATTAATATCTGCATATTGTATACGGGATTTATAACTGGGCTGCACGGCTAGCCATTTCAGGAAATCCATTAGCGGAAGCAGGGTATGGGCAATGGTGGAAGCGCTTAAGGGCTTACCGTGTTTGTTTTGGGCTTTCAGGAGATGGGCTTTAAATTCCACGGCGCAGGTGTCGTTAAACAGTTTGAAGCTTGCATGCCCCGTAAATTCCTCATATCGGGTTAAAGCTTTGCGGATGTTTTCCACGGTCTTTTTACTCTTGCCGTTGGCCTCCAATTCATAGGTAAAATACTTCTCTTTAATGCGCTCATTTTCTGCGTTGTAGCGTGTCATGTTTTTATCCCTTCTTAGTTTCAATATTTACGCTGTTATGGGTGGATTGTATTAATACCGGGTATGGCAGCGGATGAATTTCGAGATATTTTGCTAATTCCGGCTGTTTTTGTAGCGAGATCAGCTTATGCAAAGTTCCTCCGCATTCGGGGCATAATGCTCTCAGGTTTCCGGTTTTGGATGTACATGGGATTAGATCAGCAAGTCCTCCCCAAGCCCGTCTTGCTTTCTGGCAGCGGCAACAGAAAAACTCATCTGGTTGCAGGGGGATTTTCTTGCTTTGCTGGCGTGCATTCAGAAAATCGATCAGCTCTTCCCCGTATACCATGTAAGGATAAGCGTCGTCTATCCGTGGCAAGCCTTCTTCGATCCAGCGGTGAATGGTGTTCACATGAACGCCAAGCATGTCCGCTAATGGTTGAAGATAATAAGACGCTTTTGCTTTAATGCGCCGTGTATTGATCCGCTTCATGGGGCACTCCGTTTACTGGTTGCCCCGGCTTGTCTTAATCCGGTTCTCTATCCATGCGTCTATTTCGGATTCCAGCCAGCCGACGCTTCTTAAGCCAAGTTTGACTCGTTTGGGAAACTGGCCTGCTTTTTCATGTGCGTAGATGCTAGAACGTTTCCAGCCAGTACGTTTTATGACTTCCGGTAAACGTAATATACGGCTGGTATTGTATGTTGAGGTATGCATAAGGTTAACTCCGTTTGGTTAAAAACGGTGCTAACCTAGGAAGTTTGCTAATGCTTGTGACCGAATTCGGTTTAGCGGTTCCCGAATTCGGTTATAATTTAGGCAACCTCTGCGTCTTGGGGCAAAAGTTCTCCTGCTTTACCAAGCCAGGTGCGGATTGTGTCGTCTGTTACCGGAATGCCAAGTATCATTAAATCATCTTCAATTTCCGCTATAGCACTGTTTCGTGATGCGCCCGGATTATATCTATATCCTTTTACGGCCATTCCAATAATGAGTTTTAACAATGTATCCCGTTCTCTTGTTTTTAAAGGCTTCTCGTTTTGTAAGGCTTGCTCTTCGAACTTGAGTTGCAATTCTTCAGAAATTTTAAGAGCAGCATCCCGCATATTATTAGCTGCTATTAATAGCGCGTCTTTTTCATTAATTATTCTTTGAGTTTCAGCAATATATTCTTCGTATTCTTGTTGTGTCTTTGTCTGAAGTTGCTGAATATTATCGTGAGCCGTTTTCCAATCACCTATGTTTCCAGCATACAATATGACTTGTGCTTCAAGAGCTTCAGGAAAAGGAATATCATGGCGCTTTGCCCATGCAATATAGAACCTTGGAGCAGTTGGATTACTTAAGTGGCCGCTGTCATAAGCTCTAAAGGTAAGATCACGTACTTTTCTGTATCGTTCTATGAATGGAGGGGGCGGGTCGTATTCGGCTGCACAAAGTTTATCCCAGCTAACAATGTGGGGGTCCCGATCAAAAGATAGGGCTACCGCTTCTTCCAATTTCCAATATGGAGTTTTAGACCAATGATTATAATCTGTCTGAGCATCTGGCCTGTTGAAGAACCGTTGTTTTTCTTCTGCTATATATTGGTCCAGATGTTCCTGATGTTCTCGTTCTTTTTCTTCTTTGTATAATTTTGCGACTTCTTCTAACGGTTTCAGTGCCAATTCTTTATAGTAGGCATCCGCTCGTTCTTTCATCCCTCTTACTTTTTGCTGAGTGGCAGCAGGAAAATATTCATCCTCTTCAAAAATATCTTCGTCATAGGGAAACCCTCGGTATTTCCGACGGACAAGATATAAAACCCAATCAGTTTCCAGAACATTCAGGGACATAGGCAATCAACATAATGCAGATTGCCAACTATGTTCAATAAATATTAATTCTGGTTAAGAAATGATATTTAAAGGAGAGGATTTTTTGCAACAGTCTCTAAATAGTCAGCCCACCATTGCATCATCTTGCGGCGTTCTTGCAAATATTGCGCGTGGTTATAAGCAGCGCGGACTTTATTGCGTTCGCCGTGGGCAAGCTGGCGTTCAATTACATCCGGCTTGAAACCGTTTTCATTCAAGATAGTACTGGCGCAGGCGCGGAAACCGTGTCCGGTCGTGCGGGAATGATAGCCCATGCGGTAGAGAGCGTAGAGCATGGCGTTTTCACTCATAAAGGTAGTCGGTCTGCGTTCGTTCGGAAATAGGTGCTGTCTGTTGCCTGTATGCCGTTGCAGCTCCTTTAATATGGCTATGGCTTGATGTGATAATGGAACAATATGCTGTTCCTTCATTTTCATGCGAAGGGCAGGGATGCGCCACTCGGCTTTCTCCCAGTCGATTTCCGTCCATTCTGCAGCACGTAGCTCGGTTGTGCGGACAAAGGTTAACAAAAGAAGCTTCAATGCCAGTTTGGTTTGCAATGCCCCGTCATAAGTTTCCAGCTTATGCAGGTATTCCGGGAGTTCATCTTCCCTTAAATAAGCATGATGCTGGCGGATAGGGGATTTCAATGCACCGCGCAGATCGGTGAGGGGATTGTATTTAGCCTTTCCGGTGGCAATGGCGTATTTGACCACCTGGCTGCAGGTCTGCATCATGCGTTGTGCCATATCTAAAGCGCCAGCCTTTTCAATCACGCGCAGGGTGGAAAGATATTCCTGGGCATCGATATTACCGATAGGGCGTTTGCCCAATTTGGGGAAGATGTGCGTTTCAAGACGTTTGAGAACATCGTTAGCGTAGTGGTCTTTCCATTCATGCTTGGATTTCTCATGCCATTCACGGGCAATGGTCTCAAACGTGTTTTGGCTCTCTATTAGCCCCAGCCGTTTTACTTCTTTCTTAACTTCACCCGGATCATTGCCAGCGGCTAAGATCTTGCGAGCCTGCATACGGTGTTCTCTGGCATCGGCAAGACTGACTTCCGGATAGGTGCCAAATGACAAAAGCTTTTCCTTGCCCAGATAACGGTATTTCAGCCGCCAGTATTTACTGCCAGAGGGGAGGATATAGAGAAACATCCCTTCACCGTCTGCCATCTTATAGGGTTTATCCTGAGGTTTTGCCGTGCGTATTGCTATATCGGTAAGGGGCATGGGGGTATTTTTTGTTATGGGGTTTCAAGATACCCCCACTTATACCCCCAAATGGTGCCGGATTTTGTGGGTATAAATCGGACATCTCTGGACAGTATTTAGCACAGAGTTGGCTGTTTTTCTAGGTTTTTGTGGATTTCTTTGGACGTTCTGGAACCAGTAACTGGCTCCGCGGGTAGGATTCGAACCTACGACCGATCGGTTAACAGCCGATTGCTCTACCACTGAGCTACCGCGGAACGGGAGGGCGATTTGTGGAAATTGCCCTGCTTGCTTAAAGCAGATGCCTTATATAGCAAACGGATTTTGGATGTACAGCTTATTTTTGCAAGCGCAGGCAAAAAATCCGTTGCTGTTCGTCTGCCGATTATTGTTCGCCTGCGACCGAGCAGCTTTCACCGGCCTGCGTCAGCTTCGCGCAGAGATCATTTGCCGAGCTCTGGTTGGAGAAGGGGCCAGCGCGCAGATGGTAATGCTTCTCTTCGCCGTTGCTAAGCGCCGGGGTGGTGATGATAGCGCTGGAGCCGGAGACCAGATCTTCATTTTTGCTCTTGATGGACTGCCACTTGCTCCATGCTTCTTCCGAGGTCGTATACGCGCCAAGCTGAACCCAGAACGTATTCTGTGCCGGGAAGTCATCCGCTCCGCTATTGAAGATATTCGGAGTAGGGGTGCGGTCTGCGATCTTTGCGCAATGCAGGCTATGTTTGGCGGCCAGCGAGCAGACGGCATTGATATAAGCCGGATTGCTGAATGTGCCGAGTTTCAGTGTTACCTGGCCGGATTCCTCGCCTTTGGAGCGGGTGATGCGCATGCGCACATCGTCGGAAATATCCGGGTAGGTGTTGCGGAAGCTTTCATAGAAATAATGAGCCTGATGTTCGTCCGCGAAATAGGTGATCTGCACCCAGTAGTTCTTATTGTCTTGAGCGCCTGCTTCCGCCAGCTGCTTACGCATAGGTGCGGCGGAGGCAGAGGAGGGGTCGCCTTTGGTCAGCGGTACACGGATCGCTTCGGCTACGCTTACGTTACCCACAACCTCCTTAGCCGGAGCGGCTGCAGGAGCGGATTCAGGCTCGGCTGCTGCGGCTTCAGGCGTTGGCGGAGCGGGCGGGAGTTTCTTTTCTTCAGAGGAAGCGCCAAAGAGGCGGGCAAAGAAGCCCGGCTTGTTTTCGGCGACCTTGACAGTCGGTGTTGCGGCAGCCTCATCCGGAAGCGCGACGGGGGTAGCTACAGCAAGCGGAGTGGCTTCCGCTTCGGCCGGTGCTGCTTTTGCAGCTACCTGCTGTTCACCGCTTTCATCGTCATCCAGATAGCGCGGCGCGCGGTCAGGAACAATTATGCCGGATTTCTTGGTTGTCTTATTGTCGTTATCCGCCACCACTTTACGTCCAGCCTTGGCTGCACGGCGTGCTTTGCGGGGGGCGGGTTTTTCGTTTTCTTCATCCGTATTGGCGCTGGCGAACGGCTCTGCGGCGGGAGTCGGAGCGGATGCCGATGCAACCATCGCTTCGCTCGGCTGGGTGGCGGCGTTCAGCGCGTCGGCATCGCCTTCATCCAGGAAGCGCGGCGCGCGTGCGGGAACGATCAGCCTGTGCGGAGTTGCAGAGGCCGTTTTTTCAGAAGAAGGAGCGGATTCCGCAAGGTCATGTGTCGGCAGGGCTATGATTTCCGGCTGGCGGGTTTTGCCGGATGTGTTTGCAGCGGTGTCTCCCGAGACTTCGTCGCTTGCGAACATCGCCGTCTCAATGACGTAGCACTCGTTTCCTTTATCCAGCAGTTTGCTGCATAATTGATCGGCGGAAGCCTGAGAGTCGATAGGGCCTGCCTGCGTGCGGTAGGTGACTTTGTCGCTCTGACCCATGGCGACTTCGGAAATATGTACTTTCAGCGAGCCGAGAATATCCGGGTTCTTGCTCTTAAGCTCTTCCCATTTCTGCTCGGCTTTTTCTTTCGTATCAGCAGTGCCAAGCTGCAATATATAGGTGCTGTCGGCGTAGGCGGACGAGGTAAGACATGCGATGGCGAAACCTGAAAAGGCAAGCTTTCTTAAGTTTTTATGTGTCGTTTTTGGCGGAAACATTCTTCAAAACCTCGTAGATACCCTAATAACAGGCCAACCTTCATAGCAGTAAAATTCATGCAAAGGCAACGGAAAACTTATTGCGCGAGTCCTGCTAACCTTTTATGCGTATACGAATTTACTCTTTGGCCACGTAAGTTTTCGATGTGAAACGGTGGTTGCAAGAGGGTCACACACAAGAAATATCAGAGGCGCCATTATGACGAAAACTTATGGAAAATCCGTGCTGCCGAGCCGCCATGTCACCGAAGGGGTGGAACGTGCGCCGCACCGCTCTTATTACTATGCCATGGGGATGGACAAGAAGCAGATCGCGCAGCCGTTTGTGGGCGTGGTGACGACCTGGAACGAAGCGGCTCCCTGCAATATTACCCTTGCGCGCCAGGCACAGGTGGTGAAAAAAGGTGTTGCGGCTGCAGGCGGCACGCCGCGCGAATTCACCAGCATCACCGTGACCGACGGTATTGCGATGGGCCATCAGGGCATGAAATCCTCGCTCGTTTCGCGTGAAGTGATTGCGGATTCCGTGGAACTGACCGTGCGCGGCCATTGTTATGATGCGCTGGTGGGGCTCGCGGGCTGTGACAAGTCACTTCCGGGCCTTATGATGGCGATGGTCAGGCTCAATATTCCTTCCGTATTCATTTACGGCGGTTCGATCATGCCGGGGCGTTTCAAGGGTAAGGATGTGGACGTGGTCAACGTGTTCGAGGCGGTTGGCCAGTATGCTGCCGGAACGGTGGATGAAGCTTATGTAGATGAATTGGAGCAGGTAGCATGTCCTTCTGCCGGCTCGTGCGGCGGTCAATTTACTGCTAATACAATGGCTTGTGTCTCTGAGGCGATCGGACTTGCATTGCTCGGCTCTGCGGGTGCGCCTGCGCCGTATGAATCGCGCGATGCATATGGATTTGCGGCAGGCGGAGCAGTGATGGAACTGCTGAAGAACAAACTGCGCCCGCGCGATATCGTAACACGCAAATCGCTCGAAAACGCGGCGATGGTGGTGGCGGCTACGGGCGGCTCAACGAACGCTGCGCTGCATCTGCCTGCGATTGCGCATGAGGCGGGGATCGATTTCGACATTCACGCGGTGGGCGAAGTGTTTAAGCGTACGCCGTATTTCGCGGATCTGCGTCCGGGTGGGCGTTTTGTAGCGAAGGATCTGTATGATGTTGGCGGTATTGCGATTGTAATGAAGGAACTGCTGGATATCGGACTGTTCCATGGTGATTGCATTACAGTCAGCGGCAAGACGCAGGCGGAAAATCTGGCGAAGATCAAGTTCCCGCAGGATCAGAAAGTCGTTCTGCCGGTCAAACAACCGCTTTCGCCGACTGGTGGCGTAGTAACGCTTTCGGGCAATTTGGCGCCGGAAGGGGCGATTGTAAAGGTTGCAGGCATGAAGCCGCAGCAGCAGAAATTTAAGGGTACGGCGCTGTGCTTCGATTCCGAAGAGGAAGCGTTTGCGGCGGTGGAAAAACGTGCTTACAAGGACGGCGATGTCATCATCATTCGCTATGAAGGGCCGCGTGGCGGTCCCGGCATGCGCGAAATGCTTTCCACGACAGCGGCTTTGTACGGTCAGGGCGCTGGCGACAAGGTCGCGCTCATTACGGACGGGCGTTTCTCCGGCGGTACGCGCGGGCTCTGCATCGGCCATGTGGGGCCGGAAGCGGCAGTTGGCGGGCCGATTGCGCTGCTTAAAGACGGCGATATCATCAACATCGATGCTGAAAAAGGTACGATTGATGTTGAACTTTCAAATGAGGAACTGGCCAAGCGCAAAGCCGCATGGAAGCCGCGTGAGACGGATTATGCCTCCGGCACGCTCTGGAAATACGCGCAGATCGTAGGTCCGGCTGCCAAAGGAGCGGTGACGCATCCGGGCGGTAAGGCTGAAAAGAAAATGTACGCTGATATCTAATCAAGGTGCAGATAGATAAAAAAGGCGCTGTGAAACTCACAGCGCCTTTATTTTTTGGGCTTTTAGCTGCTAGGCGTGAGAAACGAAATCCGCTAATGCCTTGTGCAGGCGTTTCAGGCCTTCCTTCATTTCCGTCTTATTGACGGTGAGGGGGGGCATGATGCGCAGCACGTCCGGCCCGGCTTGCAGGATCAGCACATTATGCCTGCGAGCGACTTCCGTGATATCCCCGGCTTTGCCGCGCCACTGGTCATTAAGTTCGGCGCCCACGATCAGGCCTTTGCCTCGGATTTCCTTGAACAGCCCGAGTTCCTTATTGATTACTTTCAGCTCGGCAAAGAGTTCTGCACTACGGGTTTTGACATTCTGCACCAGCGGCTTGGACTGCAGTTTCTTCAGTACCGCACCAGCGACAGCGGTAGCCAGCGGATTGCCGCCGAACGTGCTGCCGTGCGAGCCGAACTGGAAGGTTTCGGCCGCTTTATCGCCGACCAGCATGCCGCCGATCGGGAAACCGCCGCCCAAGCCTTTGGCAACCGTTACGATATCCGGCTTTACCCCGGCCTCGTGCTGGTATGCGAAGAACTTGCCGGTGCGCGACATGCCGCTCTGCACTTCATCCAGAATCATGAGCAGGCCGTGCTTGTCGCATAACTCGCGAATAAATTTGAGGAATCCCGGCTTGGCAGGTGTGATTCCGCCTTCGCCCTGAATGGGTTCCAGCATGATGGCGCAGGTATTGTCGGTAACGAGCTTTTCCAGCGCTTTTTCGTCATTGAACGGGCAATAAACGAAGCCTTGCGGCAGTGGCTCAAAACCAGCCTGATATTTGGGTTGTGCTGTGGCCGTGACGGTTGTCAGCGTGCGGCCATGGAAGGAGCCGATAAAGGTGATGATTTCGCGCTTTTCCGGCGGCCTGCCATTGTTAGTAGCGTATTTACGGGCGAGCTTGATTGCGGCTTCATTGGCTTCCGCACCGGAATTGCTGAAAAATACATGTTTGGCGAAGCCGGACATTTTGACCAGCGTTTCTGCCAGCAGGATACCCGGCTCGGTATAGAATATGTTGCTGGTATGCCAGAGTTTTTTGGCCTGTACGGTGAGCGCTTTCACGAGAGTTGGATCGCAATGGCCCAGCCCGTTTACGGCAATACCGGAACCGAAGTCAATATACTCATTTCCATCGATATCCCAGATACGTGCGCCCTTGCCGTGGCTGATGATCATTTCACGCTGCTTATAGGTGGGAAGAAAGTATTTTTTTCCTTTAGATATAAGCTGCTTGGTCTGTTTGGAAGCGGGTTTGATCATGGGAAAGAACACCTTAAGGTTAGTGTATTTTATGCAACTATATTAATCGTAAAGCCTGAATTGGCAAATATTGATTTGCTATTCTTGTCCAGATGCGATATTAAACGCAACGCAAAATTTATATTTTATTTATAACTTTTCTAATCTAAACAAAGGGGCTACAAAATGAAAAAACTTACCGCCAGCCTGGTATCGGCAGTTGTTGTGCTGTCTTCGACCGCTGCATTCGCTGATACGCCTGTCGTTCGCGAAATGAACAGCTTTTCTCATATTCTGGAAATTGCTAACAAGAGCCGCGCTCAGGCAGCCGCTCCTTCCGAATTCGTGATCTACCACCAGGAAGCTGGCCACAAGCCGTGCCCCGAAAAGCATGCCAAAAAAGGCAAGAAGCACCACGGCAAAAAAGAACATGCTGCTGAACAGCACCATGGCAAAAAGCACCATGGCCACAAACACCACCATGGCAAAAAAGCTGCCGCTCCGGCTGCAGAAAAGACCTCCAAGTAATATTGGGGACTGAACACGGAAAGCAGCCTGTAGACTCTACAGGCTGCTTTTTTTATGGGTGATTATTTGAAAAGTCTGCTATGCATTGCTGTCATTGGCGGTCTTGCCACTTTTGAAATAATCTCTGGTCATTACTTCATATTGATTTGCGATAGGTGCGTGTATGTTCTCCTCGTTTGAGATGATGATGGCCTGGCGTTATCTGCGGGCGCGGCGCAAGGAAGGCTTTGTTTCCCTCATCACAGCCTTTTCACTTGCAGGCATTGCGCTTGGGGTGGCGGCGCTTATCGTTATCACATCGGTCATGAACGGCGTGAAGACCGAGATGCTCAAGGATTTCATCGGCTGGAGCGGACATATCAGCGTGTATGGTGCGGGCGGTTCGATCGACCATTATGACGATGTGATCAAGCAGTTACAGATTCCGGGTGTAACGAGCGCGATTGCCAGTGTGGAGGGGCAGGTGATGGTCTCCGCCAATGGCCGTGCTTACGGTGCGCAGGTGCTGGCGTTGCGTTATGACGATCTGGAGCAGAAGCGTCATATTGTGGACAAGATCACTTCCGGCAATCTTGCGGATTTTAAAACGGGAGACGGTATTGTCCTGGGGCAGCGGCTGGCAGAAAATCTCGGTGCCAGCGTGGGCGATTCCGTGACACTGATTTCGCCGGAAGGCAGGCAGACGATTGCAGGGCTCGTGCCGCGCCTGAAAGCCTATCCGCTTGCGGCAACCTTCAAACTCGGCATGAACGCTTACGACTCCGGTATGATTCTCATGCCGTTCAAGGAAGCGCAGGTTTATTTCAAACTCGGCGACGGGGGCTCTGACCGTGTGACGGCTATTCAGGTCAATGTGAACAATCCTTATGACGCACAGCGTATCGCACAAGAGTTGCAAGATAAGCTGGGCAACGGTTTCCGTATTTATGATTGGCAGGAAAGCAACCGCTCCATATTCCAGGCCCTGACGGTGCAACGTAATGTGATGTTTATTATCCTGACGCTGATTATTCTGGTGGCTGCGTTCAACATCATCTCCAGTCTTATCATGCTGGTCAAAGATAAGGGGCATGATATTGCAATCTTGCGCACTATGGGGACGACGCGCGGTTCGGTCATGCGCATCTTTTTTGCCTGCGGTTCGCTTATCGGTATTGCGGGAACGGCCATTGGCGTGGTGCTGGGGCTCGTGCTGGCGGTCAATGTCGATAATATCCGCGTATTCATTGAACGCGTGAGCGGTGGAAGAATTCTGGCCGAGCAGCTTTACTTCCTATCTACGCTGCCGGCGGAGATCGATCCGCTGGAAGTAGCGCTGGTGGTTGTCATGGCGCTCGGGCTTTCCTTCCTTGCGACGCTCTATCCGGCAAGGCGTGCGGCGAGACTCGATCCGGCGGAGGCATTGCGTTATGAGTGATATCGTATTCGAGCTTAAAGGGGTAAAGCGTTCCTTTGCGCAGGGCGGACAGGTGCTGGAAGTGTTGCGCGGTATCGATCTGCAGGTGAAACGCGGTGAAATTATTGCGCTGGTCGGAGCCTCCGGTTCCGGCAAAAGCACCTTGCTGCAGATTGCAGGATTGCTGGACACGCCGAGCAGCGGCGAGATCATTATTGAAGGCCAGCATGCGGAAACAGCAGACGATAATCAGCGCACGATGCTGCGGCGCAACCATCTGGGTTTCGTCTATCAGTTCCATCATCTGCTGCCGGAATTCTCGGCGACGGAAAATATTGCACTGCCGCAAATGGTCGCGGGCGTGCCTTATCGTGAAGCGGCTGCGCGTGCGGCAACGCTGCTGGAAGGGCTTGGACTCGCACGTCGGGGCGATCACCGGCCAGCGGAGCTTTCCGGCGGGGAGCAGCAGCGTGTGGCGATTGCACGTGCGCTTGCCAATAATCCGGCGCTGATTCTGGCGGATGAGCCTACGGGCAATCTCGACCCGCATACCTCGGAGTCGGTATTCAAACTGTTTATCGATCTGGCGAGGTCGCGCGGACTCTCTGCAATTGTTGCGACGCACAACCTTGAACTGGCGCGGCGTATGGATCGGGTAGTGAGTTTGCACGACGGCAAAATAGAATAACCTCGTTCTAAGAAAACCTTGTTCATTCATCATACCGCGATTTAATCGCGGTATCCCGTGCGGATGATAGAGATCCCGCTGTCAAGCAGCGGGATGACGTCTAAAGCTATGCTCTTTACTGGCTCACGCGTAGGTTTGCCAGTTGGTCGCCGATCTGCTGGAACGCGGCTTCCAAGTCCGCGTTGCTCGGTGCAAGGAAGTAATGGCTCGTATCGCCGGTGTAGTTCTGTGTGGCGCAGTGTTTCAGCAATGTTGTATCAATGTCGCTGGAACTGCCGAAACCGATCGTATAAACGATGATACCCTTGCTCTTAATCGC
This sequence comes from Rickettsiales bacterium, assembly GCA_035765535.1. Classification (NCBI taxonomy): domain Bacteria; kingdom Pseudomonadati; phylum Pseudomonadota; class Alphaproteobacteria; order Rickettsiales; species Rickettsiales bacterium. The sequence goes on along the minus strand of DASTXE010000006.1, from coordinate 510,301 downwards.
ATCGCATACGGTGTAAGTTAGTTTATCAAGTTTGGTGGTGGTGTCCGGATAGGTAGAGAAATTCTCGTAAGCGCTATCGGAGTGTGCGGTAGTATTCACACCGTCTGTCATTAGTACAATTACTTTTAACATTTTTTCTGTGTTATAGGGCAAAGGAAGCTGCACGGTCGTGGTCGTGTCTGGGTAGGTGAAGGTTGGCGTGCTGCCCCATAAGCCTGTCCAGTTTGGCGATAACATACGCCAGCCCCAGGCAAATCCAAGCTGGATCATCGTGCTGCCATTGGCGGTCATGCTCTTAATGGTAGCAACAGCATCACTTTTATAAAGCGACATCGGTTGGACGTCAGCTTTAGGACATGTGCTATTTCCGCTTTTAATTAAGGCCTGAAAGTAAGTGTTTGACGAAGAGGAAGAGGGAGGGTCATCTGAGATATCCAGTGTAATGGGGCCTTCGCCTACAGGTACGGATATCCCGGAATCGGTTGTGCTGTTGATCGAGTAACTGCGTGAATCGACACAACCGCCCATACTTGTCTTGTTACTGGCTGTTACGTTATTGACAAAGCTCGAACCGGGGGCTGCGGTGATATTCAAATTCACCATATCTGAGAAGGGCACTACACCGATAAACAGATCGGACAGGGTATTGTTATTACCGTATAAGATATCCAGTAATCCACTGGTGACAAGACCTTCATTTTCACATCTCGTACTCGTGGTGCCAAATGCGGCATCGCCCGCCAATGCGCATTTCAGCGCATCAATCTTTGCCGGGTTGGAGGTGGTGACGGAACCGCCATTGACGGCGTTGCCCATCGATCCCGTATTATCGAGTACGAGCGCAAGTTCGAGCCCGGATGTCTGACGCGTGATCTGGGAGTTGGCCGAAACCGGGATTGAATTAATGCCCACGACTTTCATGAAAGTAGTCGGCTCCCTTGTGCTGGCAGAGAGATTGATCGTATAGGTGCTGGCGCTTGAACAGGTGACAGTATTGCCGTTCATATCTGCGCAGGTGATATTCAGTGTCACAGCGCCGGAGTTCAGATATCCGGTCGGAAAATTGGCATTGAAATAACGTGTGGCTTGCGTTGTCGGATCGACGCTGCTTGCGGTAGCGCCTGCGGCGAGTCCTGCTGCGTCCAGCGAAGAAGAGATTTTCGCCTGCAGGGTCTGGGCGCGCGCCATATCGATTGCTGCACCGCCTGCCATGATCATCAACAGTGACGACAATGCCACCAGTACGAAAACGCTGCCTTTTTCATCAGCGCAGAATTGTTTGAAGATATTGGGCATATAAATCTCCCGTTTCCTTACAGCAGTCCAGAATATTCCTAAACCGCTCTTTATTTTGCCTAAGGGGGATGCTCCCCCTTCGCTTACGCTACCCCCTTGCTTACGCGAGGTCGTCGTATAGAACTCCTCCACGCCTCCCGCACATTTCTTTCCTAGCAGTGCGATGAGAACCCTGTCAGTGCGCCGAGGCGCGGTACGTAAATCGAATATCTGTAGATACGGAACGAACCCAGTATCCTGTTATTGCTGATGATGGGAGTGAAGCTGTAATACACTTCTCCGATCACGACTTCTTCTCCTGCGCTCATGGTAAAGCCGCTGGGAAGCGTTGCGTTGCTGCCCACCGTAGTGCCGAGACTGCTGTTTACGGATAACGCGCCACCGCCGCAATACTGCCAGTTGATGACGGGGGAATTAGAGCCGGTTTTGGTGATGTCAGTCACGATGACCTTGATCTTCGGATCGCTTACGCCGGTCGTGTAGGGGCTCATCATGTCCGTGACAGCGCTCATCAATTGAGACATCTGGCTGGTGGTGACGGGCCCGGTGTTGGGGTCGGTCTGTGTGGTAACGTCGGCGACGCTGGCCGCTACTTTCTCCAGTTTCTGTGTGATGAGCAGGCAACGTGATATTTCCACCGATCCCATGAACATCATCAGCATCAGTGAAATCGAGAGCGCGAACTCGAGATAGGCGAGCCCTTCTTCGCGTACCAGTAAATCCCGGAAATGTTGCCTGAGGGATGCCATGGACTACCTTGAGGTTGAAGGATAAGGCTCGTTCTTCACCACGGCGCTGGAGGTGATGGTGTAGGTGCCGTTATTGCCGAAGAACTGCTGGATCATGGGAGTAAATATCGGCCAGGGGTAGGATGCGGTATAAACCACGATATCGCCCGGACCGCCAAGGCCTGCCGCGCCCATGTCGGAATCCCACTGGCCGTTGCCGTTTATATCCGTATAAGGGTCGCCCACAACATAATGGCCGACACCGTTAATATCCGTATAGGGTTCGGGTTCGCCGATATTGCCATAATCTGAGTAGGATTTCGAGCTGACGGTTAGGAGATTGGCTTTGAGGAGTCCGCTCACGCGTGTCTGAATGACGCAGGTAATATATTGCTGACGGGTCTGGGTCGGTGAAGCGCAAGTGCCGCTGGTGGAAGTGTTGTTATAGCCGGTTTTGGCGAGTCTCGCAGCAGCATTCGTTGAGCCTTCCAGCACGGCTGAGGCATACATGACCAGCCCGTATTCGATAGTACCGAGCAGAAGCAACAGTAATATCGGCGCGACGATAGCGTATTCCACGGCAGTGGCGCCTTGCTCGGATTTGCGGAACCTTTGATACAGAAACTGCATATTATCCCCAGCGGTCCGGAAGCACGGCCATTCGCAGGCCAAACGCAAGGCTTGCAGGCTTACTCCCGCTTTCCTTATCATACCCCAATGCGCGTGGTTTTTAAATAGGGAAATTGCTTTTTTATGAGAGGGTTATTGCGCTGCTTTATAGCGTATTTTAGCCAAATACAATATGGGCGCAGTAAGCTATCCTCACTGCGCCCTGAACAGTCTTTAAATTACTTGCCCTTACGCACGGAGTCGATGGTCGATTGCAGATCGCTCAGCGGCACCACTCCCGGGATAATATGGGTGCCGATGACCAACGCAGGAGTGCCGTGAATATCCAGATTCAGCGCCAGTTCCCTTGTCTGTGCGATCTCTTTTTCTATATCGGGGCTTTCCATGGTTTTCTTAAGCACTGCGGGGTCGATACCGAGTTCCTGTGCTTTCTGGGTCAGGTTTTCCATGGTGAAAGCGGTCGTCATTTCCATGAGGCTCGAATGGAAGGCCAGGTACTTGCTTTTATCAATTTTGTTGACGGCAAGTGCCGCTTTGGCAGCCAGTGTGGAATCATCACTCAGGATCGGGAATTCCTTGAATACCATCTTAACCTTCTTATCGCTTTCCAGCAGCTGGGCTATGACGGGAAGAAAGCGTTTACAGTAACCGCAGTGATAATCAAAGAATTCGACGACAGTTACATCCCCCTTCGGGTTTCCGACAAACGGAGAGAGAGGATCCTCCTGCAGCTGCCCTTTCAGCGCGGGCAGGTTTTTCGTGACATCTGCCGCAGCTTCTGCCTGCTTCTTTTTCTGGTAGTCGGTAACGGACTGCAGAATCATCTCGGGATTGTCACGGATGACCTGTTTTACAATGGCTTCCACTTCCGCTTTGCTTAAAGATTTTTCCTGTGCGAGGGAGGCGGTAGAGGACAGCAATAACGCGCCGGAAGCAAGGGCGGATAAAGCGAATTTGGCCAGGGAAGTATGCATAAATATTCCTGTATGAAGGGTGGTATGTGATTTCAGGGTAGCTGTTTCGGCAGGCAAATTCAACAGCGGATAGGCGCGCCTAGAATTTTTCCAGGCACCACAGCATGATGGCTTTCTGAACATGCAGGCGGTTTTCGGCCTCGTCCCAGACGACGGAGCGCGCGCCGTCCAATACTTCGGCCGTCACTTCCTCACCGCGATGGGCGGGCAAGCAGTGCATGAACAAGGCATCCTTTTCGCCCTGCTGCATCAATGCCTCGTCTACCTGGTAGGGCTGCAGCAGGCGCATGCGGTTTTCGCTGTCCGAGTCGCCCATGGAGACCCATGTATCGGTCACGAGCAGATGCGCGCCCTTTGCAGCTTCCTGAGGGTTTGCGCTGATTTCTATGGTTGCGCCCTGTGTCTGTGCCCAGGCAACCAGCAGCGGGTCAGGCATCAGTTCCTGAGGGCAGGCGACAGCCAGTGTAAAACCGAACTTTGCAGCGGCGTGGATAAAAGAATGGCAGACGTTATTGCCGTCTCCGAACCAGGCGACTTTTTTGCCGGTGATAGGACCGCGATGTTCTTCATAGGTCAGGATGTCGGCCATAATCTGGCAGGGATGGCTGTAGCCTGTCAGCCCGTTCACGACGGGGACGGCGGAATGCTGCGCCAGTTCGGTCAGCATTTCGTGTTTGTGGCAACGCAGCATGATGATGTCGATATAGCGCGAGAGCACCTTGGCGGTATCGGAAATGGTTTCGCCGCGGCCGATCTGGGTATCCTTGCCGCTGAGATAAATGGCCTGGCCGCCCAGTTCCAGCATCCCCACTTCGAAAGAGACGCGTGTGCGGGTGGAGTTTTTCTCGAAGATCATCGCAAGCTTTTTGCCGGCCAGCGTCCGGTTTTCTTCGCCCGCTGCGCGCGCTTTCTTAAGCTTCACCGCCATGTCGAGAATGGCGCGTAAATCGCGGGGAGCAATATCCGATAAATCCAGAAAATGTTTCATGGTGTATGTTCGCTGTTGAGGTTGGTTTAGCTGTTGGCAATGACGTCACGCAGGATGCGGACGGCTTCTTCCACATGGGATTGCGTGATGATAAGGGGGGGCAGGAAGCGGATGATATTATCGCTTGCCAAGGCCACTGTCAGCAGTCCGCGCTCGCGCAGGCGGGCGACAATTTCGGTCGCGCGCGGTTTGGTTTTAACGCCGAGCATCAGGCCCATTCCGCGAATTTCTTCGATAACATGCGGAAAATCATTCATGGTTCTCTGCAGCGCGTCTTTCAACTGATCACCCACTTTCTGCACGCATTCCATGAAACCATCTTTGAGCATGACATCCAGCACGGCGTTGGCTACGGAGGTTGCCAGTGGATTGCCGCCGTAAGTGCCGCCGTGAGAGCCGGGGGTCATGCCTTTGGCGGCATGGGCGGTGGCAAGACATCCGCCCACGGGGAAGCCGCCGCCGATGCCTTTGGCGATGGAGCAGATATCCGGCGTGATGCCGTAATGCTCGAAAGCGAACATGCGGCCCGTGCGGCCGATGCCGCATTGCACTTCGTCCAGGAACAGCAGCAGGCCGTGCTCGTCCGCAAGTTTGCGTAAGCCTTGCAGGTATTCCATACCTTGGGGGCGGATGCCGCCTTCGCCCTGAATAGTTTCAAGCATGATGCCGCCAGTCTGCGGTGTTACGGCTGCGCGTGCGGCTTCGAGATCGCCGAACGGCACCTGGTCGAAGCCTTCAAGCAGCGGTTCATAGCCTTCAACGGCTTTGGGGCTGCGTCCGGCAGAGATACAGGCCAGAGTACGGCCATGGAATGAGCCGGTGACGGTGATAATGCGCGGGCGCGGCGTGCCGTTTGCGTAATGAAAGCGGCGGATCATTTTTATACCGCATTCGACGGCTTCCGTGCCGGAATTCGTCATGAAGACTTTATCGGCGAAAGTATGGTTTGTGATGCGTTCTGCAAACTTTTCCAAGCCCGGCGTGCGGTAAAGATTGGAGCAGTGCCAGAGTTCCTGCGCCTGTTTGGTAAGACTTTCGACCAGATGGGGATGGCAGTGACCGAGGGAGTTGACGGCGATTCCGGATGCAAAATCAAGATATTGTTTCCCTGCCTCGTCAAACAGGTAAGCGCCATTGCCCCGCACCATTACAATATCGGTACGGTTGTAGACCGGCAGCAAAGAAGCAATTTGTTCCTGATTTACCACGGTATATCCGAAAAAGCGGACATTATCTGCACTAGTCAGATGCTTGTCAAATATAATTAAAGTAAATTCAGGCTATCAGTGTACGTAGATTCTAACTTCGCTGGAGAGCACGTGCTCGGAAGTGTGTGTCAGCGTCAGGCGGCTTTGCGGCATGCCCATTTCGTCGAACGTTTTCATGACGCGGGCGGTATTGCGGGCGGCAATATCGTCATAAATCTGCTGTTCGCTGCCATCGTTGGAATGCTGGCTCACGGATACGACATCAAAATGCGCACCCGGTTTGATTTTGAAAGCCTGATTCATGGTTTCATACAGGGCTTTGGCGAAATCGACATGCGGCTCGTTGAAGCGGATAATCATCAGCGGCAGTTGGCCTTTGGTTTCCCGTGGTGCGGGCTGGTAAGCTGCCTGGGGAGCCGCGATGGCGGTGCCGGACAGGGTTAACAGGCAAGCCAGTGCGCTGATAGCGATCTTTTTCTTCATAGGCCGTTTGTCCTTCGTCATAAGCATTATATTGGAAAATGGCATAAATAATCAAAAGTGGAAAGTATAAAATTAGTTTTTTAACTTCTGTGACATTTCCAGCATACGTTCCAGCGGCCTGCGCGCGGAGGCGATCATTTCCGGTGACAGCAGCAGTTCCGGCGAGCGGTTCTTCATGCACTCGTAAAGCTTTTCCATCGTGTTGAGCTTCATGTAAGGGCAGGTGTTGCAGGAGACACAGGCGCCCTCAACAATGCCGGGCGATTCATGGAATATGCTGCCGGGTGAGAGCTTGCGCATCTGGTGAATGATGCCCGGTTCCGTCAGGACAATGAATTCCTTGCCCGGATTGGCTTCGGTGAAGCGAAGCAGAGAGGAGGTCGAGCCGATATGATGGGCGTATTTCAGCAGGTCCTGCGGGCATTCGGGGTGGGCGATGATAAAGGCGTCCGGATGACGGGTCTTGAGTTTAACGAGTTCTTTCTCAGAAAAGCGCTCATGCACCATGCAGCTGCCGTTCCACAGTACCATGTCACGGCCGGTCTTGCCGATCAGGTAGCTGCCCAGAAACCGGTCCGGTGCGAAAATGATCTTCTGGTCTTCCGGGATCTGGCGGATGATATGTTCGGCGTTTGTGGAGGTGACGATGATATCCGACAGCGCCTTAACCTCTGCGGAGCAGTTGATATAACTCACTACAATATGATCCGGGTGCTGCTGCTTGAATTTGGCGAATGCAGGGGCCGGGCAGGAATCTTCCAGCGAGCAGCCTGCTTTCAGGTCCGGCAGCAGGACGGTTTTCTTCGGGTTGAGGATTTTTGCGCCTTCGGCCATAAATTTTACGCCGCAGAAGACAATGACGTCGGCGTCCGTCGCGGCGGCTTTGCGGGCGAGGTCGAGCGAGTCGCCTACGAAGTCGGCGATGTCCTGGATATCATCTTCCTGGTAATAATGGGCGAGAATGACGGCGTTCATGCTTTTGCGCAAGGCATCGATATTCTGTTCGAGGGTGGGCATTTTCTTTGCTATCCGACTGAATTACAAACTGATATGCAGTGTTTCGTAACAATGTAACATAATAAGTGATAAGGGAGTATACCATAACTCCTGTAAGGGATATATTGCAGAAACGAAGGATTTTCAATATATCTGGCGAGAGAAAAGGGAAATTTATGAACAACCCCATTCATCATACCGATATTCTGATCGTCGGCGGCGGCATGGTCGGGCTTACGCTTGCAATTGCGCTCGCGCAGGAAGGCGTGCAAGCCACAGTGATCGAAAAAGAGGATATGGCTTCGCAGGTTATGCCCGAATTCGACGGGCGTGTAAGCGCCATTTCGCTCGGCTCCGAACGTGTGCTGCGCGCGGCCGGAATCTGGCAGTATATGCAGCCTTACGCCCAGCCGATCCTTGATATCCGTGTGGCGGACGGGGATTCTACTGCGCATGTGCATTATAATTATCGCGATGTGGGGGATGAGCCGGTTGGCAATATGGTGGAAAACCGCCATACGCGCCTTGCGCTTATGCAGCGCGTGAAAGAGTTGCCTTCATTAAAGTTGTTGGCTCCCATGCAGGTTAAGAGCATGGAACGGGATGCTTATGGCGTCAGCGTGACATTATCGGACGGTTCGCAGTGGCGTGCTCCCTTAATCGTAGCGGCGGATGGCAAGCGCTCCAAGCTGCGCGCCGAAGTGGGAATCGGCACGATCGAGCGCGGTTACAAACAGATGGCAATCGTTTGCACGATTGAGCATGAACTGCCGCATGAGGGGCTCGCGATCCAGCGTTTCCTGCCAGTCGGCCCGTTTGCGGCGCTGCCGATGCAGGGCAACCGTTCGGCGCTGGTCTGGAGCGAAGATGAAACGCTTGCGCCGGATATTGTCAAATTGCCGGAAGAAGCGTTCCATGCCGAAATTGCCAAGCGTCTCGGCACGCATCTGGGAAATTTCAAGCAGGTGGGTAAACGTTTTTGTTATCCGCTGCATCTTGTACTGGCTAAGCGTTATGTGGATAGCCGCTTTGCGCTGATAGGTGATTCAGCCCATGCGATCCATCCGATTGCAGGGCAGGGCGTGAATGTAGGGTTCAGGGATGTGGCGGTGCTGGCGGAACTCGTCGTGGATGCGCTGCGGCTTGGCCTGGATATCGGCTCAGCCGATCTGCTTGCGCATTACCAGCGCTGGCGCAGGTTTGATGCGATGAGCATGGGGGCGATCATGGACGGGCTTACAAGGCTATTCTCCAATGATATTACTCCACTTCGCTTGGCGCGCGATATGGGGCTCGATATCGTCAATCATGCGCCGCCGCTCAAGCGCATTTTCATGCGACACGCCATGGGGCTTATGGGCGACCTGCCGAGGATGATGCAGGACGCGGCGTGATCAGTTGCACTGCGCTGTGCTGAACGATAATTTTCCGTCCTTGCCTTTTTTATATATAGCTTCGCAGCTTTTTAAGCCCGGAGTCAATTTCTGTGTCAGGTGTGTGGAAGTTCCATCATATATGCAGTCAATTTCGTAATCAGATTTTTTATTAAATTGCCAATGATAGGACACGGAATCTTTTGTATTTCCTGTTTTGGAAGGGGGTAGAAAATCGATATCGTCATCTTCCACGAAATTAATGCTATATAAATGATAAGATGTACCGTCTTTTTCCAATATTACCGGTGGTGGTGCATAACTTTGCCAACCCGCAGGCTGTTCTATTGATGTACCTTTTGTAGAAAGTGATAAAGGGCATAGTGTGCTCTGTGCGAGAGCCGCATGAGGTAGGAAAGTTGCAGCGAATGGAATGAAGAAAAAGTACCTTACCATTTGACGATCCTATATTGGGTTGGGTTGTTACTGATATGACCTTTCCAGTCTTTGGGCTTGTGACGATAGAATTGTTCTGTCACTTTTCCTTTTTTATTAAACTGATCGTATAGATATAAATTACCTTTGTTATCAAAGCGACTAAATGCTCCGACGTGTCCCTGATAATTACCATCTCTATTAAAGGTAGCGACCCAAGTGCCTTTAGGGGGAGGATTGTCTGGGGAGATATAGTCCCCTGCAACCCATTCACTAGTTAGCGGTGCTCCGCCAACCTGCTGAGCAAAAGCCACGCACTCTGTATTGCCTTTTGCGTTAGGGAAACTTTGGTGCACGTATTGAGCAGGGTTGTCCAGTATATGTGCTTTTGGGATATCGCTATCCACTTGTGCATCAGTCATAACCGTACCGCTGCTGGCGACCTGATATTCTTCACTGTGATCGATTTGATATGTTGGCGTTGATGTATCTGCACTCCCATCAGTCCACCTGCCGTGCCAGTCGCGTGGTTGGTCGGCGCTGTATTTATTCAATATAATAGGATTCGCCAGTGCCAACATCATCTGTGCCCTAGCAAGTTCGGGCACATCATTCATATGGTGAGGGGTATGCTTATCCCAATCTTCAGGCGACACCTGTTTCAGAAGTTCTCCTGCACGTTTAATATAACGAAGTGCATAGGGTGATAATTCTTGCTGAACGGATTTATTAAGCGGCTTATCATCGAACAAAATACCCTTTGGGGTAGCTGTCAGTTTGTGATTGGATCGCAGCTGCACACACACTCCGTTTTTAAGGGTATAATTAATTTATATGTCATATAAATTACTGTCAAGGGACTATTCCCATTGTTTGAGCTTAAGAAACAAAATGCAGTTGGTGGTCCAGAGGTGCAATTACACGCTAGCATTATGATAAGATATGAATTTTTTTTGACAGGCAGGATATTCATTAAAAGTTATGTTAATATAACGGCTTGATGTTCCATCAGGAGCTGTTTGTATGCCTGTTTTTCCGGAAACAGCACAAGAGAATAAAAAGAAAGCGCCTGTGTATGCGGGGTCTATTGACATGGCGCAAGGCGATGCACGGCCTATTTCCAGATATGATAATACAAATAAAGCATGGATTTACCTGAAGTCGCGTTTCGATAAAGAGCACAGATTTGATAGTTTCAGCATGCTTGCCTGTATCTACGCGTATTACCAGAATGCGCGCAGCGCTCTGGTACGGCAGGTGCATGGCGTTCGGGAAGTGGATAAGCTTCGTGTAACGTCCAGTCTTATGGCCATGGGAGAAAAATCATGGGCATTTTGGGCCGGAAGAGGAGCACAGATCCCGGAAGGGAATACCGTATTCCAGCGCGTGGGAAATGTGCTAAGACATCCGAGCCGTTCTTCTTCGCAATTTGAATATCTTGCCATTCTACCGGCACAGGCTTTAACTGTTTACAATAATACGCGTAAAGGATTGAAAGCCCATGGCATTGGCCTGGCGGAAGGCGAGCGTGCTTACCCTGAAGAAAGGATAAGGCTGTATTCGGCCCTGGTAACTGTTGGCATGAAAGCATTTTACGGTTACGGGCATTTTAAGGAACGGCCACAGGAAATTGCGAGTGAACATGAAATAGATAGCAAGGGAAAGATGAAGCTGGCATTGAAATACGAGCGCGAGTTAATCATCGGTGGAATACTGGATGTCATATCTCCATTGCTGAATGGAATAGAAGGATGGAAAAAATCGGGTAAGAGCAAGGAAGAGGCTAAGCATATATTATCGAGTGCTGCCATCGGTATGGCTATTTCCGGGGCATATGGTATCTCTGTATTCCGGCGCGTGTTCAGAAGCAACTACAAGATAACTGATCAATCGACGCCAGATATGGCAGAGCAGATACCGGCACAGGAACAAGCAGGACCATTGCGTGAAGAAGTTCCACAGTCAAGAAAGTTTTCCAGTCTGGCAAAGCAGCAGGAACCGAAAGACATGTTTTCACACCGCTCCGAATCGTTCGTGCAGCGATATCAGGATGCTCTTTCTACCTTATCTTCAGCGTCGATAGCCCAATAAGTGCCAGGATGCAGGCGACGATCCAGAAGCGCACGACGATGGTGGGTTCCTTCCAGCCAAGCTTCTCGAAGTGATGGTGCAGCGGAGCCATCTTAAAGATGCGTTTGCCTGTCAGTTTGAATGAGCCGACCTGCAGGATTACCGAAACCGCTTCCGCGACGAACAGGCCGCCGATGATGGCAAGCACGAGTTCATGCTTCACGATCACGCTCACCACGCCGAGTGAACCGCCGAAAGCGAGGCTGCCCGTATCGCCCATGAAGACCTGCGCAGGCGGAGCGTTGAACCACAGGAAGCCGAGGCCCGCGCCGATCAGCGCCGAGCAGAACACAGCCAGTTCACCGCAGTTGGGAATGTGATGCACCTGAAGATAGTCCGCGAATTTCAGGTTGCCTACGAGGTAAGAAATCAGCACGAAGCAGCCGGAAGCGATGACGATGGGGACGATCGCGAGACCGTCCAGCCCGTCTGTCAGGTTCACGGCGTTGGATGCGCCGACCATGACGATCATTGCAAAGATGAAATAGAATACGCCTAGATTAATCAGGACGTCCTTGAAGAACGGCACCGCGAGATGGGTTGAGAGATTCGCCGGGGCGACTTTGTGAATCCATACTGCAGCAATGAGGCTGATCGAGAATTGCAGTAGCAACTTCATTTTGCCAGGGAGCCCCTTGCTGTTGCGCTTGGTCAGCTTGCGGTAATCATCCACAAAGCCCACAGCGCCGAAGCCCAGCGTCACGAACAGCACGACCCAAACGTAATGGTTCGTGATGTCGGCCCATAATATAGTAGAGGTGAATACAGACAGCAGGATCATAATGCCGCCCATGGTCGGCGTGCCCTTTTTCGTGAGCAGATGAGATTCCGGGCCATCCTCACGAATAGGCTGGCCTTCACGCTGTTTGGCTTTCAGCCAGCGTATGATGTGCGGTCCCGTCCAGAACGTCATGATCAGCGATGTCAGCACCGCGCCGCCGCTGCGGAAAGTTAAATACTTGAAGAGATTGAAGAGGGCGTAATCATGAGCGAGCGGGAACAGGAGGTTATAGAGCATTAATGGGTTCCTTTGAGTAAGGCTTTGGGAGAAGTGATTGAAGAATCTGCGGCTTGTTTCACGATGGCATCGCGGACGATATCCATGCGGCTGCCGTGCGATCCTTTAATCAGAATAATGTCATTGGCCTGCAGTGCTTCTGTCACGAGCGGCGAGAGCGCTGTTGCATTTTCCGCATAAGCGCCGCGCATGGGTAAGGGCAGGGTGTCGTACAGATGTTTCATCGTCGCGCCGGAGGCATAGACTTTATCGATTTTATGGCGTTCCAGTGCGGATAGCAGGCTTTTATGCAGCTCCGCTGTGGTCGGCCCCAGTTCCAGCATATCGCCCAGCACGGCAATCTTACGTGCATGCGCTTTTCCGTGCGCCTGCAGCTCGGCCAGCTTTGCAATGGCAGCATTCATGGAGACGGGGCTTGCGTTATAGCAATCGTCGATGATGCTTACATCGCCTTGCGGAAGGGAAGCGTTGATCACTTTGCCGCGACCCTCCGGTTCGTGGAAACCGGCGAGCGCTGCGGCTGCGGTTTTGAGAACGACTCCGGCAGCGGTGCTTGCTGCCAGTGCTGCCAGCGCCGTATGTGCCCAGTGACGGCCTGTTGCGCCCAGATGGAAGGTCAGGGGAGTGTTGTTGATCACTGCGTCAATCTGCACGCCGGAATCAGTCAGTGCATAGTTTGTGAGGCGGCAGGTGGATTCGGGATGTTCGCCAAATGTCATGATATGGCGAATGCCGTGACCGTGTGCTTTTGCGAGAAGTCTTGCGTAATGCGGATTATCGCGGTTTAGAATGATGGTGCCGTCTTTGGTCAGGCCTTCCATGATTTCACCTTTTGCATCCGCAATGCCTTCTATGCCTGCGAAGAATTCCAGATGCACGGCTTCCACGTTGGTGATGATGGCGATATCGGGATGGAGAATATTCGTGAGGTAAGAGATTTCACCCGCATGATTCATGCCGAGTTCGAACACGCCGAAATCCATATCCGCAGACAAATTGCACAGCGAGAGCGGCAGGCCAATATGGTTGTTCAGGTTACCGAGTGTTGCGTAGACACTGCCGCTGCTTGCAAGCACGGTGCGGATAGCTTCCTTGGTGCTCGTCTTGCCGACGCTGCCGGTGACGGCAATGATTTTTCCCTTGGTGCGCCTGCGGGAGGCTTTGGCCATGTCGACCAGTGCTTTATACGTATCTTCCACCACAATGAGCGGAGCATCTTTCGGTAAGCCTTCGGGGATGCGATGCACTAATGCGGCGCTTGCACCGGATTCAAGTGCGCTTTTGATATATTCGTGCCCGTCCAGACGTTCACCTTTGAATGCGAGAAACAGACTGCCCGGGGCAAGTTTGCGGCTATCGATGGAAACATTGGAAAGTGTAAGCGAACCAGCGAGGGAAGAAGTTCCTCCGGTCGCTTTCAGGATTTCATCTACAGTCCACATCGTCTATCCAAACCTTTGTTCGCATAGTTTTACCGCATAACGCGCAACTTCTGCATCGTTAAACGGCGTTACCTTGCTGCCGATAATCTGCGTATTCTCGTGTCCTTTTCCGGCGATGAGCAGGAAGTCACCGCTGTTCAGCGATTTGATCGCCGTGGCAATGGCTTCCGCGCGGTCGCCGATATTTTTAGCGTTCGGCGCTTCCTTCATGATCTCGGCGCGGATCGCATCCGGATCTTCACTGCGCGGATTATCGTCCGTTACGATCACTATATCGGCCAGTTCCGTAGCTGCCTTGCCCATCTCCGGGCGTTTGCCCTTGTCGCGGTCACCACCGCAGCCGAATACGACTACGAGCTTACCTTCCACATGTTTGCGTACTGTTTTGAGCACATTGGCAAGTGCCGCCGGAGTATGTGCATAGTCGATAAAGATCGGCGCGCCGCTTGGGTGTGTGGCCACGCGCTCAAGCCTGCCTTTGACATTGTGCAAGTGAGGCAAATGTTTCAGCCCGTCTTCCAGCGCGCCTCCGCAGCTGACGAACAGCCCGAGTGCCGCAAGCGCGTTCATGACCTGGAATTCGCCAACCATATTCAGCATGAAATGCTGCGATTTACCTTCGATGCTTGCCTGCACGGCCAGCCCGTCGATCCGGTGGGTGATCTTCTTGATCGTGTAATCCTTGCCGTTCTGGCCGTAGCTGATGATTTTGATGCCCTGCTTGTTGCAAATTTCTTCCAGCGCCTTGAACTGCGTATCGTCCGCGTTCAGCACGGCGGTGCCGGAAGCAGGAAGGAGCTCGGAAAACAGCCGGGATTTTGCCTGGAAATACGCTTCCGGCGTTTTATGGTAATCCAGATGGTCGCGCGTGAGGTTGGTGAATGCTGCTGCGCGCAGATGCACGCCGTCGAGCCTGTATTGATGCAGGCCGTGGCTTGATGCTTCCATGGCGACATGCTGGCAGCCTTTGGAGGCGAGCGCATGCAGTGTCTGGTGAAGCTGCACGGGATCGGGCGTAGTGTTTACGGCGGGGAAGACGATGCCGGTCTGCGGGCCGATGACGCCCAGCGTACCGATGGAGGCGGCTTTCAACTCGCTCATTTCCCAGAGCTGACGCAGGAAATCTGCTGTGGAGGTTTTTCCGTCCGTACCGGTCACGGCGGCGATATGTGTCGGCTGCGGTGCGTACAATGCCTCAGCCATTTTGGCGAGCGCAAGTCTTGCATTGTCGACGCGCACCAGTGCGACCGTAGGCGGCACTTCGATAGGGCCTTCATTGTCGGTGACGATGGCGACAGCGCCTTTTTCCACAGCCTGTGCAATATAAACGCTGCCGTCTATATTGTTGCCGCGTATGGCGACGAACACTGCGCCACCAGTGACCTGACGCGAATCTGCTGTGATGGTGGTTACGGGAAGCTTCTCCGCGTTTCCACTGAGAAAAAGGGAGCCCTGATAATTGGTAAGTAGTTCGGTAAGAAACAGCATATCAGTCTTTTATTGACAGTCGTTGAATTGCGTTATTCAGCCAGTATTTATTGACGGGGTCCTCCGGCACGTCGAACTCCGGCCTTAAACCGAGCAGCGGCGCCATGCGGCTGATAATATCACCGACGAATGGCGCTGCAACCCAGCCTGCAGTGGTGAAACCATGCGAAGCCTTGTTGCCTTTGGGGTCGTCCATCATTACCAATACTATATATTTCGGATCATCAACAGGAAAAGTGGAGATAAAAAGCGAAAGATTGGAGTGATGGCTGTAACCGCCTGTGCTCTTTACTTTTTCAGCTGTCCCTGTTTTGCCGCCTACGCGGTAGCCTGGCACGTCCGCCTGCTTGCCGGTGCCGAACTGCACGACCAGGCGCATCAGGCGGCGCAACTCGCGCGAGGTAGCGTCCTTGATCACCCGTTCCGGTGCGGGCTTATCCGCATTACCGTCCTTCACCAGGGTCATATTTTCATAGGTGCCGCCATTGACGATAGCAGCGAATGCGCGCATCAGGTGCAGCGGCGTGACCGCCATACCGTGACCGTAGGATATGGTAATCGAACTGATTTCGCTCCAGTTCTTGGGATATTGCGGCGAGCCAAGCTCAGGCAGCTCAATGTTTACTTTACTGTCCATCAGCCCCAGCTTGTGCAGGAAGATCTGCTGCTTTTCCTTACCTACGGCCATCACCATGCGGGCTGTGCCGATGTTGGATGAATAAGTATAGATTTCAGGAATGGTCAGCCAGCGGTTTTTAGGGTGATCGTCTTTAATGATATTATGATCGAACATGAAAGGGCGGCTGGCGTCGAATCCGTCATTCAGGTTCACCGTGCCGTAATCGAGCGCCATGGCAGTGGTGAATGTTTTGAAGGTTGATCCCATTTCATAGCTGCCCAGTGACGCACGATTGAATAAGTTAACCGCCGGGAAGTCTGCCGGACGGTTGGGATCAAAATCAGGGACGTTAGCCATGGCAAGAATTTCACCGTTGTGCAGGTCGAGTATGATGCCGGTTGCGCCGATGGCATTGAATTCATCCATGCCTTTACGGATTTCCTCGGCAACGATATTCTGCAGGCGCAGATCAAGCGAGAGCTGAAGAGGTTTTTTATAGTCCTTGGTATTACGCAATTGTTTGTCGAAATATTTCTCGATGCCGGCGAGGCCGGTTCCGTCCAGACCTACGAAGCCTACTACATGCGAGAATAGATTCTTATACGGGTATACGCGTTTTTGTTCCGGCTGGAAATAGAGTCCCGGTATGCCAAGATTATTAACTGCGTTTTCTTCTCTCGGTGTCAGGTTGCGTTTGATCCATACGAACGTGCCGTTACTTTTGAGGCGCTTGGCAATAATATGTTCATGCAGGTCGGGAAATATTTTTACGAGTTTCCGGGCTGTCTGGTCGGGGTCCGTAATAATACGCGGATTGGCGAACAGGGACTGGGTAATCAGGGACGTTGCCAGCACAAGCCCGTTGCGGTCCACAATATCGTTGCGAGTGATGGACATAGGCAGGGCATTTTCATCGACGATTTTATCATCACTTACAGGACTGGCTGTGTTGGTCTCCGGTGCTTCCGGATTGCGATGGAGAATAGTAATCTCCATCAGCTTACCTGTGATTCCCAGGAACGACATGGCGAAGAAGACAATGATACAGAGCAGGCGCGTTCTGCTTTGTTCTATGAGTTTTGTACCGCTGCTTTCACGTTGAATGACCTGCCTGTTTTTTGGCTGTGCGTTGTTACGCGTCCCATTATTCGTCGTGGTAGCCCTCATCCGCAGGACCTCCGCTGACGAATTTGATGGTTCCGGAGGAGCGCGGCGCTTCCTGTTTAGCTACATCGGTACGGCTGCCTTCCGGTGCGGCATAGGGCAGGGTAGAAAATTCGGCGATCTGCTGTCCGCGCATCGGCTGCATGTTCAGGTATTTTGCCGCCAGCGTGCGTAGCCTTTCCGGGCGGGTCAGATATGTCCATTCCGCGTTGAGCACATGCTGGTTGCGCTTTTCTTCAATCAGCTGGCGCTCCGTCGCGAGCACTTCAGCGCGCACGGCCTGTACTTTATATTTCACCATGTAAAGACCGCACGCGCCGGTAATCAGCATGACGACCCATAATATAGTAGAGAGGCGTATATTCATTTTCCATACCCCGAACGAATGGCGACGCGCAATTTGGCGGAACGCGCGCGCGGATTGGAACGAAGTTCACTGGTACCCGGCAGGACAGGCTTTCTTCTGTTCAAGAAAAAAACGGGGAGGTGATCAGCGGCCGCTTTGTGGGTTGCCCCGATTTGCGGCAGGTGACGCGAACCTCCCCTAGTCTCGCCAGAACGCGACTGAAAAAACTGTTTGACGATGCGGTCTTCGAGCGAATGGAACGTGACCACTACAAGTCTTCCGCCTTCCGCAAGCAGGTTTTCTGCTGCGGAAAGAGCCTGTTCCAGTTCACCCAGCTCGTCATTTACTTTAATGCGCAATGCCTGGAAGGTGCGGGTAGACGGATCAAGACCGTCTTTGCTTCCCAGGACGCGCCGAATAATTTCCGCCAGCTGCCGCGTGCGCGCGATCGGTGCTTCCGTGCGGGCATTGACAATGGCGCGGGCGATCTGGCGCGATTTGCGCTCTTCGCCGTAATAATAGAGTATATCGGCCAGCTCTTTTTCATCTGCACTGTTGACGATATCGAATGCGGATTGACCGGAGCCGCTCATGCGCATGTCGAGCGGACCGTCATGCTTGAAGGAGAAACCGCGCTCGGCATTATCCAACTGCATGGAGGAGACGCCGATATCGAGCACGATGCCGTTGACGGAGGTCACGCCCTGCTGCGCGAGCAGGTTTACCATGTCGCTGAAGTTACCCATCAGCCAGAAGAAGCGGCCGGGAAATGCTTTGCTGAGTTTTTCCGCCATAACGGAGACGTTGGGGTCGCGATCAATGGCGTAGACGGTGCAACGTGAAGATTCCAGCAGTGCGCGGCTGTAGCCGCCTGCGCCGAACGTGCCGTCGACATAAATTTCGCCGTCGGCAGGCTGCATGGCCTCCAACACTTCATTCAACATAACGGAAGTGTGCGGAGCTTTTTCTGCTTGTGTTGTCTTATCGTCATTCATCTTTATATCAGCCTTGCTCATTGGGTGGCTCCTTCACTGCGCAAACGCAGGCGCTTTTCGCGAGCGATGTCGCGAGCGCGCGCTGAGTATTCGGCGAATGCGGCCGGTTCCCATATTTCAAAAGTTTCGCCCTTGCCGACAAAGATGGCCGTTTCGGCAATGCCTGCAACTTCGATCAGATGTTCGGGCAGCATGACGCGGCCTTCGCCGTCAAAAGGGAGCTGTACGCTGCCGCCCAGGATGGTGGTGGCAAATGCATCGCGTTCTTCAGAGAAAGGATCCAGCGTTTCAATGCGCTCGGACAGTTTGCGGATGCGGGCGATGCTGCAGGCCTCAACACAGCGGTTAATAAAGGATGCATATGCGATGATCCCGGAGAATTCCGTATCCTTGGCAAGCGCGGCGCGGAAGGTCGCAGGTACGGAAATGCGGCCTTTCTTGTCGATCTTGTTCTGGAATGTGGATAGGAAAAGCATCTTGTTTGGGATAATTTGGGATAAAATGGAATTTCATGGGCTATAATGGGAAAATACGCCTAAGGCATGGGATGGTCAAGTAGAAAGTGGCTGGATCTATAGCAAAAAAGCGCCGTATAAATTTTTCATAAAGATTTTACAAAATTCCTGTTGCAATTAGATCGGAAATTAACTATTTATTAATAATAATTAATGCAAAATTAATAAATGGAGGCGGCGTCTATGATTCCCCTGACAGGTTCCGTACCCTCGGAAAACGGCGTTTCCCAGTCCTCCTCCTTTGATCCCGATACGGAAGAAGCGCTCATTCGGCGTTATTCCAGGCCCAAGCAACCGGAGATTGTTTTTGAATTCACCCGTGATCCCGGGTTGCTTCACCAATATTACCGTATACGTGAAGACGGTTTCGGCTCAGTGCTGGGGTTGACCCGCTATTCCGGTGCAGAATGCGAGTATGATCGCAATGGCTATATTCTAGTCGCTAAAATGGGTAATTTTTGCATCGGTGGCGCAAGGCTTAATATCAAGACACCGCGTCGCCCTCATCTTTTACCTATGGAAATAGAAGATTTCCGTTTGGAAAAGCTCTTTCCGTATCTTCAACATAAGCAATTATCTTACGGACAGGTTTCGGGTGTTGCGATTCTGCCGGAATTCCGCAACGGTGAAATCTCACGGGAAATCCTGCGCCGCGCCATCCAGAAGTCTGTTGCCCTGAATGTGCATATGCTGTTTGCTATCTGCCCGTTAATCAATTCACGCCTCTACAGGCAGGAATTCGTGGGTATGGGGTGGAAAGATACCAAGGTGCATATGGATGTGCCGTTACCGGTCTATCCTACCATGGAAGAGATTAAGCTGTATCTCATGAGCTCGGTTATTGATAAATCGGTAGTGAGGGGAACGGAATATACCTCGTCTGCCAGCATGCATAATAAGCCTTGCGTGATGAATGCAGCGATTGCCGACAAGATGGTATTTAACAATTCCATCGTTCGGATGTCCTACGACAGCGCGGTCCTTTAAGCTCTAATTACACGGTTGAACTGTTGTTTATAAGTCGCACCTATTTGGAAATGTGCGATGGGGCATTGATTTATCTATAGAAATAAGGCCCTTTTCTATAATACAGTGCATTTTATTAAATAATATTTAACTTTTTCCTGATAAGAATTGCCATATTGCAAATAGTGCGAGGGGGATTATGCGTAATAATCTGTTGATGGCGTTTCTTTTGACAAGTGCGCTTTGTAGCTTATCCGAAATGGCGGTTGCTCAGGAAAGCGATCTGAGTAATGACAGCGACTTGCTTAATATGTCATTACAGCAGTTGGTCAATATGGATGTCACCTCGGTATCCAAAAGGGATGAAAAAGCGTCGCAGGCTCCTGCGGCGCTTTATGTTATTACGCAGGAAGATATCCGCCGTTCCGGTATGCAGAGCGTACCTGAATTACTGCGCATGGTGCCGGGATTGCAGGTGGCGCAAGCAGGTTCCAATGAATGGGCGATTGCTTCACGCGGGTTTGACGGCCAGTTTTCCAACAAGCTGCTGGTGCTGATTGACGGCAGAACCGTATATTCTCCGGTGTTTTCAGGTGTGTTCTGGGATGTACAGAATTTGATACTGGAAGATATTGACCGTATTGAGGTGATCCGCGGACCGGGGGCAACGCTCTGGGGAGCGAATGCGGTCAATGGCGTAATCAATATTATCACGAAGAATGCGAAAGACACTCAAGGCACTCTTGTTTCAGCAGCGACGGGAACGCAGGAGCGTGTTTCCACCAGTGCGCGTTATGGTGGTACGTCCGGCAACCTGGCGTATCGTACCTATGCCCAGTATTTTGACTATAACCAGCAGCACAACCTGAATGGAAAGGGTGCAGGCGATGCCTGGGATAACGGGCAGGGCGGTTTCCGCATGGACTGGAATGGAGCCGGCAAAGATACGGGAACATTGCAAGGGGATGTCTATCAGGGCAAAGAAAATGCAATACGCACATTACCTGTGACTTCCACTGTTTCACCTTCACGGTTTCAGTTAGTGAACGATACGGACCATGTAAGCGGTATGAATGTGCTGGGACGCTGGAAGCATGAGTTCAGCAGCACCTCGGATATCACACTACAGGCTTACTATGACGATACGGTGCGTGAGCTTTTCGATTATGCAGCCAATGGAACGAGCTTCCATACTCAGACAACGGATTTCGACTTTCAGCATAACTGGACACCTAATAAATATAATGAAGTGACATGGGGGCTTGGATATCGCCGTATTACCAGTATTACCGGCAATGATTTCTATGTCAGTTTTCAGCCGGAAAATTATTATGAGAATCTGTACAGCAGCTTCCTTCAGGACAAAATTTCCATTGTGCAGAACAAATTGTTCCTGACGGTTGGCAGCAAGTTCGAGCATAATGATTTCAGCGGATTCGAATATGAACCGAGCGCCAGGATTACCTGGCTGCCTTCCGACACACAGACCGTGTGGGCAGCGGTTTCCAAGGCTGTCCATACACCGAACCAATCCAACCAGGATCTGAGCCTTGTGCTGGCGGTGCCTTCAGGCAATACGGTGGTTGCTGAAAAAGGCAATCCCTTTGCTGATTCAGAAGATGTGCTCTCGTATGAGCTTGGTTACCGCGTAATGCCGCGCGAAGATCTCTCGGTAGATGTGACGGGATATTATAATTATTATCACGATCTAGCCTCTCTTTCGAGTGGTGCTACCAGCACAAGGTTCGATCCTTTCATGGGCACTTATACGTACGCTCCTCAGGTTGTGGGTAACGCTAATAGCGGTGAAACACACGGCGTGGAACTCGCGTCTACATGGCAGGC
Source organism: Rickettsiales bacterium (assembly GCA_035765535.1). NCBI lineage: Bacteria > Pseudomonadati > Pseudomonadota > Alphaproteobacteria > Rickettsiales > Rickettsiales bacterium. Next base: position 488,662 of record DASTXE010000006.1, on the reverse strand, counting down.
AACCAAAAATATTAAGTTCAACGGCAGTTACACGATATATGTTTCGCATCTGGATATTATTGGTAGCAGTCTTGTCACGAGGCAAGGTAATGCTCCAAACCAGCAGTTCAGCCTGCGTTCCTATGTGGATCTGCCGCATAATATGCAGTGGGATACAATGGTGTATCACGTAGACCAACTGCCGAATGTGCAGTCAGCAGCGCCAACTTCCGTGCCAGCTTATACACGACTGGATATGCGTCTTGGCTGGGTGCCGATGAGTGGCGTGGATTTAAGCCTGATTGGCCAGAATCTGCTGAGGTCCGAACACCAGGAATTCACTGGCTTCATTTATCAGGCTCCCATTGAAGTCGGCAGAAGCGTGCTTGCCAAGGCCACGGTGCGGTTCTGATTCCTGACTGAAACCCTTGCTATTGTGATTCTGCTGAGTTATGCAACTGGGCTGTTTGCGTGCCGTCATGCAGGAAAAGCACCGTTACTTTTCTGCCACATTCTCAGGTTAATATTCAGGAATTTGCGAAGATGCCGGTTACTCCTCCTCCAGTTAAGGCTTATTTAATACATTCCCGCTAGAATACCTCATTATGCGCAGAATATTTTCAATTCTCATGCTTGCTCTGATCTGGTGTACGTGTACGCTCGTTCCTGCCATAGCGGATGAAGAGAGCGGCAAGGAAGTTGCGCAGTACCGTATCCGAATCGCATTCATTTATAACTTTCTCAAGTTTGTCGACTGGCCGGGCGCCGTAACGCCTAAGACCAGCAATGCGGCGACAGTCTGCATTGTCGGCGATAAGGATTTCAGTAATTATTTTACTAGCTTCGAACAGGCCCATCGGCAGAATTTTGCAGTGACGATTAATACTACTGCTTCCGGGAATGCGCTTGAGTCATGTCATGTGCTGTTTGTCGGCAAGGACGCCGAAGACTCTATCTCCTCACTGCTTTCACATGTGGTGCACCATCCTGTGCTCAGCATCAGCGAATCGAAAGGGTTTGCGGATGAAGGTGGCATCATCGAAATGGTTACGGTGGGGAAAAGTATTGGGCTTTTTTCCAAGGATAAAATCAATCTGCGTATCAACCTGAAGTCGGCGGAAGCCAGCGGACTCAGTATTGATGCGAGGCTGCTGCAGATCGCAGCGGAAGTCATCAAGTAGGACGCAGATCATATGATGAAACATGCAACCATTAAAAAGCGTCTTACACTACTGATTACAGTAGTCAGCGGGGTTGCGATCATCCTGACGACGATCATCATTACGCTGATTGGTATATACAATATGCGCGAGAGCCTGCTTTCGCAGCTCGAAGATACAGCCGTTAACGTGGGCAAAAGCAATCTGGCTTATATCAGTTTCGACCAGAAAGACGCGGCGACCAATAATCTGCGTGATGTTTTCAGCTCCAAGCCTTCTATCCTGCGCGTATGCATGTATGATGCGAGTGCTGTTCCGGCGGCAGCTTATTTCAGTTCTTCCGTCCAGGATAAGACCTGCCCTGACATTAACGGGCGCTCCGAAGGGGTAGGGGATTACGAGGGCAATGCACTTGTGATCAAGCATCTGGACAATAACGGCATGCTGGTGGCTTCGATCGTGCTTGAATCCGATATGCGCGAGATCAGGGCGTATCTGATCAAGCAGATTTTTCTCGCTCTGGCGATTATCATCGTCATCGGCATGGGGTCTTCTTTGTTTGCGCTCGGTGTGCAGGGCACGATTTCCCAGCCGATACTTGCGCTTGCCGATACGGCGCGGCGTGTCACGGTGGAAGAAGATTTCTCGCTTCGCATGGCGCAGGAATATGTTCCTGTGGGCGGGCGCAGCGACAATGAAATTGACATGCTGATCGATGCATTCAATGCGATGTTGGATGAGATCCAGGCGCGTGATCGCAAGCTGTTGCGTCAGAATGAAGAGTTAGGCAAGGCGAAGAAAGATGCGGAAAGCGCAAGCATCGCCAAGTCGCATTTCCTGGCCAATGTGAGCCATGAACTGCGCACGCCGCTGAATGCGATTATCGGTTTCTCATCGGTCTTCAAAGAGCAGCTGTTCGGTAAGCTCGGCAGCGAGAAGTATCTTGAATATGCGAATGACATCAACAGCGCCGGCAGTCATCTGCTGGATATCATCAACGATATTCTGGATCTTTCCAAAGCGGAATCTGGCAAGATGGTCCTCATGTTCGAGCGCGTGGATATTGTCGGCGCCATCAGCAAGTGTATCCGCATTATGGAGAAGCGTGCGGCGGAATGCGGCGTTACCATTACAGCCGAGCTTCCGGAGCAGACCACTCCGATTATTGCCGACCGTCTGCGTTTCTCCCAGATCATTCTCAACATCCTGTCCAACGCCGTGAAGTTCACGCAGTCGGGCGGTAATGTGTATATGCGGGTAACTCCGTATATGCGCGGTGGCATTGTCACGGATTTTGTCATTACCATTCGTGATAGCGGCATAGGCATGGAGAAGGAAAGCATCTCCCGCGTATTCCAGGGCTTCGAACAGGTGGATAGCGGACTGAACCGCCGTTACGGCGGCACGGGTCTTGGCCTGCCGCTTACACGCAACCTGATGGCGCTGCATTACGGCAGTATTGCGATTGACAGCGAAATCGGCGTCGGTACGGAAGTGACGCTGCATTTCATTGCCGATCCCACTTATATCAGCGAGCTGATGGATACAGGCTCGACAGCAGAACATATGGCTTAATCATGAATCGTGTTCTTATAACATTATTGCTGCTGATAGTCTGCCTGCCTGCGCAGGCAGCAGAACCCGCGGCAGGTAAGGAAGCACCTGCGCTGGCGGGGCAGGATTTAAGCGGACATACGGTAGATTTGGGTAAGCTCAGGGGGCAGGTGGTTCTGGTGCATTTCTGGGCGACCTGGTGTATTTTATGCCGTGAAGAGATGCAGGCGCTGGATGGGTTTTACCGTGCGCACCATGAAGGCGGACTGGAAATTATTGCAGTCAGCCTTGACCGTTACAGTGACCGCGACAAGGTGAAGAAGGTTATGGAGCCTTATGCATTCAGTGCTTTTATGGCAGACGATATGCATCCCAATGAATTCGATACTCCGCACGCTATTCCGCTGACTTATGTCATCGATCGAAAAGGGATCATTCGGCTGGCTGTTTCCCCGGACCTGATTCCGCTGAACCGGAAGAATCTGGATCGGGACGTGCTGCCGTTGCTTAAAAAATAATCCTTATATCCACCCGGACAGATCTTCTTTTGCGCGTCCTGTCATGCGTGCGGCGCGTTCGTCTTTGCGAATTTTTCCTTGTAGTGGTGGAAGCAGGCCGAAATTGATATTCATCGGCTGGAAATGCTTGCTTTCCGCGCCGCCCGTGATGTGATTCAGTAATCCACCCAGTGCTGTGGTGGCGGGAGGAGGAGTCATCTTTCCGGCAGCGAAACGGCCTGCGAGTAAACCGGTGGCTGCGCTTTCAACGTAACCTTCCACGCCTGTGACCTGTCCTGCAAAACGGATATGCGGTGCAGCTTTCAGGCGCAGATCTTCGGTCAGCAATCTCGGGCTATTGATGAAGGTGTTGCGGTGCAGGCCGCCCAGGCGCACGAACTCAGCGTTCTCCAGTCCCGGTATCATGCGGAACACACGCTGCTGCTCGCCGTATTTCAATTTCGTCTGGAAACCGACCATATTGTAGATCGTGCCGAGTTTGTTGTCCTGTCGCAGCTGCACGACGGCATAAGGCCGTTCGCTATTGTGCGGATTGTCTAAGCCAACGGGTTTCATCGGGCCGAAGCGTAATGTTTCGCGCCCGCGTTCCGCCATGACTTCAATCGGCAGGCAGCCTTCAAAATACGGTGTGTTCTTTTCCCATTCCTTGAACTCGGTCTTTTCGCCTGCGATCAGCGCATCGATGAAAGCATAATATTGGGTTTCGGACATCGGCAGGTTGATATAGTCCGCACCGTCACCTTTATTATAGCGCGACTGGAACCAGGCGACATTCATATCGATCGTGTCTTTGAGCACGATAGGGGCGATTGCATCGAAGAAGGAAAGATAGGCTTCGCCCGTCACTTTCAGAATGGATTCGGAAAGCTTTGCAGAAGTGAGCGGACCGGTGGCGATAATAGTTTCGCCAAATTCCGGTGAGGGTAATTTGCTGATTTCCTCGCGCACGAGGGTGATCATCGGGTGGCTCTGAAGCGCTTCCGTCACGCCTTGCGAAAATCCTTCACGGTCTACGGCAAGCGCGGAGCCTGCAGGGAGTTTATGTTTATCTGCCTCACGCATGATGAGCGAGCCGCAGCGGCGCATTTCCTCATGCAGCAGGCCGACGGCGTTGTTCACGTGATCGTCTGAGCGGAAAGAGTTGGAGCAGACAAGCTCGGCGCTTTTGTCGGTTTGGTGCGCATCGGTTTTAACAAGCGGGCGCATTTCATGAAGGATAACGGATTTTCCGGCCTGAGCAATTTGCCATGCGGCTTCGCTGCCGGCCAGCCCGCTGCCAATGACGTGAATGGGATTCATTATTTCTCTGCTTTCTCGATTTCTTTTACGGCTGCTTCAACCTTCAGTTCCAGCAGCTTTTCACCATATTGCTTGCTTGCATGGACGGAGGAACCGGCGGCCCCGGTTTTTTCGTAATCGCCTGCTGCGTAGGGGGCACGCAAGTTATTACGCACTTCCTGCGGAGCGACGGCAAGCATTTCCGATGTATCGGCAAAACCGCCATGTGCCTCGATATCTTTTTCGGCAGGCACCGCCTTTTTCGCCCATGCGACCTGGCCGTTATCCGCATCGTAATAATCATCGACCTGAATGACTCTCACACCTTCCTTATGCCATTGTGCAGAGAGTTTAGCGGCGACGTCGCCCTGTACGGCCTGGCTTCCCCCATGCTCGCCGATAAAGCAGATATATTTAAAGCCATGCTGTTTGAGGCTCGCGGCCGTATCTTCCAGCACTGCCGCAAAGGTAGCAGGCTGCATGGAGATAGTGCCTGCAAATCGCATATGGCCTTCAGGAGGGGTAGCGTTACCTTCGGGAACATAAGGAATAATCGGAGCAACCAGCGCATTGCCAAGTTTTTCCGCAATAGCGGGCGCCGTTTTTTCCAGAATGAAATTATGTTTGCCGAGCGTCAGATGCGGACCGTTCTGTTCGATGCCGCCGGTTGGTACAATGACGGTAGTTTTCCCGGATTTGATGGCTTTGTCTATTTCCTGCCATGTCATATCCTGCATCCAGACAGGCGCGGCAGTGGCGCAATTGGCTGAGAAAATGGCGATGGAAACTGCCGTGGCGTAAATAATCCGCATAAAGCGCAAGCCCTCTGTTGATTTGGCGTTGGTATGGTGTATATAGAAGTTTACGAATTATGAAACCAGAGAAATCAGACAATACGCCTATCATTACGGACGTGTCATTTAAAGACGCGATTTCCGAGCGTTATCTTGCGTATGCGCTTTCCACGATCATGTCCCGTTCGCTGCCGGACGTGCGTGACGGGCTTAAGCCGGTGCATCGCAGGCTGCTTTACGCGATGCTGCAGCTCAAGCTCGACCCGAAATCAGGCTTTAAAAAATGCGCCCGCGTTGTGGGTGACGTTATCGGTAAATACCATCCGCATGGCGATACGGCGGTTTACGATACACTTGTGCGTCTGGCGCAGTCCTTTGCGGTACGTTATCCGCTCGTGGAAGGCCAGGGGAATTTCGGCAGTATTGACGGCGATAACGCAGCCGCGATGCGTTATACCGAAGCGCGTCTGACGGATGTGGCGGTTGCGCTGCTGGCCGGGATCGATCAGGATACGGTGGATTTCCGCCCGACTTACGACGGTGAGGACCATGAGCCGATCGTGCTGCCTGCAAGCTTTCCGAACCTGCTTGCTAACGGCTCAGAAGGTATTGCGGTGGGCATGGCGACTTCGATTCCGCCGCATAATGTCGGCGAATTGTGCGATGCGCTGATCTACCTGATCCAGCATCCCAATGCATCGGTTGCGAAGCTGATGGAGTTCGTCAAGGGGCCGGATTTCCCGACGGGCGGTATCGTTGTTGAGCCGCACCAGAACATCCTGCAGGCGTATGAAACGGGGCGCGGCAGTTTCCGCGTGCGTGCGCGCTGGGAGAAAGAGCAACTGAGCCACGGGCTTTACCAGATCGTGGTGACGGAGATTCCGTACCAGGTTCAGAAATCGCGCCTGATCGAGAAAATTGCCGAGCTGTTTAAAAATAAGAAGCTGCCGTTCCTTGGTAACATCCGTGATGAATCGACGGAAGAAATACGCATCGTGCTCGAGCCGAAGAACCGGCAGATCGATGCGGACATGCTCATGGAATCGCTCTTCAAGGTGACGGACCTGGAAACGCGCTTCAATATGAATATGAACGTGCTGACAGGGGGCAATATGCCGCAGGTGCTGAACCTGCGTGAAGTGCTTCTGGAATTTTTCGCGCATCGTGATGAAGTCGTGCTGCGGCGCACGAAGTACCGGCTTGAGAAGATCGCGCACCGGCTGGAAGTGTTGGGCGGTTTGCTTATTGCTTATCTGAATCTGGATGAAGTGATCAAACTCATCCGTGAGGAAGACGAACCCAAGCCCAAGATGATGAAGCGGTGGAAGCTTACGGACGTACAGGCCGAAGCTATCCTCAATATGCGCCTGCGTTCGTTGCGTAAGCTGGACGAGATTGAGATCCGCCAGGAAAACGATAATCTGCTTAAAGAGCAGGAAGAGCTGAATGAAATCGCCAATTCTGACGAAAAGCGCGCGAAGGTGATTGCCAAAGAGATTAAGGAAATCAAGAAAGCGTTCGGGGAAGCAACCGAGATCGGCAGAAGACGCACTGAGTTTGCAGATGCGCCTGCGGTCTCCGTCATTTCCATCGAGGCACTGGTCGAGAAAGAGCCGATCACGATCATCTGCTCGAAGATGGGCTGGATCAGGGCGGTTAAAGGACATACGACCGATCTCAGCGACATCAAATATAAAGAAGGTGACGAAGGTAAATTCTTTATATTTGCGCAGACGACGGACAAGCTGCTGCTGTTTGCCACGGACGGGAAATTCTTCACGATTCCTTGCGATAAGATTTCCCGTGGCAAAGGGCATGGCGATCCTGTGCGCCTGTTTATTGAGCTTGGCAACGAGCATGACATTGTCGACTTAAGCGTGTTCGTGCCGGAGGTGAAGTTCCTTGTGGCGTCCGATGCGGGCAGGGGCTTCGTGGTGAAATCGGAAGATGTGGTGGCGAGCACGAAGAACGGCAAGCAGATTCTTAATACAGTCGATAAGGGGCGTGCGCTTGCGTTGCGTGTGGTGGATGGCGACAGTGTGGCCGTGATCGGCGATAACCGTAAGCTGCTCATATTCCCGATCAGCGAAATCCCGGAGATGACGCGTGGGCAGGGTGTTGCCTTGCAAAAATATAAAGGCGGGTCGCTGGCGGATGTGAAGATTTTTAACCAGGCGGATGGGCTTTCCTGGAAATCCGGTGAGCGTGTGCGCACGGAAGAGGATATCAAGCCCTGGCTCGGTCATCGTGGAACGGCAGGACGTCTGCCGCCGACAGGTTTCCCGCGCTCTAACTTATTTGAGTAAGTTAATTCTAATTAGATAGGTCGGTTATGGTCATGCTTTCCAACAAAGCTGCAGAAGAGACTTCCGGCAGCCATATCATCGAAGCGACAGTACAGAATTTCATGCATGAGGTCATACAGGCCTCGCTGCAGGTGCCGGTGGTGGTGTATTTCACGGCAACCTGGTGTACACCTTGCAAGCAGTTCGGGCCGACACTGGAAAAAGTGGTGAACGATGCCAAGGGCAGGCTGAAGCTTGCCCGCGTGGATATTGACAAAAACCCGCAGCTCGCGCAGCAGTTCCGCATCCAGTCCGTGCCGATGGTCTATATTTTCGTAGGCGGTCAGCCGGTGGACGGATTCTCCGGTGCGATGCAGGAAAGCCAGCTTAAGCAATTGTTCGCGCAGTTCATGCAGGCGACACCGGAAGAAGAAGACGCCAAGGAAATGCTGAAACAGGCGGCGATGCTGCTTGAGGCAGGCGACGCACAGACGGCAATGCGTTATTTCCAGGCTGTGCTGCAGATGGAGCCTGAAAATGTGGAAGCGATTGCGGGGCTTGCCTCTGCTTTCATCGCAACGGGCAATCTGGAGCAGGCGGAAGCGCTGCTGAAAGCCGTGCCGGAAACAGGTGCGAATCATGAAGCGGTGGTCGCAGCAAATGCGCGGCTTAATCTTGCAAAGAATGCGCCGAAGCCGGAGGCGCTGGAGAAACTTCATAAGGCGCTGGCGGCGAATCCTGCCGACCACCAGGCACGCTCTGATCTGGCGGCGGCGCTTTACGCTTCCGGCAATGCGGAAGAGGCGGTCGAGGAATTGCTGAAGGTAATTGCGGCTGATAAAGAATGGAATGACGGGGCGGCGCGCAAGCAATTGCTCACGATGTTCGAGGCACTGGGTTTTGAGAATCCGGTTGCGCAGACCGGACGGCGTAAGCTTTCGGCTATTTTGTTTAAATAAGGCGGTAATTATGGCGAATGTCGATCCTAAATTATTAGAGCTGCTGGTTTGCCCGCTGACAAAAAGCGCATTGCGTTACGATGCCACCAGTCAGGAATTGATCAGCGATAAAGCAAAGCTCGCCTATCCAATCCGCGACGGCATTCCTATCATGCTGGTCGAAGAAGCCCGTAAGTTAGATTCATAGAGTCTACTATACCCTGGCTCACGAATAGCTCGCCAGATCTTTAGTGCCTTTGTCTGTTTACGGGTGGCCTCTATTATCATTTGTATCTCTTGGTGCGGCAGAATGCGGTTCGGCTCTGTGGGGCTGTTCCTGTGCATGAGGATGTTGCTCCACAGGATGCCCTGCGCCATGTTGTTCCTGTGACGGCCCATGCTGCTCATGCGGTACTCTCTGCCAACCTTGCGGCGTCGGTTCTATCTGGAAATGCTGAACGGGATGCGTAATCTCCATGGGGCGCGGTTGTGCTATGGGCTTTGGAATATGATTTTCCGGCATATCATGACGTATCATTTGCGGCTCTTTTACAAGCGGCGGAATTGGGTGCTGCGGTGCAGCAGGAGGTGTTGGACGTGCTATCTCATGCTCATTCGCCTTATGCTCATGTTCCCGGTGTGGCATGGCTATAGGTACTGAAGTCGGAATATGTGCCTGCGTTTCATGATGTGCAGGCGGGATGTTTCTGAAATGTTCGTGTCTGCTTTCCCGCGATGGGGTTATGCGGTCGACGTCGGTTGTTATATTTGCTTTGGTTATCTGCGAGGGTTGAATCGGAAGCGATGTGTGGTGAACCGGTGCTCCTTTGGCAAAGGCTGAATGCGGCACCATGGTTATCACTTTGCTGTTAGCATACTGGTTGATGTTTACGTTGTTAGTGACATTGTTAACAGTGATGCGATTTATCGTGGTTTTGTCTACATTATTGGCATTCACGTTTCGGATGTAATTCATACTTGTATGATAATAAGGGCGGAACGCTTCATGCGGTGCCAGCGGGACCCAGCCGACAGAGGATCTGTCGCCGACAAAGGTCACCAGGGCGGGGGCATAAACCGGATGCGCTTCCCGCTCACCGGGACACCAACCCCATCTTCCATGAATATGCGCCCAGCGTCCGTAATGGAATGGCGCGAATCCCCAGGGTGCATCATCTATCCAGGTCCATCCCCAGGGTGCGACGTAGGCCCAGTGGCCATAACGGTACGGAGCCCATCCGGCAGGAACTGCAGACGGATACCAGACAGCGCCGTAGCTGGGAGTGGAGGCCCATTGCCCGTAATTATTCAGGTCATTGATTCCGGTTGTTTCCGCCGAAACATAATGTGCGGTTCCCAGTTCCACTTCGCGGTGTTCACGCGTCAGCGCCCAGTTATCAAAGGCTGTGGGAATGGCTTCGTCGAGCGTTACAGAAGCAGGGGAACCGGACAGGGTTGCATGTTCTCCCGCTGATATGCTGAGAGGAGAAGAGGGGCCTTGTATCTGCGCGCTACCTTCCAGCACTGTGACGGAAGCACTCGGCATCGCGCCGGGATGGGAAGCTTCTATGTGATAACTGCCCGGCTGCAGCAGGTCGATCTCCCCTTGCGGTGTAATCACCTGCACAGGCGTTGCGGGAGGGGTATGCAGATGAATGTTGATCGTCCCTTGCGGCACGTTCAGCTGCATCGCCTCATCGTCCAGGCGCGTGATGTCCAGCTCCGTTGCCTGATCCATCCGGATTTCCGACGCGCCGACCTGAATCTCCGTTCTGGCGCCCTGATCCGTCCAGAAAGCATCTCCGGTTGTAACAGGGTAATTGAACATGGCCGACGTCCATTGGGACTGTTCCGCATTATGAAATGCGACCTCCCCCTGAAGATAGCCGATGCGGCCCACACGGGCGGGGGGATCGGCCCAGGCGGTGGCGCTGGTGGTGAGTAGCAGCGCCGCCGCAAGCAGCAGGGACGGGAGAGGTTTTTTCGTGCGCATAATAATCCTGTCGGGTTACCGGTTATGATTCCACTATTAATAATAACGATAATGGTATCTGTGATAGTAAACCGGTGCCGGAGCGATGTAATAGCGCGGCGGCGGAGGAGGAGCGTAATAAACGGCGGCAGGTCTTGCCGGCTCCACGATGCAGCCTGATAAAGATGTGAGAAGCAGGCCCAGACCTAAAACGGTGACTATGGTTTTCCTGAACATATTTTCCTCTGTTTCTGCAGGCTTTGTTGCCTGATGAGGTATATATAGCAGGGTGCGCATTACCGGCGCTTGAGCGGGGTATTACGAATGTGTAACCATTTTGGGGTGGATTTTTATAAGTTGTTTATGTGGGGAAGGCTCAAGCACCAGAGCTTATGGAGACCGTGAAAGAGAAGAGTCAGTACCTGAATAGTCGTCGCCAACTGTTCCAGCACTGTGCTCCCTCAATCACTACCACTTCACTTGATCCCTGCATGGAGTTTCTGCTGCCATCACACAGGCATTGCAGCAGCTGGAGCATAGTGAGTGCGCATAGCAGAGCCATGCTGATGTCCTGCCGCATTTACGGATTGGGCTCGCGCATGCCGCAGGTCCTTTTTTGAACTTGCAACCTTTTCGATTACACATTTCCTCACATCTTTCGGGAGCGTGCGCGTTTTACCGGACAGAGTAGACGTCTGATGCGTTTGATCATTTTGCCTCCGATTTTTCGGGGCGCAGGACCCGGACTTCTTTGTCCGCTGTCGCCGTTGAAAGCGTGATGCCATCTGTTTGCCTCACGCTGAAACAGCCTGATGCCATACAAAATGACGGCACGCCGTATAGTAGGGCAACTATAGATCAATTGCACTTAATAAGGGTAGTGAATCTTTTGTGACAGCAATTCTAGCTGTTAATGCGGTAATTCGGCGCTTCGTGCGTGATGATGATATCATGCGCGTGGGATTCCGAAAGGCCCGCATTGGTGATGCGTACGAACTCGCGGTTCGTCTGCAGTCCAGAGATGGTGGCATTACCAGTATAGCCCATCGCGGATTTCAGGCCGCCCACCAGCTGGTGGATCACGCCGGAAACGGAGCCCTTGAACGGCACTCGGCCTTCCACGCCTTCAGGCACAAGTTTCAGACTGTCCTTGATTTCCTGCTGGAAATAACGGTCGGCTGAGCCGCGCGCCATGGCGCCGACTGAGCCCATGCCGCGGTATGCTTTATAAGAACGGCCCTGATAGAGCACGACATCCCCCGGAGCTTCTTCCGTGCCTGCAAAGAGTGAGCCGAGCATGGCGCAATCTGCACCCGCGGCGATTGCCTTGGCGAGGTCGCCGGAATATTTAATGCCGCCGTCCGCAATCACGGGCACACCTGCTTTGCGTGCAACGCTTGCAACGTCCATAACCGCGGAAAGCTGGGGTACGCCGACACCTGCGACGATACGCGTTGTGCAGATGGAGCCGGGGCCAATGCCTACTTTCACCGCGTCCGCACCTGCTTCGATCAGGGCTTCTGCACCTTCCTTGGTGGCGATGTTGCCGGCGATGATCTGGATATCCTTGAAGCGGGCTTTGATGTTCTTCACCGCGTCGATCACACCTTTGGAATGACCGTGCGCCGTATCCACGGTGATAACGTCCACCCCGGCAGCGATCAGCGCTTCCGCGCGAAGCATGCCGTCTGCGCCCGTACCCACAGCACCGGCGACGCGCAGGCGTCCCAGTGAATCTTTGGAGGCGGCGGGGAAGGCGCGCGCTTTTTCAATATCTTTTACGGTGATAAGGCCGATGCAGCGATAAGCGTCGTCCACCACGATCAGTTTTTCAATACGGTGCTGGTGCAGCAGTTTCTTTGCCTGTTCGCGGTCCACGCCTTCCTGCACAGTGACGAGCTTTTCCTTCGTCATCAGTTCCTGCACGCTCTGTTTCGGGTCGGAAGCGAAGCGTACGTCGCGGTTGGTCAGGATGCCCACAAGCTTGCCGGTCTTGGGCTCCACCACAGGGATGCCGGAGATATGGTTCGCCTTCATGAGGCCGAGCGCCTGTGAAAGCGTGGCCTCTGGAGTAATCGTCACGGGATTGACGACCATGCCGGATTCAAATTTCTTTACTTTGCGGATTTCGTCGGCCTGGGCTTCAATAGCAAGGTTCTTATGAATACAGCCGATGCCGCCATTCTGTGCCATGGCGATGGCAAGACCGCTTTCGGTGACCGTGTCCATGGCTGCGGAAATGAGCGGGATGCCGAGCTTGATATCGCGTGTGATGCGTGTGGAAGTATCGGTTTCGTTTGGGAGAACAGACGAGGCGCGGGGCTTCAGCAGGACATCGTCAAATGTAAGCGCTTCCACAAATTCCATAATTCGACCTCAAGAAAATTTGCGAGCTTATAGCGCATTTGCAAGAAAATGTCATTAGCAAAATCTGCAATTGCGCTTGTTTCATGCGTTTCAATCCATTATACCTAGCGTTCGATAATGAACTCTTAGGGAAACCGGCTCTGGCCGGGGGCTTTGAGAATTGGCGAACTTAATGAAAAGAATAGAGAAAATGCACCAGTACAGAACCCATACCTGCAACCAGCTTACGGCCAAGGATGCCGGGCAGAATGTTAAACTTTCCGGATGGGTACACCGCAAGCGCGACCATGGCAATCTGCTGTTCATCGATCTGCGCGACCATTACGGCATTACGCAGCTTGTGGCTAACTCTGAGAGCAATAAAGATATTTTCGACTCGCTGACGGCTGTGCGTTATGAGAGCGTGATCACCGTTGTGGGTAAGGTTGTGGCGCGTGCGGCGGAGACGGTGAACAAGGATCTTGCTACGGGAACGATTGAAGTGGTGGTGGAATCCTATGTGCTGGAATCCGCTGCGGAACTTTTGCCTCTGCAGGTCAATTCCGATGCGGAATTCCCGGAAGATACACGTCTGACCTATCGCTTTCTGGATCTGCGCCGCGAGAAACTGCATCGCAACATCCTGCTGCGCTCTCAGGTGATTTCATTTTTGCGCCGCAAAATGACAGAGCAGGGGTTCAATGAATTCCAGACGCCAATCCTGACTGCCAGCTCACCGGAAGGGGCGCGTGACTATCTCGTGCCGAGCCGCGTGCATCCGGGTAAGTTCTATGCGCTGCCGCAGGCGCCGCAGATGTTCAAGCAGTTGTTGATGGTGGCCGGGTTTGACCGTTATTTCCAGATTGCGCCTTGCTTCCGCGATGAAGATGCGCGCGCGGATCGCTCGCCGGGTGAATTCTACCAGCTCGATATTGAAATGAGCTTCGTCACGCAGGAAGACGTATTCGCGGCGATCGAGCCGGTGCTGCATGGGCTGTTCAAGGAGTTTTCAAATAAGCAGGTTACTGACTATCCGTTCCCGCGCATTCCGTACCGTCAGGCAATGCTCGAATATGGCAGCGATAAACCGGATCTTCGCAACCCGATCAAGATCAGCGATGCGACCACTGTGTTCCAGGGCTCGGGCTTCGGCATCTTTAACAAGATTATCGAGAATGGCGGCGTCATCCGCGCTGTGCCTGCACCGAACACGGCAGGGCAGCCGCGCAGCTTCTTCGACAAGATGATCGCTTATGCGCAGTCGCTCGGGGCGGCGGGACTGGCGTACATTACCTTTGAAGCAGACGGCACGCCGAAGAGTCCGATTGCGAAATTCCTGACGCCGGAAAAGCTGGAAGAACTCAAGAAAACGGCAGGTCTTAAGAATGGCGATTCCGTATTCTTCTCCTCCGGTGAAGAACTTGCGGCTGCTAAGCTTGCAGGGCAGGTGCGCGTGAAGCTTGGTGAAGAGCTGGGGCTGGTGGAGAAAGATTGCTACAAACTTTGCTGGGTCGTGGACTTCCCGTACTACGAATGGGATGAAGAAGAGAACAAAATCATCTTCAGCCATAATCCGTTCTCCATGCCGCAGGGGGGAATGGAAGCGCTGGAAGCTGCCAAAGGCGACAAGAAAAAACTGCTTTCGATTCTTGCTTACCAGTATGATATTGTATGCAACGGTGTAGAGCTTTCTAGCGGTGCGATCCGTAACCATCGCCCGGATATCATGTACAAAGCTTTCGAGATTGCGGGTTACGGTAAGGAAACCGTCGATGCGCGTTTCGGTGCGATGATCAACGCCTTCAAGTTCGGTGCACCGCCGCACGGTGGTCTGGCCCCGGGCGTGGATCGCATGGTGATGCTGCTTGCGGACGAGCCCAATATCCGTGAGGTTATCACTTTCCCCATGAACCAGAAAGCGGAAGATCTCATGATGCAGGCGCCTGCGTTTGTGGAAGAGAAGCAATTGCGTGAATTGCATATTCAGATGTCACCGAAGGCGAAGGCAGCAAAAGAAGCGGCGTAGAATCTTTTATTCTGTTTCGCAATGACTGGATTAGACGCCTAACCCTGCGGGCTGTTCAGCCTGTTGCTGGCGCTGGTTCAGCACCGTGTCAGCGGCGCTTTGCGGGCCCTGGGCTATTTTTTCATTAATAATGTCCTGCGGCTGTTTCTTGGGCATGATGCGGCTTGTCCATTCTCCCGCTCTTTCTTTGAATTCTGAAGCTTTCTCTTTTGCGGCGCTGCCGAATTCCGATGCCCTGTCTCCCAGCTTTGCGGCCTGCTCGCGGATGACCTGAGTCTGTTCCGCAATTCTCTGGTTAGCCATCTCCAGGGCGCTGCGTTCGGGTATCTCACGCTTGGGCACACCGGAGGTCTGGCCGTAGGCGATGAATGCGAGTTCCTGTGCGTTGACGAGCCGATCATTCAGATCCTGCGCCAGTTGTTCCGTCTGCTCCACGGGAATGTCCGCACCGGGATTGGCTTTATTGAGCAGAATCGCAACGTGTTCCGGTGCGATTTCCAACCGGCGGTCCTGCATCCATTCGATGAATTTCACCTGGCTTGGCATGCTCAGTTCTGGCTGGAGCGATGGATTCTTTTCCACGTCCTTCACTTTGGGTTCTTTCAGATGCAGCATTCTGCGCCCGATGGCGCCAGCGGCAGCGTCCGTCGCCATATAGGAGACGAATCCCACCAGGGCGGCCAAGACTGCCATGCCGATGCCCCCTGTTGAGGCGAAAAGAAAAGTGGCTGCTGCAAAGCCTGCGACCGTGCCGAGCAGGTTGCTTGTGATGTGCAGATTGCGCTTCAATTTGCTGCGATGCACTGCTTCGCCCAGTGTCGGATTGTCTGCGGCGACCGTTTCCAGATCCTTGGCCGTGACCTGATCAGGGGATTTATTAAGCCTTGCTCCCAGTTCCTGCGAGTATTCCTGTGCGAGTTTCTTTTTTTCAAGCCGGTAATCGCTGATATCCCAGAAGACCAGTACAGCGGAGGAAATGAGCAGGCCGAAAGAAGCATTGAGTTTGAGCGCATGCGTGAGCATGGATTTCGAGCCGCTGGAGGCGGACGAAGTCACACCCTTATAGACTCTTCGGGTGGCGGCCTGACGGAAATCCTCAAAAGCTCCCATAAAATAGCGCGCAATCAATGCATGTTAATCCATTGTTCAGAATATCACATATCGCTTCCGCAGAATTGTGAAGATTATGTGAAAATTGCGGTTTGATGGAAGAGGATTATAGGCACAAAAAAAGGCCATTTAACTGCTTTTTCAACAGGTAAATGGCCTTTGGCACGGTTAAAAAGGTTTTTTAATCGTTTTTGTCTGCCGTTTTACGGGCAAGTTTACGGGTGCGGCGCACAGCTTCGGCTGCACGGCGAACGCGCTTTTCAGAGGGTTTTTCAAAGTGACGACGCATCTTCATTTCACGAAAAATGCCTTCACGCTGCATCTTCTTCTTGAGGGCACGAAGCGCCTGGTCAACGTTATTATCACGAACAACTACTTCTACCACTAAAGGTTACCCCCTTCCACGAATTCTAGGCCGCGGAGTATAATCATGAACCTGTGTCTTGTCGAGAATAATCGTATTCTGGCGACAAAACGGGCCCAAAGGCTTCTTATATAGGGATTTTAGGGAATTTTCAGATTGACGAGAGGGAGGACCGCATCTTCAACTTCGCGTATCGTAAGCCACGCGAAGCCGAAGATGCAGATGGTGGGCGATGACAGGCTCGAACTGCCGACCCTCTCGGTGTAAACGAGATGCTCTACCAACTGAGCTAATCGCCCTCTCTTTGCTGATTATGGAGTCTTAAAAGCCCCCATAAAAAACTGGCACCGTATCGGTGCCGAAACTCATAGTAACTTTATTTTCTTCTGTCAACATTTACGCCGCTAAATTTAATAAAAAAATAGCGGCGTAAATTTGATGCTTTCCGCTCTGCAATCTTACAGAGCAAAAAAGCCGCCTATATTATTAAGCGGCTTTTTTCTTGGACGGCTTGTTGACCTGTTCTTTCAGCTGCTTGCCAGCGCGGAATTTCGGCTGTTTGGAAGCTGCGATTTTGATGGTAGCACCGGTGCGCGGGTTGCGGCCTTCGGTTGCTTTGCGGTTAGCCACTTCGAACGTGCCGAAGCCAACGAGGCGGATTTCGCCACCGGAAGCAAGGGTCTTTGCAACAACTGCGGTGAACGCGTCGAGCGCTTCGGTTGCTTTTGCTTTGCTGAGGTCAGCGAGATCTGCGATTGCAGCAACTAATTCATTTTTGTTCATGGCAAACTCCGTTAAGGTTTATTTTGTTTTTGTTCGTATGACACCTTGAAGAACTCAGTCTCTGCGGTGTCTACGCCTTCGACTCAACCATTCTTTTTTAGCCTTGTAAACAAGATTTTGGTGCCGCCTCTTAAAAAAATGCAGGATTTCGGTCATTTTTAGGGCTTTTTAGTCGGATTGCGCAAGGTAGATGCATCCAGAACACAGTGTGAGCCCCGTTTTGCGGGCGATGCAGCAGATGACACAGACGGTGTTTTTGTGTGCCGCGCGCATATTATTATATTGCATATAACAGGTGAGACTCTAACAATGCCTCTGTACGTTCCCTATATAAATATATAATATAATATAGAGTGTGTGGCCATGTCAGAAAAGAAAACCAAAATCTCCCTTGGACTTGCCACCCGCCTGGTGCGGGGTGGAACGCGTCGTAGCAATTTCGGCGAAACGAGCGAAGCCATTTTCATGAATTCCGGCTTCTGTTATGACTCCGCAGAAACGGCGGAAAGCCGCTTCAATGGCGTGGCACCGGGCTTCGTCTATTCACGTTACCTGAACCCGACGCTCGCGATGCTGGAAGACCGCCTGGCGCTTATGGAAGGCGCGGAGCGTGCCTGTGTCATGGCGAGCGGTATGGCTGCCGTGTTTGCATCTTTAATGTGCCAGCTGAAAACGGGCGACCATGTCGTTGCGAGCAAAGTGCTGTTCGGCTCGTGCTACTATATTATTACACAGATCCTGCCGAAGTTCGGAATTGAGTATACGCTGGTGGACGGTGCGGATCTCAAACAGTGGGAAAAAGCGCTGCGTAAAAACACGGTGGCGGTGTTCGTGGAAACGCCTGCCAATCCGACGCTTGATATCGTCGATATCGCTGCAGTAGCGAAGCTATGTAAAAAGGTAAAAGCGAAGCTGATTATCGATAACGTATTCTCCACACCGCTCTTACAGCATCCTTTGAAGCTTGGTGCGGATATCGTTGTTTACTCCACGACCAAGCATATAGACGGGCAGGGGCGTACGCTGGGCGGTGCCGTACTGGGCAGCAAACAGTTTATTGACGAAGTGCTGCTGCCGTTCCACCGTCATACCGGTCCTGCACTTAGCCCGTTCAATGCTTGGGTGACGCTGAAAGGTATGGAGACGTTGGACTTGCGCATCGAGCGCCATTGTGCCAATGCGGCGGCGATTGCAAAGTTCCTTGAAGGGCATGCGAAGATTGAGAAGGTATTTTATCCGGGACTTAAGAGCCACCCGCATTATACTATAGCGAAGAAACAGATGAGCAATGGCGGGCCCATGATCGCCTTCTCCCTGAAGGGCGGCAAGAAGGCAGCCTTCCGGTTTATGAATAAGCTGGAGATTGTAGACATCTCCAACAATCTGGGCGACGCGAAAAGTCTGATCACGCATCCGGCATCGACGACGCATTCCAATATGGATGCGGCAACGCGCGCGGGGCTGGGTATTACGGATGGGCTGTTGCGCCTTTCCGTCGGCATTGAGGATATTGGCGATCTTCTGAATGATTTGAAACAGGCATTATCATGAGCGAACAACTGTCGCATATCGGAGATATGGCGGCATCCTTCTATATGCAGATGGCGCATTGGAATATCGTGACGTGGTTCCTCGTCTGCGGTGCGGTCTTCATGTCTTTAGCAGTGCTTTTTCCGAGCAAGCGTGACCAGCCGCTTATTCATAAAGGAATGATTCCCGACACGCTTTACTGGTTTTTCAGCGGGCCGCTTTTATATGTAAAAGTGAATGTGCTGATTAATCGCGGGCTGGTAGCGCTAGTGCTGGCGCTGGGCATTTATACGACCGCGGATATGGCGAATTTCAACGCGGGTGTAGCGCCGCTTAATAAACTTCCCGTGCTGGCACAGGCATTTCTTATCCTGCTGATCATGGACTTCATGCAATACTGGACGCACCGTATGTTCCATACGATGCATTTCTGGAAGTTCCATTCCATCCATCATTCACCCAAGAATGTAGACTGGCTGACTTCCGTGCGCTTCCATCCCGTGAATATCATCATCCATTCCACCATGGTGGGGGCGGTGGTCTATATGCTTGGCTTCAGTGCAGAAGCCTGGGCGGTGCTGCTGCCGTTCAATATGATCTATTCACCGCTTGTCCATGCGAATGTGAACTGGACCTACGGACCGTTCCGCTATTTTCTGGCGAGCCCGACGTTTCACCGCTGGCATCATACGCACATGGCGGAGGGCGGGAGCAAGAATTTTGCACCGACATTCCCGTTCCTCGATATTCTGTTCGGCACGTATTATGATCCGAAAGACAAACGACCGACCGTATTTGGCGCGGAGCATGACGATATACCGGAGAACGTGCTGGATCAGCTCGCCTATCCTTTTATCAAAAAACGCAAAAAAGTGAGAGCAGACAATGGCGAAGTTCGAGATCAAGACCAAGGACTTGATGCATTACGTGGAAGTGACGCTTGAGAACGATTCCGTTCGCACCGAAGCCGGTGCGGCGCGTTACTGGCGTGGCCAGATCGATATGACGAGCCCGATGCCCTCTGTCAGCGGCATGTTGAAGTCTGCGATTACCGGCAATAAGATTTTCCGTCCTGTCTATAAAGGTACGGGTACGCTGATGCTTGCGCCGCGCTTTCATGAGTTCGTTGAAATCGATCTCAAAGGCAATAAGGTTGTGCTCGAGCGTGGGGCGTACTGGGCTTCGGATATGGGCGTGGAAGTGGATGTTCATGTGAATAATCTATCTTCCGGGCTTTTTTCCGGGGAAGGGTTTATCCAGACGGCTGTTTCAGGAACAGGCTGGGTAATCGCCTGTTCGCCCGGGCCGATTGAAGTAGTGGACCTGAAGAATGAACGTTTGGTGCTGGATGGTGCGTTTGCCGTGGCACGCAGTGCAGGGCTCGGTTATTCTGTGCAGCGCTCCAGCCGGTCACTGTTTGCAACAGCGACATCCGGCGAAGGGTTTGTTCAGGTAATAGAAGGAACGGGCAGGGTCTATCTTTCCAGCATTCCGAATCATTCTGTTGCGTTGCAGCAGGTGATTGTTGACAGTTTACTGGGCGTGCTTGCCACAAAGCAGCAATCGTAAGTTTATGTGGAGCGGAAGTTACAGCAAGAAAGTCATCGGCCTTTCTGCGGAAGAAGTCTGGAATGTATGGACGGATGTGAATCAGTGGCATACATGGCAGGATGATATCGACCTTGCGGAAATTTCCGGCGCTTTTGCGGTCGGAAATCATTTCCTCTTTAAGCCCAAGGGCGGGCCTAAATTTACAATCGCGATTACGGAAGTAACTGTGAACCGCTCTTTCACGGACGTGACTCCTTTTCTTTTAGCGAAAATGTATGACTCTCACGAATTGGTCATGCATCCGGACGGGCTGGAAATTAAATCTACAATCAGCGTGGACGGACCGTTTGCATTCTTATGGCGTAAGTTGGTGGCGGAGAATGTCGTTAAGGGACTTGAGCAGCAGACGGATAGGCTGGTGCAGCGCGTGCGTAGCGTATACGGGAAATAATTTGTCGCTTGTATATTAATAATATTTGTTAGCTCTGTCACATAATGTTCACAAGCATCCGCGGACAGTATCGGCTATACTGAAGTGACGATTTTCACTGAAGGCATGTCTATGGATAAAGGCGCTTTATTAGTGGCGAGTGCCGTTTCGGCAATGGCGGGAGCGGTGACATTGCATACAACGGCCAGGAGATTTGCGACGAATGCATTGCGGGATCAGGGCGCTTTTGATGCTGTTGAAAGGAAGGCCGGAGAAAATGTTGCAACAGGCCAGTGGACGGAGCGTGAAGCCAAGAAAGAATTGCGAAGTGAAGAATCCGCTATAGTCAAAGACCATCATGCAAACATGTTTTCCGGAGCGTGGCGGCAGATAACGCATAATGAAAAAGAGAAAAGCCTTGCCCTATCTGCGGTTACTTCCGTAGCGGCCGGTGTGCTGACTTATGCTATTGCTAAAAGAGGAGGCAGCCGCGATGATTGGGTTGATGATTTCCTGCTGTTTGATGCGCTGGATTTTGGGTTCGGTCATTGGTAGTACGTGGTTCATGCATAAAAAAAGGCGTGCTCCTGAAGGAGGCACGCCTTTTTAGTTAGGCATTAACGCAGGATTAATTTTCCGCTTTGTTCACCAGCTTGTTCTTGGCGATCCAGGGCATCATCTTGCGCAGCTTTTCGCCGACCGCTTCAATCGGGTGCTCAGCCTGCATGCGACGGGTTGCTTTGAAAGATGCTTTTCCGGCTGCGTTTTCCAGCATCCAATCACGCGCAAAGCGACCAGTCTGGATGTCTTCCAGCACGCGCTTCATTTCTTTCTTGGTTTCTTCCGTGATAATGCGCGGACCGGTCTTGTAGTCACCGTATTCGGCGGTGTTTGAGATCGAGTAGCGCATGTTGGCAATGCCGCCTTCATACATCAGGTCGACGATCAGTTTCAGTTCGTGCAGGCATTCAAAATATGCCATTTCCGGTGCGTAGCCCGCCTCGGTCAGCGTCTCGAACCCAGCCTGAACGAGGGCAGCAGCGCCACCGCACAGAACTGCCTGTTCGCCGAACAGGTCGGTTTCGCATTCTTCGCGGAAGGTAGTTTCAATGATGCCGGAACGGCCGCCGCCGACAGCGGAAGCGTAAGACAGGGCGAGTTCTTTCGCTTTGCCGGAAGCATCCTGATGTACTGCGATAAGGCAGGGCACGCCGCCGCCTTTCTGGTATTCGCCGCGTACCGTATGGCCGGGGCCTTTCGGTGCGATCATGATGATGTCCGAATCCTTTTTCGGCTCAATGAGCTGGAAGTGGATATTGAAGCCGTGCGCGAAAGCGATGACAGCGCCTTTTTTCAGATTCGGCGCGAGTTCTTCATTGTAGAGTTTTGCCTGGGTTTCATCCGGAGTCAGGATCATGATGAGATCGGCCCACTTTGCGGCTTCTGCCGGAGTAACAACTTCAAACCCCGCTTTTTTTGCTTTTTCGATTGAGCTGGAGCCAAACTGCAGGGCGACTTTCAGGTTCTTCACGCCGGAGTCGCGCAGGTTTGCCACATGGGCATGGCCCTGGCTGCCGTAGCCGATAACAGCCACTTTTTTGGACCTGATCAACTTCAGATCAGCGTCTTTATCGTAATACACTTTCATCATGGTCTCCATTAACGTTGGTTGATATGGGGTTGCGCGATTTTATTTGTTGTAAGTGAAAATGGCTAAAACACAAGGGAAAATGCGACGTACACGCGTTTATTTGGCACGGATTGCATAAGCCGTTATGCCAGAGACAGCTTCCCGGATTGGAGCAGGAAAATCCCCGGCAAACACTGCTTTCTCAGGCAGCAGTGCGGCTTTTTTTGCCCCGTGCAATGGCGACGACGCCGGAGCGTGCCGTTTCCACCAGGCCGAGCGGGCGCATGAGTTCGATGAAAGCATCAACTTTGTCGCTTGTGCCCGTTACTTCAAATACGAAGCTGTCATGTGATGCGTCCACCGAGCGGGCGCGGAATATCTCTGCAATGCGTAAAGCCTCGATGCGGCTGTCACCCTTGCCCTTGACTTTGACGAGCGCCAGTTCGCGCTCAACATGCGAGCCTTCGACGGTCAGGTCATTGACCTTGTGCACAGGCACCATGCGTTCCAGCAGGCGCTTGATCTGCTCGATGATCATCTCGCTGCCGGAGGTGACGATGGTGATGCGCGACAGTTTCTTGTCGTGCTCCACTTCGGCTACGGTCAGGCTTTCAATGTTATAGCCGCGGCCAGAGAACAGGCCGATGACGCGCGCCAGCACGCCAAATTCGTTATCCACGAGCACGGCCAGCGTATGTTTTTCAATCGTCTCTTTGACTTCCGGAATATCGTATACAATGTCGGACATATTATACCTGATTCTTGTCGAGCTTTTGGTCGTTGCGGCTTTCGGGCCCAAGCACGATTTCATTATGCGCTGCACCGGCCGGGATCATCGGATAAACGTTCTCCGCTTTTTCCACGATCATATCTACCAGGACGGGGCCCTTGGTGCTCAGCATTTCCTTGATGACTTTATCTACTTCATTCACTGTGCTCGCGCGCAGGCCTTTGATCTTATAGGCTTCGGCGAGCTTTACGAAGTCCGGCAGGCTTTCCATGTAGGATTCGGAATAGCGTTCGCCATGGAACATCTCCTGCCACTGGCGCACCATGCCCATATAGCCGTTATTGAGGATCAGGACCTTGACCGGCAGGTTATACTGCGCGACGGTCGAAAACTCCTGAATGTTCATCATGAACGAGGCTTCGCCTGTCACGCACACCACTGGCTTTTCAGGGTTTGCAATCTGCACGCCGATAGCGCTGGGAAAACCATAACCCATCGTGCCGAGGCCACCCGAGGTCATCCAGTGGCCCGGCTTGTCGAACTTCAGGAACTGTGCCGCCCACATCTGGTGCTGGCCAACGTCGGTTGTGATGAAGAAATCCTGTTTCTTCAGGGCTTCGTTCAGCCTTTCCAGTGCATATTGCGGCTTGATGGTATCCTTGCTTTTAGCGTAGCTGAAGCTTTTCTTTGCGCGCCAGCCTTCGATTTGTTTCCACCAGTCTGCATGTGCTGTTTTGTCGAGCTTCGGCTTTTTCTTTTTCCATAAAGCAGCCATCTGCTCGACTACCGTTCCGGCATCGCCGATGATCGGCACGTGCACGCGAACGTTTTTGTTGATGGAGGAGGGGTCGATATCGATATGGATCTTTTTTGATTTCGGCGAGAAGCCTTCTAGCTTGCCCGTGACGCGGTCATCAAAACGTGCGCCGACGCAGATCATGACGTCGCAATCATGCATGGCCATGTTTGCTTCCAGGCTGCCGTGCATTCCGAGCATGCCGAGGAACTGCGGATCGGAAGCGGGGAATGCGCCAAGCCCCATCAGGGTGTTGGTGACAGGGAAACCGGTTGTGCGTGCGAAGTCGGTCAGTGCCTCGCACGCCCCAGGGCCTGAGTTGACTACACCGCCGCCGACATAAAAGATCGGACGCTTGGCATTTGCCATCAACTCAACGGCTTTTTCAATCTGTTTCTCATTGCCGACGGTTTGCGGATTATAGGATTTACGTTCTGTTTCCTGCAGACCGTTATAAGTGCCGATCTGGTTCAGGATATTTTTGGGAATATCAACGACCACGGGGCCCGGCCTGCCGGTGCGGGCGATGTGGAATGCTTCATGCAGAATACGGCCCAGATCTTTAATATCGCGCACGAGGTAATTGTATTTCGTGCAGGAGCGCGTGATTCCGGTCGTGTCGGCTTCCTGAAAAGCGTCCGAGCCGATCAGATGCGTGGGAACCTGGCCTGTAATGCAGACCATCGGAATGGAATCCATCAGCGCGTCCGTGAGACCCGTGACGGCATTGGTTGCGCCGGGACCGCTCGTCACGATGACGGCAGCGACTTTTCCTGTGGAGCGCGCATAGCCTTCGGCGGCGTGTGTCGCTGCCTGTTCATGGCGCACGAGAATATGCCGCAGGCTGTTTTGCTTGAACAGCGCGTCGTATATCGGAAGCACCGCACCGCCCGGATAACCGAACACCGTGTCTGTTCCCTGTTCAACAATGGCACGCACCACCATTTCGGCTCCGGTGATTTCCATTGTCTGCGCGGGCATTTTTTCCGTTTCTTTTTTCAGCGATGGTTGCATATTTGTCTCAAAATTATCTCGTCGGAAATCTGTTCCCGATGCGCTGGGAAGCAGAGAAATGTAATGTTTTTCTCATAGAATGCTTTTGAATGCAACGGGCAATATTTTATTTGATAAGTAATTAATAAATAGTTGAACCGTAGATTGTAACCATATATATAAAGAGTTAGGTGGTATTTGCGTCATATAATTTATTACGAAAAGCAAAGGCATAGGACATTGCAGGTCGCGTATAAAATGAGTCTTTCCCGCTTGTTGTCCGTTACTGTTGCGGGCTCCTTCCTGTTCATTTCAGGTTGCAGTTCCATGGGAAGCATAGGCGAGTCCTTCAGCAAAGTCGGCAAAGGTGATTACAAGCATCTCGATCCTATCGACCCCGACCTCAATCTGACGCGCGATGATTACAAACATTTGACGGCTGCCAAGCAGGGTGATGCACCACCCAAGCTGACCATTTCGCAGGAAGCGCCGCCCGTTCCGAAGATGGCGGATATCCTGGCTGCTCCGCGTCCTCCCAAAATAGGCGAAACCCAGATCGTTTCCATCGCGGTGACAGATGACGTGCCGCTGAAAGACGTGCTGGTGGAACTGGCGAAGCTCGCCGATGTCGATATCGATCTTGATGCGGGAATCTCGGGCGGAATTAATTTTATTGCAAAGGATCGTCCTTTTAATGAAGTGATCGACCGTATCGCTGCACTTGCTAATCTGCGCTACACGATGAAGGACGGGGTCCTGCATGTTGAGCGCGATATGCCTTATATTAAGAATTATCCCGTCAGCTTCCTGAACGTGGATCGTGACAGTGCCAGCGCTGTGAATTTAAGCACCAATGTACTTTCCGGTGGTGGCGGTTCTTCCGGCGGTGGATCCGGCGGTTCGTCAGGCGGCGGTGGTGGCGGTTCTTCGGGCGGTTCTTCCGGTGGCGGTTCGGGTGGGGGGCTTACGACGGGTTCGACTTCAAGCGTGCAGACGAAATCCAGCGGTGATTTCTGGAAATCCTTTGAAGCGGGCATTCAGCAGATCATTGCTTATCAGGAGCCGGATCATCTTTCCGCCAATACTATGCTGACGGAGCCAAATGCTAATGCCGCCAGCGGGGGGAGAGGAGCGCCGCCGCTTCCTGCAGCACCGTCCGCTACGCCGGGTGGTAATAATGCCTCCGCTCAGGCTGGCGCTACGAATAAAGCAGAATATACACTCAATCGGCAAGCAGGCGTACTGACGGTCAATGCTGACAACCGCAAGCAGGAAATGGTTGAACGCTATATTGAGGAATTGAGAAAGAATGCTTCTGCCCAGGTGTTGATTGAAGCCAAAATTATTGAGGTTGACCTGAACGACCAGTATGCCAGCGGCATTAACTGGCAGACGGTCGGCACGCGTATCGGCAATAATATCGGGATAGGTAATATCTCCACACAGTTCCCATTACGTTCGCCTACCAATCCGCTGGTACCTACATCAACCTCTAACTTTGTCCAGTTTTCGCTTAGCGGCAATACGGAAAATATTCTGGAAATGCTGGAAGCGTTCGGTACGGTACGTACTTTATCAAGTCCGCGCCTACATGCGATCAATAACCAGCAATCTACGCTAACCTTTGCGACAAATCATGTTTACTTTACGGTGAGTGTTACGGCGCCGACCACCACGACGGTAGGCACCACCACTTCCTTGCCGACACAGCCGACAGTCACCAGCACGATTAACACCGTTCCGATCGGTATCATGATGACGATGATGCCTTCGATCGACCTGAAAGACAATGAAGTGACGCTTTCCGTGCGCCCGACTTTATCCACGATTTTTGATTTCGTGTCGGATCCTGCGGTTGCTATTGAAGCGGCTCTTTATAAAATTAGCGGTGTTTCGAGTGAGATTCCTGAAGTGCAGGTGCGCGAGTTGGATTCTACGCTGAAACTTAAGAGCGGCCAGACGATGGTGATCGGCGGGCTGATGCAGCAGGAAGCAACGAATACGGACTCTGGTGTTCCGTTTGTAAGCGGTTTGCCGATTATTGGAAACCTGTTTAAGAGTGTCAGCAAGTCATCTCATAACAAGGAACTGGTGTTGCTTATCAAGGCTTCGATTGTCGGTTCGCATGGTTCCCTCAACGGCACGGATACGAATATATTCCATAAATTCTCCCAGGATCCCAGACCGGTATCTTTTTAAGGGCGGGAATGCAGTGGCAGATTTTCCAATATTAGCGAAACAGCTTTTCCATAAGAGGGCGGTTGCTTAAGAACCGTGTGACGCATTATGCTTACCAATGTGAAGTATATTCTTCTGACAGCGCTGCGTGACTGGCTGTTTAGCATGTTGATGCTCGGTATTCTGGTCTGCACGCTAATTGCGCATATGCTTGGTGGAACAGCGCTGATAGAGAATCAGGAGATGACGGTTTCCTTTACAAGCGCTGCCGTTCGCGGCGTCGTGGTTATCGGACTTATCATCTTCGCCTGCTTTCATGTGCGCAGTGCTTTCGATAGTAAGGAAATCGACGTTTTTCTTTCCCGCCCCATTACACGGACAAATCTTGTATTCTCATACTGGCTGGGATTTGGCGCTGTGGCGACTTTGCTGACCATTCCGATGCTTGGGCTTGTTGCCGTGCAGGGGATTATGAACATGAAGGGGTTTATATTCTGGGGTGTAAGTCTTCTGGTAGAATGCTGGCTTGTGGTGACGATTGCATTATTTGCTTCTTTCACGCTTCGCAGTGCCGTTACCTCTACGCTTGCAAGCATGGGGTTTTATGCATTTGCCCGTCTGGCAGGTTTCTTTCTGGCGATTATCGACGCAGATTCCAAAAGCGGCTGGCTGAGCGGCGCTCCTGGCAAGATATTGAAGATGATAACAGCGATCGTTCCGCGGCTTGATTTCTTTGCGCGCAGCGACTGGCTTATTTATGGGCTTAAACAGGTGGGCGAATGGGAGTTTCTTGTGGCGCAGGCGGTGGCGGTTATAGCGTTGCTGCTGCTGGCAACCGTTGTGGATTTCCGCCGCAGGCAGTTTTAATTATGATGAGTTTTTTGCGCAGATATAGCTTGTTGCTGGTCTTCTTCGGGTTGCAGGTAGGCTTCTGGGGAATGACGCATAACCGTTTGCCGGAGATGGATATCGTGCCTGATGTTCCAGGCAGAACAGCGGTCAAGGCGCTTTCTTTCGGCGATGAGGAGTTTTATTTCCGCCTGCTGGCGCTGGATATCCAGAATGCGGGCGATACGTTCGGGCGTTTCACTGAGCTTTATAAATATGATTTCCAGAAACTTTATGCCTGGTTCATGCTGCTTGAGAGCCTGAATAACCAGTCCGATTATATGCCGTTTATCGCGAGCTATTATTTCAGCCAGACGCAATATGTGCCGGATGTGAAATATGTTATCGATTATCTTTATGAATATTCTTCTTACAGGCCGGAGCAGAAATACTGGTGGCTGGCGCAGGCAGTGTACCTTGCCCAGCACAAGCTCAAGGATAACGATCTTGCATTAAAGATGGCGGAACCGCTGGAACATGCGTATAATGCTCCTTACTGGGTGCGGCAGCTTCCTGCCTTCGTGCATGAAAAGCGCGGCGAGATGGATGATGCCTATCATATCATCGAAGATATTGAGAAAAATTCTAAAAACATCCCGCCTGCGGAACTCCGCTTCATGACGTATTTCGTCGAAGAGCGGCTGAAGAAAATGGAAAAGATACGGCAAGGCGACGAGCCATGATGGAAGGTAATTTACTGAACTGGTACCAGGCACTGCAATTGATGGCGCTTGGGCCGTGTCTGTTCATTATCTTTTTCCTGCTGGTGACAGCGCGTAATTTCAGCAAGATCATCGTGCCGGTGCTTTATTTCGTGGCGCTGGCTTGCAGCTTCATTCTTCCGCTGGGTGATACGCTGGGGTTCGGTCCCTGGCTGCAGCAGGCGCTCGTGACGGGCAAGAGCACGATGACGGCCTTCAGTTTTCTGCTGATTATTACGTTTATTACCGGTGATATTCCGGCCCTTGTTTACTGGGCTGTGCTGACCATACCTCTGGTGGGAGGTAGCTCGATCGATTATGCGACGACATTTTATAGCGGCTCAGAAATCTGTATTCACGATAATCTCTGTGCCGCTCCCTTTGTTTTTCGTCAGCTCTATGAAGTTTTCAGCGCGGGAATGATCTTCCTGCTGACGATTGCACTTTATAACCGTCTGGGGCGGGCAGAGGAGACTAATTCCTACCAGGCTCGTGATCGGTATGCGATCATCGTATCGCTGATTGTGCTGAATCTGATCATTCTGGCCATGAAGCTTGCGCAAGCCAGCGGGCATCTTGACCTGCAGCGCGCAGAGATCGCCGGTACGGTGGTGCGCATGGGATTCATCTACCTCGTGCTTACTTATATCTTTCGCGTGTTCGACCGTTCCTTCGAAATCGCTTATGAGCGTGTACCGACTATTGCCGAGACCATTGTGGATAGTACGATCACAACGGAAAAAGACAAAGCGCTGGCGAAAGATGTCACACAGATTATGGAGTCGCAGAAGCTTTACCGGCAGATGGATCTAAGCCGTGAAATGCTCGCGAAAAAGCTGGCAGTGACAGAAAATAATCTTTCGCGGGCGATTAATAAATGCTTCTCGCAAAATTTCAGCATGCTGGTGAACGGTTACAGGGTGGAAGAGGCCAAGCAGCGACTGGCCGATGAAACTACCCCTATTACCACCATCGCTTTTGAGGTCGGGTTCAACAGTATTCCATCCTTCAACCGGGTTTTTAAACAGATTACAGGCGTTTCACCAAGCGAATATCGCAGCCAGAATAATAATGCTGTATCTTAGTTGCTGTTGGTAATCCGTGCCAGTTCGGCCAGCGTTTCTAATGCTTTTCTGGTGTCGATCGCTTCTGCGGCAAGGTCTGCACCTGCCTTTATATCCGCTACCTTATCCGCTACGACCAAGGCGGCGGCTGCGTTAAGCAGCACAATATCGCGGTAAGCAGAAAGCTTGCCGGTCAGCAGTAATGATAATTCGTGCGCATTCTGTTCCGGCGTGCCGCCTTTCAGCGCATCAGGTGCGGCACATTCCAATCCCGCATCTTCCGGGGATATGTTAAAAGAGCGGATAGTATCGCCATTTAGTTCGCAGATATGAGAAGGGCCAGAAATGGTCAACTCGTCCATGCCGTCACTGCCATGCACAATCCAGGCTTTTTCACTGCCCAAGGTTTTCAGGACTGTCGCCATCGGATGCAGTAATTTCCGGTCATATACGCCTAAGAGCTGGCGTTTAGGTTTTGCCGGATTGGCGAGGGGGCCCAGAAGGTTGAAGAGCGTGCGGATACCAAGTTCCTGGCGCACGGGAGTAATATCTCGCATGGATTTGTGATAGAGCGGGGCGAACATGAAGCATATTCCGGCCTCCCGCAGCGCTGTTTCCGATTTGTCTTTGCCCGCCTGAATATTGACGCCCAGCGCCGTCAGCACATCTGCCGAACCGCTGGAGGAGGAGACGGATTTATTACCATGTTTGGCAACCGGCACACCGCAGGCCGCCACCACAAGAGAGACAGCGGTAGAGACGTTCAATGTGCTGCCGCTTTCACGTGAGGCATCGCCACCTGTGCCGCAGACATCGATACAATGTTCCGGAGCGTTGAGCGTTTCCATCTTGGCACGCATGGTGATTACGCTGCCTGCGATTTCGGCAGCGGTTTCACCTTTTATGCGCAGTCCCATTAATATGGCAGCGATCTGGGCAGGCGTGGCGCCGCCATTCATAATAATCTGGAATGTACGGGTCGCTTCTTCCTGGCTTAAATCTTCACCGCCGGCCAGACGCGATATGAATTCTTTTATCATGGGGAGAAATTAGCGCAGGCTTTGGCTGGTAGCAAGCTGCGAAATGCTCCGGCTCCACATTATGAACAGTGGAGCCGGAACCGGGTAGGGTGTTAGAAGTTCAGTACTTTAGCCTGTTTCACGCTCGGCAGCTTGTTGATCTGCGCGACGAGATCGGCCGATACCGGATCATCCACTTCGAGCAGTGCGATAGCGTCGTTGCGCTCGTCGTTACGGCCGAGATGGAAATTTGCGATGTTGATCTTCGCTTCACCCAGCAGCTTGCCGAGATTGCCGATCAGGCCCGGCTTGTCTTCGTTGTTGACATACAGCATGCGTGCGCCCATACCCGCTTCAAGCTTCACGCCGCTGATTTCCACGAGACGCGGCTTGGAAGCAAACAGCGTGCCAGCCACTTCGTAGGAGTGTTTGTCGGAAACAACCGTAATGCGAATCAGCGTCTGGTAGTCGCTGGCGCGGTCACGCTTGACTTCGCTGACGTCGATGTTGCGTTCTTTCGCAATAACAGGAGCGTTGATCATGTTCACGGTTTCCACCAGCGGGGAAAGCAGGCCTTCCAGCGCCACAGCGGTCAGCGGTTTGGTGTTCATCGTCGAGACAGCACCTTCATACTGAATCTTGATGGATTTGATGCCGCTTTCAGCGAGCTGGCCGGCAAGGCTGCCAATCTGGCCCGCAAGGCTGATATACGGTTTCAGCTTTTGTGCATCTTCAGCGGAAACGGACGGAATGTTCAGCGCGTTCGTAACGGTGCCAACCGTCAGGAATTCTGACATCTGCTCGGCCACCTGCACGGCAACGTTTTCCTGCGCTTCGGACGTGGAAGCGCCGAGATGCGGCGTAGCAATGAACTGGTCCATGCCGAACAGCGGGCTGCTTTTGGCAGGTTCGGTTTCAAACACGTCGAACGCTGCGCCTGCTACATGGCCGGAATCGAGAGCTGCTTTCAGGTCGGCTTCATTCACAAGGCCACCGCGCGCGCAGTTAATAATGCGAACGCCTTTCTTGGTCTTGGCCAGAGTGTCTTTATTAAGGAGATTGCGGGTCGAGTCGGTGAGCGGGGTATGCAGCGTGATGAAATCGGCGCGCTTCAGCAGTTCGTCCAGCTCCACTTTTTCCACCTGGATGGATTCAGCTTTTTCTGCGCTTAAGAAAGGGTCGTATGCGATCACTTTCATCTTCAGGCCGTGTGCGCGGTCGGCAACGATGGAACCGATATTACCGCAGCCGATAAGACCGAGCGTTTTGCCGGAAATTTCTACGCCCATAAAGCGGTTCTTTTCCCACTTACCTGCATGGGTGGAAGCATTCGCGGCCGGAATTTCACGTGCGAGGGACATCATGAGCGAGATAGCATGCTCAGCGGTAGTAACAGAGTTACCGAACGGCGTGTTCATGACTACAACGCCAGCAGCGGTGGCGGCTTTGACGTCAACGTTATCGACACCGATGCCAGCGCGGCCTACTACCTTCAGCTTCTTGCCTTTTTCGAGCACGGCAGCGGTCACTTTGGTTGCGGAGCGGATGGCGATCCCGTCATACTGGTCGATCACGGCCAGCAGTTCATCCGGCGTCATGCCGGTTTTGACATCCACATCCACTTTGTTCTGCTTGAACACTTCAATGGCCTGCGGGCTTAGTTTGTCGGCTATCAGTACTTTTGGCATTGTTTTGTTTCCTTCATCTCATGTTTTATGAAGGGAGATGAAGTTCATCTCCCTTCGCATCTTATTCGCTTCTTCGGCCTTTATAGATGGCGGAAGTGTTATGCGGCTTTGCGTTCCTGCTTTACCTGTGCGTAAGCCCAGTCAAGCCACGGCAGCAGCGCTTCAATATCACTGGTTTCCACCGTTGCGCCAGCCCAGATACGCAGGCCCGCCGGTGCATCGCGGTATGCGCCGATATCGTAAGCAACGCCTTCTGCTTCCAGCAGGCTTGCGATTTTCTTCGCACCTGCAGCCTGTTCGTCTTCAGACAATGCAGTGTACCACGGGTCAACAATCTTCAGGCAGACGGACGTGTTGGAACGGGTTTCCTTTGTTTCCGCAAGGAATCCAGCCCAGCCTGCTTTGGTTACCCAGTTTTCAATCGCAGCGAGGTTGGCGTTGGAACGTGCAACAAGCGCTTTCAGGCCACCGAGCTTTTCGCCCCATTTCAAACCGTCCAGCGCGTCTTCCACGCAGAGCATGGAAGGCGTGTTGATGGTTTCGCCCTTGAAGATGCCTTCGATCAGCTTACCGCCTTTAGCGAGCTGGAAGATCTTCGGCAGCGGCCATGCAGGCGTGTAGCTTTCGAGGCGCTTAACGGCTTTCGGGCTCAGTGCGATCATACCGTGCGCACCTTCGCCGCCCATGACTTTTTGCCAGGACCAGGTGACAACGTCGAGCTTGTCCCACGGCATTTCCATGGCAAATACAGCGGAAGTCGCGTCGCAGATTGCGAGACCTTCACGGTTCGCCGGAATCCAGTCGCCATTGGGCACTTTTACGCCTGAGGTCGTGCCGTTCCAGGTGAACACCACGTCGCGCTTCCAGTCAGCCTGTGAGAGATCCGGCAGTTTGCCGTAGTCGGCATTGAATACGCGCAGGTCCTGCAGCTTGAGCTGCTTCTTGCAGTCAGCAGCCCATGTAGCGCTGAAACTTTCCCATGCGAAAACATCCACGCCGCGTTCGCCCAGCAGCGACCACATGGCCATTTCAATCGCGCCCGTATCGGAAGCGGGTACGATGCCCAGCACATAATCTTTCGGCATGCCCAGTACCGCTTTGGAGCGTTCGATGACGTCAGCCAGCTTGTTCTTGCCGATCTTGGCGCGGTGGGAGCGGCCGAAAGCGCCGTCCTTCAGCGCATCCAGCGACCAGCCGGGACGCTTGGCGCAGGGGCCGGAAGAAAAGCAGGGATTCTGGGGTTTTGCGGTAGGTTTCATAAAGATCGGGCCTCACATTGAGTATATTGCATTGCGGTACGATATTTAGCGCATTGCCGGGAGGATGCAATAAACTTTTTTGTAAATGATTAGTACGGCAGAACTAAGGGCTTCTGCGGATTGGTATCACATTTGGAGGATGTAGTTTGTGGGATAATTTCCGTGCTTTAATGACTGTGCGCGGCTGCGATTAAAAATTCCGTATTGCCTTTGGGGCCTTTGATCGGGCTTTCCGTAATTCCCAATACATTCCAGCCCATGGTTTCTGTGAGCCAGTTCTCAATATCTTCACATACTATCTTATGTAGCGATTCGTCACGCACAACACCGCCTTTGCCGACATTGCCCTTGCCGACTTCGAACTGCGGCTTAATGAGCGCGATCAGGACTGCGTCCTTTGCTGCCAGTGTAAGCGAAGCAGGCAGCACGGTTTTCAAGCTGATAAAGCTCGCATCGCAGACAATAAGGGCAGGGGTATCCGGGATTAAATTGTGGTCGAGGCTCCGTGCGTTAGTCTTTTCCAGCACCACGACACGTGCATCCTGCCGCAATTTCCAGTCCAGCTGCCCGTGGCCGACATCCACCGCATAGACCTTCGCCGCACCATGAGTCAGCAATACATCCGTGAATCCGCCGGTGGAAGCGCCGACATCAAGGCAAATTAAGCCACTGGGATTTATATTGAAATATTCTAATCCCTTCGCAAGTTTCATGCCGCCGCGCGAAACCCACGGGTGTTCGGCCTCCCGGACGGTGAGCGGAATATCTTCAGCCACCGGATGGCCCGCCTTGTCGAGTTTTACTTCGTTGCTATAGACCTTGCCGGCGGCGATCAGTGCCTGCGCTTTTGCGCGGGTGTCGGCCAGTCCGCGATCAACCAGTAATATGTCCAGCCTTAATTTTGCCATGCTTTTTGTTGCCGCGCATTGTAAATGGAAGGGGTTTGCACTATATAAAGTGTAACCGGACTTATTGCCTACCATTAACCTTATGCGCTTTCCATCGGAATTTATTGAAAGGCTGCGGCACCATACACCCCTGTCGCAAGTCATTGGCAAACGCATGCCTGTGAAGCGGCATGGCCGTGAATTTCATGGGCTTTGCCCGTTCCATAAAGAAAAATCGCCTTCTTTCACGGTTAATGACGAGAAGGGGTTCTTCCATTGCTTCGGGTGCGGCGCGCACGGAGATGCAATTGGATTCATAAAGGATTATGAAGGTATTAGCTATATAGAGGCGGTGGAGCGGCTGGCGGGTGAAGTTGGCATGCAGGTGCCGCAGATGACGCGTGAAGCCAAACAGCAGGAGCAGAAGCGTCACAGTATCGAGGATACGGTTGCGCTGGCGGCCAAGTGGTTCGTGCACCAGCTTTCTGCGCGCGGAGGCGAAGAGGCGCGGCATTATCTGGCGGATCGCGCTCTGGGCGCGGCGATGGTGGAACAGTTCGGGCTGGGATATGCTCCGGCAGGGCGTGAGGAATTGAAGTCCGCTTTAATGAAACAAGGTATCAGCGAAGCTATGCTGATTGAGGCCGGGCTGCTTGCAAAGGCTGATGACGGCAGAACGTATGACCGTTTTCGCGGGCGTCTGATGTTTCCGATCCGCAATGCGCGCGGTGTGATTGTGGCTTTCGGCGGGCGAATATTACCCTCCCAGCAATCCAAGCATGCGGCTAAATATTTGAATTCGCCGGAAACCCCTATCTTTAAAAAAGGGGAAATGTTGTTTGCCTATGATATCGCCAGCAGGGCAGCGCGTGAGACGAATACGATGATCGTGGCGGAAGGGTATATGGATGTGATTGCACTCCATCAGGCCGGATTCACGACAGCGGTGGCACCGTTGGGAACGGCTGTGACGGAGCCGCAATTGAGGCTGCTGTGGCGGGCAGTGCCGGAGCCTATCTTCTGCCTGGACGGGGATGCTGCCGGTGCCCGTGCCATGAAAAGGGCGGCTGAGCTCGCTATACCATTACTGAAACCCGGCCATAGCCTGCGGCTGGTGAGTCTTACCGGGGGAGATGATCCGGATAGTCTTATTAAGCGGGCGGGGCCCTCCGCCATGCGCACATTACTGGCGCAGTCCAAGGTGCTTTCGCATTTCCTGTGGGAAAGCGCCGTCACGGAGATCGGTACAGAAACGCCAGAAAAGCGGGCGATGCTGGAGCAGCATCTGCTGAAAACGGCTGATGCGGTGGCTGATACTATTGTAAAACAGCATCTGCGTGATTATTTTAAAGGACAGATGAACGTGCTCAAGCGACCCGGAAAATTCGCGAAAGCCGTGTTGCCGCCGGTCAAACCGGGCGTTCTGCCGGATGAAAATGACACAGAAGCGCATCTGGGGCGGCTGGAAGAGGAGATTGCCGGATTGATGATACAGTACCCTTTTTTGCTGCATCATCCTGACATCGAAGAGCATTTTGCGCATATGGACTTCACGCAACCTGTGCTTGACAAAATACGCTGTGCTGTTTTAGAAATAGGCTCGGTCGCGCAAGGGGTTGAGCATGCGGCGCTTTGTGCCGCTCTTGCTGAACGCGGATTTAGTGAAAAGGTAAAAACTATCTTGCAGCAGAATAATGTGGTTCAGGCGAAGCTGCGCGGCGGAGCTGCGGAAAGCCCGGAGGCGGCAGTGCGCGCTTTTGAGATGGCTTACTGCGCCTATAGCGATAAAAAGCTGGATAATGAGATTAAGGAAGCGAGCGGCGCGCTGGAGCGTGACTCGTCCGAACAGAATTTTAACCGGTTACAGGCATTACAGAAACAGAGAGATGAGTTGCATCGCTCTCGTTATGTTGTTACATCAGAAGCATAGAATATATTCATAAGGTCATACTATGGCAGCAGCATCCAAGAAGGCTACGAAAAGCAAGGCGCAGGATAAATCTAAGAAGAATGTTCCCGTGAAAAAAGCCGTCGCAGCAAAAGCTCCGGCGAAACCGGCCAGAAAGGCATCGCCCCCGGCTCGTAATGTTGCCGCTGCAAAAAGTAAGAAAGTGGCAAAGCCGGCTCCAAAGGCGGCAGTGAAGAAGCCCCAACCGCCGCAGAAAAAGCCTCCGGTAAAAAAAGCGGAGGTTAAGCCAAATAAAAAAATAGAGAAGGCTGTTGTTGCAAAAAAAAATGAAAAACCTATAAAGCCACAGCCGAAACAATCAGCAGCACCTCAGAAGAAGCCGGAACAGAATCAGAAGCAGAATCAGAAAAAACAAGAGCAGAAGAAGATCGTGTCAGACAAGAAAGTAGCAGTGGAAGAAAACGTTGGTAAGAAAGGGGCTGCGAAGGGCTCGAAGGATGAGCCGAATCCAGCCGTCATCAAGAAACTGATCGCGCTCGGACGTACGCGCGGCCATATCACCTATGAAGAACTCAATACGTATCTGCCGGGGGATGAATTCTCGCCTGAAATGATCGAAGCGACGATTGGCGCGCTGTCACGCGCAGATATCAGCGTAGTGGAAGAAGGCGAGTCGCTTGAGCTTTCCGAACAGCAGCGCGAAGAAGGCGGCGATGCTGAGGAAGTGCTGGAGAATGCAGGCGGCCGTTCCGACGACCCGGTACGTATGTACCTGCGCGAAATGGGCAATGTCGAACTGCTGTCGCGCGATGGTGAAATTGAGATTGCAAAGCGTATCGAAGCCGGACGCGAGATGATTATTTCGTCTCTGTGCGAAAGCCCGATGGTGATGCAGGAAATCCTGTCCTGGCGCGACGATCTGGCTGCGGGCCTGCTGATGCTGCGCGACGTGATCGATCTTGATGCAGCGTACGGTGCGGATGCGGAAGGTAAGCCCGTATTTGCTTCCGCTGAAATTCCGATGGAAAACGTGGCTGAAAAGGTCATGGAGCAGGACGGCACGGCCGCCCTGATTGCCAAGGCGAAAGAAGAAGAAAAGAAGCGCCGCGAGAAAGAAAAGGCGGAGCGTGAGAAAGCCGAAGCCGAACGCCAGGCAAAAGCCGCGAAGGAAAAAGCTTCCAAGGCGGAACTGAAGGCTGCGAAGAAAGCCGTCAAGAAAGCTAGCGAAGACGAGGACGAAGAGGATGACGATTACGTTCCGTTCGATGAAGAAGTCGAAGATAAGAAAGATGAAGATGGCGATGGCGAAGAAGATCCGGATGATTATGACGATGCCGCGATCTCGCTCGTTGCAATGGAAAATGCGCTGAAGCCGAAGATACTGGAAACGCTGGACGAGTTTGCAAAAATCAGCAAAAAGCTGCGCTCCTTGCAGGAAAAGCATCTGCAGTCTGCTTATGGCGAAGGCACGTATAACGATGCGGACCGTAAAAAATACCAGACCCTGCTGCGCCAGCTCGTGGATCTCATGATGGATATCCGCCTGAGC
Organism: Rickettsiales bacterium; assembly: GCA_035765535.1. Taxonomy (NCBI): domain Bacteria; kingdom Pseudomonadati; phylum Pseudomonadota; class Alphaproteobacteria; order Rickettsiales; species Rickettsiales bacterium. Next base: position 450,753 of record DASTXE010000006.1, on the reverse strand, counting down.
ACGGTGCGTGTGGAAGGGCTGATGGAGAAGCTTTACAATGTGAACAAGCGTCTGCTCGGCCTGGAAGGTCGTTTGCTGCGTCAGGCGGAAACCCACCGCGTTGACCGCAAAAGCTTCATCCAGAACTATACGGGTCAGGAACTGAATCCGGGTTGGATCGCGAAAGTAGCCAAGCTGAAAGACAGAGGCTGGGCGGATTTTGCAACGAAAGATAAGGACTTCATCACCAATATCCGTGATGAAATCTCCAAGATTGCAAGCGAAGTCGGTGTCGGTATCGGTGAATATAAGCGTATCGTCAATGCCGTGCAGAAAGGCGAGCGCGAAGCCACGAAAGCTAAGCGCGAGATGATCGAAGCGAACTTACGTCTCGTGATTTCGATTGCGAAGAAATACACGAATCGCGGCCTGCAATTCCTCGACCTTATTCAAGAAGGTAATATCGGCCTGATGAAAGCGGTGGATAAATTCGAATATCGCCGCGGTTATAAGTTCTCGACTTATGCGACCTGGTGGATCCGCCAGGCGATCACGCGCTCGATCGCCGATCAGGCACGTACGATCCGTATCCCGGTGCATATGATTGAAACGATCAACAAGATCGTACGTACGTCGCGCCAGATGCTGCATGAGATCGGCCGTGAGCCGACGCCGGAAGAACTGGCAGAAAAACTTGTGATGCCGCTGGATAAGGTGCGCAAGGTCATGAAGATCGCGAAGGAGCCGGTTTCGCTCGAAACGCCGATAGGTGACGAAGAAGATTCGCATCTGGGCGATTTCATCGAAGACAAAAACGCTGTATTGCCGCTCGATGCTGCGATTCACTCGAACCTGCGCGAAACGACGACGCGTATTCTTGCAAGCCTCACCCCGCGTGAAGAACGCGTACTGCGTATGCGTTTCGGTATCGGTATGAATACCGACCATACGCTGGAAGAGGTAGGCCAGCAATTCTCGGTTACGCGTGAACGTATCCGTCAGATCGAAGCTAAGGCGCTACGCAAGCTGAAGCATCCGTCACGCTCGCGTAAGCTCAGAAGCTTCCTGGAGCAGCAGTAACGAGGGAAAAGGGACGTCGGAAAACGTTGCATGAACAAAGTTTTTTCCGTATTCTGCGTCTCCATTCCGTAGCTTGTCTAATCTTGAAGAGAGAAAAATGGCAACCATAGGCACATTATTATACACGGCGTTCAAGGGGCGTTTTGTCGGCAAAGACAAGTTCGGCAATAAATATTATGTTGCCCGCAGCGAGAAGAATGCTATCGGCAAGAACAAGCGCTGGGTCGTTTTCAAAGGAATCGTCGAAGCTTCAAAAGTGCCCGCGGAATGGCATGGATGGTTGCATTATTCGACGGACGTATTGCCGACGCAGCGTCCGCCGCTCGGTTTTTCCTGGCTGAAGGAACATCTGCCGAATCTGACTGGCACTCGCAACGCCTATAAGCCTGCCGGCTATATCGGCACAGGCAGGGAACGCGCGCCCACGGTTGCGGATTATGAAGCGTGGAAACCGCAATAGCACTGCCAGCCGGAATCTTTAGGAGAAACATGATTATGGGTAATAAGACATTTGAAGTCATCATGGGAGCGCTGGTACTGGTTGTTGCCGCAGCCTTCATGATATTTGCCTATCAGAGCGGGAATCTCAAATCGGTGGAAGGCTATCCGCTGAAAGCAAAATTCTCCACGGTTGCCGGTATTTCTGTCGGGACGGATGTGCGCATCGGCGGCATCAAGGTCGGCGTGGTGAGCGAACTGGGGCTCGATCCCCAAACCTATCAGGCCGTGGTTACTCTTCAGGTTAAGGACGGAATTAAGGTTCCGGCTGATTCGAGCGTGGCTGTGGTAAGCGATGGCCTGCTGGGCAATAAATATATAAAACTGGAGCCGGGCGCAGACGATAAGATGCTTGCGGCGAATGGATTTATCCCCTATACGCAGTCTTCCGTGAATCTGGAAGAACTGATAGGGAAGATGGCGTTTGGCGGCGTAGACAGCAAGTCAAACGGCAAGAAGGATGAATCCGAGAAAAAAGACGCGTCTGCTCCCGTTCCGACTGTTAAGCCGTAATCCGTACAATAGATTGAAGAAGAGGTAGTTTATGACTCCTAACAGAAGCACGTCGGGCGAGATGACATTTGTTCCGTCACAGTGGGTTGGCCGTGATGGCGTACCGCTGGAAAGCGAGGAAAAGATTTCCACGCTCAACAACAACCTCGCAGAGGTTTACGAAGTATGCCAGCATGCATTCGTGGAAGCCGTGCAGATGGGCTGCAGCGAAGACTTCATGCGTATCGTGCTGCGGAATATGATCGATTCGCTGAAGCGCAACAGCATCGGCTGATATTGCCTGAGATCCGGCCGCGCTGACTAGATAGTTCAGAAACGGAGGCTCCTATGAAATCGCTTTCAATTGCATCTACCGCGCTCGCCGCGTTGCTTGCCGTTTTGCCGATGCGCGATGCGGCTGCTTATTATGGGCACTGGCATGGCGATATCCACCATTTTCACGATTACGATATGGGGCGCTGGCATAGCGGCTACTGGCATGACGGATTCCATGACGGCCGCAATGGCTGGTGGTGGATAGTCGGCGGAAGCTGGTATTATTATCCCGCACCGGTTTACCCTTATCCCGATCCGTATGTACCTTCGACGGTGATCGTCACGCAGCCGCAGCAGAGTGCGCAGTATTGGTATTGCGGCAATCCTGAAGGTTATTACCCCTATGTTTCCGCATGCTATATGCCATGGCAACCTGTTGCTGCGCAAGTGATGCAGCCGGTTACAGTTCCTCAACCCGTTCAGTCAGCGGCACCGGAGAATGGCACGCGCGATGCGGATGACCGCCAGCTTAATGCGCTGGCTTCAGAGTTCTATGCGATTCATTCCGGCAGCAGGGGTGCGCAGAAGCGCCTGAGCGATTTGAGGAAGCGTGTGGAGGCGTTTCATGAAACGCTTTTCGACCGCGACTATAATGCGATGGATATTTTAAGAGACACGGAGAAACTGGAACGCCGAATTGCGAAAAAGCAAAAAGAGGCTGCCGGTCACTAATGCGCGGGGCTTTGCTCTATGCTTTCTGTCTTACGCTTTTACTGCTGCCGCGGTCTGTTGTCGCACAGCAGGCAGTTGATGCGGATGCGGTCGATTTTCCTTCCGTAGGCCCTGCCGGCAATACACCTTCAACCGCGCCATTATCACCGTCTGCCGGTGCAAGTCCGCCAGCTGCTCCTGCTGCACCGCCTGCTTCTGCTGTCGCAGCGCCGAGCGGTGCAGGGCAGGGAACGCCGGGCATTCCTTCCCTGAACTTGCAATTTAAGCCACTTGACCGTGTGTCGGTCCCTTCACCCGTCATTCCTCCGTTGCCGCCAATCGCTTCGCCCGTGATCCCGCCTTTACCTGCTATTGCTTCCCCCGTGATTCCTCCCTTGCCGCAGATTGCATCTCCAGCCACGCCTGAACTTCCTGCGATGCCCTCTATCCCGGCCATACCGTCCGTTCCGTCTGTGTCAAGCGTGGCCAGTGGGGGTAGTGCATCTTCCGGCACACAGGAACCTCCGCCGCCTTCGCGTCCGTATAAGCAAGTCTCATTGTCGCCTTTCAGCCCCTCCGGTGCTGGAGGCGGGCCGTCTGCCGCTTCTCAGAATATCAGCTCAACGCCTATTGCCTCGCCGTTATCGCCGCCTTACTGGGGGATTTCAACGACACCGATTGCACAGCCGTTTTCACCGAATGTCCTTTCGCCCTTCACATGGGGCCAGTCCTCCACTCCGATTGCCGCGCCAACGCCGCTTAATGTTCAGGCTCCAAACCCGCAGGCGCGTTACACCTGGGGGAAATCGACAACGCCGATCTCCTCGCCGCAATCCCCGAATGTCATTGCGCCGTATAGCTGGGGGCGTTCTTCGTCGCCGACTTCGCAAACCACAGCATTGCCGAGTTGGGGGGCTTCTTCCACGCCGCGCGGCGTTTCCTCCTCTCCGCACGGCGCTTCGTCTACTCCGCGGGGAGTGTCATCCACACCGCAAGGCCGTTCTTCCACGCCTCAGGGAGGAACGTCTACTCCACGAGGCCCGTCTTCCACGCCCGGGCATAGGTAAACTCCTCCTTGCCGCAGCAGGCAGAACGATTTATGCTGAATAAAGATTATTCAGGAGCGTTATGACCGAACGGATTGCAGCTTTACGCGGCGCGTTGCGCCAGCAGGGAATGGATGGATTTATCCTGCCCGTCAATGATGAGTTCATGGGTGAATATGTGCCCGACTCCGCTAAAAGGCTTGAATGGCTCACGGGCTTCAGCGGTTCGGCAGGGCTTGCGATTGTGCTGCAGGACAAAGCCGCATTTTTCACCGACGGTCGATATACGCTGCAGGCGGAGACGCAAGTGAAAGGATTCGAACTTTACAATAGCGGGGATATGCCGCCGGAAAAATGGCTTGCCGCACAGGCAGGCGCAGAATCCATCATCGGTTATGATGCACGGCTGCACACGAAGCAGGCTATTAAGCGTTACGAAACAGCCTGTTCAAAACTGGTGTGGAAAGCGCTGCAAAGCAATCCGGTGGATGTGTTATGGCAGGGACGCCCGGCGGCTCCGGCAAGTAAAGCGCGTATCCAGCCTTTAGCCTATACGGGGCAGACCAGCCAGCAGAAGCGGGAGATGATCGCGGCGGCGCTCAAGGAAAAAGGGGCGGATTCAGCCGTGCTCACAGCACCTGATTCTATTTGCTGGCTTTTAAATCTGCGCGGCAGCGATGTGCCGTTTACGCCGTTTCTGCTGTGCTATGCCGTGATTGATGCAAAAGGAGTCGTGGATTTTTACATTGCGAGCGACCGGCTTTCGCAGGAAGTGCTTGCTCATCTGGGAGACGGCGTGCGTGTGAAACCGCCGCAGCAACTGGAGCAGGATATTGCGGCGCTCAAAGGCAAGCGTGTTTTGTATGATCCGGCTGCTTCGCCGATCTGGTTCTATCAGCAGCTGGCGTCTGCCGGAGCGCATATTGTGGAATTCTCCGATCCATGCCATTTGCCAAAGGCCTGTAAGAATGAGGCGGAGCTGGAAGGGATGCGGCAGGCGCATATACGCGACGGGCTGGCTGTCACGCGCTTCCTGCATTGGCTGGAGCAGGCGGTTGCCAGTGGTGAAGCGCTCACAGAAATTGCGGTGGCGCAGAAGCTGGAGGCATTCCGTAAACAATCCGAGCTTTATCTGGAGCCGAGCTTTTCCACAATTTCAGGCAGCGGGCCGAACGGCGCAATCGTGCATTACCATGCGACGGAAAGTTCTAACCGCGCGCTGGATAAGGATAGCCTGCTGCTGGTGGATTCCGGCGGGCAGTATCTGGACGGTACGACGGATATCACCCGTACGGTGGCACTTGGAACACCTAGCGCGCAGATGAAGGCGGATTTTACGCGTGTGCTTAAAGGGCATATTGCGCTTGCTTCCGCGGTGTTTCCGGAAGGAACGAGCGGCGGGCAGCTTGATGTGCTGGCGCGGCAATATCTATGGCAGGCGGGGCTTGATTACGATCATGGCACGGGCCATGGCGTGGGCAGTTATCTCTCTGTGCATGAAGGGCCGCAGCGCATCGGAAAACGCGGTGGGGATGCACCCCTTGTGCCGGGTATGGTGGTCTCCAACGAGCCGGGATTCTATAAGGCGAATGCCTACGGTATCCGCATTGAGAGCCTGGTCGCCGTGCGTCAGGTAATGGTGGGCGAAAACGGTAAAGCTTATTTAGGGTTTGAAACAATCACGCTTGCCCCGCTCGATATGCGTCTGGTGGATACGGCACTGCTGACCTTGCAGGAAGTGGAGTGGCTGCATAGCTACCACCGCCGTGTTTACGAAACTCACGAACGCCATTTGAATGATGCTGAGAAGGCGTGGCTGAAGCGCTTTGCCGCGTTATAAATCCTGAAAGAAGCAGTTCGGTGCGCCGGTGTGGCAGGCAGGTCCAATCTGTTCTACGGATGCAAGCAGCGTGTCACCATCGCAATCCACTTTCATCTCTTTGAGTGTCTGCAGGTGGCCGGAGGATTCTCCTTTGCGCCAGAGTTTGCCGCGCGAGCGTGACCAGTAAGTCATCTGTTTTGTCTTGAGCGTGATTTCAAGCGATTCGCGGTTCATCCAGGCGAGCATCAGCACTTCGCCTGTATCATGGCGTTGGGCGATGACGGGCACGAGCCCGTCGCTATTGAAGGCTACTTTTTCCAGTGCGGTTTCGATGTTCTGCATGTGATTCTCCGTATGTACTTTGCAAGATGACGCTAAAAATGCTGTGCGTCAATGCGTCAGGATGTTTTCCAACTGCGATCTTGAACTGGTGCTATCCTGAAAAGGCGGTTCCAGCGGCGGCTCGTTCGTTTCGGTAATGGCGGCATCCGGTGGCGGAGGAGGCGGCGGAATCTGCCCAGGCTGGGAAGATGTGTTGCTTTCCTTCTGATAGGTGTTGCCGCTCATGCAGGCGTTAAACAACGAATTCAGTGCTTCCTGCTGTTCTTCTTCGCTGATGGGGTAGATATCGGGCTTGTTATAGAGCTTGATGCGCTCATGCGCCTGCCTGCGGCAATCGTCTTCCTTCGTGGGGACACGCAGCAAATCAGGGTTGCACGCACTTAAGGCGCTCAAGGCGGCCAACATGTAGAGGTGTTTTTTCAGCTTCATCACGGTTCTTCCTTGTGACGCATATATTGCTGCGTCGCAATTTCGTCAAGCCTACCCATCTGGAGGCGCTTTTCCTGTGCGTCCAGTTTGGCTTTAAGGTTGGTCTGGGCGATCTCGTATTTCTTCTGTTCACCGAATTCCTCGGCGATTTCTGCTCTTTTCTTTTCGATGGTTTCTTCCAGGCGTGCGGTTTCTTCCGCGATCTTTTCGAGCTTTTTGCGCGTGTGGCTGGAATAAGAGCCGAAGAAACTGGCGAGAGAATGCTCCCGTGCCACAAGTTCGATTTCCTCTTCATGCTCGCGTTTCAACCGTGCGGCAAGCTGTTCAAGCTGATGCAGTTCCTCCTGCAGCGCGACCATTTGCCTGCGCAGTTGGTCAAGCCGTTGCTTATGGACCTTGATTAATGTGCCTAAAGTTTTGACTGACATAGGCTTATTATAGCCAATTTGGGCTATTTTGGAAGCCTAAGTGGCCGCAACCCCGATACCTGTCCCCACCATGATCACGGCGGCGGTTTTATTGAGCCTGTTTTGCGCCTTGCGGCTGGATAGAAACTGGCGTATCCGGGCAGCCAGTGCGGCATAGGAAAGCATGATAGCTGGGAGCAACACGAAAGTGGTAGCTGAAAGCTGAAAGTATCCGGCGGGTTTAAGGTGATTAATGTCGACCGCCACCGGCAGGAGCGCCACAAAGAATGCGATGGCCTTGGGATTGCCGAGCGTCAGCGCCAGTTGGGATAGGAAACCCTGACGGGCATCTGCAGGAGGGGCGTCAGTGGCATCGGCGGCTTCTGCAGTCCAGTATTTATAGCCGAGGTAAAACAGGTAAACGGCACCGGCAAGCCTAACGATCAAGAACAGTTTGCCCATCGATTGTGCCAGCACAGCCAGTCCCAGTGCGGAAAGCGACATCAGAATCCAGTCACCCACAGCATTGCCTAACACCGCCGGAATTGCGGAGCGGAAACCGGAACGCAAGGCGCGTGCAACGATGGCCACGATGCCGGGGCCCGGTACGGCGATAGCAATAGCATATAGTCCGCAATAAAGGAGATAGGCGTGCAACGGAATCATAACTGCTTGACTTACATTATATTAGGGCCGCGCACCTTACCACAGCCGTGCCCTTATTTCAACTGGTGACGAAACCACGTCATCTGGCGTTTTGCATAGTTGCGAGTGGCTTGCTGAGCCTTGCTAACTGCCTCTTCCAGCGTGCATTTTCCTTCCAGATACGCGAAAAGCTCCGGTACGCCGACGGCGCGCGCTGCAGGCATATCGGACGAAAGATTCAGCGCATGCAGCGCTTTCGCTTCTTCCAACGCGCCATTTTCCATCATCGAGAGAAAGCGCATATCGCAGCGGCGGTAGAGTTCGTCTCTGGGAAGCTCGACATGTTTTATATCGAAAACAGCATCCGGATAGGGACGTTCGCGCGGAATGGTTTGCCAGTAAGCGAGCGATTTGCCTGTGGCCAGCCATACACCGAGCGCGCGGATATGGCGCTGCATATCGCCCAGTTTCAGGCGTGCATGCATTTCGGGATCGTGCTCTGCCAGTGCCTGCGCACCGTATTCGCGCCATAGCATTTCCGCCTGTTTGCGGCAGTTCTCCGGCACGTCCGGAATGGGGGAGAGGCCTTCTATCAATGTCTTGATATAGAGTCCCGTGCCTCCGGTTATAAGTGGTATCTTTCCTTTAGCGAGGGTTTCATCAATGGCCTGTTTCGCCATTTCCAACCAGCGTGCGGCGGAGCATTTCTCGCTTGCGCTCAAGACTCCATACAGCAGGTGAGGAGCGATATTTTCCTGTTCCGGTGTGGGCCGCGCGGTCACAATATCCAGCTCGCGGTAAACCTGCATTGCGTCCGCATTGATGATGACACCGCCAATATTCTGCGCTATATCCAGCGCGTAAGCCGATTTACCGCTCGCGGTGGCCCCGCATATAATAGTAATGGAATGCATATGAAATCCGTTTTGACCGTAATTGCCGCATCTGACAAGGAAAAGCTGGGGCAGGGACTCGTAAATGATATTGTGAAAGCCCTTGAAGGAGCGGGGGCGCAGGTGATTGGGCAGGACTGGCTTGCACCAGATGAAGCTTGCGACATTGTATTCAGCAAGCTTGAACCTGTAGCAGCGGAAGAAGCGGCGCGTGCGGTGATTGGCGATCTGGCGATAGATTGTCTGGCGCAGGATACGGACGGGCGGCAGAAGAAGCTGCTGATCAGCGATATGGATTCCACGATCATTACGATTGAATGTATCGATGAAATCGCTGATTTTGCCGGAATTAAGGAGCAGGTGGCCGCGATTACCGAGCGTGCCATGCGCGGGGAGCTGGATTTTATTGCCGCACTGCGTGAACGCGTTGAGCTCCTTAAGGGGCTCGAAGCGAGTGTATTGCAGCAGGTATATAATGAACGTGTGCGTTTTATGCCCGGTGCACGTGAACTCGTGCAGACCATGCGTGCCAATGGGGCGTATACATTGCTAGTCTCGGGCGGGTTTGATTTTTTTACCTCGCGTGTTCAGGAAGCGCTTGGATTTCATGATAATTCTGCCAATCGGCTGGAGGTTTCAGAAGGCAGGCTGACCGGACATGTCTTAGACCCCATACTGGATAAACAGGCCAAACTTTCCGCGCTCATGCAGGCTTGTGGAGAAAATAATCTCTCTACTTCTCAGTCTCTTGCGGTTGGAGACGGAGCGAACGACCTGCCGATGATTATGGCGGCAGGACTGGGAGCTGCGTACCATGCCAAGCCGGTGGTGCAGCAAAGCGCGCGGGCCAGGATCAATCACTGTGACCTTACAGCACTACTTTATATGCAGGGGTACCGGAAGGACGAATTCGTGAAATAATGTTGCCAAACGCATGCTCTCCTTGTATAGGGGCTTGGTTTGAATACTCGCGTTGAACTATGGAATGAATGGTTTATGGATACATTGAAATTCGATCTCGTCACGCCGGACGCTATTTTCTTCTCCGGTCAGGCCAACCAGGTAGATGTGCCGGGTTCTGAAGGCGAGTTTGGGGTGCTGCCGGGCCATGCGCCGCTGATTTCTGCGGTTAAGGACGGTGTTGTCCGTGTCTATACCGGCAAGGATGCCATCCGCCGCTTGTTCGTCTCCGGAGGTATTGCCGAAGTGCGCCAGGAATCCTGCACGGTACTTTCCGAACGCGTACTTGACCTGGATGCCATGACCCGCGCCGATGCGGAAAGAGAGCTGGCAAGGGCGGAAAATGCGCTCGATATGGCGATGGATGAAACTGCAAAAGAAGATGCCATTCATGCGTTGGAATTAGCGAAAGCCGTCCTGGCTGAGTTCTAAACGCCTTCATTATAATTGAGTTTAATGCTGTTTATCCCGTTGTTGGATAAGCAGTTTTCGGTGCTTGTTTACCAAAAATTAAGATTTCCAGGGTGGTTTGTGACATCTTGGCAACAGAGTGTCAAAAATACAGCTTTTTTTGCCCTATTTTTGTAGTCTCTACTTGCATATCCGGGGGCAAGTTTACATATTGTGGGGCAGGTAAAACGAAAGTGCGTTTGCGCGGGTTCGTCTTTGCCCGTGCGGTAAATAGGCACTTTATACCTGACTACTTAAAACAACTATAATAGGAATTTAGTTATGAAAAAAATACTTCTTGGTACTTCCGCCCTCATCGGCGCGGCTGTCCTGCTCGCAGGCGCGGCGAACGCTGAGGATCCGAAAGTAACGGTTGGTGGTTTCAGCACGTTTGAAGCGGGCTGGAGCAAATCGGACAACACCGGTTCCCAGCACCAGGTTGCTTTCCGCAACGATAACGAAATCCATTTCAACATCGCTGGCAAGACCGACGCAGGTCTCGGCTACGGCGCTGAAATCGATCTCCAGGCTGACATCGACGGCAGCAGCGCAACCGCTCAGGGTTCCACGAACTCCGGTATCAACGCTCGCCGTACCTATGGTTACCTGCAGGGTGACCAGTGGGGCCACATTGAATACGGTTCCAACGACAGCGCAGCTCGCAACCTGAAAGTTGACGCTTCCAATATCGCACGCGCTACCGGCGGTATCGATGGCGACTGGTACCTGTTTGCTGATGTTAATGGCGGCGGCACTGCTACCACCTTCGGCGGCGGTAAGTTCATCACCGTTCCGCGCCTTCCGATCGAAGCAGGTCCGGCTGTTGGTTTTGCTAGCGACGTTTATGGCAACGACACCAAGATCACCTACTACACTCCGCGCTTCTCCGGCTTCCAGCTGGGCGTAAGCTATGCTCCGGAACTCAGCAACCGTGGTCAGGCAACCAACCGTTCCTTTGCAACGGATACGGCTTCCAACGTTTGGAGCGGCGGTCTGAACTATGAAAACCAGTTTGACCAGCTCGGCGTTGCTGCTGCTGTTACCGGTGAAAGCGCTAAGTCTGACGCTGCTGCTACCGGCAAGAGCGTTGAAGCTTGGAACGCTGGTTTGAAGCTGTCTTACATGGGCTTCAGCGCAGCTGGTTCGTATGGCGACTGGCGTGATAGCTTTGCTGCCAGCGGCACCAAAGCTGACTACTGGACGGGCGGTATCGCTTATGAAACCGGTCCGGTTGGCGCAAGCGTCACCTACCTGGGCAGCGAAACCAAACCGACTGGCTTCAACAACAAGTTCCAGGACGTATCCGTTGGTGTAGACTACAAACTCGCTCCGGGCCTGACCCCGTTCGTCGAGTACACCTGGTATGACCTGAACCCGACCGGCACCGGCACCACCGGCACCGAGAACAAGGGTAACGTTGTTATCGTTGGTTCCCAGCTCTCCTTCTAATAGAGAGTTGAGACTCGATTAGAGATTGAGGGCGGTGCGCAAGCGCCGCCCTTTTTCTTTTTGTTTAATTGCTCCTGTAAAAGTCTGCTGACTTTTACAATGAGCCTAACGCCTGCGGCGACTGAAGAACGCGGCCTGCTGACCGCGGACCAAAATTTGCGTCAGGAAGTGTGGTTTGTTAATCGCACTCCTTGCATTCAGCTATTTATCTGCAACCTGCAGCTTGCAAGCAACATTCGATATGTTAGGTTGCGTCAATGGACCATAAACTCTCTTCACCAGCACCTGAACAGTCTCTCCCGGAGCTATTTACAAGCCGTTCTACCGGTATTCTGGCTCTGTTGGTCGGGCTGCTTCTCGGTGTTTCCCTGTATGCGGATTTTTCCGTGGCTTTCTGGGGTGATCAGGATTGGGAATTGCTTGTGTCCGGCATGTGGCTTGATGGTAAGAAGCTCTATGTAGACCATGTTCCGGTCACGCCTCCGCTTTTATTCTATCTCTATGGGCTGCCGGTGTTGTTGTCGCGGCATTTTTTATTCCTGCAGGATTACCAGATACTTGTTCTTTTGATATTGGTGCTTGTGGTGAGTGTTATCATTTTATGCGCCCATATGATGGCCCAACATCCGGGATTCAGTACTCCATCCAGGAAGATGCAATGGGTATTATTGTTGTGCTTTCTTCTAATGATCCGCATGCGTCCGCCTTTTGTAGGTGATCGCGAGCATATTTTTATTATTACGACTCTACCGTATTTACTAAGCTGGATGCCAAGCTTGAGTCCTGCTCATTTTAGTCTGCGCAGACGATTATTAATAGGTAGCCTTGCAGCGATAGGTTTTTTTATAAAACCGCAATGTATGGTGCTGTTTGTGGGTATCCAAATCGTACATATATTTTATACGCGCTCGCCACGGATTCTACGCAGTCCTGAGAATATTGCCATTTATGTGCTTGGCATTCTTTACGCTGCCATTGTTTGTCTGTTTACGCCTGAATATCTGACAGTCGTCTTGCCGATCGCTTATTATACTTATTCGGCCATTCAGGATGTCCATATCGAGTTCATAAGTGTCTTTCTCAATGTATTTTTCACATTTGCCATGTTTCGTTTTGGTAGTAGTTCGGTTTACAGAAAAGATATTTATTACTTTCTTTCTCTCATCCCTTTTCTGCTCCTCTATGTTCATATCAACAGCGGTTGGCGCTATACTTATCAGCCGTTTATAACAGTGCTGCTGCTGGTTTGCGGGTTTGTGCTATGGGAGTTTCTGGACCGAAATCCAGGATGGACACGTACGGGATGGAAACCATTACTTGGCGTCATACTATGTATGATGAATTTTGGATTGGAAGCGGCGACGGAAAGCCATTACGCCGAGCAGGTTTATAGCTATCCCTGCCGCGGTACACGTGAATGTCCCGGCTATTATCAATCTTTTCTGGACGTTGTGAGGGAACAGCATGCCCGCTCATTTGGAGCAATGGGTATGAACTTCTCTGCATGGACACGCGTCAGTAAACTTTCCGGCGCCAGTTGGGTGACACGTTTCCCTCAATTCTGGATGTTGCCCGTATTTATTACTGCCGGCCGTGATTTTGCCGAGCAGCATAAAGGTATTTTTTATTATACCGCTTATGCCATGGCAGAAGATTTGGAAAAGAATAAGCCGGATATTGTATTCGTTGAATTATCTCAGAGCCTTTATACGATACCTTTAGGTAAGACACTGAACTGGGTGGATGTCATGAATGCAATTCCGGCGTTCACGCAGGCATGGCAGCATTATACCTTATTGAAAACCATTGATAAGTGCACGAGTCTTTCGCCTGCCATTGCGGCAACCTATCCACCGCCAACGGGGCCTGGGTTAAAGACGGTTGAGTATAATTGTGCTTTTCAGGTTTATAAGCGTATTCCCTGAGATTTTTAAAGCGCGTGTTTGCGGCGGAATAGCTTTTCCCAGGCTGCCGTCAGGACATTAATATCCTGTTCGGTTGTCGCCCAGCCGCCGCTGATGCGCAGTGCCGAAGTTGCCTGTGCGGTTTCCATGCCCATGGCTTTCAATACATGAGAAGGTTCGATACGCCCGGAAGAACAGGCGGAGCCTGCGCTTGCGGCAATACCTTCCAGGTCGAAACTGATCAACTGCGTTTCAGCAGTGACATTTGGCATGACGATGCAGCTTGTGTTGGGCAGGCGCGGTGCCTCTTTGCCAATAACGCGGCCTCCTATGCTCGTTACCTGTGCTTCAAAATTATCCAGCCAATGCCGGATTTGCGCCATATGTTTGAAGTCTATCAATTCTGCTGCTTTGGCAAACCCTGCGATGGCGGCGGCATTTTCCGTTCCGGCGCGGCGGTTCTGTTCCTGTCCGCCGCCGGTGATAAAGGGCTGGAGCGGCAGACCGTTTTTGACCACCAATGCTGCTGCTCCCAATGTTCCCCCCATTTTATGAGCAGAAAGGGTCATCATATCGCAGCCGAGATTCGTAAAATCTACCGGGATCTTCCCCAGCGCCTGCACGGCGTCGCAATGCAGCAACCCACCAGCTTCATGCACGAGGGCGGCAATTTCCTGAATGGGTTGAATCACACCGGTTTCGTTGTTGGCAAGCATCACAGAAACAAGGAAATTTTTCTTATCTTTTAACGTGTATTTGAGCTTCTCCATATCCACCGCTCCTTCTTCCGTTACCGGCAGGAGGATATGGTTGCGCTGTTGTGCTGTTTTCAGCACCGAGGAATGCTCGATGGAAGACACAAGCACCACATCGCCTGGAAAAGAGCGAATGGCCCAGTTATTGGCCTCCGTGCCAGAAGAAGTGAAGATAATTTCGGCCGGGAAGGCACCAATCACTTCCGCAAGTGTGCGACGGGCGCTATCGAGCACTTGTTTGGCTTTTCTGCCTCCAGTATGCACGGAGGACGGATTTAAGGGGAGGGAATGCAGTTCCTGTATGATCTCAAGCACTTGCGGCAGAGCAGGGGCCGTGGCGTTGTAATCGAGATAATGCTGAATCGTCTCCATAAATCACTTTGCCTTTATGTAAAAAGGGGGATGAAATCATCCCCCACGGTATAGTCTAATGTGTAAGACGGCTTATGCCACGGCTTCCACGGCGATCACTTCCGGTACGTAGTGACGCAGCATGTTTTCGATGCCGTTTTTCAGCGTCATTGTTGAGCTCGGACAGCCTGAGCAAGAGCCGTGCAGCTCCAGTTTGACGATGCCGTTTTCAAAGCTGCGGTAGATGATATCGCCGCCGTCCTGCGCCACTGCGGGACGTACGCGCGTGTCGATCAGTTCGATGATCTGCTTCACGATCTCGCTATCTTCCTCGCCGGCGCCGTTGCTGGTGGTTTTGCTGCCGGTATTAACGGTTTTCCTGCCGGAGACGAAATGCTCCATGATGGTCGTAAGAACGGCGGGTTTCAGCGTTTCCCAGGAGGATTGTTCGGCGCGCGTCACGGTGATAAAATCACTGCCGAGGAACACGGCATTGACATTGGCGATGTCGAAAAGCGCAAGCGCCAAAGGAGATTCGGAAGCGGCGGATTTGTCGGTGTAAAACGCCGTGCCCGCATCCAGAACCGGGACGCCCGGAATGAATTTCAGCGTGAGCGGATTCGGAGTTGTTTCCGTCTGAATAAACATTGTAATAGTCCTTGTAATAGCGGAATTTGGAATTATAACTACAGGTATAAAAAACACTGTAACATATATTGTACCCCATGGAAACCCTGTTAACAAGCTATCTTCCTATCCTGATTTTCCTTGGAATTGCCGGGGGAATCGCGTTTGTGATGGGAGTCATCCCGTTCATCATTCCGGCGATTTTCGGCTTCAATGCCACCAAGCCGGATGAAGAGAAGCTATCCCAGTATGAGTGCGGGTTTGAAGCGTTCGGCGATGCGCGCATGAAGTTCGACGTTCGTTTCTATCTTGTATCCATCCTGTTCATCATCTTCGATCTGGAAGTGGCCTTCCTCTTCCCGTGGGCGGTGACGCTCGGCAAGATCGGCGTGTACGGTTTCTGGTCGATGATGGCGTTTCTCGGGGTGCTGACGATCGGGTTTATTTACGAGTGGAAAAAAGGCGCGCTGGACTGGGAGTAAGGGCTTATGGCAATCACGGAAAACACGGCGGTAGTGCCCGCCAACATGCAGTATAACCAGGATGCGATTCTGGGCGATGTATTCGAGAGCTTTAACGATAAAGGTTTCGTTGTGGCTTCACTCGATAAGCTCGTCAACTGGGCGCGTACGGGTTCGCTCTGGCCGATGACATTCGGCTTAGCATGCTGCGCGGTGGAAATGATGCAGGCGGCGGCTTCACGTTATGATATGGACCGTTTCGGCGTTGTGTTCCGTCCGAGCCCGCGTCAGGCAGATGTGATGATTGTGGCCGGTACGCTGTGCAATAAAATGGCGCCCGCGCTTCGTAAGGTTTACGACCAGATGGCCGAGCCGCGCTATGTGATTTCCATGGGAAGCTGCGCGAATGGCGGCGGTTATTACCATTATTCCTATTCGGTCGTGCGCGGTTGCGATCGCATTGTGCCGGTGGATGTTTATGTTCCCGGCTGCCCTCCGACGGCGGAAGCGCTGATTTACGGCATCATGCAGCTGCAGAAGAAAATCAAGAGAACCGGAACCATCAAGAGATAAGCCATGGCAAAAACCCTTGTAGAACTCGCTGAGCACATCAAAAAGGCGCAGAAGGTAGAAGCGGAGATCGCATTCGGCGAACTGATGCTGCACGTTCCGGCTGCCGATGTGGTGAAGCTCATGCTTTTCCTGCGTGACGATGCTGAGTGCCAGTTTACGCAGCTGATGGATGTCTGCGGTGCGGATTATCCCGAACGCGCAAAGCGTTTCGACGTGGTGTATAATTTGCTTTCGGTAAAACTGAATTGCCGTGTGCGCGTGAAGCTGCAGACAGATGAGGCTACGCCTGTCCCTTCCGTGGTCGGTGTGTTTTCTGCAGCAGGGTGGTTTGAGCGCGAAACCTGGGATATGTACGGCATTTATTTCTCCGGCAACTCAGATCTGCGCCGTATCCTGACAGATTATGGATTTGACGGCCACCCGCTGCGTAAGGATTTCCCGCTGACGGGGTTTGTGGAACTGCGTTATGACGAAGAGCAGAAAGCTGTGGTTTATTCTCCGGTGAAACTCCAGCAGGCATACCGCTCGTTCGATTTCCTCAGCCCGTGGGAAGGTGCCAAATACGCGTTTGACGACGCTAATAAACCGAAAGTGAATTAACATGAGCGAAGAGTGGAGCATATCGCCAGCCGCTGAAAGTGACTGGCCGGGTATCTGGAACATTTTCCGCGATGTCATCAGCCGCGGCGACACGTACACCTATGCGCCGGATATGACCGAAGAACAGGCGCAGAATATCTGGATTCACAATAACTGCCACGGTTATGTCGTAAAGCATGGTGACAGGATTGTCGGCACGTTCACGATCCGCAGCAATAAACCGGGGTTTGGCGACCATGTGGCTAATGCCGGTTATATGGTGCATAAGGATTACCGTGGCAAAGGCATTGCGCAGGCCATGTGCCGCGCATCGCTGAAGGAAGCAAAGCGTCTTGGTTACAGCGCCATGCAGTTCAATTTTGTAGTGGCGACAAACGAGGCTGCCGTGAAATTATGGCAGAAAATGGGTTTCAAGATCATCGGTACGGTTCCCAAGGCGTTCCGTCATAGCCAGCTTGGGCTTACCGATGTGCATATCATGTACCGTTCCCTGGAAGATATATAGTTATGGCAGAATTAAAAACCAAAAACATGACGTTCAATTTCGGCCCGCAGCATCCGGCGGCGCATGGCGTATTACGCCTTGTACTTGAGATGGACGGCGAAGTGATCGAACGCGCCGATCCGCATATCGGTCTTCTGCACCGCGGTACGGAAAAGCTTATCGAGCATAAGACTTATCTGCAGGCGCTGCCGTATTTCGATCGTCTGGATTACGTATCGCCGATGGCGCAGGAACATTGCTACGCGTTGGCAGTGGAGAAGCTGCTGGGCTGTGAGATTCCACCGCGCGCAAAATATCTGCGCGTACTGTTCTGCGAGCTGACGCGTATCCTGAACCATATTCTGAACGTGACGACGCAGGCGCTTGACGTGGGCGCGATGACGCCCCTGCTGTGGCTCTTTGAAGAACGCGAAAAGATTCTTTCCTTCTATGAACGCGCTTCCGGCGCACGTTTCCACTCGGCTTATTTCCGTCCGGGCGGCGTGCATCAGGATATTCCGGCCGGTATGGAAGACGATATCGCTCGCTGGGCCGAAGGCTTCGTGAAATATCTGGACGATGTGGACAATCTGCTTAGCGAAAACCGCATCTGGAAACAGCGCACGGTGGATATCGGCGTGGTCAGCGCACAGCAGGCACTTGACTGGGGCTTCTCCGGTCCGATGCTGCGCGGCTCCGGCATTGCGTGGGATCTGCGCAAGGCGCAGCCATATGAAGTATACGACCAGTTGGATTTCGATATTGCTATCGGTAAGAACGGCGATTGCTGGGACCGTTATCTTGTGCGTATGGAAGAAATGCGCCAGTCGCTGCGTATCATCAAACAGTGCCTGGAGAAAATGCCAAAGGGCGAGGTCGCAACGAACGATCCGAAAATCACGCCGCCCAAGCGCGATCTGATGAAAACTTCGATGGAAGCAATGATCCATCACTTCAAGCTTTATACCGAAGGCTATCACGTTCCCAAAGGGGAAACCTATACGGCCGTGGAAGCGCCTAAGGGTGAATTCGGCGTATATCTCGTATCGGACGGCACGAATAAGCCTTATCGCTGCAAAGTGCGCGCACCGGGCTTTGCCCATCTGCAGGCGCTTGAGTTCATGACCAAGGGGCATCTGCTTGCGGATCTGGTGACGATCATCGGAACGCAGGATATTGTATTCGGTGAAATCGACAGATAATTTGTGAGAGATTAGTTATGGGTGCAGCAGTACAGCAGAAAGTGTTTGAACAGCCGACGGAGTTTGCCTTTACTCCTGAAAATCTGGAACAGGCGCGCAAGATCATCGCGCGTTATCCGGAAGGCAGGCAGGCTTCGGCCGTTATGCCGCTGTTGACGCTGGCGCAAAAGCAGCATGCCAACTGGATACCGAAAGTGGCGATGGATGTGATTGCGGAAATGCTCGACATGGCTCCGATGCGCGTTTATGAAGTCGCGACCTTTTATACGATGTATAATCTTGCTCCTGTGGGCAAGCATATGGTGGAGCTTTGCACCACGACTCCCTGCTGGCTGCGCGGTTCGGATGCGATCGTCAAAGCATGCGAAAAACATCTGGGTATCAAGGTGGGTGAAACCACGCCCGATAAGCAATTTACCCTTAAGGAAGCCGAATGCCTGGGGGCATGCGTGAATGCGCCGATGGCGCAGGTTGGCGATCATTTCTACGAAGATCTGACGGCAGAAAATGTCGTAAAGCTGCTGGATGCGCTGAAAGAAGGGAAAGCCAAGCCCGGCTCTCAATCCGGCCGTACGTCTTCCGAACCCCAGGGCGGCGCGACTACTCTTAAAAAGAAGAAGTAACCTTACCGGCTTTGACCGCCGCTATTGGAATTGCTCTTTGCAACCAATAATGCAGCGCCTGTGACTGCTGCGGCTGCAAGCCCTAATGGCGCGATCTTGTTGATCCAAGATTTCTGATTCTGTTCGGCTTGCGGATTCTGCCCATTATCCTGTTGTGTTGCCGGTGTTTGAGGAGCGTTTTTTGCTCTCATAGCACCGATTCCAACGGCTCCGAGCAATGCGGTGCCCGCGATGGCAGCAAATGCAACAGTGCCTTTGCCCATATTCAGTTCATGCTTTGTATCCAGATTGCCGTTGATGTTGGCATTGACGATCGGAGAGGAAGGAGATGATGAGGACTCTGGTGGGTCTTTCGCAGGCGGAGCTTCTACGGAATAACGATCCTTAAAGTCCTGCCTTAGATGATCGGCGATTTTTTCCGGTGTAAAGCGTTGTTTCACTGTGTCATCGCCTATGGATTCCTCGCTGAACATAATATCAAAAAGCGAAGGTTTTCCTTCATGTTTCTTGTCGGTAAGTGTTACACCAGCCTGTTGTTTGAAGGTCTTTATATATTCAGCACTATCAGAGGGAGATACAATGGTTACATCTTCTGCTTTGACGCTATCTTTCTCTGGTACTGTCCATTTGCGCGTATTTGTATCAAATGCCGCCCATTCTTCTACGGAATCGCCGGGATGCATAACGAT
This sequence comes from Rickettsiales bacterium, assembly GCA_035765535.1. Taxonomy (NCBI): domain Bacteria; kingdom Pseudomonadati; phylum Pseudomonadota; class Alphaproteobacteria; order Rickettsiales; species Rickettsiales bacterium. The sequence goes on along the minus strand of DASTXE010000006.1, from coordinate 431,005 downwards.
GCCAGCCAGCAGCCTACCTGATTTATCTGTCGCTAATACCAGCCGGGGTTGACCGGTAATGCTGCCTTTGATATCACCCCATAATTCTTGTGATCCCGCAGATTGGTTTTGCCGTTCAGCATTTGAAGCAACTTTTTTTCTGCGTTCTTCTTCTGGAAGAAGTTTAACGCCTCCCAAATAAGCCTGCATTACGTAACGCGGGAGAGCGGCGGCGATTGCATCCTCACCGGTAGGGGATAACCTGCGGTCTGGTTCATAAATCTCTAGCCCCTGAATAGTTTTGGCCAGTTGCTTTTTATTATCTTTTATCAATCTGGCTTCTGCAGGAGATTGGGCTGTGGAAGGGGGGGGCGCGACCTCAATATCGAAAATAACAGGCGTTGTTGCCTGTGCCGAATAAGTGTAAACATTGACTGTATGATTTGAATCGCCAGGTTCTATATAAAGGAAAGTGCGGTTTTTTCCCGTTGGATACATCACCCCGCTTTCCAACTGACTGAAGGTAAGCTTCTTAGGACCGGTACCTTCATCTTTTACATGGGGCAGGGTATCGGGAAGTGGCAGAGGTGGCGGGGGAGTCCGCTTATCAGCTGCTGTAGTGTCTGTCTCTACTTTCTCTGTTTTTGCTTGCTGCTGTCTGAGATAGTCTTCATGCGCAGTTTGCCAATAAGCTTCTACTTTTACCGGAGCATTCAGAGGAATGCCCCTTTTATCTTCTTCATGACTGTCTATGATCTGCTTCAGACTGTTTTTGTGTCTTTTATCAAGATCACTGTCCGTTGGTTCGGCATAGTTTTGCGGGTGATTGAGCGCGATGACATGCTCTCTTTGAGGTTCCGCCTTGCGCAATTCTGCGGCTCCTATTTTGTTCAGTAATCCGGTCATTAGAGCGGTATCGTCTTTTCCCATGCTGAAGCTTTCAGCATTAATGCGATTCAACATATTTTTGGCAGGATCGCGGGTCGCAAAATGAACGTAATAGGTTATTACAGGAGGGGTTTGCGGGTTAACCGGATCGTTTTTCTGGGACGATTTAATATACAGGTATTTATTGCTATCGCCGATCTGGTAAATGGTGTTGGTTTCCAGAGCGCCAAATGCTGTAGGTTCCTGTAATGCGGTTGCGGTGTCCGTGCTCATATATGGCTATTATTTACCTCTTTTAAGAAGGTAACATAAAAGCCAAAGGGAGTATGTGACAGTTTTGTGAATTTTACTGCAGTGAGATGAACCTTGGGAGGGAACTATTATGCTGTTTTTATTCAGATTTTTGAGGAACTAGCTCTCGTGGCTGCAGTTCATCCGGGTTATAGAAGATTTCCTTCAGCTTAGGACGGTTTGCGGCGGGGGCTGCCTCTGTTCCGGCGACAGCGGGAGGCACGGCGACCTTTGAGGATTCCAGTACAGGCAATTCAATTCCATTTTCATCCGTATGGTGTTCGGGCAATATATAGCCGGTCTGGCCATGGCTGCCCTGGTAGGCGATAAGGCGGTCTTCCTGGCCGGGGATGGGTTTTCCGTAGCAAATGATATCCTCAAGCGCACGGTAGCAATACCGGGCCTGTGCATTGGAGGTTTTCGGCTTGGGCTGGCGTTCCGGGAAACCCGCAATGCTGCGGGCCTTGTTCCAGGTGGCGGCAGTATTATCTTCTACTGCATCCAATCCGTGATCCACATCGTTCGCGGCCTGACCGCTGCAGGCAGCCAGCAATAAGAATAGAAGAATGGAAGATAATCTTTTCGACATGGCAATCAGCCGGCGGTGTTGTTTATATCCCTGAGCAGCAATTCGCTTTCCTCATGTTCCGGATGTATTTTAGCAATTTTTTGCAGCGATGATATAAATTTCTTTCGGTTCTGCTCATTTTCACCGAGTCTGACCAGCGTTTCGCGTAAGGAGGCATGGGGTGCGTATTTCCAGGATTTTGCAAGAATAGCGAATGCTTTTTCCGACTCATTGCGGGCAATGAGAATCTCGGCAAGCAGCACGGCAGCTTCCGTCAGTTCGGGCTGCCGGGAGAGGCTTTCTTTCAATTGAATGATAGCCGCGTCGGTGCGGCGCTGTTCCATGAGCTGTTTTGCTTCTTCGCATAGAATCCGGGCGCTTTCCTGACGGAAGAATTTTTTATCGATGTAACGTCTTTGCAAAGAGTGTTCGAGCAGGTGCTTGGCACGGGAGGGATTGCCTGTTTTTACGTAGAGTTCGCAGAGCGTGGCAATCATGCCCGTATCTTTAGGGTTCAGGGCCAAAGCCTTTTCGGCATAGGTGAGCGCGGTCGCATGATCATCCGCGTTGCGGGTATTTTCAATCAGATGGCGCAGCGCCATGGCTTCCGTTACTTCATTGCCGAGCATCTTTTCCGTATAGAGGCGCGCTTTGCTATCGTTGCCTTCCATACGGGCAAGCTGTGCGGCCAGCATGAGCGGCAGCGGCTGATGCGGCAGGTATTGCTGCGCGCGCAGGACCTGCTTGCGTGCCTGTCGCAAATCGCTTGTGGCTAGCGCAGCGAATGCGGCCGTCATCGCCTCGATACCGCGCATCTGGCGGCCGGCAAGACGCGAATGTGCCCAGTGGCGCGGTGTGTAAAGCAGCGTCAGCACCAATGTATAGATCAGCATGAACAGCAGTGCGGTGCTTGCGACAATGGCCAGCAGCATCGGCAGGGAAGTTTCAAGATGATAGGAGCCCCAATCCACCGTTACGATTCCCGGCGTGTCCGCCAGCCATGCCACGCCCAGTGACAGGAAAGCGATAATCAGCAGGATCAGGATAATGCGCCACATTGTCAGTCAGTTTTTTCTTGGGCTGCGAAGGCTTTTTTCATCACTTTTTCCTCCATACTGTCGATGATGGCGGGGGCCTGTTCGGCGATTCTTGCGTCTTCCAGCCAGGCGGCGAAATTACCCCGGATATTCTCCGGCAGGGCATTAATTTCAGTGATGGCTGCGCTGATCTCATCATTATTCAGGTGATCCTCAGCGCGTCCGATAATCATGTCGGTGGAGTTACCTTTCTGCGTTTGATCGATCCGGCGTATGGTTATCATGTGCGAAAGATTAAAGACCAGCTTCTGCCAGAACCCCGCATTTTCCGGTGGTGCCGCTTCCCGGCGCTTGGCGCTGTCGGCCGCATCGTCGAACGAATCCAGCAGTTGCGGAGTGGTCGGGATGCCGCTGTCTGCATAAGGCGCGACGGTGGCAATCATATCGTTTACTGCCTGATCGTCTTTTCCATATTTATTTTCAAATGCGTTCAGTTCGGCAATGAACGGTTTGCCGGAAGTGATGTTGCTACTTAAATGGAAGAAGACCGAAATCAGTCCGATGGCATGTGAGATTTGCTCCGGAGTCTGCGCATTAGCACCGGAGGAAGGTTTCATCGTATGCACGTCTTTTTCCAATGCTGTGACCTTAGTATCCAGCGCGTTTACGGCTTCGGGGGTGGATGCTTTCTGCATTTTGCTCAGCGCTTCCAGGTCCTGTTCCACTTTCTCAAGCCGCCGTTCATGGCTGGAGACGGCATTATCGATATTCTGAAGACGTGCGTCCAATACGGAGGTATCCACCATCTGGCGGTCCACATGTTTATTGGTGACATTATAGAAGCCTGCGAAGGCGACTGTCACTACGAGCAGGAAGACCAGTAATGCAATACGCAGATGCGAGATGCTTTTCTTCTCGGCGATAATCTCTTTTTCGATGTCGGCGTTTTCCATGGTGTCTCCAGTCTAAAAAACCGTTACCGGCTAAACTTGCTGCAAATGAAAAAGATGTGAGGCAATATCAGTCCTGCTTGAACAGCACATGCTTGAAGACGTCGCGGTTTTCAAGCACCTTGCCGCTGCCCAGCGCCACGCAGTTCAGCGGTTCCTCAGCCACGAATACCGGCAGACCGGTCGCCTGCGAGAGAACGAAGTCGAGGTTATGCAGCAGCGAACCGCCGCCGCTCAGTGCGATGCCCTTGTCCACGATATCTGCGGAGAGTTCCGGCGGGGTGCATTCCAGCGCCACCTTTACCGCTTCCACAATCTGGCTGACAGGTTCGATGAGGCTTTCGGCAATCTGGTATTCGCTGAGGGTCAGTTCCTTGGGCACGCCGTTCATCAGGTCGCGGCCTTTGATTTCAATGGTCCTGCCGTAACCTTCCTGCGGCGGGCAGGCGGCACCGATTTCTTTCTTGATGCGCTCGGCTGTGGTTTCACCGATCAGGAGATTATGATAACGGCGGATATAGGAAATGATCGCTTCGTCCATCTTGTCGCCGCCGACGCGCACCGAACGGGCATATACGATACCGCCCAGTGACAGGATGGCGACTTCCGTCGTGCCCCCGCCAATATCCACGATCATGGAACCAGTCGGTTCTGTGACAGGTAAGCCAGCACCGATTGCTGCAGCCATCGGTTCCTCGATCAGGAAGACTTCACGCGCACCGGCACGTTCTGCAGCGTCCTGAATAGCGCGGCGCTCAACGGGAGTGGAGCCGGAGGGTACGCAAATAATAATGAGCGGGCCGGTAAAGCTGCGGCGGCTATGAATGCGGTAAATGAAATGCTGAATCATTTTTTCAGCGGTCTTAAAGTCCGCAATAACGCCGTCCTTGAGGGGTCTTACGGCTTCGATCTTGGCCGGAGTGCGGCCCAGCATCATCTTGGCTTCGTTGCCGAATGCGTAAGGCACGTCTACACCGCGCTCGGACACCATCGCGACCACGGAGGGCTCGTTCAGGATAATGCCTCTTCCTTTCACATAGACCAGCGTATTGGCGGTGCCGAGATCGACAGCCATATCGGAGGAAAGGAGACCGAAGAAACGTGCGAACATACTATTACCAAGGATTTATTTAGGGTGAACGGCTTTATTTTATAGACGGATTTTGCGGCATGTCAAAGACCATTGTCTAATTATATTGCGCTGCATAAGATATAGAAAAATATGGGGCGAGCATGGGTGATTTTCAAGTTCTGAAAGGCAGGGACATCAAGTCTGTGGTCGTGCTGACGGGGGCAGGGATATCCGCGGAATCCGGCGTTGCGACATTCCGTGATGGAAATGGGCTGTGGCATCATCCCGGATTGAGGATGTGGCCACGCCTGAAGCATTCGCGCGTAACCCCGAACTGGTGCAATCGTTTTACAATCAGCGGCGTGCGCAATTGGCTGCTGTGCAGCCGAATGCTGCGCATGCAGCGCTTGCGATGCTTGCCGAGCGGTTTGACGGTGACTTCACGCTGGTGACGCAGAATGTAGACGATCTGCATGATCGTGCACTGGCGGGGCATGCGAGCGGCAAAGGATTTCGCTTTTTTCACATGCACGGCGAATTGAAGAAGGTGCGCTGCGTTGAAACAGATACTATTTATGGCTGGGCAGGGGATATAAGCTCAGAGAGTCTTTGCGGCTGCTGTCACGAAGTTGGAACGTTGCGCCCCCATATTGTATGGTTTGGTGAAATGCCGCTTTATATGATGGAGATTTACGAGGCGCTCGCACGTTGCGATCTATTTGTTTCCGTCGGTACGTCGGGCAATGTCTATCCGGCGGCAGGATTCGCAAGTGAAGCCAGGGCTCGCGGCGCCCATACGCTGGAGCTGAATCTTGAACCGTCGCAGGGTGGGTATTTATTCGACGAAGCACGGTATGGCAGGGCCACGGAACTGGTGCCGGAATTTGTGAAGGCGCTGCTTTAAGTAGAGATCTCCGCAATGGCTACTCGCATAATTGCATTTTATTCGTAAAGGAGTGCTTGCACTTTTGAAATCTTCTGGGTAATGATGCTGCCGGTAAATTTTTCCGGCGCCGTTGTAGCTCAGTTGGTAGAGCAACGCATTCGTAATGCGTGGGTCGCAGGTTCGACTCCTGTCAACGGCACCATTCTTACAGACTTGTAAGCACGCTTCATAAAATTTTCTAAAACATACTCGCTCTCTGGGTGTCTCTTTTTGGGATCAACATTCATTGGCTGCGCACCGTTGCGTTTGTCTGATCAATTGCTTGGTAGTGTTTATGAATAGGAGCACAACCTAAAAATGCAAAATGCACAAAGAGACTATTGCATAAATGGTGAGAGTATGTTTTAAGGCGTGTAAATAAAAATTAAGGTTACGTGAATGCCTCGCGGAAAAATATCAAGTCAAACATTGGTGTCCCTTCCGAATACTGGTGAGGGCGCTGACAATCTTACCGGCAACAAACAGGGGCCGGCGAAGTTTACATTGATCATGCCGGACTCTGAAACACAAGAGCCCGTGGATCATGCTGGAGTCGTTATGCCGGAGATCATGCTCGATAAAGCAGAAGCCCATTCCATGAATCTCAAATTCACTTTTCTGCTGGTCGCACTGTTCGTCATAGTGAATGCCGGTCTGGTTGCCATTCTGGATAATGATAAAGCGGATACCGTATCTGCAGTTTCCGTTCCTACGCCGAAAGGCCAGAATAATATTGTCAGGCTTCCTGACGCCCAGCCTTATGTGAAAAGTGAAGATTCACAGCCCCTTTCTGTGGCCACGCCGGTTGAACCGGCGCCTGCACCGGCAAAACCGGTCGAGGCTACTCCTGCGCAAGCAGCTCCTGTTGAGGATGTCTCCGTTCAGGAGAAGCCCCAGCTGGATACGCCTGAGGCAGGGAAGCCTGAGCTTGCCGGTCAACCAGCACCGGTAGCTGCCGCGCCTCAGAAGCCTGCCGATGAAAAACCGTCTACCGCGAAACCGGAGGAAGCTGCGCCGAAGAAAGCCAGCCCGGCTGCCGGGGCGGATCTGCTCTCCATTATTGATAGACAGTAAGTTCTCGGCTTCAGCGATACGCTTGAATTATTATGGCTGCCGTTTGGAAGTCATTTATTAATTTTTCTTTACAGATTGGGTGTGCCTGGCATACAACGCCAGGGCATTGAGTGGTTGCGTGCCATGCCGGATATGGCGGATGCGCTATAGTAGAGCTTTGTCTTCGGGCAGGGCGGTTATTGTTATAAACAGAAGAGGTCGCTAATGAAATTGCAACGTATAATCCTTCTGGCATTGTGCCTGATGTCGGTCAGCGTCCCCGGAATGGCCGCAAGCGATGATGCAGCCATCGGGATGGTTACCGGACCGAAAACCGGTACTTATATAGTATTCGGCCGTGATATTGCCCGTGAAGCCGCAAAAGCCAGCGTGCAGGTCAATGTGTTCGACTCCAAGGGATCGGTAGACAACCTGAAGCGTATTACGAGCAAGGAAAAGGTCGGCCTGGCGATCGTGCAGTCGGACGTGATGGGCTTCCTAAGCCGTTCCAAGAATAAAGATTCTATGGAAAAAGCCCGCAAGCTGCGCCTCGTTCTTCCTTTATATAATGAGGAAGTCCATATTCTCGCCAATAATGACATCAAGAGCATCGAAGAGCTTAACAATAAGCGTGTCGTCGTTGGCAGTGAAGATAGCGGCAGTCTTATCACTGCAGTCAATATTTTCTCGATTCTTGGGATTACTCCCGCCAAAATGTACCAGGTCGATCCGCCGCACGGTGTGATTGCGGTGCTGAACGGCGAAGTTGATGCGATGGTATTCGTGGGCGGAAAGCCGGTAAAAATGTTCAAGAACATGGAAGAGCTTGAAAGCATTCAAGGGGCGAACGCCGGGAAACTGTCTCATGTTCACTTCCTGCCGATCACTGACCGCAGGCTGCTGAAGGAATATAATTCAGCCACCATCACCCATGACGATTATAGCTACGTTACGCAGGACGTGCCGACGGTTTCCGTGAAGGCGTTGCTCGTAACCTATGATTATACCATGAAAAAGGGGGACTATTACCGCGAGCATTGCCGCAATATGGGCAAACTTGTCAAGGCCATCTACGATAACATGGGCGATCTGAAGTCCACAGGGCACCCCAAGTGGCAGCAGGTGGATCTGGATGCGGATGTCGGCAGCTGGAAGCGCGATGAATGCTCCAAGGGCATCCTGTCGGGTGACAATGAATCCGATGACAGCCAGAATACGCTGGAGAAGGATTTGCTCAATATTATTAAGGGCCAGTAAGCCCGGTTTCTAAAGCGGCGGGCAGGGGGCAGACGCAGGGTAATTTCCCCGCAGTTTGCCTACTGTCCGCCGTCCTTGTCAAAAAGCCTTAAACTTGCAAAATTTATCTTGACTGAATTTAGGCCTATGGTTATGTTGCCCCCCTCTTGCGGGCTGCTTTTTTCCCGTTAACTAGTTACAAAAGAATTATTAAGGATACTTCATGCCGACAATTAATCAATTGGTTCGCAAACCACGTGTGAAGCCGACGCATCGCAACAAAGTGCCGGCTATGGAAGCCTGCCCGCAGAAACGTGGCGTTTGTACGCGCGTTTATACGACCACGCCGAAAAAGCCGAACTCGGCTCTGCGTAAGGTCGCCCGCGTCCGTCTCACGAACGGCTTTGAAGTTACCAGCTATATCCCGGGTGAAGGGCATAACCTTCAGGAGCACTCCGTGGTCATGATCCGCGGCGGCCGTGTAAAGGACTTGCCGGGTGTGCGCTACCACATTATTCGCGGTACGCTCGATACCCAGGGTGTTAAGAATCGTAAGCAGTCGCGTTCGCTCTACGGCGCGAAGCGTCCTAAATAAGGAGTTTTTATGTCACGTCGTCGTGCAGCAGTTAAAAGAGTTGTTTTGCCGGATGCGAAATACGGCAATGTCGTTTTTACGAAATTCATCAATTCCCTCATGTATGATGGGAAGAAGTCCGTTGCGGAAGCAATCGTGTACGGTGCTCTGGATGTTATCAATAAGCGTACCAGCCAGGACCCGCTGCCGGTTTTCAGCGCTGCGCTGGATAACGTCATGCCGACCGTTGAAGTGCGTTCCCGCCGCGTAGGCGGTGCGACCTACCAGGTGCCGACGGAAGTGCGTCAGGAACGCCGTCAGGCGCTGGCGATCCGCTGGCTCATTGCTGCTTCGCGCGCTCGCAAGGACAAGACCATGAAAGAGCGTATCGCAAACGAACTGCTCGATGCTGCTAACAACCGTGGCGGCGCGATCAAGAAGCGTGAAGATACTCACCGTATGGCGGAAGCAAACAAAGCATTCTCGCATTACCGCTGGTAACCAATAAGAAAAGTTCTGGGAAATTAAGAATATGTCTCGTAAAACACCGCTTAAAGACTATCGTAACATTGGTATCTGTGCGCATATCGACGCAGGTAAAACCACGACTACGGAGCGTATTCTTTATTATACCGGTAAATCGCACAAGATCGGCGAAGTGCACGAAGGTGCTGCCACCATGGACTGGATGGAGCAGGAGCAGGAACGTGGTATTACCATTACCTCTGCTGCTACCACTTGCTTCTGGGGCGACTACCGCATCAACATTATCGACACACCGGGCCACGTAGACTTCACCATCGAAGTAGAGCGCTCCATGCGCGTACTTGACGGTGCTGTTGCCGTATTCGACTCCGTTGCGGGTGTTGAGCCGCAGTCCGAAACCGTATGGCGCCAGGCCGACAAATACCGTGTTCCGCGTATCTGCTTCGTCAATAAGATGGACCGTACCGGTGCGAACTTCCAGCGTTGTGTCGACATGATGGTTGACCGTCTGGGTACCGTACCGCTCGTGCTTCAGTTGCCGATCGGTTCCGAAGACAAATATCTTGGCGTTGTCGACCTGATCAAAATGAAGGCTATTGTATGGCATGATGAAAACCTCGGCGCGAAGTTCGACGAAGTTGAAATTCCTGCCGACATGGTTGATGCTGCGAAAAAAGCCCGTGAAAAGATGCTCGAAATCGCCGTTGAAATGGACGATGCGGTTATGGAAGCATATCTTGGCGGCACTGAGCCGACCACCGAGCAGCTCAAGGCTTGTATCCGTAAAGGTACCGTACAGTTCAAATTCGTTCCGGTGTTGAACGGCGCTGCTTTCAAGAACAAAGGCGTTCAGCCGATGCTTGATGCGGTTGTGGACTTCCTGCCGAGCCCGCTGGACGTTCCGGCGATCAAGGGTATCGACGCGAAGACCGAAGCTGAAATCGTGCGCAAGGCGGAAGACGGCGAAAAATTCTCCGCACTGGCATTCAAGATCATGAGCGACCCGTTCGTCGGTTCGTTGACCTTCGCCCGTATTTATTCCGGCAAACTGGAATCCGGTTCCTATGTACTCAACACGGTGAAGGACAAGCGTGAGCGCGTGGGCCGTATGTTGCTGATGCACGCGAACTCCCGCGAAGATATCAAGGAAGCTTATGCTGGTGACATCATCGCGCTGGCCGGTCTGAAAGACACCACGACCGGTGACACGCTGTCCGATCCGGATGCCGCTGTTATCCTCGAGCGTATGGAATTCCCCGAGCCGGTTATCGAATTGGCTGTTGAACCCAAGACCAAGGCCGACCAGGAAAAGATGGGCATGGCTCTGTCCAGGCTTGCATCTGAAGATCCTTCTTTGCGCGTTTCCAGCGATGAAGAAACCGGTCAGACCATCCTTAAGGGTATGGGCGAATTGCACTTGGAAATCATCGTTGACCGTATGAAACGCGAGTTCAAGGTGGAAGCGAATGTAGGTGCTCCGCAGGTTGCTTACCGCGAAACGATCTCGAAGAAGACCACAATCGATTATACTCACAAGAAGCAGTCCGGTGGTTCCGGTCAGTTTGCGCGTATCTCGCTCGAACTCGAACCGCTTGAACCGGGCAGCGGCTTCATCTTTGAAAGCAAAATCGTTGGCGGTTCGGTTCCGAAGGAATTCATCCCGGGCGTTGAAAAAGGCCTGAAGGCTTCTCTGGATAACGGCGTGGTTGCCGGTTACCCGACGATCGACTTCAAGGCAACGCTGGTTGACGGCGCTTACCATGACGTTGACTCCAGCGTGCTCGCATTCGAAATCGCTGCAAGAGCTGCATTCCGCGAAGGCATGCCGAAGGGTGACCCGAAGCTGCTTGAGCCGATCATGAAGGTCGAAGTCGTGACGCCGGAAGAATATACCGGTTCCGTCATCGGCGATCTTACCGGCCGCCGTGGCCAGATTCAGGGCCAGGACATGCGCGGTAACGCTATCGTGATTGATGCGATGGTTCCGCTTGCGAAAATGTTTGGTTATGTTAATACACTGCGTTCAATGACGCAGGGACGTGCTCAATATACGATGCAGTTCGACCATTATGAGCAGGTTCCGTCTAACATGATTGACGAAATCAAGAAAAAAGTTGCTTAAACCATTTTAGATAAACAAGGAGTCTTTCAATGAGCAAAGAGAAATTTGAACGCAATAAGCCGCACTGCAATATCGGTACGATCGGGCACGTGGATCACGGCAAAACCTCGCTGACCGCTGCGATTACGAAAGTACTGGCAGAAGCCGGCCGTGCAAAATTCACTGCTTACGACCAGATTGACGCTGCTCCGGAAGAAAAAGCACGTGGTATCACCATTAACACCGCGCACGTTGAATATGAAACCGAAGGCCGTCACTATGCGCACGTTGACTGCCCGGGCCACGCTGACTATGTGAAGAACATGATCACCGGTGCTGCTCAGATGGACGGTGCTATTCTCGTAGTATCCGCTGCTGACGGTCCGATGCCGCAGACCCGTGAGCACATCCTGCTCGCTCGTCAGGTTGGCGTACCGGCTATCGTTGTATTCCTCAACAAGTGCGACATGGTTGACGACGCTGAACTGCTCGATCTGGTTGAAATGGAAGTTCGCGAACTGCTGAACAAGTACAAATTCCCGGGCGACACCATCCCGATCATCCGCGGTTCCGCTCTGTGCGCTCTGGAAGACAAGAATCCGGCGCTCGGCAAAGACGCTATCATGAAACTGATGGAAGCTGTTGATGCGACGATTCCGCAGCCGGAACGTCCGATCGACAAGCCGTTCCTGATGCCGATCGAAGACGTGTTCTCCATCGAAGGCCGTGGTACCGTTGTTACCGGCCGTGTTGAACGCGGTATCGTGAAAGTGGGTGAAGAAGTTGAAATCGTTGGTCTGAAACCGACGGTTAAGACGACCTGCACCGGTGTTGAAATGTTCCGCAAACTGCTTGACGAAGGCCGTGCTGGTGACAATATCGGCGCACTGCTGCGCGGTACGAAGCGTGACGAAGTTGAGCGTGGTCAGGTACTGGCGAAGCCGGGCAGCATCACTCCGCACACGAAGTTCAAAGCGGAAGCTTACGTTCTCACCAAGGAAGAAGGCGGCCGTCATACCCCGTTCTTCGCTAACTACCGTCCGCAGTTCTACTTCCGTACGACCGACGTAACGGGCGTAGTAACGCTGCCGGAAGGTGTTGAAATGGTTATGCCGGGTGACAACATCTCCATGGAAATTCAGCTGATTCAGCCGATCGCTATGGACGAAGGTCTGCGTTTCGCTATCCGTGAAGGTGGCAGAACCGTAGGTGCGGGCGTAGTCGCTAAAATTGTAGAGTAACGATAAAAGGGGAAGGGGCTGGAGTGCTGTAAAGTGCTCCGGCCCCTTAACCAAAGGGAAAAGATATGAACAGTCAGAAAATACGGATTCGTCTGAAAGCATACGACCATATGATGCTGGATAACTCGACGAGCGAAATCGTGAACACCGCGAAGCGTACAGGCGCACAGGTTCGTGGCCCCGTGCCGCTGCCGCGTCGTATCGAGCGTTTTACGGTTAACCGTTCACCGCACATCGATAAGAAGTCGCGCGAGCAGTTCGAAATCCGTACGCATAAGCGTCTTATCGACATTATCGATCCGACGCCACAGACTGTTGATGCGCTGATGAAGCTCGATCTCTCCGCCGGGGTTGACGTGAAGATTCAGCTGGGTGAGGAGAAGGCAGCATGAGAACCGGTGTAATTGCAAAGAAACTTGGGATGTCGCGCATTTTCGACGAAGATGGCGTTCATATCCCCGTAACCGTGCTCCAGCTTGATAATCTCAAGGTGGTTGCGCACAAGACTCAGGAACGTGACGGCTATACTGCTGTTCAGCTTTCTTCCGGTAAGGCGAAAGTGAAGAATGTCAGCAAAGCCCTGCGCGGCCATTATGCAAAGGCAAAAGTTGAGCCGGGCATGAAGCTCGCTGAATTTCGCGTGAGCGCAGAAAACCTCCCGGAAATCGGTGCGGAAATTGCTGCTACGCATTACTTGCCGGGTCAGTATGTAGACGTTATCGGCACGACGATCGGTAAAGGATTTGCCGGTGTTATGAAGCGTTGGAACTTCGCAGGTCTCGAAGCTTCGCACGGTGTATCGGTTTCGCATCGTTCACACGGTTCGACCGGTCAGCGTCAGGATCCGGGTAAAGTATTCAAAGGCAAGAAGATGGCTGGCCATCTAGGTGTTGAGCGCGTTACGGTGTCCAATCTGGAAGTGGTTTCCACGGATGCAGAACGTGGCTTTATCTATATCAAAGGTGCCGTACCGGGTTCTGAAAACAGCTACGTGCTTATTAAAGACGCTGTAAAGCGTGCTGCTCCGGCTAATGTGCCGCTGCCTGCCGCGCTGAAAAAAGCGGCTGATGCAGCTGTTGCCGCACCGGCAGAACAGAAGAGCGAATAGTCGCAGGAAATATTAAGGTTGAAAGAGGTTACTTCTATGAAGGTCGCGGTAAAGACGCTTGATAACAAGGCAGCTGGCGATATTGAGCTTGCTGATGCAGTGTTCGGCGCAGCAATGCGCAAGGACATCCTGGCGCGCATGGTACAGTATCAGCTGGCAAAGCGCCGTGCGGGTACGCATAAAACCAAAGGCGTATCGGAAATAAGCGGCACGACGAAAAAGCCGTGGAAACAGAAAGGCTCCGGTCGTGCACGTGCCGGTTCGCTGCGTTCCCCGCAGTTCCGTGGCGGTGCAACGATTTTCGGTCCGGTTGTCCGTAGCCACGCTATCGACCTGCCGAAAAAGGTGCGTAACCTTGCTCTTTGCGTAGCGCTTTCCGCTAAACAGGCAGAAGGCAAGCTGGTGATTCTCGACTCGCTGCAGGTTAAAGAAGCGAAGACGAAGAAAATTGCCGCCGCTCTGGAAAAGTTCGGCTTTGTAAAGCCCCTTATCATCGGCGGTGCACAGCTTGACGAGGCATTTGCCCGCGCAGCTCGCAATATTAAAGGCGTTGATATTCTGTCGCAGCAGGGTGCCAATGTTTATGACATCTTGAACCACAAGGAACTGGTGCTGACCAAGGACGCTGTTGCTTTCCTGGAAGCGCGTTTAGCTAAGGAATAAGGGATATGGCAATAGCAAAAAAGGCGAAGAAAGAAGCTCCGGTACTTAAGGAAGCATTCTATGATGTTATCGAACGCCCGGTGATCACGGAAAAAGCTACGGCTATCTCCGAACAGAACAAGGTTGTGTTCCGCGTACGCAATGATGCGACGAAAACCCAAATAAAAGAAGCGGTTGAAGCTCTTTTTAAGGTTGAAGTCGTGAGCGTGAATACGATCAACGTGCAGGGTAAGGTAAAAGTATTCCGTGGCGCTCTGGGCCAGCGAAAAGACTTCAAAAAAGCGGTTGTCACCCTGGCAGCCGGTCAGTCGATCGATTTAGCGAGCGGTATAGCATAATTTTGCTTGCAATTTGCTAGGGAATGGATATAAGTCGCTTCCCCGATTCAATTTGGGTTAATATTTGCCGCCGCAAAACATGGAGACGTAGTTATGGCGCTTAAAACATTTAAACCGACCACCAAATCTTTGCGTGGTCTGGTACAGGTAGATCGCTCTGAACTTTGGAAGGGCGGACCGGTTAAGTCTCTGACGGAAGGTCAGAATAAATCCGGTGGACGTAATAATCTCGGACGCGTTACTGCGTTCCGCGTCGGTGGCGGTCATAAGCAGCGCTATCGTCATGTTGATTTTAAGCGTACCAAATTTGACGTCAACGCTACGGTCGAGCGTATCGAATACGATCCGAACCGTTCGGCGTTCATTGCCCTCATTAAATATGAAGACGGCCAACTTTCCTATATTCTTGCTCCGCAGCGTCTCGCGGTCGGTGATGTGATTTGCTCCGGCGTGAAAACGGACGTAAAGCCCGGTTTTGCTATGCAGCTGCGTAACATTCCGGTGGGTACGATCGTTCATAACGTTGAAATGAAGCCCGGTAAGGGCGGTCAGATTGCCCGTGCTGCCGGTGGTTATGTGCAGCTGGTAGGTAAAGACTCCGGTTATGTGCAGATTAAAATGCGTTCGGGCGAAGTTCGTCTGGTTCGCGGTGAGTGTATGGCAACGATCGGTGCTGTGTCCAACCAGGACCACCAGAACGAAATGATTGGTAAGGCAGGTCGCAGCCGCTGGAAGGGCATCCGTCCTTGCGTGCGTGGCGTTGCAATGAACCCGGTTGACCATCCGCATGGTGGTGGTGAAGGCCGTACCTCAGGTGGCCGTCATCCGGTTACACCGTGGGGCAAGGGTACCAAAGGTAATAAGACCAGGAAGAATAAGCGCACGAATAAGCTTATTGTTCATAGCCGTCACAAGAAAGCATAAGGGGTAGGAGATTATGGCTCGTTCAGTTTGGAAAGGCCCGTTTGTCGATGGTTACCTGTTTGCTAAGGCTGAAAAAGCCCGTGCAAGCGGTCGTAACCAGATCATCCAGATTTGGTCACGTCGTTCGACAATATTGCCGCAGTTCATTGGCGTCACTTTCGGCGTCTACAATGGCAAAAAGTTCATCCCGGTGCTGGTGACTGAAGATATGGTTGGCCATAAATTCGGCGAATTCGCTCCGACGCGTACCTTCGTTGCCCATGGTGGCGGCGATAAGAAAGCAAAAGCAGGTTAAAGGATTGATTTATGGCAAAGCAGAAATCTGAAGCTGCCAAGGGCAGCAGGCAAGGAGAGGCCAGGGCGATTATCAATCGTCTGCGCGTCAGCCCGATTAAGCTCAATTATGTCGCCAAGATGATTCGCGGCATGAAAGTTGAAAACGCGCTCGTCCAGCTTGCCTTCAGCCACAAGCGTATTGCAGGCGATGTTCGTAAAGCTGTTCAGTCAGCTATCGCCAATGCTGAAAATAATTTCAACCTTAATGTTGACGATCTCGTTATATCGGAAGCATGGGTTGGCAAGAGCCTTGTTATGAAGCGTATGCATACCCGTGCGCGCGGTCGTGGTGCAAGGATTCTCAAGCCGTTCAGCAATCTCACCATTATTTTGCGCGAAAAAGGGGAATAAGGCATGGGTCAGAAGATTAATCCGGTTGGCTTACGTTTAGGGATAAACAAAACCTGGGATTCCCGCTGGTTTGCTGCGGGTGGTGACTTTGCAGGCAAGTTGCATGAAGATATCTCCATCCGTAAATATCTGAAAAAGAATCTCGGCAGCGCTGGTATCAGCCGCATTATTATCGAGCGTCCGACCAAAAAAGCCCGTATCACTATCCATACGGCACGTCCGGGTGTGGTGATTGGTAAAAAAGGCGCTGATATCGAAAAGATTAAAAAAGATCTCAGCAAGTTCACGCGTGATGAAGTGCATCTGAATATTGTTGAAATCCGCAAGCCGGAAATTGACGCCACTCTGATCGCTGAAAGCATTGCTCAGCAGCTTGAACGCCGTATCGCTTTCCGCCGCGCGATGAAACGTGCAGTACAATCGGCTCTGCGTCTTGGTGCGCTGGGCATTCGTATTAACTGCTCCGGTCGTCTTGGTGGTAACGAAATCGCCCGTATGGAATGGTACCGCGAAGGTCGCGTTCCGCTTCATACCTTGCGTGCTGATGTAGACTATGGTATAGCAACCGCCCTTACCACCTATGGTATCATCGGTGTGAAGGTGTGGGTGTTCAAGGGCGAAATCATGGCCCACGATCCGATGGCGCAGGACAAGAAAGACGTTGAGCGCACCACTGGTAACGAACTGATATAAGAGCATATTTTATGTTGATGCCGAAGAAGACAAAATACCGTAAGGCCCATA
This sequence comes from Rickettsiales bacterium, assembly GCA_035765535.1. NCBI lineage: Bacteria > Pseudomonadati > Pseudomonadota > Alphaproteobacteria > Rickettsiales > Rickettsiales bacterium. The sequence continues at coordinate 414,140 of DASTXE010000006.1, read as the reverse complement.
AAGGCCGTATTAAAGGTAACGCTAAAGGTGGTTTTGACCTGAATTTCGGGGAATACGGCCTGAAGGCGCTTGAACCGGAACGCGTTACTGCGCGCCAGATTGAAGCGGCTCGCCGTGCGATTTCCAGACACGTAAAGCGTGTCGGCCGCCTCTGGATCCGCATTTTCCCGGATGTACCTGTTACGCGCAAGCCTGCTGAAGTACGTATGGGCAGCGGTAAAGGTTCCGTTGAATTTTGGGTATGCCGCGTAAAGCCGGGCCGCGTTCTGTTCGAAGTAGACGGTGTGAGCGAACAGGTGGCACGCGAGGCTTTTGAACGCGCAGCTGCAAAGCTCCCGATCAAAACCAAGTTTATAGCTCGTTTAGGGGAAGGACACTAAGTTTATGGCGCACATTTCCGAATTGCGTGGTAAGTCACACGACGAATTGAAGGATATGGCTGTTTCCCTGAAGAAAGAGCTGTTCAACCTGCGTTTTCAAATTGCAGGCGGTGAAACGCCGAACACTGCACGTTTCCGTGCCGTTCGTCGCGATATCGCTCGCGTCAAGACGTTGCTGAATGAACCGGCAGGTACCGTACCCGCTGTGAAGAAGGCGAAGACTCCAAAAGCGCCGAAGGCAGAAGCCGCCGCTAAAGAGACGAAAGCCAAGAAAACAACCGCTAAAAAGAAAGCTGCAGGAGAGTAACGATGCCGAAACGTATTTTGCAAGGTGTAGTGACCAGCGACAAAGGCGATAAGACCGTTGTAGTCCAGGTTGAGCGTCGTTTCACGCATCCGATCTACAAAAAGACGGTGCGTAGCTCCAAGAAATATTCCGCTCATGACGAGCAGAACAAGTGCAAAACCGGCGATGTCGTAAAGATCGTCGAATCACGCCCGATTTCGAAAACGAAAAAATGGGCTGTGATCTATTAATTGGTCAGGTGACAGAAAGAAAGCGGGCTTTTTATGATTCAAATGCAAACAAACCTGGATGTTGCGGATAATTCCGGCGCCAAGCGCGTACAGTGCATTAAGGTGCTGGGCGGTTCCAAGCGTAAGACGGCATCCGTCGGCGACGTAATTGTGGTGTCTGTAAAGGATGCTATTCCGCGTGGTAAAGTTAAAAAGGGCCAGGTGCACCGCGCCGTTATCGTGCGCACTGCTTTTGCCGTTCGCCGTCCGGATGGCAGCGCTATCCGTTTTGATAAGAATGCGGCGGTTCTGGTCGGTAAGGATAATGAGCCGGTCGGCACCCGTATCTTCGGCCCGGTTGTGCGCGAACTGCGTGCCAAGCAGTTCATGAAGATCGTATCGTTGGCACCGGAAGTGTTGTAAGGGGAACGACTCACATGTCTCAGAAAAAAGTTAAAATTAAAAAAGGCGACGAAGTCGTTGTTATTGCCGGTAAAGATAAAGGCAAAAAAGGCTCCGTTCTTTCGGTTATCCGTGAAAGTGACCGCGTTGTCGTTTCCGGTGTTAACCTTGTAAAACGTCACCAGCGTCCGGATCGTACGAATGCCGGTGGTATCGTCAGCAAGGAGGCCTCGCTGCATATTTCCAACGTGGCGCTGCTCGACCCGAAAGAAGGTAAAGCTACGCGTGTTGGCTACAAAGAGCTGGCCGATGGTAACAAAGTGCGCGTTGCCAGACGTTCTGGCGAGGTGATCGCTTAAGATTCCGGGCTAAGACTTGAAAAGATTCCCATTGCAGGTTTTTTTCATTGCAATAAAGGGGAATTATAGTATAAGTCGCGTCCTCTTTTGATTTTTTCCGGCAAAAACCGGATTTGTACAGAGAAAGTTATATGAAAAAAGCTGCTAAAACGACTGAGACTTCTTCCATGCCGCGCATGCAGGCGCTCTATGTTGGAAAAATCCGTGCCGACCTGCAGAAGCAGTTCGGTTATGCGAATCCGATGCAGATTCCGAAGCTGGAAAAGATCGTTATCAATATGGGGCTTGGCGAAGCCGTTGATGACAGCAAGGTTATTGATGTCGCTGTCAATGAACTGGCGCTGATCTCCGGTCAGAAGCCCATTATCACGCGTTCACGCAAATCCATTGCAGGTTTTAAGCTGCGCCAGAATCTTCCGATCGGTGCTAAGGTGACTTTGCGTAAACAGCGTATGTATGAATTCCTGGATCGTCTGATTACCACTGCAATGCCGCGTATTCGCGACTTCCGTGGTGTGTCTGGCAAGAGCTTCGACGGGCAGGGTAACTACACTTTCGGTCTCAAAGAACAGCTCATCTTCCCGGAAATCAGCTATGATAAAGTTGATAAGATCCGCGGTATGGATGTGTCCTTCGTGACCACCGCTAATACTGATGAAGAAGCAAAGGCACTTCTCGCTGGCTTCCAGTTTCCGTTTGTTAAGTAAAAGAGGTACATTGTGGCAAAAACTAGCTCGGTAGAGAAAAACAACAGGCGGGAAAGGCTGGCAAAGAAGTTTGCTGGCAAGCGTGCCGCTCTTAAGGCTGTCATCATGAATAAAGAGCTTTCCATGGAAGAGCGCTTCGCTGCTCAGATGAAGCTTTCTGCCATGCCGCGCAACGGCGCTAAAACCCGTCACCGCAATCGTTGCGAACTGACCGGTCGTCCGCGTGGTAACTATCGTAAATTCAAACTTTGCCGTATCAAACTGCGCGAGCTCGGCTCGTTCGGTCAGATTCCCGGCCTCGTTAAGTCCAGCTGGTAAGGAGAGAAATTATGGCTATTAACGACCTCCTTTCGGATATGATTACGCGCATCAGAAACGGCCAGAAGGCACGTCTGGCGCATGTTGAGTGCCACTATTCCAAGCTTTGCGCCAACGTGCTCGAAGTGCTGAAGAATGACGGTTACATCCGTGACTATGCTGTTGTAGAAGACGGAAATAAAAAAGATATCCGCGTTGACCTTAAGTATCATGAAGGTGAACCGGTTATTAAAGAAATCTCGCGTGAATCCACCCCGGGGCGCCGCCTTTATAGCTCCATTTCGGATTTGCCGAAGTTTTTCAACGGTCTGGGCATTGCTATCGTTTCCACTTCCAAAGGTGTAATGTCTGACTTCGAAGCACGTAGCGCCAATGTCGGCGGCGAAGTATTGTGCAGCGTATTCTAGGGGATGACTCATGTCGCGTGTAGGTAAGTTGCCGGTTGCAGTACCGGATAAAGTAAAGGTCGATATCAAAGGCCAGGAAATCAGCGTTAAGGGCGCCAAAGGCGAACTGCATGCTGCAATCAATAGCGCTGCCAAGATTTCGTTCACGGATGGCAAAGTTCATGTTGCTCCGGCTAACGACAGCAAGGAAGCGCGTGCTATGTGGGGAACCGCTCGCGCACTCATCAATAACATGGTGAAGGGCGTTTCTGAAGGTTTCAGCGTTCGCATTGAAATCATCGGCGTGGGTTTCAGGGCCGCAGTTGACAAAGGTGTTCTCACTATGTCGCTCGGTTACAGCCATGAAATCAAATTTGTGATTCCGGCCGGTGTTGAAATCAAGGCGGAAAAGCCGACCCTGATCGTTATTTCCGGTGCTGATAAGCAGCTGGTCGGCCAGGTGGCTGCGGAACTTCATCGTCTGCGTCGCGTTGACCCGTACAAGGGCAAGGGCGTGCTCTATGAAGGCAAGAAAATCCGTCGTAAAGAAGGCAAGAAGAAGTAGGATCATATGGGAAAGCAACACCATTTATTTGAACGCCGTAAAGAACGTGTTCGTATTGCAATTCGCAAGAAAGCTGGCGGCCGTGTTCGTCTGTCCGTATTTCGTTCCGGCAAGCATATCTATGCGCAGGTTATCGATGACGCTCAGGGCGTAACGCTGGCTCATGCTTCCACCGTTGAAAAAGCAGTCACGGATAAAGTAAAATCCGGTGCTACGATTGACGCAGCTAAAATGGTTGGCGGTCTGATTGCAGAACGTGCGAAAAAAGCTAAAGTCTCTGAAGTAGTGTTCGATCGTGGCGGTTATCTGTATCATGGGCGCGTTAAAGCGCTTGCGGACAGCGCGCGTGAAGGCGGATTATCATTCTAAGCATTGGGAAATAACAGATGGCACGTGAAAACAAAAAAGCGGCAGCAGACAAAGAAGAAGCGGCCAACGAGTTCATCGATAAGCTCGTTGCAGTCAATCGTGTTGCAAAAGTAGTTAAAGGCGGTAAGCGTTTCGGTTTTGCTGCGCTCGTTGTTGTCGGTGACGGCAAGGGACGTGTCGGTTATGGTTCCGGCAAGGCGAAAGAAGTTACCGATGCAGTAAAGAAAGCGACCGACGATGCTAAAAAGCATATGGTGCGTATCGCACTGCGCGAAGGCCGCACACTGCATCATGATATCGCTGGCCGTTTCGGTGCAGGCAAGATCTTCATGCGCTCGGCTGCTCCGGGTACGGGTATCATCGCTGGCGGTCCGATGCGCGCTGTTTTCGAAGCGCTGGGCGTTCAGGACGTTGTAGCAAAGTCGATCGGTACTTCCAATCCGCATAACATGGTGAAAGCCACTTTCGATGCGCTTACGACCATGCGTTCTCCGCGTGCAGTTGCTGCAAAACGTGGCAAGAAAGTCGGTGAAATCATCGGCCGTCGTGAGTCGGGTGCGGAAGTGAAAGACGACAAAAAAGAAGAATAGTATAGTTTAGGGCGATACATATGGTTGAGAAAAAAGCGAAAGCCGAAGGTTCCGAAACTGCTGAAAAGAAAGCGGTGAAGAAACCTGCTGCCAAGAAAACAACGGATACGACAGCCAAGAAAGCTGCTCCCGCTAAGAAGGAAGCTGCTGCAACGGCTGCTCCGAAAGAAAAGAAAGCTCCGGCTCAGGCTGCTTCGGGAAAGACTGTAACGCTGATCCAGACGGGCAGCCCTATCGGTCGCCAGAAATATCAGCGCGATACGCTGATCGGGCTTGGCCTCAATAAGATCAACCGTAAGCGTACGCTTGCAGATACGCCTTCTCTGCGTGGAATGATCGAAAAAGTAAAGCACCTGGTAAAGGTGGTAGAATAATCGTAATTACGCTTTGAGCGTGATTCACAAATAAGATTGCGACGAGGAACATATGTTGAGCGAAATTAAAGATAACGAAGGTGCACGCAAAGGCCGTATGCGCGTTGGTCGCGGTATCGGTTCCGGCAAAGGCAAGACTTCCGGCCGTGGCGGTAAAGGCCAGACGGCGCGTACCGGTGTGCGTATCAAAGGTTTCGAAGGTGGTCAGATGCCGATTCACCGTCGCTTGCCGAAGCGTGGATTCAACCAGTATAAGAGCGTTGAGTTCAGCGTTGTGAATCTCAGCGACCTGCAGAAGGCTGTTGATGCTGGTAAACTGGATGCTAAAAAGCCGGTTACGGTTGAAGCGCTTGTTGAAGCAGGCGTTGCCCGCAAAAATCCGCATGGCGTGAAGCTCCTTTCCAAGGGCGAAATCAAAGCCAAGCTTACGATTGAAATTACGCGCGCTTCCAAAGCGGCGATTGAAGCGGTAGAGAAGGCTGGCGGCAAAGTTACGGTTGCAGCTGCTGCTTAATTCTGGCAGTTGCTGTTCTCCCCGGATTACCCCAATCTTTAACCTGAAAATGTAAGGTACAGAATTTATGGTTTCTGCGGCGGAACGCCTTGCCGGTAGCTTTGATCTCAGCGTCATAGGCAAGGCAAAGGAACTCAAGCAGCGTCTCTGGTTCGTGATAGGCGCTCTTATTGTAGCCCGTATAGGGGCTTATATTCCGATTCCCGGTATCGATCCACAGATTCTGGCCCAGATTTTTAAACATCACTCCGGTGGCGTTCTTGGTGTATTCAACATGTTTTCGGGCGGTGCGCTCGGTCGTATGACCATTTTCGCGCTTGCGATCATGCCTTATATTTCTGCGTCGATTATCATCCAGCTGATGACGATTGCTTCTCCCCATCTGGAAGCTTTGAAGAAAGAAGGCGAAGCAGGCAGACGCAAAATCAATCAATATACGCGTTACGGTACAGTATTGCTTGCTTTCATGCAGGGCTACGGTATTGCCGTCGGTCTGGAAAGCATGCAGGAAAATGGGGTATCAGCAGTTATTGATGCTGGTCTTTTCTTCCGCCTGACAACAGCCATGACGCTGGTCGGTGGAACGATGTTCCTCATGTGGCTCGGTGAGCAGATCACCGCGCGCGGCATTGGCAACGGTTCATCGCTTATCATTTTCTCAGGCATCGTTGCAGGGTTTCCGAGCGCTCTGGCTAGCACCCTTGAACTGGGCCGTACCGGTGCGCTTCCGGTTGAGATTATCCTGATCGTTATCGCGATTGCACTGGCTTTGATCGCGTTTATCGTGTTCATGGAGCGTGCACAGCGCCGTATTATCGTGCAGTACCCAAAGCGTCAGGTAGGGATGAAAATCATGGGCGGCGAGAGCTCGCACTTGCCGTTGAAGCTTAATATGTCCAACGTGATTCCTCCGATTTTTGCGAGTTCGATTCTGTTGTTCCCGCTGACTATCGCCGGCTTCAACCAGGGCAAAGGTCCTTCCTGGATGTCCACAGTGACGGCGTATCTTGGCCATGGTCAGCCGCTTTACATCGTCTTATATATGGCGATCATTGCGTTTTTCTGCTTTTTCTATACCCCGATCGTATTCAATGCCAATGACACGGCAGAAAACCTGAAGAAATATGGTGGATTTATCGCAGGTATCCGTCCCGGCAAGAATACAGCGGAATACCTGGACTATGTTTTGACCCGTCTGACCGTTGTCGGTGCGATTTACTTATGTTTCGTATGCGCACTTCCGGAAGTTCTGATTGCGAATTACAAAATGCCGTTCTATCTCGGCGGAACGAGTCTGCTGATTACGGTTAACGTGCTTATGGATTTCGTGGCGCAGGTACAGTCGCATCTTTTTGCCCATCAGTATGAAGGGTTGATCAAGAAGGCAAGGCTCAAGGGGAAGAAATGAACATTATTCTTTTAGGGCCGCCGGGAGCAGGGAAGGGAACGCAGGCGGAATTATTACAGAAGCGCCTGAACGTGCCTAAGCTTTCCACCGGTGATATGTTACGCGCAGCTGTAGCTGAAGGTACTGAGATCGGCAAACAGGCTGATTCGGTCATGAAGGCAGGGCAGCTGGTTTCCGACGATATCATGGTTGAGCTGATCCGGTCGCGTATCTCCCAGCCGGATTGCCGTAACGGTTTTATTCTTGACGGGTTCCCGCGCACGGTCGTGCAGGCGGAAGCACTCGACAAGACCATGGCAGCCATGAACCGCTATATTGATCTCGTCATCGAGATCACGGTAGATGACGCCATGCTGATTAACCGTATTGCCGGACGCTTTGCATGCGCAAAGTGTGGCGCGGGTTATCACGATGAGTTCAAGCCTACTAAAATGCAGGGCGTATGCGATGTTTGCGGTTCCCACGAATTTGTGCGCCGTAAGGACGATAATCGTGAAACGGTGAAATCGCGACTGGCGGCTTATCACCTCCAGACGGCCCCGTTACTTCCTTATTATGAAAAGCACGGTGTGCTCCATAGTGTGGATGGAATGGCGGAAATTGGCGAAGTAACGAAGTATATCGATAAAGTGCTTCAAAGTTCGTTAAAAAGATTGACAGCGGGGAAATAATTCATATTATTTCCGCTCTCTTACCCATAGGCTTGGATGTTCCTTGTTTGGGCCTATTTTTTATAAGTGATTGAGTTTTAAGGAGAATTTGTGGCTCGTATTGCAGGTGTAAATATTCCGACTGGGAAGCGCGTTCTAATCGCGCTGCAGTATATTCACGGTATCGGACCGAAAAAAGCAGAGGAAATCTGCCAGAAAGCAGATCTTGAGCTGAGTAAGCGCGTGCACCAGCTTACTGAAAGCGAAGTGATCAAGATTCGCGAAATCATTGACCGTGATTACACTGTTGAAGGCGATTTGCGCCGTGAAGTGTCGATGAACGTGAAGCGCCTTGTGGATCTGGGCTGCTACCGTGGTCTTCGCCACCGTAAGAGGTTGCCGGTTCGCGGTCAGCGTACGCATACAAATGCGCGCACCCGTAAGGGCAAGGCTAAGGCTATTGCCGGTAAGAAAATAGCGACGAAGAAATAATACCTGAATACAGGCAACTCGAGGATTAGATTATTATGGCTCAGGCACAGGCAGCTAAAGGCAAAGACAAAGACGCAAATGCAGGGCGCATTAAAAAGCGCGAGCGCAAGAATATCAGTGCAGGCGTTGTGCATGTTAATGCAAGCTTCAACAATACGATTGTAACGATCAGCGATATGCAGGGTAACACCGTTTCCTGGTCTTCCGCTGGTGCGCATGGTTTTAAAGGTTCGCGTAAATCCACGCCGTATGCTGCGCAGGTTACTGCCGATGCCGCTGCAAGAAAAGCGCAGGAGCATGGTCTGAAGACGGTGACTGTCGTTGTAAAAGGACCGGGCACCGGTCGTGAATCCGCGCTGCGCGCATTACAGGCTGTCGGTCTGGTTGTGACGTCCATTCGTGACATCACTCCGGTTCCGCATAACGGATGCCGTCCGCCGAAGCGCCGCAGGGTTTAATATTTGATGTGATACATAAGATGAGCGGCTTCAGGCCGTTCATCTTTTATCGTGAATGTGGGACATAAGACTTTATCGTCAAACACTAAGAAGTGAGGACAATCCGTGATTAGCAAAAACTGGCATGATTTAATTAAACCGAACAAGCTCGATGTGGATGTTGCAAGCAACAATCCGAATATTGCGACGATCGTTGCAGAACCGCTTGAGCGTGGTTTCGGCAATACGCTCGGCGTTGCCCTGCGCAGGATTCTGCTTTCCTCGCTGCAAGGCGCTGCTGTCACCGCGATCAAGATCGACGGCGTGCTGCATGAGTTCTCTGCGCTGACCGGCGTACGTGAAGACGTTACCAACATCATCCTCAACATTAAAGAGCTGCGCATTAAAGTACATAGCCCGGAAAAGAAGCACCTGTCGCTGCAGGCTGTCGGTCCGTGCGAAGTGACTGCCGGCATGATTGCGGAAACGCATGATGTTGAAATCATCAATAAAGATCATGTGATCTGCACGCTCGATAAAGGCGCTAAGCTGAACATGGAACTGACGGTTGAAGTGGGCAAGGGTTACGTCCGCGCTTCGCAGAACCGTCCGGAAGATGCGCCGATCGGTCTGATCCCGGTAGATGCGCTGTTCAGCCCGGTCCGCAAAGTCAGCTATAAAGTTGACCATAGCCGCGTTGGCCAGGTGACTGACTATGACAAGCTTGCCCTGACTTTGGAAACAGATGGCACGGTTACGCCGGAAGACGCAGTAGCATTTGCTGCACGTATCCTGCAGGACCAGCTGCGTCTGTTCATCAATTTCGAAGAGCAGGCTCTGGAAGAAAAGAAAGAAGAAAAGTCGGATCTGAAGTTCAGCCCGTATTTGCTGAAGAAGGTAGACGAGCTGGAACTGTCTGTGCGTTCCGCAAACTGCCTGAAGAACGACAATATCGTTTACATCGGCGATCTGGTACAGAAGACCGAAAGCGAAATGCTCAAGACGCCGAACTTCGGCCGCAAGTCGCTTAATGAAATCAAGGAAGTGCTCGTCAGCATGGGGCTCAAGTTCGGTATGGAAGTACCGGAATGGCCGCCTGAAAATATTGAAGAGCTGGCACGTAAATTTGAAGATCCGTACTAGGGGATGAGGGAGAGATACAATGCGTCATAAAATTAGCGGTAGAAAGCTTGGTGTTACATCGTCACACCGTAAAGCTATGTTTGCCAATATGTGCCAGGCTTTGATCAAGCATGAGCAGATTACCACCACTTTGCCGAAGGCGAAGGATCTTCGTCCGGTTGTTGAGCGCCTGATTACGCTCGGCAAGCGCGGCGGTCTGCATGCTCGCCGTCAGGCCATTGCAGAGATTCAGGATACGGCGCTGGTTGAAAAACTGTTCAGCACCATTGCGACGCGTTATGCGGACCGCAAGGGCGGTTACACCCGCGTGCTGAAAGCGGGCTTCCGCTACGGCGACAATGCTCCGCTGGCAATTATCGAGCTGGTGGATCGCGATGAATCCGCAAAAGGCCAGGACTCCGGTCCGGTTGCTGAAGCTCCGGCAGAAGCAGCTTAAGCCATTTGCTAGACCACCCAAAAAGGCTGCTATGAAAGTAGCGGCCTTTTTTATTGTGTGTTGGTTTTGAAACCGTCCTTTATGGTTAGAAATGGAAGATGGAGTGCGGTTTACGCCGTTCCGCTTCATGCTCGATCTCAGATCTGCAGCTTAAACACCTGACCGCTTCAATGCGTGCGCTTATCACGCGTGTATTGGCGGCAACAGATGCGGGTACGTAATTCCTGGCATAGAACTGAAAATGGTTGTTCTGCCCTGAATGCACAGTCTCTTCATTGCTGGCGAGTTTCATCAGAGGGAAGCCGTCTTTGTCCTTAAGGATGAAATAGAACACTACATCGTAATCGACGGTGGGAACTGGCGCTGCTTTCGCGGATGCATCGGTTCCGGAGCTAGGCTTGGGCTGGGGTGGAAACTGTTTGGTATCCAGCGGCGCAATATTCATATCCACCACATAGCCAAGTTTTGTTTTAGGTTTCTGGCTTGTTGCGTCTGTAATGAATTTCACCTTACCGGAGAAAGAAGTGACTGCAGGCAGTTTGATATCGGAGTGAAACATGGCTTCCTGCGTATAAGTCAAAGGATCGCTGGCAGGAGACAAGGCTATCCATGAGGTATCCTCACCGACCTCATGCGGAGGAGGCGGGGGACTATAATAAAGTGCCGTTCCGCCTATGCCTACCAGCATGGAGATGATACAGGAAACCAGCCACTGCGGTCTGGAAATACCCTGTGTGTTTTCAGTCATATACTATCCTGGATGTGATGACGATGTAGTGCTATTTAATATCGCCGAAATTAATCTGTTTTTTTGTTGTCAAAGCACCCGTTGCCGCACCTGCCGCACCGCCGATCAAAGCACCCCCTACCGGGCTTCCACCGAGAACGGCACCGCCTAAGGCACCCGCACCGGCACCGATAGCGCCGCCGGATAAAGCTCTTTGTCCCTGAGTGTCACCGCAGGCAGTTATAAGTGTGACCACTAAAATAGCGCTGATATATTGTGCATATTTTTTCATAACGATTACCACCCTAACATGATGCGTTTTAACTCCGGCTATTATAAACGGCATGGCATAAATCAATCGTATTTTATTCAGAGCGATTGTATAAAATGTCTATAAACGACACAGGAAGAGTAGTTTTGTCCTTAGGAAATCCAGTAGTTTATTGCAGCTGATCTTTTTCTGTTATATCAGGTTATGACTAATCAGGCGAACAGGCGGAATTTTTTTCCCGATGCGATTGTGTCCGCTTGTATTTTTCCCGAATAGAAACTATCGTCCTGATTAATCTCTTGTCATTCACTTCTTATAAAAGGAACATGATTATGCGACATCTTCTTTCCCGGTTGACCTATGGCACATTGCTCGCCTGCACACTGGCAACGCCTTCTTTTGCCTCACCGGAAACCTATACGCTGGACCCGATGCATACGGCGGTCGAATTCCATATCAACCATTTCGGTTTTTCCAATCCGTCAGGCAAATTCATGAATATCCAGGGCACCCTGGTGCTCGATCAGCAGAACCCGGCGGCGAGCAAAGTGAATGTAACCATTCCGATTGCCAATCTCGATACGGATATCGCCAAGCTTGATGAGCATGTGAAAGGTAAGGAATTTCTGGATGCAGAAGCTTTTCCGACAGCCACTTACGTGAGCGACCGGGTGGATCTTAACGGTAAGGACAGTGCGGTCGTTCACGGTACGCTGACGCTCCACGGCGTTTCCAAGCCCGTTGCACTCAATGTGAAGCTGAACAAGCTTGATAAGAATATGATGAATAAGATGACGGCGGGTTTCACTGCTAGCACTTCAATCAACCGCTCGGATTTCGGGATCGACCGTTACCTGCCGGGACTGGGTGACCAGGTGAAGATCGATATCGAAAGCGAAGCTAATCTGCAGTAGTGGCTATGAGGGCAGGAAGGATGCTTCCTGCCTTCACTCCCGGATAAGAAAGCTCTCTCAAGGATAATGCTTATGAATGCAGCGCACCCGATTAAACTCCTGCTGGTGGAAGATACGCTGAGCGATGCTCTGCTGATTAAGAAAACATTGCAGACGCTTGCGCCGGATGCCTATACAATCCAGCATGTTTTCACGATAGCGGAGACATTGCGCGCACTGGCAGATGGGATATATGACGTGGTGCTGCTGGATCTTAATCTGCCCGATGCGGTGGAGTTCAGCGGTCTGTTGGCTATACAGCAGATGATGCCGCATGTTCCGGTTGTCATTCTTACAGGGCATAATGATGAAGGAATGGCCATTCGCGGCATGGAAGCGGGGGCGCAGGATTACCTGTTCAAGTCCCATAATACCGGCACGGATATAAGGCGCGCGATTCAATATGCGATCAAGCGTAAGCAGCTGGAAGGCATGCTGGCAAGGAAAGCGCACTTTGACCCTCTAACCGGGCTTGCCAACCGCCATTCCTTTGAGAGCCGTCTGGATATGGCGCTTGCCAGAAGCAGGCGTCACCCGATCCATATCGGGGTATTTTTCATGGATCTGGATTGCTTCAAGCAGGTTAACGATACGATGGGGCATGCTGCGGGGGATGCGCTTCTTAAAGGCGTTGCACAGCGTCTCAGGGAGTGCATGCGGCCATATGATACGGCGGCACGTTTCGGCGGCGATGAGTTTGCCGTGCTGATCGAAGATGTCAGAGGGCCGAATGACTGTGTGGCGGTCGCCAATAAGATTATCGATCTTGTATCCGAGCCATTCCCGGTGACAGGGCAGCTTGTGGAGGTCGGCATCAGCATTGGTGTGGCGACAACGCTCGGTGGGCCGCCGCAGACGCGTGATAGTCTTATCCAGCGGGCGGATGCGGCAATGTACTCCGCCAAGCGGGCGATGGGCAGCAATTATCAGTTCCACGAAGAAGCTGTAGCTTAATCCTTACTCAGGGACAAAGAAAGCAATCCTGTGTGTGGTCGTTCACGAGGCCGACCGCCTGCATATAGGCATAGATAATTGTTGAACCCACGAAACTCATGCCGCGTTTCTTGAGATTTTTGGAGATGGCATCCGATTCCTTTGTGCTGGCAGGAACGTCATTACGGCCTGTGGGGCGGTTGATTCTGGGGTTTCCGCCGACAAAGCTCCAGAGATAGCTATCGAAAGAGCCGAATTCCTTTTGGATCGCAAGAAAAGCGATGGCATTCTTGCGTACGGAGAACACTTTCAGGCGGTTGCGTATAACGTTTCCTGTAGCCAGAATATGTTCCAGTTCTGCATCTGTCAGCCGTGCGCATTTGGCCGGATCGAAGTTCCTGAATGCTTTGCGGTAGCCCTTGCGGCGCTGCAGAATTGTATACCAGCTTAGCCCCGCCTGTGCGCCTTCCAGGCACAGCATTTCGAACAGATGGCGGTCGTCATGCACCGGCACGCCCCATTCCGCATCATGGTAATGCGTATAATCGGGTTTGCCATCCGGTACCCAGGCGCAACGGGGTTTGGCTGAATTCATTTGTTCCTCATGACTCACGTTTGGCATCATAATTCTATAGATAATTTACATGTCAATGCGTAACAGTATCGGCCAAAAGCTATAGAGTGAGGTTAGAATGAAAACGATTCAAGGGGCTTTCGAAGTAAAAGCCACTCCGCAGCCGGTCGATGATACTTTGCAGCATATCGGGGCGGGCAGGATGACGTTTGAAAAAACATTTACGGGACCGCTGGAAGCCACCAGCGTCGTGGCCATGATGGGGATCATGGATATGAAAACCCAGTCCGGGGGATATGTTGCTCTGGAGAAGGTGACTGGAAAAGTGGAGGGAATTGAAGGCAGTTTCTGTCTGCAGCACAGCTCCGCCATGAATAAGGGAACGCCTGCACAGTATATTACTGTTGTGCCTGGCACCGGTACCGGCGAACTTGCGGGTTTAAAGGGGGATATGACGATCGATATAAAAGACGGCAAGCATTTCTATACTTTCCGTTATATGATCGATTAACCTGATTACGCCTTTAACAGCTTCATAAGCAATGTCGCATTGCGGATGGCATGGCCGGAAAAGTCGTTGTTGAAATAAATCCATGCGTGTTTTGGATTACAGTTTTTTATGCGGTCGGTCCAGACTTTCAGCTCCTCAAGGCTATAATCATGACGGTACCAGTTTTGCGTGCCGTGGAAGCGGATATAAATCTCATCTGCAGTCTGTATAAGTTCATCAGGAAGTTTGGGGCCGCTGCAGGAGCAGAAAATTGCGCCGCTTTTGCGAAATGCCTTGTACACGGTTTCGTTCCACCAGCTGGCATGGCGGAATTCTATAACATTGCGTTTGCCGGGTTCCAACTGGCTCAGGATATTCTTTAACCGTTCGGGTGTATATTGAAACCGGGGCGGAAGCTGGAACAGGAAACAGCCCATCTGCGGCCCCAGCATATCCGCAATATAGCCGAAATCCCGGATCGTCTCCTGTGTGTCTTCAAAAGCCTTGCTGTGAGTGATCAATTCATTGACTTTGATGGTATAGATAAAATCTTCCTGCTTATTCTGGCGGATCCATGTTTTGACGGTAGCGGCGGTGGGCCAGGAATAAAACGGTGCGTTAAGCTCCACGGTTCCAAAATGGCTGGCATAATAATGAAACCATTCGTTTTTGGGTAATTCCTCAGGATAAAAAACGCCGCGCCAATCCTGATAATACCAGCCGGAGCAGCCGATATAATAGCGATGCTTCAATTCAGGTTGCTCTGACGCAAGAGGACTAGACATGCGTAATTCATGCATTTTTTCAGCGCGCATAAAGTTCTCGCGATGCTGTTTCGCTCTGCGTGCCTGCCGTTTTTCCCGGCGTTCCTGTAATGTTGAATCCGATGCTTTTGCCATGGTGCCGTGTTGTTATTAGGAGCTAATGTAAGGCTGAAGCGGGGAGCGTAAAATATCCATATATTGCGGAAGGATTTCCTGCAAAGAAGTGCTAAAGCTCACATATGATCACTTGCCACATTGCGAATTACCCAAAGAAGAGAGGCCGAAAATGACGATTCCCATGGAATATCAGCACGCATCAGAAGCATTTGAAGCATTTCTTGCGGATGCGAAAGAAGAAACCGGTCTGACTACACGTAATCAGACCTATACGACAGTGCAAGCCGTGCTGTATGTGTTCCGTCGCCGTCTTCATATTGCAGACGCATTACGTTTTGCGGACGAACTTCCTCCTCTCTTGCGGGCTATTTTTGTAGAGAGCTGGAATATACAGGAGGAAAAGCTGCCTTTCGCGGATCGTGAATCGCTGGCAAGAGAGGTGCGGTCATTTCGCCGGGATCATAATTTTTCGCCGGATTCGGCTATTGCGGATGTGGCAAGAGCTTTACGTAAGCATGTAGAGCTAGCTTCTTTTAGCCGTATGTTAATGAGTTTGCCGACGGAAGCACAGGATTTCTGGAAATAGTCGTGAAACCATTCGAACATCATCCGTTGTTATTGGTTTTTAGCAATTCTGACTTCATTTTGCTAATGAAGTCCGCTTTCTGCAGGTTATATTTGGCTCTACCTTCAGGGGCTTCCCTGCAGGCACGTTCTTTTTCCTGAATGTATGCCTCCCGCAATTGGGGGTTGCTGCGCAAAGCATCACGAAGTGTGATGCCGGAGCGCCAGGATTCTCCCTCAAATTCCACGATATGAATGAGATGCGTTCGCTCACTTAAATCACGCCCGCGCCCGAAGATATGATGTCCCGGCACGCCGGCATGCTCGGCGTAATCATATCCTAACTGCTCGAGAGGGGCTTTGCATTTTTGCCAGTTGCTTAACGGGTTTACCCCCACCATGATATCCAGAATAGGTTTGGCGCGCATGCCTTTTACTGAGGTTGAACCATAATGCTCAATACCCAGTACCAACTCTCCTAAAGCATTTAAAATCCGCAGGCGCTCCTCTGCAAAATCCTGTTCCCATTGGGGATCGTAATCGACAAGAAAATTAACGTTATGTTTCAGTCCCAGCATGGCCGCATCATACCGAAATAGATGTGAGTTTTACAATCCATATTGTTTCTTAATGCCATATTAGTACAATACAACAAATTGATTTTGAACAGTATTAAATATCGACCACTCAAAGTAGAGAGGGATTATGCCTAATAATCATGCAACCAATATTAGAACCGGAAGTGCGGAGCTTGATGATATATTGGGCGGTGGCTTACCGGCAAACCGCGTTTACCTGCTTCATGGCACACCCGGTGCCGGCAAAACCACACTTGCCATGCAATTTCTAATAGAAGGTGCCAAAAATGGCGAGAAGGTGCTTTACATTACGCTGTCGGAAACCAAGCAGGAATTAATGGCAACGGCTAAATCCCACGGATGGGATCTGAGTGGTATTGAGATTTTCGAAATGATAGCGCAGGAGGCGGACTTACAGCCGGAAAATCAGTACACTATGTACCAGCCATCGGAGATAGAGCTTTCCGAAACGACCAAAGCCATTATTGGGCGCATCGAAACCATTAAACCCGCACGCTGTGTGATAGATTCACTGGCGGAGGTAAAGTTATTAGCGCAAAACCTGCTGCGTTACCGTCGCCAGGTGCTGGCATTGAAACAGTTTTTCATTGGCCGTAATTGCACAACGTTTTTTCTTGATGATAAAACTGCGCTGAATCATGAGGATAAACAACTTGAGAGTATTGCTCACGGTGTTATCAGCCTGGAGCAGCTTTCGCCGGAATACGGTTCCGAACGCCGCCGCTTACGTATTACCAAATTGCGCGGGCAGAAATACCGCGGCGGGTATCACGATTTTAACATTGTTAGGGGCGGTCTCGCGATATTTCCTCGGCTGGTGGCATCCGAGCATGCCCAGGCGCATGGTAGAACATATCTCAAAAGTGGCATTAGCGAACTGGATAATATGCTGGGCGGGGGGATTGAGTATGGCGCAAGCATGTTGCTTATAGGCCCTGCAGGTTCGGGCAAATCCTCTCTGGCAGTACAATATGCACTATCGGTTGCGGAGGCAGGAGAGCGGGCTGCCATTTTTACGTTTGATGAACGGATGGAAATGCTGATCCAGCGGGCTGAAGGCATGAGTCAGCCTGTACGCAAATATGTTAAAAGCGGACATATTACGATTCAGGCCATTGATCCCGTTGAAATGTCGCCCGGCGAATTCGCGCACACGGTGCGTCAGGCAACGCAGGATGCAGACGGACAGTCCGCTGCCCGTGTTGTCGTAATTGATAGTTTGAACGGTTACCTGAACTCCATGCCGGAAGAACATTTCCTGACCGCCCAGCTGCATGAACTGCTTACCTATCTTGGCCACAAGAATATTGTCACCATCCTGGTGGTGGCGCAGCACGGCCTATTGGGTAACGCTATGAATACGCCTATCGATACCAGCTACCTGGCTGACTCAGTCGTGCTGTTTCGCTATTTCGAAGCACATGGGGAAGTCAGACAAACTATATCGATCCTCAAGAAGCGTATGGGTGAACATGAGCGCAGTATCCGCGAATTTAAGATCGAGAGCGGCGGACTGCGTGTAGGGGAGAAGCTGCATAAGTTCCAGGGCATTCTTACCGGGACCCCGGTCTTTGTGGGGGAGGATGAGCGCCTGATGAAAACCGCATGAGGTCCAATATCTTTTCCTCAAGTTTTCGCGTATTGATTCTGGCTCCGACGGCTAAGGATGCCAACGCGACGGCCGATATATTGCTTCGGCAATCGATTAACACACAGATATGCTCGAGTATAAACCAGGTGTGCGAGGGCATTGCCCGGGGGGCAGATGCTGCCATTATTACAGAAGAGGCTATTTGGGGCGATAAAGAGCATATTCTGGAGAATGTGCTTAAGCATCAGCCGCCATGGTCTGATTTTCCCCTGATAGTATTGACGCATGCCGGAAAAGAATCTTTTTCCACCACACAGGCATTGCAGGCCATCGGCAATATGACCATGATTGCACGTCCTGTTCAGATTGCAGAACTGGTGAGCACCGTTCAGGCGGCATTGCGCGATCGCAAGCGGCAATACCGGCTACGCGATTATCTGGTTGAGATTAAGAGGAAGGAAGCTGCGGCTGAAGCGGCGAATATGGCAAAGACGGAATTTCTTGCGAATATGAGCCATGAAATCCGTACACCCATGAATGTGGTGATCGGGCTTTCCAATATCCTTGCCTCAAGCGAACCGCTCACGGAAAAGCAACAGGAATATATCAGCACATTGCAGACCAGTGCGAATTCTCTGCTTGAGCTTATCAATGACTTGCTCGATGTGGCCAAAATCGAGGCGCAGACGATTGAACTTGAGCAGGTTTCTTTTTCAATGGCACAGCTCATCGAAGAGGTTGTGAGCATGATTTCCATGCGTGCGCAGGAGAAGCATCTCGAGTTCAGCAGTGACGATAAATCCGTACAGGGGCGCACGTTTATCGGCGACTCTGCGCGTATTCGCCAGATCATACTGAATTTATGCAGCAATGCGGTGAAATTTACAGAGAAAGGCGGTGTGCATATTGCCATCACTATGCTGCCGGATGCAAAATCCGACATGCAGATCGTTTCTATTGCGGTTGAAGATACCGGTATCGGCATTGCGCCGGACAAGCTGCCGGCGATTTTTGATAAATTCATGCAGGCCGATTCCTCCATCAACCGTAAATATGGGGGAACGGGCCTCGGGCTTGCCATTACCAAGAAGCTTACCGAAATCATGGGCGGTACTCTAAAAGTGGAAAGCACGCTAGGGAAGGGTTCCGTTTTTACAGTCAGCCTGCCGCTTAAGGTGGCCGCTACTTTGCTTCCCGAAGAGCGCGAACAATCTTCACGCTCCATACCTCATCCACATGTGGAACGGGTAAAAACCACCATTCTTCTGGTGGAAGATTATCCCGCGAATGTTCTGGTTGCCAGAACGTTCCTGGAAACATTCGGCTATGATTGCGAAGTGGCTTCTGATGGTGCCGAAGCGATTCAGAAAATACAGGAAGGCAGTTTTGCGGCTGTATTAATGGATGTGCAGATGCACGGGATGAACGGGCTGGAAGCGACCAAACTCATCCGTGAGCATGAACGGCAAAAGAATTTACCTCATTTACCCATTATCGGCATGACCGCGCATGCGCTTGCAGGTGACTGCGAACGTTGCCTGGCGGCAGGGATGGACGATTATATTGCCAAACCTTTTGACCCTGACCGGCTGGAAGCCATGCTAAGCAATCTGATCCGGCCACAGGAAAAGCTTTATTCCAGCGCAACCGGCTAATGAGCAGCGTTACTGAGTAATTCCATGTATTTATGGATAAATATGATTGGTTTTGTTCAATTTATAAGTTTCCAAGCTTGCCATGCCGGATAGGCGTTAATAGTTTGTTAAATATAGGATGTTATCATAAAGGGGGAATGGCATAGACTGGGTGTACAATGAGTACAGATGAAGATGACGATCTATATGAAAATACTGTAGAGGGATATCACGAGTTTAAACCCGGACAGTACAATGCGGCAGCACCGCCCGATGTCGGCTTTGATTTCAGTGCAATGGCGGAACATTTAATAGATCAGGGATTGTTTGCCGAACATGCCGATGCGAAGGCGTATAATGCCGCCAGGGAGGAGCGCTGGCGGGCGGAAGGCCCTATAGATCCAACGGATGCAGTGTGGATGCCGGAAAAATTACTGCAACGGGCCTATACACTGGGGAAGATGACGGTAGAGCGTGAGGGATATGATATTCCGGAGGAGGTGCGGCTACGTTTTTTCAATAATTATAAGAAAGCGGCTAAACTGATTATGGCAGGGGCCGAAGAGTATGTGCAGAAGCGTTATGAAGCGGGCACCATTTTGAATTCTCCTTATGTAAGAGGGCTTATACCGGGATATGATATTTCTGTGAATGCGGATGTTGATGACAGGCTATCTTTTGATACAAAGTCGCCGGACAGAAAAAGGCATGATAGCCAGCCCTATACCAGTACGGAAATACTTGCGGGAATGGAGTTCGGTCGTGTAAATCCGGGACTCGCGCTGGCTATTCCTGCTTATCAGGCAGTGATAATGGATTACCTGATCGAATTGGGGCGGGAATTCCAGAAGAGAGGGCTTGAGGCTGAAGATACACGCATTACAGTGAGCGATCTTTCTCATTATGATAATTTTGCGACCTCCGTATGGGAGCAGACGATTTTTACGTCAGCTTTCCTTCCTGGGATGGTGGTGGCCTTAGGAAAAGATACGGCCATGCAAAGGGAACCAGTCGATGAGGCCCTATTAACAGAAAACTTTTTTTATAAAACGGCTGCTTTTCCCGCCCAGAACGGAAGCTTCCGGCGGCAGACAGATCTGCGGCCCTTATATACTTATGATGATGACACAGGTCGGCAGGAAGAACCGCTATATTCAAAGAGGCAAGGGAAGAGAACAGTAGAGCCTGTATATACGCGTTATGGGGGCAGTCATTATCTTGCCGATGCTACGAATGTTAAGCCATTTAACTGTCCGCTTGTAAGTGTAGTGCAGGGACAGGCGGGAGGCAGGGGCCAGGCATGGGTGGATGCGGTAACACGCAGGCAGGGTAGCGAAGGAGGAAGTAAGGAACATGAAGCTTATGGGGCTATGCTCAAGAAAATATACAGCGAAATAAGCACCAGGCTAGCGGCCGGAGATGAAGTGGTTACCGCATATACAAATGAAGTCGCAAGGAGAATCGAAGATAAATTGCCGAAGCTCAGGCAGGAGTATATCCAGAAACAACAAAGTTATGAGATAGGAAACCGTGCTGTTGCGGCGATTGAGAATACACTTCTTACCGGTGAAGAGTCGCATTTCGTGGCGTGCGGTGCAGCCTATCGTGTAAATCAGGATTCTGTTCATGCCCTGGTAAACAGAAGTGATCGCCTTTCAGCCAGACATTTAAATAGCGATCTTTACTGGGGAGAAGCAAGCGACGAGAATGTCAATCAATGGCTGGCTCAAGCTATAGGTGAAGCATATAAACAGGAGCATGCTGTTGTATTTATGCGTGATGGCGAAGTGTGGCGTATTGAGCCGCGAGCCGTGCAAAGCTTTTTTGAAGCATCAAAGGCAGAGCTGCCGAATCATGAGCAATTACATGAGGTAGCGCCATATTCTCCTGAGAAGCCTACGCTAGAACTGTTGAACATGGCGGAGCAGCCCCCCCCATTTCGTTCTTTGCCACCGACTCAACCGCACAGAGCAGTTGGCCTGACACGAAGGCAGATGGAGGAGGGGATGGGGCGGTAAAAGAGAAACAGGAAGTTATTAAGTTTTCTGGAGCGGGTGATGGGAATCGAACCCACGTATGCAGCTTGGGAAGCTGCTGTTCTACCATTGAACTACACCCGCATAAGCGAAGGCTAGCTTTATAGGCGCTGGCGCTGGGGGTGTCAAATATTTAAGCGGCCTGGCGGATCAGGGCGATAATGTAGGAAAGGTTGTCGACATTCTGTCCGGCGGTCTTGGCCAGCAGGTTGTGGATGACCTGGTTCGAGTAATCCGTTCCTTTCAGGGAAGGCTGCGCGCGCCGGATCATGGCGACCACTTCCAGCAGCACTTTGCAGGCGGCGAAGAATTTGTCCGGCAGGCCTGCCTTGTTATAAAGCGCCTTGAAACCGAGGCCGCCTTTGTCATGGATCAGGAGCTGCGCATTACGCACGGGAATACTGGAGAGGCGGGCGAGACTGGTTTCGAAGAAATACAGGTTACCGCGGCACAATGATGTCAGGATGATGGATGGGGTCAGCCTGCCGTAAGCCTGTAACTGCTCGACCAGTTTTTCCACTTCCTGCTTCTCGGCGTTGCCGTCCACCAGCATCAGGGTGGCGACTTCGCGTGTCTTGTCTGCTTCCAGCGCCAGCACGGACTGGTCGATATCGTATTTCGCACGCATGTCGCGGGCCAGCGAATCCGACACCATGCTAATGACTTTTTCCACGATCGTGACAGGCAGGTTGGGGCGTTCCGCCACGGCTTTCATAATGATCTGGTTCTTGCCGTGGTCGCGTATAATTTCGTGATAAGCTTCCGCAGGAATGTCCGCATTGTGGTTTTTAGCGAGTTTTTCTACCACTTCGGAATTATGGGTGGAGACCAGCGCGACGGATACATCCTTAGAGACAGCTTTGCGCATTGCGATGGCCGACTGCTTGCTTACGCTCTTGCAGGTTACAATGACGGAGATCAGTTCCGCATCCGACAGGAGCGGGGAGTGTTCGAGCACGGGCAAGGCGACGGATTCCACATCGTGCGACAGGGCGAGAATAATGTCCCTTGGGATATAAGGATTTTCCTTGAGGCGGGTTGCCAGTGCCTCACGCACCTTGACTTCTGTATCCTTAACCAGAATACGCATGACCTGTTCGGCGATGGCGAAATCGTGGAGACTGTACTGGCGGTTCAGGTGCGAGCCTGCGATTTTATCCGCCAGATCGACACGCACAGACGGGGTCTGTTCGTTCAGCAGGCGATCTATATCCTGGTCACTGAGTATCATGGTGCTGAGCATCCCTGCTTCGGTGGCGGTATAAGTTGCTGCATACATAACTATTTATCCATTATCAACCATGTTGTTCTGAATCAGCAGGACTATATAGTCCATATATTCGATCTTGGTGGCGTTGCTATCCTTTGAAATGCGGGACGCCAGGCGCTGGCGGAAATCGTTGCGGTGGTAGCGGCCGAGCGCCGTTTCCTCGAGCGCGATGGTCAGCAGATAGCGTATGGCTTTGAACATTTCCGGCGGCAGGCCGGTTTTCTCATAAAGTTTTTCAAAACCGTTCTCGCGGTCGAGTATCAGGATGCGGGCATTCATGTTGGAGATGCCGGCGAGTTTCGCCATGGCGTACTCAAAGAAGCGTATATTACCCAGACAGAGCGAACGGATAATAAGCGAGAAGCTTAGTCTTCCGTTTTTGTCGAGGTGGGAGACAAGGTCTTCCATCTCCATTTTCTGCATTGAGTCGTCGATCAGGCCAAGCGTGGCCAGCTCGCGTGCATACTGGGCGGAGTCGCTTGCGACCTGGAATGAGATATTATATTGCCTGGTCAGGATCTTCTTGACCTCGTCAGATACGACGACGAACAGCTTTTCCGCAAGCGTTGCCGGGATGCCGCCACGCTTTGCCATCAGCTCCAGCATGGAGATATTGGAGGAATAGCCTGTATAGATCTCATTGAGGCCACGGTCGTCTATGCTGGCGTTCTTATTGCTTAAGAGCGTTTCCACCACCGTCATGTCTGATTTTTTCAGCAGTGCTGCCGACAACTCCCGTGAAACGATATCGCGCCGTGCGATGGCCGACATGACTTCCGTATCCTGAGAATGGTGGGTAATGTCGATCAGATCGCCTTCCGTAAGCACGAAAGAATGCTGGAGTACGGGGAGGGCCACTTCCTTGACGTCATTGGCAAGCTTCAGCACCACGTCATGCGGTGCGTCCATGCTGTCTGCCAGTTGTTTGCTTAATGCGATGCGTACGCGTTTTTCAATATCGTTGACGAGAAGGCGGAAGATTTCGGTAGCAATTTTCTTTTCACTGATAGTGAATTCGCCGTTTTTGAATCCAGAAGCGATTTTTTCCGTGACATCCACGCGAACATCCGCGGATGGGTCTGCAGTCAGTTTTTGCAGGTCGGAAGGCTGGATTCGCATGGCTTTTATCCCCTCAGCACTTCAGATAACGGACTGAAGCTCTGGGAGGAGCCCAGCGCCTATTCTTCAAAGATAACTTCGATAATCTCATAGCTTTTGCTTCCTTTGGGGGTCGTCACTTCTACGGATTCACCCTTGCGCTTGCCGATCAGTGCCCGCGAAATGGGGGCGGTGATAGACAACATCGCTTTCTTAATATCTGCTTCGTATTCACCGACGATCTGGTAGATGCATTCTTCTTCGGAGTCCTCGTCGATCAGCTTTACCGTAGCGCCGAATTTCACAATTTCGCCGCTCAGTTTGGACACTTCTATCACTTCGGCGCAGGCAATCCTGCCTTCCAATTCCAGAATGCGCCCTTCAATAAAACTCTGTCTTTCGCGCGCAGCGGCGTATTCGGCATTTTCCTTCAAATCGCCATGCTCGCGGGCTTCGGCAATCGCTTTAATTACGCTGCCACGCTCTACTGTTTTAAGATTTTTCAATTCCGCTTCCATTTCACGGAAGCCTTTCGCGGTAATCGGTATTTTTTCCATATAAAACAAACGTCAAATCTAAAAGTTATATTCTTTCCGTTACCGTCACACTATCGTCATATAACACGCTGGTCAAGACCGTCTTCGCCATATATTGTCTGCTAATTGATATTGAATTTCTTATCGAAAACCTGTACTTACCGAACATATTAATGAAATATTTCTCAATTATTAATAATTGTAAATACTTTTTGTTAATGATTAGTTAATTTCATGCTAAAAGTTGTGAAAAATTTTCCGCGTATTTTTACTATCTGTTTTATCCTTGTTTTCCTGCTCGCGGGAATTATCGGCCATGACCCCTGGAAACAGGATGAGACTTACACTTTCGGTATTATCTATCATTTTTATACCACGCATAGCTGGCTGATTCCTACCAATGCGGGCGTGCCTTTCATGGAAAAGCCGCCGCTTTATTACTGGAGTGCGGTTATACTGTGCAAGGCGCTGAGCCCGTGGCTGGCGCTGCATAATGCCGCGCGGTTGACCAGCTTCTTTTATATGCTCGTCACATGCGGGTTCCTGTGGAAAACTTGCAAAGTACTATTCAGGGGGAAGGAGCATGCAGAGGAGCTCCGTATTACCGCTCTGCTCTTATTTCTGGGTACAATCGGGGTACTCCGTCACTCGCATGATATGTTTACAGATGTGGCGCTGCTTACCGGTTTTACGGTTACATTATACGGAGCGAGCCTTCTTGCCTGTGAAAATATGCGCTGGAAGGAGGCAGGGCTCTGGCTTGGAATTGGCGCCGGAATCGCTTTCCTTTCCAAAGGCATGTTTGTGCTTGGCATTTTCGGGATAAGCCTGCCGGTGCTGCTGGTCTTGATGAAGAGGTTACGCACGTTGCCTACACTCAACGCCCTCCTGCTGGCAGGCGTAGTGGCCTCGCCATTTTTTGTAATCTGGCCGCTGTTGCTGTATCGCGATTCTCCTGCGCTGTTTACGCAGTGGCTTTGGGAAAATAATGTTGGGCGGTTTGTAGGTTTTTCTGTCTCCAGGCTTGGGGCTAATAATGAGTGCGGTTACGTGCTTTATTCTGTATTTTGGTTCTGTTTTCCAGTATTTCCGCTGGTGTTGCTACGTACCGTACGAAGGATACACGACTGGCGCAGGAAAAGGATTTTTGCTTTAGCGCCGCAATGGTTGTTGCCTGCCGTCCTTTCAGTGGTGGGGCTTTTGTTGCTGTTAATCTCTGCTTCCAGCCGCGCCCTGTACATGCTGCCATTAATCCCGGCTTTCACGGTTCTTGCGGCTCCCGAAGTGCTGAAACTTAATGCGCGGTTTACGGCTGGGTGGAACCATATGGTTCGTATCCTGTTTCTGGCAACGATAATATTGCTGTGGATTGTATGGGGTGGGCTAATGACGGGCCATAACCTGGCTGCGGTTGCGCGAGTGTTCCCAGTCAATTTCATGCCGCCCTACAGCCAATGGCCAGCGGTGTTAGTGGCTATTCTGGCGACCGTATGCTTTCTGTTTTTGTTCCGCCTGCGGGCGCGCGATGTGAATCATCTCGTTCTTATATGGTTCTTTGCTGTTGCATCGGTCTGGATCGTGGGAATGATGTTGCTGCTGCCATGGACGGATGAAACCAGAAGCTATCGTACGGTGCTCACGCAGATGCAGGAGTTTATCGACCACTCGCCCTACCGGGGGGAGAAGATGGAAGAATACCGCATGGGAGAAAGTGTCGGACCGATGTTTGAATATTTTATGCCTGGCCACAGGCTGAACATTGTGCCACAGTTTGATGTGGCGACCGCGCCACTGCTTTTTACGGTGGAGCTGCGTTCGGAGCATCTCGAACACGGACCCGGCTGGAAGCTGATCTGGCAAGGTGCGCGTGCGCTGGATACCAAGGATGAGGAGTTGCGGTTATATGCAAGGAAGCAGTGACAGCGCACTAATCGAGTCTTTCCTGGAGATGATGGCAGCTGAACGCGGGGCTGCGGGTAATACGATTGAGTCTTACGGACGGGACCTGCGCGAGGCGGCAGGCTTTCTAGCAAAGCGTAAATCCGGTTTTGCACAAGCGGACAGGGGAATGCTCGAAGCCTATGTGGCGTCGCTCAGTGCAAGCGGACTTTCTCCGCGGACGGTGGCGCGGCGCGTCTCCAGCCTTAAGCAATTCTTTCATTTTCTCTATAGTGACGATGTCCGCAAGGACGATCCGGCTACGGCGCTGGAAGTGCCTAAGCAACCGCGCAGCCTGCCTAAGAGCATGGAACAAGACGATATTACCCGGCTGATTGAAGCGGCGAGAGTGGCAGAGGATAAACGGCTTACGGCCATGCTGGAGCTGCTTTATGCTTCGGGCTTGCGTGTTTCGGAACTGGTGACGCTGCCGCTTTCGGCTGTGCAGAAGGCCGGGGCAGAAGGGCGGCATTTCCTGATCGTGCGTGGCAAAGGGGATAAAGAGCGGATTGTTCCGCTGCATGACCATGCGCTTGAAGCACTTAATACCCATCTTGAAGATCTTAAGAATAGAAAAATCTCCAGTGCCTGGTTATT
The DNA here is from genome assembly GCA_035765535.1 of Rickettsiales bacterium. Classification (NCBI taxonomy): domain Bacteria; kingdom Pseudomonadati; phylum Pseudomonadota; class Alphaproteobacteria; order Rickettsiales; species Rickettsiales bacterium. Next base: position 387,402 of record DASTXE010000006.1, on the reverse strand, counting down.
TCCATCGCGCGGTAAAGAAGGTCATATTACGCGCCAGCGTTTCGGGCAGATGCTGAAAGAACTGGCGGTGACAGTGGGGATTGATCCCGAAAGTATTTCACCCCATACGCTGCGCCATTCTTTCGCAAGCCACCTGCTTTCCGGCGGAGCGGATTTACGCGTGATACAGGAACTGCTGGGACATGCGGATATTTCCACTACGCAGATTTATACGCATATTGAAAAGGAGAAGCTTACGAAGCTCGTGAGTGAGCATCATCCTTTGGCGAAGAAATAAAATCTATACGATCGGAATCAAAATCTCGGTCTTGAGTTCCGCTTCCGGTGTGGTTTCTGCATTGGTGAGGTATTTCTCGATGCAGAAATCGTCGCGCGTGCTATAGCCCTTTTTTGCCAGAATCTCAAAGGCGGCCGGGTAGGCTTGCGGCAACTGCATATAAGAACCGGTGAGCAGGAAGCTTGCGTATTTACCTTTAGCCAGCGTACGCAGCTGCAACCCTTCCGGCACGGTTGCCGGAGAAGTTCTCAGCAGCATGCCCGCCTGATAAACGAAGGCATCATTGCCTTTCTTGCTGGAATCGATATGGCTTAATCCCACACCGACAATGATATTGCCCATATCGATATGGGCTTTCACCAGGGGAATGAATTCCTGCCATGCGAGCGGGGCATTGATTGCAAAGGGACCGGTTTTTTCCAGATATAGAAGCAAAGCGGGTTCAAGGGTGACCGTTGTGGGGTCTTGTGTCAGGTTGACCATGGTTTTCCTATATGAAATATACGGTTAGCGAACAGCTTCAATCATGATTTCCACGTCATAGCCCGGTTCGGCGAGTTTTGCTTCTACCGTGGCGCGCGCCGGAGTCTGGCCCGGAACTGCCCATGCATCCCATGCTTCATTCATCTGGCTGAAGGTTTTAATATCAGTCAGCCAGATATTGGCTTTCAGGATGCGGGTCTTGTCGCTGCCTGCCTGAGCGAGCAATGTGTCAATCTGTTCAAGGATTTCCTGCGTCTGTTCCTTGACAGATTTACCCATCGTCAGATCCGCAACGACACCGCTGGTATAAATTTTGTCGCCATGGATAACGGCTTCGCTCATGCGCGGGCCAGCGCCAATACGGGTGATATTTGTCATGTTGTCTGCCTGATGGTTTATAGAATGAGCAATAGCATTAGCTGCTTGCAATCCTGCCGTCAAGCGGGCTAGGGCGTCTCAATAAGGGATAAGTAGTGGCTGGGCTATCGAGGAACTTGACCGAAGCCATTGGCTGCTGTTACAAAAGTAGTCCCTTAAAAATTAATCAAGCTTGTCATTAAGATAGAAACAATGTCTTCTGTACCTCCTCTTTCCCCGACCGATATCGTTATTTTCGGCGGCAATGGCGATCTGGCGCTGCGTAAAATCCTCCCGGGCCTATATTACCGCTACCGTGACGGCCAGCTTCCTGAAAACAGCCGCATTCTGGGTATCGGCCGCGCGGCGCTCGACCAGTATGTGGAGATGGTGAAGAAGGCGTGCGAGGAGCATGTCGCTTCCGCGGATTTCGACGCGGGCGTATGGAACCGTTTCTCCAGGCATATCCATTACGCGGCGGTAGATGCGGATGACGTCAAGGCATATGCCCAGCTGGCGGCATTTTTTGCCAAGGATGCTAATCAGGTGCGGGTATTCTATCTTTCGACTCCGCCGGATGTATTTGGTGCAATCTGCCGTAATCTGCATAATGCGGGCCTTGTGACGCCGGATGCGCGCGTGGTGCTGGAAAAGCCTATTGGTCACGATCTGGAATCGTTCCGTGCCATTAACAATGAAGTGCTGAAATATTTCGAGGAACGACAAGTTTACCGTATCGACCATTATCTGGGCAAGGAAACGGTGCAGAACCTGATGATCCTGCGTTTTGCCAATAATCTGTTCGAAAAAGTGTGGAACAGCACGGCGATCGACCATGTGCAGATCACGGTGGCGGAAAGCCTCGGTGTGGAAAGCCGTGCGCGTTACTATGACAAATACGGCGCTTTGCGCGATATGGTGCAGAACCATCTGCTGCAGCTGCTGTGTCTCATTGCAATGGAGCCGCCGCCGCGTCTGGAGCCGGATATTCTGCGCGATGAAAAGCTGAAGGTGTTGCGTTCGCTGCGCCTGTTCACTAAGGCGGATGTTGTGCGCGATACGATCCGCGGGCAATACCGCGCAGGCGCTTCCGGCGGAAAGCCGGTCGGCGGCTATGTGGAAGATCTCGGTCAGAAAAGCAGCGATACGGAAACATTCGTGGCAGTTAAGGCGCATGTGGATAATTGGCGCTGGTCCGGTGTGCCGTTTTACCTGCGTACCGGCAAGCGTCTGCCGGAGCGTTTTTCGGAAATCGTGGTGCAGTTCCGTCCCGTTCCGCACCAGCTTTTCCCGGATCAGGCTACTGAGCCGCATACGAACAAGTTGATCATCCGCCTGCAGCCGGACGAAAGCATCAAGCTTGAAGTGATTACCAAAGTGCCGGGACCGGGTGGATACCGCCTGAAGCCGGTGCATCTGAACCTGAGCCTTTCGGAAGAATTCGAGGAGCGCACGCCGGATGCTTATGAGCGTCTGCTGATGGACGTGGTGCGCGGCAATCCAACCCTCTTCATGCGCAGCGACGAAGTGGAAGCTGCATGGGTTTGGGCGGAAAGCATCCTCAATGGCTGGGAAGAAAATAACCAGAAACCCAAGCCCTATATTGCGGGCAGCTGGGGGCCTGCGGACGCAAGTGCGCTTATGGCGCGCGACGGACGCCGCTGGCAAGAGTCAGAATAGGTTTAGAAGTAATGGCGTTTCATTCATTTCCCTCGTCGGATGCTGCCGCTATACAATTGGCGGAAGATACGGCGAAGGCTCTATCATCAGCGATACGTGAGCGCGGCAAGGCAAGTCTTGTCGTCTCCGGCGGCAGCACGCCCAAGCCGTTTTTTGCGGCGCTGAAGCAGCATGCGCTTGCGTGGGATAAGATATGGATTACGCTGGCGGATGAGCGCTGGGTGGAACCGAATGAAGCAGACAGCAACGAGCGTATGGTGCGCGAACAGCTGCTTACAAATGGTGCGCATTTTGTGAGTCTTAAGAATAAGGCTGCAACGCCTGCTGAAGGTGTTGCAGAGGTGGAAAAGGCGCTGGCAGTGATGCAGGCTCCTTACGATGTGGTGATTCTGGGTATGGGAGAAGACGGGCATACTGCTTCCCTGTTCCCGGAAACGGAAGGTCTTGCACAAGCGCTGGAGCTTAATAATCCGCATCGCTGTGCTGCCATTAACCCGCCATCCTATGCGCCGCACCCGCGTATGACGCAGACACTTTCGGCGCTGCTGAACTGCCGTAAGCTGATATTGCACATTACCGGCGCGAAGAAGAAAACATTGTACGAAGAAGCGCAGAAACCCGGCTCTTGCCTCACGCTTCCGGTGCGTGCTATCGTACAGCAGGACAAGGTGCCGCTCGAAGTGTACTGGGCGGCTTGAAGAGGAAGTTATGACGCATCCCGTAATTCTGAATGTAACCAAAAGAATCATTGAACGTAGCCGCACGACGCGTGAAGCATACCTTTCGCGTATGCAGGAAGCGGCAGGCAAATGGCCCAAGCGCTCCACGCTTTCCTGTGGCAATCTTGCGCATGGTTTTGCAGGATGCGGTGCAGAAGATAAGGCAGCGCTGCGCAATGGCCAGCAGCCCAATATTGCCATTGTTTCTGCCTATAACGACATGCTTTCGGCGCACCAGCCTTATGAAGCGTATCCCGCAATCATCAAACAGGAAGCGCACAGGGTAGGGGCAGTGGCGCAGTTTGCGGGCGGTGTGCCTGCGATGTGTGACGGTGTCACGCAGGGCGAGCCGGGGATGGAACTTTCGCTCTTCAGCCGTGACGTAATAGCCATGTCCACGGCGGTGGCGCTTTCGCATAATATGTTCGATGCGGCTTTGTGCCTGGGAATTTGCGACAAGATCGTGCCGGGGCTTTTGATCGGTGCGTTGAGCTTCGGCCATCTGCCAGTGGTGTTCGTGCCGGGCGGGCCAATGCCTTCGGGCCTGCCGAATAAGGAAAAAGCGCGCGTGCGTGAGCTTTATGCGCAGGGCAAGGCGACCAAGGAAGAATTGCTGGACGCGGAAGCGAAATCCTACCATTCGCCGGGAACCTGTACGTTCTACGGCACAGCGAACAGCAACCAGATGCTCATGGAAGTCATGGGGCTGCAGCTCCCCGGAAGTTCGTTTGTGAATCCCGGCACGAAGCTGCGCGACGCATTCACGAGGGCGGCGACGGTACAGGCTATGAAGAATTCAGCACTGGCGGGGCAGTATCTGCCGCTTGCGCAGATGCTGGACGAAAAAGCGATCGTCAACGGCATTATCGGCCTTGTGGCAACCGGCGGTTCGACGAACCATACGATTCACCTGATCGCCATCGCGCGTGCAGCTGGCATCGTGATCGACTGGGATGATTTCGCCGAACTTTCGCATGTGGTGCCGCTGCTTGCGCGCGTCTACCCTAACGGCGAAGCGGATGTGAACCATTTCCATGCGGCAGGTGGTCTCGGTTTCATGATCGACAGCCTGTTGAAAAATGGTCTGCTCAATGATGATGTGACGACGGTCATGGGCAAAGGGCTGGAGCATTACCGCACCGAAGCGCTGCTTGTTGAAGATAAGATAGAATGGCAGCGGGTAAATGACACAAGCCTCAACAAAGATGTGCTGCGCCCGGCAGATGAGCCGTTCAGCCCGGAGGGCGGTTTGCGTGTGCTAAAAGGCAATCTTGGCCGTTCTGTTATCAAGGTTTCGGCCGTAAAGCCGGAGCATCGCGTAGTGGAAGCACCTGCGAGGGTATTTTTTAGCCAGGAAGCGCTGCTTGAAGCATTCAAAAAAGGCGATCTGCATGGGGATTTCGTTGCAGTCGTTGCATTCCAGGGGCCGCGTGCGAACGGTATGCCGGAGCTGCATAAGCTGACGCCGACGCTCAGCGTGCTGCAGGGACTCGGTTTCAAGGTGGCGCTGGTCACGGACGGGCGTATGTCCGGTGCCTCAGGCAAGGTGCCTGCGGCGATCCATATCGTACCGGAGTGCCTGCGTGGCGGTCCGCTTGCAAAAGTGCGCGACGGCGATATTATCCTGCTCGATGCTGAGAAAGGAATTTTGGAAGTAAAGGTGGATGAAGCGACGCTTGCCGCGCGCGAACCCGCCAGCCCTGATATCAGTCACTATCACCATGGGCTTGGACGTGAGCTGTTTTCCGGCGCACGTCATGTTGTCACCGGCGCGGAAGACGGCGCCTCATTTGTGTTGACCAGTCATGACTAATAAACAGATTTCATTCGTTGGAGATGTAGGCGGAACCAATGCGCGCTTTGCGCTTGTGGAAGACGGTAAGCTCGTATCCGAAAGCATTTATAACTGTATCAATAGCGATTACGGCAGCACAGTGGATGCGCTGAAGGCGTTTCTTCGGGAGCAGGGTAATCCGAAGGTCGACAGTGCATGCCTTGCGCTTGCGTGTCCTATCACGGGCGATACGGTAAAGCTCACGAACTGCGACTGGGAATTTTCGCAGAAAGCGATCAAAGACGCGCTTGGGCTCAGGAGAGTAGTATTCGTAAATGATTTCACGGCGCTTGCCATGGGCGTGCCTGAACTCACTCCAGAGCAGTATTTTGCTGTAGGCGGTGGTAGTCCGAAAGAACATATGCCGATCGGTGTCATGGGGGCCGGAACCGGGTTCGGCGTTTCCGCGCTTATCTGGGGCGGCGAACAGTGGACGGCGCTGCAGGGTGAAGGCGGACATATCGGTTTTGCACCGGTCAATGAGGTGGAAGCCGAGATCATGCGCCTTGGATGGAAGGAATATGGCGAGCGCGTTTCAGTCGAACGCATACTTTCCGGCGCGGGGATTGAGTTCCTGTACCGATCGCTAAGTCATATCAAGGGCGAAAAACCGCGTGCGCTCAAAGCATCCGATATTACCATCGAGGCGATTGAAGATCCGCAATCCACATGCGGTGAAGTGGTGAAGCTGTTCCTCGGTGTGCTTGGCACTGTGGCCGGAGATTGGGCATTACAGCTCGGCGCGATGGGGGGCATTTACATCGGTGGCGGGATCGTTCCGAAACTCGGCGATCTGGTGCATAAAAGCCGTTTGCGCGGTCGTTTTGAGGCTAAAGGACGCTTTAAGGATTATGTCTCGGAGATACCGCTTTATGTGATAACCGACAGTGTTCAGACGGCACTTGTTGGTGCGGCGACAATTCTCAATAACCGAAAGTGAGCTTATGAGCGCAGCACACGATATTCTTACCCTTGGACCGATTATTCCCGTCATTACGCTGGAGCGGGCGGAAGATGCGCTGCCGCTGGCGGATGCACTGGCGGAAGGTGGCATCAAGACGATGGAAGTGACACTGCGCACGGGTGCGGCGCTCGATGCGATCAAGCTGCTGGCTCAAGAGCGAAAAAATATGGTGGTGGGAGCGGGAACCATTACCAGCGCAGATGGCTTTGCCAGGGTAAAGGATGTGGGAGCGCAGTTCATCATCAGTCCCGGTATTACGGATGCGCTTCTTACGGCGGGAAAACAATGCGGTGTGCCGTATATTCCGGGTATCTCCACGACATCCGAAGCGCTGCTCGCGATGCAGCATGGTTTTGACCGCCTGAAATTCTTTCCGGCGGCGCTGGCTGGTGGGGTAGGGATGCTCAAGAATTTCGCTGCGCTGTTCGGCAATGTGAAGTTCTGCCCCACAGGCGGCATCACGCAGGCGAATATGAATGAATATCTGGGACAGCCTAACGTGTTATGCGTGGGCGGTTCGTGGATTGTTCCCACCCAGCCGATCCGGGAAGGGAAATGGGGCGAGATCACCATGCTGGTTAAAGAGGCGCTTGCTGCAGTTAAAAGGTAAAGCGGAACATTTCGGAAAGAGGGACTATGAGTTCAGTGCAGAAGGCGGTTTCCGAAGACAATACAATTACCTTATATGAGCTCAAGAATGCTCACGGAATGCAGGTTGGCATTACCAATTTCGGCGCGGCGATTACCTGCATCTGTGTTCCCGATAAAAACGGCGTGGTGGCGGACGTAGCGCTTGGGTTCAGGAATCCGCAGGATTATAAAAACAGGGAACATCCTTCTTTCGGAGGGACGATCGGGCGATTCTGCAACCGCATTGCGGGCGGAAAATTCGGGCTCGACGGCGTGTCTTATGCACTGACTGTGAACAAACCCCCTAATCACCAGCATGGCGGCCATACCGGTTTTAATCGCGTGCTGTGGAATATGGTGGCTCGTAGCGATAGCACTATCACTTTTACCTATGATTCGCGTGACGGAGAAGAAGGCTATCCCGGTAATGTCTCCGTGCGTGTTACCTATACGCTGACCGAAGATAATGCCGTGCGGATTCAATATTATGCAACCACTGACAAGGCGACTCCGCTTAACCTCACCAACCATACCTATTTTAATCTTGCAGGCGAGGGGTGCGGTACGGTCGACGGACACAGGATACAGATATTCGCTGCAGCTTACACCCCGCTCAATGCGGATATGATCCCGACAGGGGAGATCGTGACCGTGGAAGGAACTCCCTATGATCTGCGGCATATACGTCCTATAGGGGATGCGTTGAGCGAGCGGCATCCGCAGATGGAGCTTGGCGGAGGGTTCGATATTAATTTCGTGCTGGATAAGCCTGCAGGGGGCAACGGTGCCGTGCTGGCTGCGCGTGTGGAAGAGCCTTCAAGTGGACGCGTGCTGGAAGTGCTGACGACAGAGCCGGGCATGCAGTTTTATACGGGCCAGCATATACGCGAAGGCTTTGCCAGCAAGTCGGGGAAAACTTCTTATACAAAGCGTAGCGGCCTGTGCCTGGAGACCCAGCATTTTCCGGACTCCCCCAATAAGCCGCAGTTCCCATCCACGATTTTGCGCCCCGGGCAGGCTCGCGCCTCCGAGACGATATACCGGTTTTCCCATTTCTAGGATTTCATATGAGTGACAGTATTAATCTGGCGGAGAAGCTTGCCTTATTTTCAGGGCATTGGGCGCCCAGGACGGTCAGCAACTTTAACGGCCATAATGTGATGGTCGTGAAAGTGTGCGGTGAATTCGTCTGGCATAAGCATGACGATACGGATGATTTCTTTCTTGTCCTGAAAGGGCGTCTTACAATCCGCCTGCGTGATCGCGACGTGGTTCTGGGGCCGGGAGAATTATATGTGGTGCCCCGCGGAGTTGAGCATCAGCCGTATGCGGAAGAGGAGGCCCATCTTTTGTTGATCGAGCCTGCTGGCACTCCCAATACAGGCGACGAAGCGACTGCGGCACCTTACCGCGCTATTTAAGCTGCGGCCAGCGAGTTAGCGTTTTCCTTCCGCTCTTCATCCAACTGCTCCGTGCCGATGATTTTATCGGTTTCGCGCTTGAAGAAGAATAACGAGATCATGATAATCCCCATAGGAATCAGGGACAGATAGAAAGCCGTCTGGCCACTGAAATGGTCGAACGTGTAGCCGGTAATACGCGAACCGATCGTTCCGCCCAATGCCGAGAAAATTACGATCAGGCCGCACATAGCCGAGTGCTGGTGTTTCGGCAGGGCGCTGAGCATCACGGAGCTGAGAGCGGGGTAAATCGGTGCCATGAACAATCCGATCAATGGGAAAATATACGCGGCGGGTGGTGCAGTCCACCATGTCAGAGCCGGGTTCTCGGTAATGCCATGCGTGAGGGGAAGGGTGAGTAATACCAGTACTCCCATGGCCAGCAGGCAGGCTGTCAGCACGGGATGCCAGTGCATGCGGCGCATCACTACACCTGCGCCCAGACGTCCCAGCGCCAGGCATGCGGCAAAGATGCTGGTCATTTGTACGCTCATAGCGGAAGGAAGCTTTAAAATCTGGTTATTGAAGGTGGGTAGCCAGGTGCAGATGCTCTGCTCAATCAGTACGTAAAGGAATATCGAAATCACGAACATATAGACCATAGGACGTGCCATCAGGCGCAGCATGCCGCGGAAATCATCGGAAACTTTGGAGCCATCGACGCGGGCGTTAGATTCATCGCAGGGGGAGACATAGAGCGCTACGATGTTGAAGGCACAGACTGCGGCGATGATCCAGTAGACATTCAACCAGCTTTGAGAATGCGGATTTGTGGAGTCAATAAACGCGCTGAACAGCCAATAACCGGAAAGAACCCCGATCATGAAGATTCCTTCGATAGTGTTCATGAAGCCAGCATGCTCCCTGGCATCTTCAGTAATCAAGCCGACAGTGGAATAGACGGATACTTTCGTCAGGGCAAAAGCGATGCCGACAGACAAGAACAGTAGTTTAGTGGTCCAGAAAGAGGGGATCAGCGGCATGGCAAGCGTTGCAAGCGTTACCATCGCCAGCCCCACCATCATCGCCCTGCGGAAGCCAAACCGTGCGAGGAACGATGCCACCAGGAACGAAACCGAAGCAATCGTCAGATCCTTGAAGGCTTCCAGAATGCTGGCATCGGTCTTGCTGACACCGTAATTATTGATGACTTGCAGAATCACCGTCCCGACGCTGTTCATCAGGACAGCAAAAACGAAGTAGGTCAGAAATAACGATAACTTAATACGCAATGTGCTTGCAGTATGCATGGTCTCACTCCAGCTCTTTTATCGGTATCGACTTACTCCACCATTACTCCACAGTAGCAAAGAACGCCGAATAGGGCGGTAAATGAAGCATATTGTTCTCTTGCATGCAAGCAAAACCGTCCATTTGCACATGTTTCACGGTGCCACTGAGCGGAATTTTGTAGCTAAGTTCTTCCAATCCAAGGTTGAATACGCAAAGCAGGGTTTTTCCCTCCCAGTTGCGAGTGAACGCAACGATGGGTTCCGGCGCATCATAGAACTTGATATCGCCTTTCATCAATGCAGGTTGCGTTTTGCGCCATTTAAAGAACTGGCGGGTAAAATTCAGCACGGAATCCTTGTTCTTTTCCTGTGCGTCGGCAGCCAGGGGCAGATGATCCTTCGGCACAGGCAGCCACGGTTCTTTGACCGAAAAACCTGCATTAGGTTTGTCGGCCTGCCAGGGCATGGGGGTGCGGCAACCATCGCGGCCTTTGAATTCCGGCCAGAATTCAATGCCATACGGATCCTGCAGTTTTTCATACGGCACATCCGCTTCCGTCAGGCCGAGTTCTTCGCCCTGATACATGCAGACGGAGCCGCGCAGGCTGCTCATCAGCGCAATAAGCATTTTTGCAAAGCGGTCATTATGTTTGCCTTTGCCCCAACGGGACACGACGCGCACGATGTCGTGATTGGTGAACGCCCAGCAGGCCCAGCCATCCTGGATGTGGGCTTCCATATATTCAACGGACTGGCGCACATGAGCAGCGCTGAATTTATCCCCTAAGAGCGGGAAAGTATAAGCCATGTGCAGGCGCTTATCCTTTTTGGTATAATCGGCCATCAGGTCGAGCGCGTTTTCGGCACCGAGTTCACCTACAGTGGTGATATTCTCATAGCGGTCGGTGAGCTTGCGGAAATCTTCGAGGAAGGTAAGATTCTCGGGGCGGCTGCGGTCATAGATATGCTGCTGACGCGAATAGGGATTGCTCTCCGGAATACCGTCGATCACACCGGGGGGACGCGGCGGGTTGGAACGTAGTTCCTTATCGCAGTAATACATATCTACAGTGTCGAGGCGGAATCCGTCGACGCCTTTTTTCAGCCAGAATTCAACGCTATCCAGCAATGCCTGACGCACTTGTGGATTATGGAAATTTACGTCCGGCTGGCTGGCCAGGAAGTTATGCATATAATATTGCTGGCGTCTGGTATCCCATTGCCAAGCCGGGCCGCCGAAATAGGACATCCAGTTGTTGGGAGCGGTACCATCCGGCTTTGCGTCTGCCCAGACATACCAGTCTGCCTTGGGATTATCCTTGCTGCTGCGGCTTTCCTTGAACCATTCATGCTGATCCGAGGTATGGCTGATTACCTGGTCGATCATGATCTTGATGCCTTTTGCGTGGGCGGTTTCGATCATTTTGTCGAAATCTTCCATCGTGCCGAAAAGCGGATCGACCGCTTCATAATCGGAAACGTCGTAGCCGAAATCCTTCATGGGGGATTTGAAGAACGGTGAAATCCAGATTGCGTCAATGCCCAGCTGGGCCAGGTAATCCATCTTTTCCGTGATGCCGCGCAGATCGCCTACACCGTCATTATTCGTATCATGAAAGCTGCGGGGGTAAATCTGATAGATAACGGCGCCGCGCCACCAATCCTTGGAGTCTTTCGTCATTAATATTTCCTTTTGAACTTAAGCAACAGGGGGCTGTGCCGTCTTTGCTTTATCGCAAAGACATGCTGAAACCAGACCGAACATTAGCAATAGTCGTATATTATACATCACAATACCCTTTTGCCGGGTATACCGTTATAGTATACGAACGAATTTTTGCCAGTAGAAATTTAGGGGAGTGTTAAGCGCGTATGGAAGCCCCGGAAAGTGCGGGGTCTGTAGCGGTTTCGGAGTCTCTTCTCTGGGTCCAGGACTCTGGAGGAGTGGTGGGCAGGGGGCGGGGTTTTAAATCATTTGTTGCTTTCGGCGCCATGCCGGGGGTCGCCTGAGCCTGAGGGCGAACTTTGTCCACATAGCCTTTAGAGGCAGTTGCGGCAGCAGCGTGTTCAGGTGCATTTTGTGGTGCGGCGGCATTTTCATGGTGAGCAGGATGCGTGCTGCTATCTGCCGCATGATGGGAAGCATCTGGCGCTGCCGGGGAGGTGGCAGGTGTTTGCGGAGTTGCGGCCTGCTGAGTATCCACTTCTTTTAGAGCAGATTTTATCCAGGGGTTGTTCTGGAGTTCCCTGATTTTGTCTGTCAGTCCTTGTTCAATCTGATTTTCGTGGATGCGTACATCGCGATCGGCAGCAAGAAAAGCAGCCGTATGCTTGATAATTTCCGGAGTGGTGCCTCTGGGGGATGTCAATAGAAGGTTGGCAACCTGTGTATATAGCCCTTCATAAGCCTGCGGGCTTTCATAATATTCGTGGCGCTTTTCCGTCGTGATACCGGTGAACAGGCTGGAAGTGGAGTAAAGGCTGGCGATTGCCCATTTTAATGGGGGTTCGGCACGATGCATGCCGTTGCTGATGTTCTGCTGGTAGCTTTTGGACGTTTCGTAAGCGTCCTTAAGCATAAGGGCATTATCCGACAAGAGCAGGGCGCCCTGCACCGCAAGCGGTTTGCGGGCAATGAACATATAGACGGAATCGGGCAGGATCTTGAAGGCCTCGCCGATTTCTCCGTCTTTCAGGCATTTAAGGAAGCCTTTTCTCTTGCGGAACTGGTCAAGTTTTTCTTCGGAAACTTCCGGTATCACTACGGCAATCAGGGCGCTGGTCGCAGCCACAGCAGCGGCCCCGGCAGTGCCAATACCCGGGCGTTTGAGCAGGGGCATGTCCTTGCGGTGGCTGGCTTCCATGAGACCGCTTCGCAGCAATGCAATGTTACCTGGAAGTGCGATGGCGTTTAATACCTGGATCGGGTGGGTTTTTGCCATATCCCATACACGGTGCCCCAGCGTACGTTCGCGATAGGTAATCTCAGGTGTTTTGATAAGGGGTTCGGTAAAGGTAAGCCCTTCCTTGTGCAGAAAATCATGCAGCCCGCTGGTAATACGCGAAAACTGGATGGGGCCTGCGCCGGAGCCAAATGCTGCTCCCAGCATGTTGGAAGTGCCGTAGAGCACACCGGCCGTGATACGATTTTTATCGCCGGTCAACTTACCGTATACGATCTGCAGTGCATGGCCTGCTATACCAAAGATGCCGCTGAGGTTGGCGCTGTAACGACGCACCTTTTCCAGGCCTGTGAGTTCCTGAATATGATCGGGCGTATCTGATTTCTTGGGGGCGCCTGCGGTGAAGCCGCCATTGCGCAATACGTCCAGGATGGGTTCTTCCTTCTTGCCGAAATCTGCAATCTTATAAACCTGCTGTCCCTCTACCGTATCGCCGTAAGTGATGTATCCGCGCTTTGTCAGATATTGCGGAAGCGTAGCCAATTTGCTGTCGAAGTTCTGGGGGGCGTAAATGACTACCTGCAGCCATCCGCCAGCGTTCTTTGTAACATCTATCTGTTTGATTGGCGAGGACGGGTCCTGCCAGTCATACCGAGATCCCATAGACTTGTACCTTTGTGACAATAGAGACTATTGCATTCTGTTATCATACAAAAAATCGTTAACTTGTTGTATGAAGATTGTGTTACAAAATGGCCTTTACGGGGTCCCGGGCCCATAAATAGTTTCCAATGTATTGTAAAACTTGATTTTATCTTTTTTCATGCTTTCGGACAAGTATTTGTTTTTTGTAAAAGTCATTGCTGTGAATGTGGTAGGTGTAATAGGATTTTTCCACTTAATACATTGTATAACAAATAAAATATTTCTCCGAAGAGTATTGGAAACGATTTCGTAAAATGTTAGGCATGGAAGTTTTGGACTTGCGGATTGCAAAAGATAAACGAGGAAAGGTATAAGAAAGCATGTTACTCGAATGGATCCATATCCTAAATTCCATTATTCTGCTCGGAACTGCGGTGGGCGGCGCTTTCTTTCTGTTTATGGCGAATCGCAGCCGGGAACCTGGCAGCATTTATTTCTCTGCGCGCAATGTTGTGCGTATGAACTGGATGTTTACTCTGCCGACCGGTGTCATTCAGCCTGCCACAGGTATGATGATGATGCATGAGCGAGATTACTCCTTCACGGAAGGTTGGTTGGTGCTTGCTGTCATGCTGTATCTCTTTGCCGCTGTATGCTGGGTCATGGGAGCGTTACAGCAAAGCAAGATGCGCGATATGGCGCAGGTTGCATTTTCAAGCCGGGAGGAATTGCCGCCGCGTTTTCGGCAAATGCATAGGAATTGGGAATGGCTGGCCGTCATCGCATTTCTCTCTCTGGCAGGGATCTCCTATCTGATGGTGGTAAAGCCGCAGATTGCCTTTCTGTCCGGCCTTGTTGCGCATTAATTCACACACAACGTATCTTTGCTTAGCTGCTTATAAAGCACATATTATCTCCATTAACTAATAATGATTATTATTTGCATTGACAGGGTAAGGATTTTATTCTACCCAATATGCAACTAAGAATTATTATTAATTAAAATATGCAGCCAGACAGGAAATCATGGGAACATATCATCGCAATGACCAGTGCGGTTGCGTTGCATGGCGGTGTAGCTGCATGGGCTTTGATGCCCGCTGAGACTGCAGCCCTGCCGCAGCAGGTGATCCAGGTCAGCATGGTAGCGCCCTCCGTTATTCAAAAAGTGGAAGTGAAAGAAGAAACACCTGTTGTTGATCCGGTGCTGCTTGCGTCGCCAAAGCCCAAGGGCATGCAGGCACGCAGTAAGACCGAACATAAACGGAAACCACAGAAGAAGGTGGAAGCTATTAAGGAGAAAGTTTCTGCTCCGTCCACTTCCGGTCCGCAAGATGCAAATGCCACAGATAAACTGGCAGCGACTACGGAGCCGGTTTTTAATGCTGCATATTTGCAAAACCCACCGCCTGAATATCCGCTTTCTGCAAAACGCCGCGGTGTGCAGGGGCAGGTGATGCTGGATGTTGCTGTTACCAAAGAAGGCTCGGCCCATAGCGTTAACGTTGCGCATACAAGCGGTTCTTCACTGCTCGATGAAGCTGCGCGCGATGCGGTCAGAAACTGGCGGTTCATTCCTGCAAAACGCGGCAATGAAGCGGTAGATGCAAGGGTAATGGTACCGGTGCAGTTTAAATTGGATTGAGGAGATACAAGTGAACATCTTACATACGCTTACACAGGGAGACCCGGTCGTTATTGCCGTGCTCGGTGCGCTTATCGCTATGTCGGTCATCAGCTGGTATATTTTGCTGTGGAAAGGTTTTAGCTTGCGTGCGGACCGCAGAGCGCTGCAGCAGTTCCGCCGTAAATACACCACCCAGGCAGACTGGCCGAAGCATGTTACGTCTGCACGTGTTAACGGTATGGTCGATATGCTGACCGATGAAGCGGAGCGGCTGAAGCCGGTCATCGCATCCTATGCCCATGAAGAACGCCAGACCATTCTCTCCATGCATTTAATACAGGCGCTCGATCTTGCCAAAGTGCAACTGGATAAGGGGCTCACTATGCTGGCTTCGGTCGGCAGCACATCGCCTTTCATCGGTCTCTTCGGCACGGTGTGGGGAATTACCGGAGCGCTTGCAAAGATCACTGCTGAAGGTAATGCGGGCCTAACCGCAGTAGCGGGACCGGTGGGGGAGGCGCTAGTGGCGACGGCTGTCGGCTTGTTTGCGGCGATTCCTGCCGTGCTTG
Organism: Rickettsiales bacterium; assembly: GCA_035765535.1. Lineage (NCBI taxonomy): Bacteria > Pseudomonadati > Pseudomonadota > Alphaproteobacteria > Rickettsiales > Rickettsiales bacterium. Next base: position 372,022 of record DASTXE010000006.1, on the reverse strand, counting down.
CCTATAATGCATTCGTGCGGATGAACCGCGTGCATGTGCAGGATTTGCGCCATATCGCCGAGCAGATGACCGTGTATATTCCGCTACGCAATTCCACTTCGCGTTTTGTCGGCGACAATATCCAGCTTGTAAGGGACTGATCATGGCGATGGGTTCTTTTGATCGCGACGATCTGCATGCGCCATTGGCGGAGATCAATGCGACGCCGCTTGTGGATGTGTTGCTGGTGCTAGTGGTGATTTTCCTGGTCACAGCACCGTTGCTTAATAATACAATCAAGTTGGAGCTTCCGCATGAAGCAGCTGCGCATGTAACAGAACAAAAAGCGGTCGTGCTTTCTGTTAATGCAGGCGGGCAATATTATATAGATGAGAAAGCGGTAACATCTGAACAGCTGGAAGAGCAGCTGCAACAGCTTGCTACAAAAGATACAAAACAGCCGCTGCATATCCGTGCAGATGAATCCGTTGCTTACAGCAAGGTAAGCCATCTGCTGGCACTGGCCTCGCGTTTTGGCCTCGGCAATATCGGCTTTGTCACCCAACCCAAAAATCCCTAACCATAAAAAGGAAAGATTATGCTCTCTCATCCTGCCGTGCGTCTTATAAATGCAAATAATTATTATTTTCATAAGATAAGTTCTTTCCTGCTTATCACTTCCATGCTGACCGGTGTTGCGGTTTCTGCGACGGCAGCGGATAATAATACTCCGGTCACGCAAATGCCGGTGGTGACAGTCGAGGGTGAAAGCGGGCAGCAGGGATATGTGACTGCCGATCCTTCCCTGAGCAAGATCACATCCTCCGTGAAAGATACGCCTGCTTCTATCACAACGGTTCCCAAAAAGCTGATGGACGATCAGGGCGTGACCACCATGCGCGACGCTTTGCGCAATGTGCCGGGAATTAGTCTTGCGGCCGGTGAAGGTGGGGCACAAGGCGATAACCTTACCATACGCGGATTTACCGCGCGTTCGGATTTCTATCTGGACGGCATGCGCGACTTTGGAAGCTATTACCGCGATCCGTTTAATCTCGAAAGCGTTGAAGTGCTGAAAGGGCCTGATTCTCTGCTCTTCGGGCGCGGTTCGACAGGGGGCGTCGTCAACCAGGTCAGCAAAGATCCGGAGCATACCAATTTCAATCGCGGTGCGCTGGCCTTCGGCACCGACGGTACGAAGCGTGTCACTGCCGATCTCAACCACAATGCCGGGGACGGTGTTATTGTGCGTCTGAATGCAATGGGGGATGATGGCGGTGTGGCCGGTCGTGACGGCGCGCATAACAGCCGTTACGGCTTTGCGCCTACGGTGGAAGTGGGGGCTGGTACATCCACGCGTTATACGCTCAGCTATTTTCACCAGTCGGAGGATGACATTCCCGATTACGGCGTACCCTGGTTCTATGGCAGCCCTGCGGCGGTGGATACCAAGAATTTCTATGGCTTCAAGAATGGCAACGCCGATTACCTGAAGACCGATGTGGATATCGGCACGGCAAAATTCGAGCATGACTTTAATGATAATCTGACGCTGCGCGATCAGGTACGTATTGCTAATTATGACCGCAACGTACGTATTACCGAGCCGAAGATTTCCAGCCTGCCATCGCCGAATACGCCTCCTTCGGCAGTCACCGTCACCCGTAATGAAATTACGGCGAAGAGTACCGAGCAATTCTTTGATAACCAGACGGATTTGACCAGTAAATTCAACACGGGCCAGTTCAGGCACACCGTGGTGACCGGATTGGAGCTTTCGCATGAAACTTCGGATCCTACGCGCTATACATGGAGCGGCGTTCCCACGACGAATCTTGCCAATCCGAATGAAGACCAGCTTTTCAGCGGTACGGAGAGCGTCAGCTCACGTGTGAAGGCAAGTGCCAATACGGTTGCTGCTTATGCCTTGGACACAATGGCGATCACGCCGAAATGGGATCTTATCGGGGGGGTGCGTTTCGACCATGTGGATTCCGATTATTCGCAATCGGTTTCGCCTGCTTCCAGCTTCAGCAGAACAGATGATATGTTAAGCTGGCGCGGCGGGACAGTTTATAAGCCTGTGCCTATCGGCAGTTTCTATGTGGCGGTTGGCACGTCATTTAATCCATCCATTGAGCAGCTTTCGCTTTCCGCAGCCAATGCCAATGTAGCGCCGGAGAAAACGCTTTCTTATGAAGCAGGTACGAAATGGGACCTGTTTGACAAGAAGCTTTCCGCGAATTTTGCCGTGTTCCGGGATGATAAGACGAATGCGCGCACTCCGGACCCGAATAACCCCCTGCTGAATATTCTCTCCGGCGAGCAGAGAGTGCAGGGTTTTGAGGTGGGCCTAAGCGGACATATCACAAAGAAATGGCAGATCTTTGGCGGTTATGCCTTTATGGACAGCGAGGTCGTGAAGTCGACCAATCTGTTGGAACAGGGTAATCCTGTTGCTAATGCGCCGAAGCACACATTCAGCCTGTGGAATACTTACCAGCTCACGAGCAAGCTGGAAGTAGGGGGCGGTATGAACGCCATCTCCAGCCGCAATGCGAGCACCACGCCCAATGCCACCAGCCATGTGATGGAAGTGGCGCCGGGATATGTGACATTCGACGCCATGGCGAAATACCCGCTTACCGACAATATCAATATGCAGCTTAACATAACGAATCTTCTGAACACGGATTATTACGACCAGATACATCCTTCGCATATCGTTCCGGGCGCGGGACGCACGGCACTGCTTACCACCAGCTTCAGTTTTTAGGAAAAATGTCATGTTATTACAGATTCCCAATGTCTTAAATAAAGAGCAGGTGGCTGAGTGCCGGAGATTGATCGGCCAGACGGAATGGGCGGACGGGAAGGTGACAGCCGGTTACCAGTCTGCTCAGGTGAAACATAATATGCAGCTAGCGGAGGATAATCCGGTTGCGCGTAAACTGGGTGATGTCATTCTGGCGGCGCTGGAGCGAAATCCACTGTTCATGTCCGCTGCACTGCCGCTCAAGGTGTTCCCACCTTTGTTCAACTGCTACCGCGAAGGCCAGAATTTCGGCTCGCATATCGATAATGCCATCCGACAGGTGAAAGGCACGCCGCACCGCGTGCGCACGGATCTTTCAGCCACGCTTTTCCTGAGCGAGCCGGATGAGTATGACGGTGGAGAGCTGGTGGTGGAAGATACGTACGGCGCTCACAGTGTGAAGCTTGCGGCGGGTCATATGATCCTGTATCCGGCGAGCAGCATACATCATGTGACGAATGTGACGCGCGGTGCAAGGATTGCGGCATTCTTCTGGATACAAAGCATGGTCAGGAGCGATGAAGAACGCACGCTGCTGTTTCAGCTGGATAATACAATTCAATCCATTTTGAGCGATCTGCCGGAACATAAAGCGGGCGTGCAGTTAACGGGTATCTACCATAATCTGCTGCGTCGCTGGGGGGATGCATGATCCGCCATGCGTTACATAAGATTCATCTCTGGCTAGGCATTGCGCTATGCGTTCCGCTGGTATTGCAGGGGCTTACCGGAAGCATGCTGGTGTTTGAGCGCAGCATTTATAAACCGTCCCTAACGCTTGCCAACGGAACACCGCATAGTGTGGGCGAGATTATAGAAGCGGCGCGCGCTGCCGTGCCGGAAGAGTTTGAGCCCGCTATGTTCCGGTCTGGGAGTACGAACGAATATGCGAGTGTCTTTTTCAGCAAGCAGTCGCATAAGAAAACTTCTGATGGCAGGCAGGGGAAGCGGGTGCGTATACAGGTCGATCCGGTATCGCTGCAAATAATACATGAAGAAGATTCCGGATTCATGCATGCGGTGGAAGACTGGCACACGAACCTGATGCTGCGTGAATATGGAGGGCGTAGCATTGTCGGCTGGTTCGGTGTGGCGATGCTGGTGTTTGGCATCAGCGGTATTGTTTTGTGGTGGCCGAGGCATGGGCAGTGGAAACGGGCTTTTACCGTCCGGCTTGGCGTGCCAGGGTTTCTTCTACATCGCGATCTGCATGGGGCGGCAGGGATATGGAGTGTGCTGATGCTGATTACGGTGAGTTTCAGCGGTGTTTATCTTGCCTTTCCCAAAACAATGGATGCCATGATCGGTAGCGTGGCTGTTTTACGTGACTTCAAAGCGCCGCCTGCACAGAAGCTCGAGCCTCTGGAAGATCAGGAGCCGATGAATGTGGATGAAGTAGCGGCGCTGGCTATACAGTCTGTGCCGGAGAGCAGGCTTGTTTCCATTAATTTACCTGGAAGGCTGAATCAGCCATACCGCGTCGGCCTACTCAAAGCGGGGGCAAGGGCAGGCGAGCCTGTTATTACGGTATTTATCGATCCGTGGCAGAAGCGTGTCATGGAGATTCGCAACCCGCAAGAGTATACAATTGCTGAGCAGTTCGTCGTATGGCAGCATGCGATTCATACGAGTGAAGGATTCGGCGTTCTCTGGCGCACGCTTGTGTTCCTCACCGGATTCATGCCGCTGCTATTTGCGATCACAGGTGTTTCCATGTGGCTTATTAAGGGACGGAGAAAAGCCGGGAGGGTGTAGTCAATCCGGCTTACTGCGTGTATCAAGCTCCACGAACTGCCAGGCCACTTCGGGGAATTTGGCACGCACTTCATCTTCCAGGCGGTTCGTCATGTCGATGGCATCCTGAGTGCGTTGATAAGGACCGGGATGAAGCTTATATGCCAGAAATACTTTATTAAGACCCCGGCGCAGTGCGATGAATTGCAGGATACGCATGCCCGGCACGATGGATTCCATAATCTTTGTAAGGGCTTGCTTATAATCGAAACGCGTGGCTTCTCCTATCAGCAGTGATTTGAGTTCGCGCGCAAGCAGCAAGGCAGCCACAATAAGCAGCAGGCCGATTATCAGCGATCCGGCGGCATCCCAGCGGGGATCTTCGGTGATCCAGTTGGTGATTAAAGTTACTAACGCAACGATTAACCCAAAAATAGCGGCGACATTGGTCAATGTTACCACCAGCAGGTCTGCGTTTGCCGTGTAGCGTATCCATTCCCAGAGCGAGCCGTAAGGATTCTTCCGGTCCACCTGCTTAAAACAGGCACGCAATGCGTATATCTCGGCAATCAGGGAAAGCACTATTACGATGACACCGATTGCCGGATACTCCAGCGGCTTTCCATGTGCCCATTTCTCAATACCCTGGTACAGGTTGAATACGCCGCCTGCTGAAAAAAGCAGCAGGGAAACAATAAAGGACCAGAAGAACTGTTCGCGGTCGCGCCCAAGCGGGTAAAGCGGGCTTCGCTGCACGGCGATGTGCCTGCCATACAACAGGATTACTTCATTACCTGCGTCCAGTGCACTGTGAATGGCTTCCGCGAGCAGGGCGGAGCTGTTGGTAAAGAAGGCAGCGGCGAATTTGATGATTGCGATTACGCAATCGGCCGCCAGCGAGACGATAATAGCATATGCGCTGTGATGATGATCCGCCATATCTACCCATCCCCCTGCATATCGTTCTCCTTTCCATCACCAGAGAAATGAATATTCTGCCGGAAAGTAAATAAAGAAGCGATATGCGCGTGGAATAGCGTGTATTATGCGGCTTCGATCAGAACCTTAAGTGCTTTGGTAGCAGCGGCTTTGCCAAAGGTTTCGTAAGCATCCAGAATACTGGCAAGCTTAAAGCGGTGCGTAATCAATTGTTTGGGATCGATTTTCTTCGCTTGCACGGTTTTAAGCAGCATCGGTGTGGTAACGGTATCGACAAGGCGGGTCGTGATGGTGATGTTCCTGTCCCACAGGCGTTCAAGATGGAGATCCGCTTTCACGCCGTGCACGCCGATATTGGCGATGACGCCGCCCGGAGCGATGATTTCTTCGCATAATTCAAAGCTTGCTGGCACACCGACTGCTTCTATGGCGCTATCCACTCCCTCGTTAGTCAGTTGCTTGATCGCAGCGACCGGATCGATGCGCTTGCTATTGATAATGTCGGTGGCACCGAGATGCCTGGATACTTCCAGCCTGTTATCATCCATGTCGATCATGATGATTTTTGCAGGAGAATAAAACTGCGCGGTCAGTAGTGCGGCGAGCCCGATGGGACCAGCGCCGACGATTGCTACCGTGTCGCCCGGCTTGACCTTGCCGTTCAGCACACCGCATTCAAATCCTGTGGGGAAAATATCGCTCAGCATGACGAGCGCTTCTTCTTCCACCCCTGCCGGGATTTTATAAAGGCTCGTATCCGCATGCGGAATGCGCATATATTCAGCCTGCGTGCCGTCAATGCGGTGGCCGAGAATCCATCCGCCCGTGGTGCAATGGGAATACATGCCTTTGCGGCAATAGTCGCATTTGCCGCAGGAGGTGATGCAGGAAATCAGCACATGGTCTCCCGGTTTGAAAGCTGTCACGCCTGCGCCGATTTTTTCTACAATGCCGACTCCTTCATGGCCTAGAATGCGGCCCGGTTCGCAGGTCGGCACATCGCCTTTCAGGATATGCAGATCGGTGCCGCAAATCGTCGTTCTGGTGACTTTCACCACTGCGTCAGACGGCAGCTGGATTTGCGGCATGGGCATATCTTCAAGGGCTTTCTTGCCGGGGCCGCGATAGACGAGCGCTTTCATGTCATTCTCCTTAAATGTATAGTGTCCGGGAAGTGTGCTTATGGATTCTCTTCCCGGACGGTAATGTCTTCTGTTATGCGGCCAAAGCTTCCTTGATTTGTCTCGCGACTGCTGTCGTGCGCTTGTTGAGCGGCTCCAGCGTTTCACTGCAGCTGTCGAAAGTGATGCTGAGCATTTTATTTGCTACATCGAAATAATTATCCATGGTCTGGCGGAACATCCTATGCTGGAGCTTAGAGAGATCTTCCTTCGTGCGGCAAGAGAAAGCTGCGGTCGATAGTTCGCACAAATTGGAGAAGCTGCGGTTATAGCTTTCCGCCAGTTCACGGCTCAGTTCTTGCGCGACACGGAAGGCCTTGCTGCTGCTTTCCGCTATGCAATTGATATTACCGGAGCAGGCAGCAGCGAGTTCGCCCGCCATTTTGCTGCAGGTATTGGCAGCCTGTGCAAAGTTCTCCATATTTTTGCTGTTTATTTCCATGGCTTTATTTTCTGCATCCTGCAGCATTTCCGTGATCTTGGCTTCTGCACCGTGGTTTTTGTGTTCGGAGGCGTGTTTTTTTGTATGAGCGGATGTTGTCATAAAGGCTCCCTGAAAAATGATTGGATATTGCTGCGCGTCTTGCACAACATATTTCCTTTGTAGCGCATCAGGGGAGCAAGAGGTTTGACCGCGGTCAAATTCTCCCATGTTATATTGCGGTAGTGATTGGTCTTATCATTAAGAGAGGAGAAGTTTATGTTTTCCAAGTTTAAGACAAAACCCGTCACCGAAACGCATGCTATGAGTGTTACGGATGCTATTTATCACCGCCGGGCGGTGCGTAATTATACGCCGGAAGCTATTAACCACGAGACAATCAAAGCGTTGCTGGACGCTGCCGTGCAGGCTCCGACCGCCATGCATGAGGAACCCTGGGCGTTTGCCGTTATCCAGAATAAGGAAATGCTCGACCGGCTTTCGCGTGATGCAAAGGAACTGGTGCGGCAGGAGGCTTTTTCCGTCGAGAACCATATGGCGTCGCATGCGCTGAAGATGGTGAATAATCCGGATTTTAACGTATTTTACAATGCCGGTACTCTGGTTGTCATCTATAGCAAAATGCATGGTCCGTTCGTGAAGGCCGATTGCTGGCTTGCTGCCGAGAATCTGATGTTGGCAGCATGCGATAAAGGACTCGGCAGCTGCGTTATCGGGTTTGCTGTCTCGGCGCTGAATTCCGCGCAGTGGAAGGCGGAGCTGGAAATTCCGGTGGATATGGTGGCAGTTGTTCCGATTATTCTTGGCGTGCCCGCCGGAGAAACAACACCGGTTCCGCGTAAGCCTGCCGAGATATTGACCTGGCAGTGATCCCGGCAGAAGAAAGGGCCAATTTTTAGACCGTTGAAAGATTGGCCCTCAAGAGATTACTTTGCCGTCATTGAGCTTTTGAGCGTATCTATCCACTGGCGCATTTTTTCTCTTATTTTTTCAGCGATGCCAGGACTTTCCGTCTTCAGTTCCGCCTCGGCTGCCTGAATCTCTGTGCTCAGGCTGTGTTCCTGGCCGTTGTATTTCAGCATGACGGTTGCGGCATTGTGGCTTAGCTGCGAACGCGCATGCTCCAGGGCAAGGCGTGTAAAACCGTAGTCTCCCTGCTGCAGCAGATCATCTGCCAGTACGATATTATCGTATACGCCCTGCAGCATATCGTTCGATTTCTGCTCGATCTCGGTAGTGACCATGTCCGTGCTCAGGATAGTCTGAAGTACCTTGATTGCCTCAGCAGTATTGCGGTCGGAAAGTTCCTTGATTGCTTTTTCAAGGTCAACTTTGATTCTGGCATTGTCCCACTCCATGTGCAAGGATGTCGTCCCGGCACCTTTAGGGATAATGCCGAGTTGTTTTTCTCTCTTTGTGTCTATGGCAGGCACTGAGACGGCAAATACTCTTTCTTCAAACGGAAAGAGGGCAAAGTGCCATTGCTTGTATTTTGTTCCGGCAGGCGGTCTGACGGTATATTCGATCCGGCCCAGATGAAGATGGTCGAGTGTTTTAAGGTCCGGGTGATTCTTTTCCAGATCGCTTAAATTCTGACGGGCCTTGCCGAGATAATGAATAGCATCGTCGTTCATGCCGTAATCGCTCGACACCAGGGCAGCGCTGATGTTGCCTAAAAGAGCCTGTATTGCTTTAGGAGTTTCAGATTGTCCAGCGTCGGCTGCGGTTGTCAGCTGGGGCATGTTCTGAGCCGAAGCCGCTTTTTCGCCGGCCATTGCCGGGGTGACGCAACAGGCGCATAGCCCTATAGCCGCCATCACTATTTTTGAATGTTTCATAATTTTCTCCTCACATTGAAATGTTATCTGCGGGAGGAGTATATATTCCGTTATGGTCAGAACCTTGACCGGAATCAAAACATTCCAGATTGCTAAAACCACGCAGGTTTATATCGGTTATTCCATGTGATAACCGCCGTTGACGGAGAGAACTTCGCCGGTAATGCAGGCTGACTGATCCGATACGAGGAATAATATGGCATGCGCAATTTCCTCCGGTTTGGCAAGCCTGCCGATGGGGATCTGCGCGATCAGGTTTTTCATTACATCTTCCGGTACGGTTTTCACCATATCCGTATCCGTATAGCCCGGCGCGATAACGTTCACCGTAATGCCTTTGCGCGCTGTTTCCCGGGCGAGCGCTTTGCTGAAGCCGATGATACCTGCTTTGGCGGCGGAATAATTGGTCTGTCCGATCTGGCCCATCTGGGCATTGACGGAGCTGATATTGACGATGCGGCCGAATTGCTTCTCGCGCATGGAATTAATAACGGCGCGGCTCATGTAAAAAACAGCTGAAAGATCTGTAGTGATAACGCTGTCCCAGTCTTTGGGCGTCATTTTATGCATCATGTTGTCGCGTGTAATCCCGGCATTGTTAACCAGAATTTCGACCGGGCTTCCGAAATCAGCGCCGATCTGCTCTATCCCTTTGGCGCATTGATCATAATGTGTGACATCCCATTGATAGACCTTTATGTCATTTTCTTTTCCGAACGTTCTGGCCTGTTCCTCATTGGCGACATAGTTTGCCGCCACTTTGTAGCCTGCTGCCTTCAGCGCTTTGCAGGTTGCTGCGCCGATGCCCGTTGTACCTCCGGTTACGAGTGCTACTCTTGTCATAAATTCCTCCTTATTACATAATGGGTTGTATTTTAAATGTATTGGGTATTTGATTCTTGATTGCTGTCAAATACCGGAGCTTTTCTGAACGCTATACTGATAACATGCATTTCAGACTGAGATTGATCGTATCGGTATTTGCTGTCGCGTTCGGTTGCGCCGCGCAGGCTGCCACTTATTCCATTGAGGATGAGGCTGTGGGCGAAACCGCACGTTATACCGTACAGCAGGAAGATACGCTTTATTCCGTGGCCAGGCATTTCGATCTCGGCATTGTAGAATTGCTGGCCGCCAATCCGGATGTGGATGCATGGGTGCCGGAAGAAGATACGGAACTGGTGCTGCCTACCATGCACGTGCTGCCCGCTGCACCGCATCGAGGTATTGTTATTAACCTGCCGGAACTCCGGTTGTTTTATTTTTCTTCCCCGGACGTGGTCATGACGTTTCCCATCGGCATAGGGATGGAAGGATGGCGCACACCCGTCGGTCTTGCGGCGATTATAGATAAGCGGGCCAATCCTGCATGGGTTCCTCCAGAATCGATGCGCGCCCAGAATCCCGCTTTGCCCAAGATGATTCCTCCGGGGTCTGATAACCCGCTCGGTGCCTACGCGCTTTACCTCAACTGGCAAGGTTACCGCATTCACGGTACGAACCGCCCGCAGGGAATCGGGGTGCGTTCCAGCCATGGCTGCATCCGGCTCTATCCGGAAGACATTGAGGTGCTGTTCAAGGCTGTCAAAGAAGGAACCGCCGTTCATATTGTCGATCAGCCCTATAAGCTCGGTTGGAAAGGAGACACGCTTTATCTTGAGGTCGTTCCTACTCAGGAACAGCTGGATACGATTGCGGAATATGAATCCCCGCTACCGGCCAGTGTGGAAGGCGTGCACAAAGCAGTGCGGCAGAAAGCAGGCGGGGAGAGCGATATCGACTGGTATGAAGTCGATAACGCCCTGATGGAACATAACGGTATTCCCGTTGTCATTGCGCATCGTTCCCGCCACTAACTTTTATTTATTCTGGCCAGCACGGAAGATACGGTCCGCTTTCTTGGCAGAATTATTGGCGCTATCTGCTGCCTGCGATGCCTCATCCGCAGATTCGGCTGCGCTGGCCTGGGCCTGCTTTGCCAATTCTTTCGCCTCGCTCGCTTCTTGTTTGGCCTGCTGCGCCAGGTCATGCGTTTCCGTCAAAAGTTTCCTGTCTTCCGGGCTGAGCTGTGTGCAGGCTGCACATGCGCCGAGCAGAAGAGCTAATGCTGTCATCGTACAAATCTTCATAAAACGTCTCCTTAGTTTACAAGTAGATGGTTGATACTGCTTAGTCGGTCGCCTTATCGCATATTTCCTGTTCCTCACGGGTGAGGGCAGGGATGGGACGCCGAACAGGCTGTGCGCCAGCCACCGGTACCAGAACCGGCTGTGGAGTTTTGAGGTAAACCATGGCGGGAGAAGCGGAAGTGTCCCGCTTGAGAGAGGAGTGAGCGGAATGCATGATCTGGGTCTCCTTGTATTGATTGAAGTTACAGCATATGCCCTTCCCATGAAAAAAACTTGACCAGAGTCAAACAAAGAAGATTTTTAATAAACTACTGTAATTTCTTCTCAAAGAGAGTGCGGCTGCAACTGTACAGAAGCCCATATAAAAAATAGATATGGATTGCGGCAGCCGGTACGCCCTTTGAAAGGGAAAGAATAAGCAGGAATTCAGGATATGAAAAAGCATCCTACACATAATATAAAGAGTTACACGCCACCGGTGCTTTTGTGGGACTGGACTATATTATTTTTTGGGTTGGCAGCCATAGGGGCGCATTATGTCACCCTCCACATGGCATTGCCTTCCATATATCATTTTCAGGCAGCGGATATTCCCCTGATCGTGGTTGCCGCAGTCGGCGGGATACCGTTAGCATTCCAGATTCTATGGAAATTGCTACGCGGTAATCTGGGGGCGGATCTGCTTGCGGCGCTGGCGCTGGCAACGGGCGTATGGCTGGGGCAATATCTCGCTGCCGTGCTGATTGTCATCATGCTGGCGGGGGGACAGGCGCTGGAATATTACGCTATGCGCAAGGCGTCTTCGGTCCTTCTTGCGCTTGCAGGGCGTATGCCTTCTATAACGCACCGCAAGAAAGGCGAAACACTCGAAGAAATAGCGATTGCCGATATTGGCATCGGTGATGAGATTACGGTGCTGCCGCATGAAACCGTACCGGTAGACGGTACAGTCGTTGAGGGAAATGGTTCCATGGATGAATCTTATCTCACAGGCGAGCCCTACCGCATAGCGAAAGCCCCCGGCGCGTCAGTCATATCCGGTGCCATTAACGGGGAATCGGCGATAACTATCCGGGCGGAGAAGCTTCCTTCAGATTCCCGCTATGCGCAGATCATGCAGGTCATGCAGGATGCCGAGCAGAAGCGCCCGACCATGCGCAGAATTGGCGATCAGATTGGTGCTGTGTTTGCACCGCTGGCGTTGCTCACCGCGCTCGCTGCGTGGTATTTCAGTGGCGACTCCGTACGATTTCTCGCTGTGCTGGTCGTTGCCACGCCGTGTCCGCTGCTTATTGCCATTCCGGTTACGCTTATCAGCGCTATCTCTATTGCTGCCAAGCGGAGCATTATCATTAAAGATCCCACCGTATTGGAACGGCTGCCTACCTGCCGCACGGCGATTTTCGATAAAACCGGCACGCTTACCTACGGCAAGCCGGTATTGACGGAGATTATTCCGGCAGCAGGCGTTTTGTCTCACGAAATCCTGCAACAGGCAGCGAGCCTGGAATATTATTCAAAGCATCCGCTGGCAGGAGCTATTCTGGACGCTGCGGAGAAAGAAAAACTTCCGGCCTTGAAGACCACCAGTGTTTCTGAAAAACCGGGGCAGGGGCTTACAGGAAGAGTGGCGGAGCATGAAATGAGAGTGACACATCGCAAGCAATTGCTGGGTTCGGCCCCCGATATTGCGTCAATGCTTCCGCCAACGGCAGCGGGGCTGGAATGCGTCATTCTTCGGGACGGTCAGTATGCGGCGACTTTTCGCTTCCGCGATGCTCCGCGAAATGACAGCAAGTCTTTTGTCAGTCATCTCGAGCCGTCGCACCAGTTCAGCAAAATCATACTGCTTTCCGGAGACCGCGCTTCGGAAGTGGAATATCTTGCCGGAGTGCTGGGTATCCAGGAAACACTGTCTTCGCAGGCTCCGGAACAGAAAGTAGCTATCGTGCGTGCAGAAACGGTGAAAGCTCCCACTTTCTTTATGGGTGACGGTATCAACGATGCCCCGGCGCTGGCTTCCGCTACGGTGGGCGTTGCTTTCGGCCAGCATAGCAGTGTAACATCCGAAGCGGCAGGGGCCGTCATTCTGGAAAACACCCTGACGAAGGTGGACGAGTTGCTGCATATCAGTATCGCCATGCGCCGTATTGTGCTGCAAAGCGCTATCGGTGGCATGGGACTCAGTCTGATTGCGATGGGGTTTGCCGCTGCCGGATTAATCACTCCGGTAGCAGGGGCTTTGCTGCAGGAGGCTATAGACGTGCTGGCTATTGTGAATGCATTGCGGCTTGCATGGAGCGATATACGAAGCGATATGCAAAAAAGAAGATGACTATATGGATTATTTACAGGCACCTGATAGATATTGCGTTATGGTTTTTATTCGCAGCATAGCAATCAGTTTGTGTATGATTCCCTTTGCAGCCCTTGCCGCAGAGCAGGATGCCATGCAGCATATGGATATGGGGGGGGACTCCATGTCCATGCATGGCTTTTACGGTGCATATCCCATGAACCGCGAATCTTCCGGCACTTCATGGCAGCCGGATTCCTCACCGATGCAGGGCATCCAGAATATGTATGGCGACTGGATGACGATGGTGAATGGATATGCCGACGTTATCTATGATAATCAGGGAGGTGCGCGCGGCAAGGACAGGAGTTTCAGCGAAAGCATGCTGATGGGCATGGCTTCGCATCCGCTTGCGGGCGGTACGGTAGGCTTTCGCGGCATGATGTCGCTCGATCCGCTGATGGGAAAGGACGGTTATCCTCTGCTGCTGCAGACAGGCGAAACAGGTGACGGGCACACGCCGCTCATCGACCGGCAGCATCCGCATGATCTGTTCATGGAGCTTTCGACCACATACAGCCATCCCGTTACCGAGAACAGCTCGGCATTTGTCTATGTCGGTTATCCCGGTGAACCGGCGCTTGGGCCTGCGACATTCATGCACCGTTTTTCAGGCATGGATAATCCGGAAGCGCCTATCGCACACCACTGGCTGGATTCCACCCATATCACTTACGGCGTGGTGACAGCGGGATATATATTGAACAACTGGAAGTTTGAAGGTTCTGCTTTCAATGGCAGAGAGCCGGATCAGTTCCGCTGGAATTTCGATGAGCCGTGCCTAAACTCCTATTCCGGCCGCCTGACTTATAATCCTACCGCTAACTGGTCGATGCAGGTAAGTTACGGTTATATCAAGAGTCCTGAACAGTTAGAACCTGATGTCAACCAGCATCGCACCACGGCTTCCGCTACTTATAACTTGCCGTTTAACGATAATAACTGGCAGACCACGTTCGCCTGGGGGCTGGATGAAAACAGTCCGGGCCATTCCTTGCATGCGCTTTTGCTGGAGTCGGCTGTGAAGCTGCATGACACGCATACCTTCTTCGGGCGTGGAGAGTGGGCGCAGAAGGACGAATTGTTCGACGAGACCAGCCCGCTTGCCGGAGAGACTTTCAATGTCGGCAAGCTGAGCCTCGGCTATGTGTATGATATGCCATTGGCTGAGCATGTCAAACTCGGTCTTGGCGGCCTCGGTAGTGTGTACGCGCTACCGGACAGCCTTACGCCTTATTACGGCAGCAACCCGGCCTCCTTCATGCTGTTTGCCCGCGTGAAGCTGGATTGATTTATTTCACGATAATACTGCCTGTCATAACCGGGTGCATCGTGCAGAGATATTTGTACGTGCCAGGTTTGGTGAAAGTATAAGAATATTTATCGTTTGTATCCAGCGCGGCGGAATGGAACACGCCGCCTTTCGCAAGCACAGTGTGCGGATCGTCGTCTTTATTTATCCAGATTACGGTCGTGCCTGCTGTCACGGTAATCGCTGCGGGAGTGAACTGGTGGTTTTTGATCTCAATGACGGTGTCTTTTGCCCATGCCTGTGAAGAAGAGGTCATGAGTATTATAATGGCGGCGCGTATAAAGTTTTTCATAAACGTTACTTTCCTTACGATAATGTTGAATTTACGAGTGCCAGCGCGTGGGAACCCTGCACAGTTGTTACGTCCGTAATGCCGAGATAGGTGCGCAACTTATCGGCAGGCACAAGCATGGGGCCGGGGGCAGGGGCTGCGCCGGGAGCGGGCTGCGGATAGGCCGTGCCACGGGCGGTGTGGAAGGTTATGTTGCCTTCCACTTTCTGAATCACCTGATGAATATGGCCGTTCAATATGGTGACCGAACCGTATTTCCGCAGCAGGGCGAGTGCCTGTTCCCCGTCCTGCGTGCCCCAGCCCCACGATTTGTAAATGCTCCAGAGCGGAATATGGGCGAACACCACGATAGGTGTATTAATATTGACGGCGCGCAGATCATCCGCCAGCCATTTTAGCTGCTCGGCTCCGAGGCTGGTTTCCTGTCCGTTCTGGAAATTGAAGACATTAATGAGCGCTATGAAATGAACGCCGTGATCGTCAAAACTATACCAGCCCTGACCTTTGGTGCCTTTGCCGTAGCGTTCCATGTAGAGCTTGCCTGCGCCTTCGTCGATCACATCATGTTCCCCAGGGACGTAATGCACGGGGGCGGGTAGCGCTTTAAGCACTTCTGCCGCGGTATCGAATTCAGAAGCTTTTGAAAGATGGGTTATATCGCCTGTATGGAGAATCAGGGACGGTTTTATAGGAAACGCATTGATCTTGCCGATTGCTTCCTGCAGCGTTTTAACGGGAGCGGGATTGGCCGCCTTGTTAAAGCCGATATGACTGTCACTGATCTGTATGAAGTGGAAGTTTCTGTCCAGTTTCCCGGAAGCGGAAAGATTGGTGGCATCGTCTAGGGCGAAGGCACGCGGGATTCCGCCCACCAGTCCCCATATTACGCCGGTTCCCGCCCATGCCGAACATTTGAGGAAAGATCTGCGGCTTATGCCGGAAGAAGAGTCATCAGTCATAAAAGCTCCATAAGTTAATAGCTTGTGAGAATGGCATTCGGGATATATAACTTTCCTTCATGCGTTTTTATTCCCGGTAAAAAAATTTTAGCATCCGGGAATAAAACGGGCGCAAGGTCAGTTCTATAGAGATGGATGAATGAACCCCAAGGCTGATGTGAAACGTTTTAACGAGTTATTCGCGCCCCATATGAACGCGTCGTATAATCTTGCGCGCTGGCTTACCGGCAGTGAGAGCGCCGCACAGGATGTGGTGCAGGAGAGTTACTTAAGGGCATTTCGTTTCATGCATCGCTTTACGGATGGAAATGCGCGGGCATGGTTGCTCGCCATTGTGCGTAACCAGAGTTACACATGGCTGAAACAGTCCGGGGTGTATCGTGAGGTGAGTATCGGCGATGAAATAGCTGAAGACGACCATATTCTCGGGCATATGCAGACACCGGAATTGGCGGCAATACGAAATCAGGATGCTGCCTTGCTGCATAAAGCGCTGGCGGCATTGGCACTGCCGTTTCGCGAAGTGATTATCCTGAAAGAACTTGAGGAGATGGCGTATAAGGATATTTCTGCGGTAATAGAAATTCCCATAGGAACGGTGATGTCGCGGCTGGCGCGTGCGCGGAAGATGCTGAAAACGGAATTATTGAAATTGTATTCCCATGACTGAAATGAACTGTAACGATTGTTTGCGTTTGCTGCATGGTTATCTGGACAACGAACTGGAACCGGCGAAGAGCATGCTTGTTGCCGAACATCTGGAATCCTGTTCTTCGTGCAGGCACGAATATAGGGAAATACAGCATCTGTCTTCCGGGGTGAAGGCGCATGCGCAGTATTTTGAGGCTCCTGCTTCGCTTAGCAGCAATGTATTTGCGGCTGTTGCAGCCCAGAGTTCGGATTCGGAGGGTACATGGCAGGCGATGCTGGAGAAGGCACGCCACTGGCTTGCTCCTGCATTTTCCGCCGCGGCGCTTGCGGCTGCCAGCATTCTCTATGTTGCTGCGCCGGGAAGTCAGGATGCATGGATGGATGAAGCGGTTTCGGAACATGTGCGCTCGCTCATGGCGGAGCATCTGAATGATGTCGCCTCTTCCGATCGCCATACGGTGAAACCCTGGTTTACGGGTAAGCTCGATTTTTCACCACCGGTTTATGATTTCGCTGCGCAAGGCTATCCGCTGCTCGGTGGGAGGCTTGATTATCTGCAGCACCAGAACACAGCGGCACTCACGTATCGCCGTAACAAACATATTATCAATGTGTTCATTTTTCCCGTGCAGGAAGAAAGCGCTTCATCGCAAACCGGTTCTGAACGCGGTTACAATGTCATACGCTGGCAGCAGAACCATATGCGCTTTATTGCAGTATCCGACCTGAATATGCAGGAGCTCAAGGCTCTCACGCAGCTGATACAGAAAGAGCTATAAGCTTATGCAGATGCTTTGCGCGGGCTCTTTGCTTCAAGAGTATCCAGCGGTTTTGTCGCCGGGCCGTTCAGAATCTCTCCGTTGATGCCGAAGCGGGAGCCATGACAGGGGCAATCCCAGCTTTTCTCTCCCGGATTCCACTGCACGATACATCCAAGGTGCGGGCAGACGGCCGAGCGTTCGTGCAACTGGCCGTTTTCATCCTTGTAGACCGCGATTTTCGAAGTGCCGTCGCGCAATACTGCTCCTTCGCCGGAACGAAGAGCAAGCGCGCTTTCCACTTTGCTTCCTTTGATACGGTCAGCCACCATGCGCTCGGCAGCATTGGCATTTTCTTTGATAAAGCATGGTACGGCTTTCAGAGTTTTGCGTGCCGGGTCGTATAATTTTTCGTATGCATTCGGGCGACCCTGAATGAGATCGGCGATTAGCATGCCTGCAATCGTGCCGTGCGTCATGCCGTTGCCGGAATCGCCGGTTGCAATATAGACATTATGTTCGTCCCCCGGATTGCGTCCTATAAAAGCCAGCGAGTCTATAGGTTCCATTACCTGTCCCGACCAGCGGTATTTCACTGCTCCAATCGTTGCGAAATAGCGCTGTGTCCATTGCTCCAGCCGGCGGTAACGGTCTGCCGGGTCCTGCGCCTGTCCTGTTTTATGATCTTCTCCCCCGACGATCAGCACATCATGCGTGCTGCCGCGCACGATGCGCACATAATGGTAAGGATCCTGCATATCCCATAGCAGGAAGTTGGGATAGCTATCCTTGGGAATCTCAAAACCCACAACATAGGTCCGGTAAGCGGCCTGCTTGGTATGCATTTTCACCCAGTCATTGACAGGCGTGTTCGTAGCAACGACGACATGGCTCGCCTGCACCTGCATTCCATTGTCGGTTTTTACATAGGCTGCTTTCCCGCCTTTGACCTCATTGACATGACTGCCAGTATAAATCTGTCCGCCGAGGCGCAGAAAAGTGTTTGCGAGTCCGGTCATGTATTTTGTGGCGTGGAATGTACCTTGCTGAGGGAAACGCATGGTGGGTGCGGATAGCTGAATGCCCGGAACGGGAACATGCGTATGCACATCCATATCCGCGAAGCCAGCGCGCCTTAAGGCATCATGCTCCTGATTGAAAGCATCCTTCTGGTCGTCCTCGAGTGCCACGAGATAACCATCGAGACGCTCGAAATCGCAGTCGATATTTTCTGCTTTGATAATGTTTTCGATGCGGTTAATCGCGGCCATATGGCTTTCGGCTGCTAATCGGCTATTTTCTACGCCAAATAGCGATTCCAGATTGTAAAACCTGTCATCCAGCACAGCGGTCAAATGGGCTGTGGTGCGGCTGGTTTCGCCGGACGCAAGTCCCCATGCATCCAGAATGACAACGGATTTTCCTTCTTTTGCCAAAAGATAACCTATCGTGAGGCCCGCAATGCCTGCGCCGACGATGCATATTTCGGTGGTTAAATTATCCGCAAGCGTGGAGAAGACGGGTTCCTGCATTTCGTCGGTCTGCCACACGGAAACGGATTCATCTTTGCTGCGCTGCATAGGATCTCCTCTTCTGGAAAAATGCTTATGCTAAGGGTGCCTACAGAAGGCATAAAAATGCTAGGGGGATGATAGGTAAGCGCATTAAGTTTCAATATAATCTATTGTGTCTGAATACGAATCCAAGGATTATTCCAACTGGATGCAAAATAATGATTTTTATACTAATCGTTCGGTCCAGTAGCGGCTTCTCTAAGGCCCGCAATTGCACCCAAGCACGTGAAACCGGACTAGCAGCTTTCAGTTGCAACGATAAATTTTCCTTATTTGGTTCTCATAACATCATTTTTAACTGTATTGAGCGTATTTGCTCATTGTTATCAATCGATAGGTTTGACTAGAATCAAGCTTAAGGTGTCCCATTCTGATATTGCTGGTTTATGCAATAACAGTAGTTAATCAGGAGTACTCATGCGCGATAATGGCCCGGTTACCCAAAATGAAGTCTTAATGAAAGATGGTTCTGTTATCGTATCAAGTACGGATGCAAAGGGAAAAATAAAGTTTATAAACAAAGATTTCACCGATATTTCAGGATTCGATAAAGAAGAACTGCTCGGCCAGCCGCATAATATTATCCGCCATAGCGATATGCCGCGTCAGGCATTTGAAGATATGTGGCGTGACCTGAAAGCAGGCAGGCCGTGGAGCGGGTATGTAAAAAATCGTATAAAGAATGGTGATCATTACTGGGTGCATGCCAATGCCATGCCTGTGGTTGAGAATGATGCGATCATGGGATATATCTCAATCCGCAGTAAACCTGACCCTTCTGTTACGGAAGCGGTCAGTAAAATTTACAAGCGCTTTGTGAATGACGAAGCGGGCTCTTTAAGAATTGAGCATGGTAGGATTGTTGATTATTCCCGAAACGCGCAAATCCGGCGCTGGTTCGATAAGTTCAGTTCCAAAATTATTGCGATGGGAGGAATACTTTGCGCGTTCATTCTCATTACGAGCGCAGTCGGGACCTATTATAAATTTAAGACCACTGAGTCATTGCGTACCGTCTATGAAGACCGCACCATACCGGCAGGCCAGCTGGCGGAGGTGCATACCACGCTTTACAGCACGATGCTGCATTTGAGTTACATTGCGGGCGGACAGGAAGATCCCACGCCGCACATTCGGGCAACGGAAGAAGCGATTCCCCGGATGGAAAAAGTATGGGCGGATTATATGGCTACCTATCTGACCGCTGAAGAAACGGTGCTGGCGGCCAAATATGTCGAGCAGTATGAGAAGTATATTGCATCCGGTCTCCGGCCGGCGCTGGAGCTTGCCAGAGCTAACAAGAAGGAAGAACTTGCCCGCTTCCTGCCGAATGCACATCCGCTTTTTAATGCAGTTGAGGTAGCTAACCAGAAGCTCATGCAATTGCAGATGGATGTGGCAAAGAGCGAGTATGATCAGGCCAAAAGCGATACGGCTGTCGGGCTGGCTGTCAATATAACCACAGTACTGGTTTCTATTGTAGCTGCTTTTTTCATTACAAGGCTTATCCGCAAGGTTATTACAGCACGCCTGACCTATATGGATTCGAGCCTGAATTCGATTGCCGGAGGGAAATACGATAACCAGATCGAAGTCGGTGACGATGAGTTACAGCATACGCTCACGCTTGTGAAGGCTTTGCAGGCAAAACTGGCTTATGGGGTGCTGGAGAAGAAAGAGCTTGAGGAGGAGAAGAAGCTAACTCAGGAACGTATGGCGACCGATTTCGAGCAGAGCGTCAAAAGCATTGTGAATATCGTTTCCTCAGCTGCTGCACAGTTTTCACAATCGGCCCAGGAAATGTCCGGAACTGCGAAGGACAGCGTCGTCAAGGTATCCGCTGCAAGCAGCGCGGCTGCGAGTGCAACGTCCAATGTGCAATCCGTCGCCGCGGCTGCGGAAGAGCTTTCCGCAACTGTGAAGGAAATCTCCAGCCAGCTTCAGAAGACCACTGTGCTGGTCAGCCAGTCACAGGAGAAGGCGCATAATGCCGACCGCGCTGCCAATGCGCTGAATGAAGCGACGGTTAAGGTAGCGGATGCGATGAATATGATCGCGCAGATTGCCGGGCAGGTTAACCTGCTGTCGCTGAATGCAACGATTGAGGCTGCCCGTGCCGGGGAAGCGGGCAAGGGTTTTGCCGTGGTGGCGGGGGAGGTGAAGGACCTTGCCAATAAGACCAATAAAACCACTGCGGAAATCAAGGTTATTGTGGATGAAATGCGCCATGCCGCGCAAGATATTATTTCGGCTCTTTCGGAAATCGGCGGTTCGGTGGGATCGATTTCACAGGCGACTTCCAATGTGGCTTCTGCGGTGGAAGAGCAGTCGGCCACGACGAATGAAATCGCAAAGAACATGCAGACGGCGGCAGCCAGCACGCAGTCCATCGCGCATAGTCTGGAAGATGTTCATGCTTCCTCCAACCATGCAGGCATGGCTTCCGAGCAGATTGTGGTGGCATCCAGAGAACTCACCCAACATGCGCAAGACCTGAACGCTCAGGTGGATAGTTTCCTGCAGCGCGTGCGGGCGGGGTAAGCAGCAAGTATTTTTTTGCCTAATATGAGCCAGGTGCTCATTGCAATGCTACCTGAAATTGATTTATCCCATTAATAATATATTAACACTAGAAATGCTATATTGCTGCAAAATGCGGATTTAATCTAATTTTGAGGAATATATGCAGTGGTTTAATGGTGATGAAGCTAAAACCCAAAAGCTGAGGGATTTACTGACACAGGCAGGTGAGCCCGACTTAATGGCCGATATGGAAAGGCTGGAGAATCCGACCCGTCCCCAGGTACAGGCATTGCTTGAAAGAATGAGGGGTTTAACCGAAGAGCAGCTAAGGGATTTAATAGGGCCCAGAAACCCGAATGAGCCGTTATTTGGGATCGACGTACTCCAAACCGATCATTTAAGGCTGATTTTTAATCGCTGGGCTCCGATGAAGGAATGCGGCCTCCATGATCATGGGGGATTGCAGGCGGATCTGCTTTTACAAAGCCCCATGCTCCAGCAAAAATATGTAGTCGATGAAACCGTGCCGTTTGCGCAGCAGCAGCCGGAAAGAATGGTAGGGGCGGGTTCTACAGCACGCTTAACAACTGATGTAATTCAAACGATTGATCCTCAGGATATTCATAGTATACGAGCCATGATTAAACCGGATGCTCCCGATGCCACGGATGTTGCAATCTACTATAATGAGGGTAGGCCCTTAGGAGAACAGTCACCGTGGCGTGTATGGGACCCTGCAACCTGTGCAGAATGCCGTTCTGCATGTGCAACGCTTATGAAAGGCGGTTCAGGGAAGGATATTGCGAGATAAACAAGTAGTAGATTGGGATCTAATGCTTTTATTTGTTGTTGAATACCTCTTAAGCGCGTATGAGATAGCCTCACATTAGAAAGAAGAGCATATGACTGAATTTCCCGGCGTTATTCCCGCACTTAGTGCCGCATTGGCAAAACGTGGCTATACCAGCCTTACTTCCGTGCAACAGGCTGTGGTGGCGCCGGAGCTGCAAAACTCCGACTTGCTGGTTTCCGCGCAGACGGGATCGGGCAAGACGGTTGCATTTGGTCTAGCGCTGGCGCCGACGCTGTTAGGGAAGGAACAGTCCTTTGGCAAAGTGGCGGCTCCGCTGGCGCTGGTCATTGCTCCGACACGTGAACTGGCGCTGCAGGTGACGCGTGAGCTTGAATGGCTGTACGGTGCAAGCGGCGGGACGGTGGCTTCGTGCGTTGGCGGAATGGATATGCGTGCTGAACGACAGGCATTGAGCCGTAATCCCCATATCGTGGTCGGCACGCCGGGGCGTCTGAAAGACCATGTGGAGCGCGGATCGTTCGATACGAGCCAGCTGAAAGCCGTGGTGCTCGACGAAGCAGACGAAATGCTCGATATGGGCTTCCGCGAGGAGCTGCAATATATTCTCGACACTGCGCCGAAGGAACGCCGCACGCTGATGTTTTCCGCGACGGTTTCCAAAGCCATCAGCACCATGGCAAGAGAATACCAGAAAGACGCAAAGCGCATCAGCACGCGGGAAGAGGAAAAACAGCATGCGGATATTGAATATCAGGCACTTAGCATTGCACCGAGCGACCGCGAAAATGCGATTATCAATACATTGCGTTATCACGATGCGAAAAGCGCGATTATTTTCTGCGGCACCCGCGTGGAAGTCAATCACCTTACCAGCCGCCTGACCAACCGCGGGTTTTCCGTCGTTGCGCTTTCGGGAGAATTAAGCCAGAGCGAGCGCAGCCATGCGCTGCAGGCGTTACGCGATGGCCGCGCGAATGTATGCGTGGCAACGGATGTTGCCTCAAGAGGAATCGACCTGCCGGGGCTGGCGCTGGTGATCCATGCGGATATTCCTAAGAACCGCGATATCCTGCTGCACCGCAGCGGTCGCACCGGGCGTGCGGGCAGCAAGGGGATCAGCGTGCTGATTGTCCCGCATAACGGGCGCAGGCGCGCGGAGATCGTGCTGCAGAATGCCAAGGTGAAGGCAGCGTGGGGTAAGCCGCCTTCGATTGAAAATATTCTGGAACGCGACCGTGAGCGTTTCCTGGCGAATCCGGTGTTTAATGAAAAGATAAAAGACGAAGAAAAACCGGCGATTGCGGAACTGCTTGCGCGCCATCGGCCCGAACA
Organism: Rickettsiales bacterium; assembly: GCA_035765535.1. NCBI lineage: Bacteria > Pseudomonadati > Pseudomonadota > Alphaproteobacteria > Rickettsiales > Rickettsiales bacterium. The sequence goes on along the minus strand of DASTXE010000006.1, from coordinate 348,394 downwards.
GATTGCGGCGGCGTTGCTGCGCCTGCATAACGCCCAGAAACCCGCTCCGGAAGAATTGCTGGATGCGGCGCCTGCTGCCGATAGCAAAAAAGCGTCCCGCGAGGATTTCAAGGACAGTGTCTGGATATCGCTTTCCGCCGGGCGTGACATGTCGGCAGAGGCACGCTGGATATTGCCGATGCTTTGCGGCAAGGGCAATATCACCAAGCGGCAGATCGGCGCGATTAAGATTCACCAGAATGAAACCCATGTGGAGCTTGTTGCCGACTGTGTGGAGAATTTCTTCAAAGCCATAGGCGAGGGCGGCAGGATAGAGAAGAATATTGTGGTGACACAGATACAAGGAACGCCGGGCACGCCTGAACAGGGCAAGGGCGGTTCGCACAAAGTCCACAAAAAGCATAATGACCGCAAATCGCCTTTCAAGAAGCATGGCGACGGTGGAAAACCGAAGCATCACTTCAAGAAGAAGCATAAAGAGCGCAGGACCTGATATTACTTCACGGATTTCTTGCGCAGGCGCTTAGCATTGCTTTTCGCTTTCCTGTGTATGGGTGCGGAGGCAATCTTGTGAAGCCTGGAAGATTGATGCACGACCGTATCCAGCATCTTTTCCGTTGTCCGGGGTAGTTTCTCCGGGTTTGCAAGCGCTTTCAGAAACATGCTCTGTATCTCGGAAGCTGCGGCCATATTGCCTTCGGCCACAGCCATTATTTTTTCCTGCCACATATGCGTGAATTCGGGATGAGAAAAGGGAATCTTGCCCTCAAGCGCCTGTCCCATCATTTGCGTGCGGTAAAAAATAGTTTCCCAGCACGCCATTGTTAATTGCCAATTCGCATCCGCCTGTTTAGCGGCGGCCTGCCACGGCGAAGCTTTAAAAAATGTATTCCATAGTGAATTCATACGGTTCTTAGAGTACCTCTTATATAGTGTGCTGTTAAGTTTGTGTTTATTTAGCGGGTCTATTATTAAAAAACAGCTATGTTCTGGGGCAAGCTTAATATTGGGGGCTGAATTGAGAAAATTAGATATCCGTTTCGTTGTGAGGACGGAGCAAGAGCTATAGCGTTTTTGATGCTTGAATATGCAGTAGGTTATTGAGCTGCTCCGCTTTAATGACTTGTTCTTTGCCGACTAGCTTCTTCATGAGCTCTATCGCTATATTGTGGTAATGTTCGCCCTGATCACTTGCGCAGATATCCTCAATGACATAAGGGCGAATATTAAGCTCGAACAGATCTATGACGGTTTTCAATACACAGGCTTCGGTAGCGACGCCGCATACATAGACTTCTCTGGCCTGCAAACGGGTTAAATACTCGCACAGTTCCTGCGTAGCGCATGTGTAAAGAGGACGTTCAATAATGACAGCATCTTCGCGTGCGGTTAATGCCAGATCCGTATCCGAATGGCCTGGCGTCAGTTTCTGATAATCCAGAATATTGCGAAACGGCAATGGATCGGGGTTATAAAATTTTGTAAAGATGACATGCTTAAACTGATGCTGAAGGGTATTCAGTTTCTCCAGCACATGGGATGAACATTGCGTGATAAAACCTTTCTGAGCATCCACAATAATAAGAATATCGGACATATATCCCCACTCTGGTTGATATATTTCACTCTTACTTTTGCGGTTATATATTCTCTATATGTACATTGTGAGCAGAAATAAAAGTGCCGAGCTGATTTACTAGCAATGTGTATTGATAATGTGGCAATAGATGCATCTAGGCAAATCATTTGAAAGAGTGTTAGAATCCCCCTATGACAGCATGTAAGTAGAGCGGCAACGGAAACCAGCATCAGAGTAAATTAATGGCGGACCAAGAGAGATTCGAACTTGCGAAGTTCCTAGATTCTCCCCTGTTTATGATAGTTTTGCTCGAAGTCCGGACGAAGTCAACTTAATTATGTGATAACAGTATGTTGACTAATAGAGCAACTTATGGCTAGAGTAGAGAGATTATTTAATATTTGAGATACAGAATGCGTTCATCACAGCGGGTGCTGCCTGAGATTTTCCTGTTCACCGCTATGGTAAGCACAATTTGGGGCCAGTCTGTTTATGCAGATCCGCCTTTGCGTACACTGACTCCGGCTGCTATTGAAAATGAACATCCGGCGCCTGCAGCCGAATTTCCTGCTCCGTATTCTCCCCCAGAAGCTGCACCTGCTGCTCTGCCTGCAAGTAAATGGCATACCAAAAGAAGAAGCTATACCCATCGCCACAACTTTATTCCCAGTTCACGCGCTTCTTCTTTGAATAGCCGGGAAGTTATTCTGTTGGCTCCTGCAGCAAACGATTGGAGCTTTGAAGTAAAGAAGCTGGTTGAGACGCCAGCCATTATATTCGCTTCTGTTGAAGGGAATCATCATGCATATCCTCCTGTATCAAATGATACTACTGCCCGGAATAAATTTGAGCATGATAATCTGACACCCGAGCAAATAAGCAGCCTAGAGACGGCAAGGGATGCTAAAACATATCAAGCAGCTTATGACGTGGGCAAGAATCTGCCATCTGCACTGCGTGCATATACAGCGGGTGCTGTTGCCTTTAAGCAAGGGGACTTTCAGCATGCTCTGACCTATTTCAATGAGGCGCAGGTAGTAAAGGATTCTCATCTTGAAGCTGCTTATAAAGTCTGGGCGACTTTCATGCTGGGACGTACTCATGCCAAATCTGGTGTATATGATAAGGCTAGAAACGCCTTTATTCAGACACGGGATATGGTTGCGAAAGGAGCACCCGATCCACTTGGGCTTGCCTCAGAAAGCTATGGGGAAGAGGCTCGGCTTGCCCTAGATGAAGCCGGGGGCGTATTAGGAGAAGATAAATTCAAACCGGATCAATCTGGCCGTTTGGAACATTTCCGTGAAGCTGTCCGGCTTTATGTGATGCAGGCACAGACCGGTTCCAAAAGGGGCCTGAATTCTCTGCATATACTTTGCAAGGAAATCAAGAATCAGCCTTCCGATTTTACGTTATTGACGCAGGATGAAATGATCCGGCGGATGTTTATTGCCTATGTCCGCGGTTATCACTCAGGCTTTTGGGGCGATACTCAAGGCTATAGCAGTTCTTCTGGTGGTGTCGAGAGCAGGGAGGAATTCATCACATCGCTGCTTAAGTTATTTCCTGCTGAAGATAAGGATGTGGCCGATCAACTGGCTGCGGCTGCTCTTGAGATAGATAATTTTGACCTGGTCAGCCATTACGCGCAGCAAAAGCAATCCGCCTTTTCCATATGGACGCAAGCCCGGATAGCCTTACATGCAAATGACATTGAGAAAGCTGCCAGCCTGTATGAAAAAGCTGCAGAACAGCAACAGCGGGAAACCGTGCATCCTTCGCTTGATCCACGTAATGAAGCCATGGCACATGAAAAAGCCATACTTGCTTTGGCGCGCGGTCAGTTTGTGAAGTCGTTTGAAGAACTTTATGTTCTGCAGGATGTTGGCGATTTTTATTTTGTTGCCGACAGAATTCTTACCATTGATGAACTGAAGCAATTTGTTAAGGCGCATGAAGTGACTGAGAAGACTGCCCCGCAGGCTGCTTCCGATTCGCACGAGTATGACTACCGGATATTTTATAAGCAATTTAGAGATAAAACCCTTAAGTTACTTACGGCGCACAGATTAATGCGCATGGGAAGCTACCATGAAGCACTAGATTACTTCCCTGAAAAGAAAAGTAATTTCGGTCCCACCGAGTATGATTTTGCACAACGCTATACTGAGTGGCTTGATGCATTAGCATCCGCTAATTCCAACATTGGCAAAGCTGAAGCGTTGTATCAGGCGGCCATGATCATGCGGTTGCATGGGGATGACATGATGGGGGATGAATTGCTCCAGTTGGAAGCCCCAGATGCTGACCTATCGGGCAATCCGTACGTAAGCCAGGAAGAGCGTAACCGGTTGGCGGCAAGCCGTGCTGAAACCACTTTGCCTCACAGCTTTCGTAAAGTGGCCACAGCAGCAGCTGTGCAGGCTGCTGAGTTGTTACCACCCAAGTCACAAGCTTATGCAGCTGTTCTTTGTCATGCGACAGGTTGGATAGAACCAGTAGACGAAGGGCGTGCTCAAGAGCTATATCGTCTGTATATTAGTAAAGGGGCCATTGTTCCCTGGGCTACTCATTATGGACATCATTGTCCTGCGCCTGATTTTACCATGGCAAAGTATCAGGATATAAGGCGCATCTATATATGGGTAAAACTAGTAAGTCGTCGTCATCCGATAATTATCATAACAGTGGCTATATCAGGAATCTTAATGGTAGCAGGAGGAATGCTGTTTATTCATCGCCGCAAACGTAAGCTCACCGCCAGAGTTGCCTTTGGAGATAAACAGGAGAAATAGAGGTGATTTTTCTCTCTTTCAGAATATCTCCGGCGGTCTTTTTAAAAGGAACCGCCCGAACAGCGCCAGACACGGCGATACACCTGTTAACGTATTGATATATAGGGTAAAATGGCGGACAGGGTGAGATTCGAACTCACGGTGAGCTTGCACCCACGGCAGTTTTCAAGACTGCTGCCTTAAACCGCTCGGCCACCTGTCCGGCTTGCAAAATCGCGCGGTGAGACGCTTATAGCATAAAATCGGGCTATGTCTATGACATCTCTTATAGCGGGGGCTTGCGCAGGAAGGAAGAATCCGGGCTGCTGGTCAGGCGCGGGCCGCCGCCCATGCCTTTGCTGCTCTGGTGCTTGCGGATAAGCAGCTGCATATTGGCCGGATTATCCGATTCCGACAGGGCGACTTCTTCCGAGATGATATTTTCGCTATAGAGCTTGAACAGGGACTGCTCGAACGTATGCATGCCCTCGTTGCTGTTGCGGGTCAGCAGGTCGGGTATTTCCTTGAGCTTGTTTTCCTGGATGAGGCTGCGGATGAAGCCGCGGTTTAGCATAACCTCGGTAGCGACGGTGCGCGTGCCCTGCAGCGTGAGGGCGAGGCGCTGCGAGAAAATGCCGAGCAGATTGAAGGCGAGATTATAGCTGATCTGCTTATGCTTTTCTTCTGGGAAGAAGTTCAGCACGCGTTCGATCGTCTGGCAGGTATTGCCTGCATGCAGCGTGGCGACGCATAAATGCCCGGTTTCGGAGAAGTTCAGCGCATGTTCCATCGTTTCGCGGTCGCGTATTTCGCCGATCAGCACCACGTCCGGTCGCTGGCGCAGCGCGTTCTTCAGCGCCATGCCGAAGGAGTAGGTATCCACGCCGATATCGCGCTGGTTGATGATGCAGCCCTGCGGCTGATGGATGAACTCGATAGGGTCTTCCACTGTCAGTATATGGCCGTAGCCGTATTTGTTGCGGTGGCCGATCATGGCGGCGAGCGAGCTGGATTTGCCGGAGCCGGTCGCGCCGACGATCAGGATCAGGCCGCGGTTTTCCATGATGAGGTCGCCATAGGCTTTCGGCAATTTCAGCGACTCGATGGTAGGGATGTCGGAATGGATGCGGCGCAGCACGATGGCCGTGTGCTGCTGCTGGCGGAAGACGTTGACGCGGAAACGGCCCACATCCTGACGCTGGATGGGAATATTGAATTCCATGGTGGAATAAAATTCGTCCAGCTTGTCTTCGTCGAGAATCTCGCGCAGGACGGAGTCCACGTCCGCATCCGTGAGCGGTCCTTCCGCCAGCGGGACGATTTTATCCGCAATGCGTACGCTCGGCGGACTGCCTACGGTCAGATACATATCCGCACTGTCGAGCTCAATGAAACGATGAAGAAGCGCGTCAAGTGTATAAGTGCTCATAGATCAGAAACTTTCATTGAATTTGGAATTCCGGGGAGAGGCGGCCGGGCGTCCGCCGAATGGATCGTTACCGCCTGAAGCTGCAGCGCCGGGGAGAGCATCTCCCTCGGCATTGCCCGCCGTGGCGAGCAGGCCCTTGGCAGTTTCGGGCGAGATAACGCCGTCATTGAGTAACTGGTAGGCTGCGTCTTTCATCGTGCGCATGCCGGCCTTGCTGCCGACCTGCATCATCGAAGTGATCTGCGGCACTTTGTTTTCGCGGATAAGGTTGCGGATTGCAGGAGTGCCCAGCAGGATTTCATGCACGGCGACGCGGCCTGTGCCGTCCGCGCGTTTGACGAGCGCCTGGGTAATCACAGCTTCGAGCGACACGGAAAGCATCGCGCGCACCATTTCTTTTTCGCCTGCCGGAAAGACGTCAATAATACGGTCGACGGTTTTCGGAGCGGAGTTGGTGTGTAGCGTGCCGAATACCAAGTGCCCGGTTTCTGCCGCTGTCATGGCCAACTGGATGGTTTCAAGGTCGCGCAACTCGCCCACCAGAATCACGTCCGGGTCTTCACGCAAAGCGCTACGCAATGCTTTCGCGAAGGATTTCGTGCTGGCGCCGATTTCGCGCTGGTTGATAAGCGACTTCTTGGAAGTGTGAATGAATTCCACCGGGTCTTCAATCGTCAGGATGTGTTTGGCTTCGCTCTGGTTGATATGGTTGATCATGGCGGCAAGGGTCGTGGATTTGCCGGAGCCGGTCGGTCCGGTCACGAGCACAAGCCCTTTATGCAGCTCACACATTTTCTTCAGGATTTCCGGCGCATTCAGTTCCTCAATCGAATAGATGCGCGTAGGGATCGTACGCAGCACGGCGGCAGGGCCCGCAAGTGTGTTAAAAGCGTTGATACGGAAACGCATGTTTTCGCTATAGGAAAGCGCGAAGTCCACTTCAAGGTCGCGTTCGTAATCCGAGCGCTGTTGCTCGGTCATGATGGAATAAATGATGTGACGCACTTCTTCCTGCGTCATCGGGGGCATTTTCAGCGGCAGCATATCGCCGTTCACGCGCAGAATAGGCGGATTGCCGACGGAAAGATGCAAGTCTGAGGCGTTGTTCTTCTGGGATGCGAAAAGGAGGTCGGTTATTTCCATGATACTGACTTTCAAGGTAATCCGGGTTAGAACTGGGGATCGCGCCACAGTCCTTTTAGAACCTTGCCGCCTTATCCCTTAGGCTTATTAGACAATATAAAGGTTAATCTTTGCTGAATTTCGTCGGGGTCCGCTGCAATTTTTTCACCGCGTTCGCTTGCCGTCAGCAATTCTTTATATAATTCAGCGGCATTTTCCCAATCTCCCTTATGATCCAATATGATAGCCATATTGTAGCGGTATCTGAGGTTTTCAGGAGCAAGGTTGATAGCGGTCGTCATCTGTTGAACGGCGGCGGGGTAATTGCCTTGTTTTTCATAGATAATTGCCATCTGGGCCGGAATGGGGCTGAAATCCGGGTGGGTCTTTTCCAGCCTGCCCAATTCGACCAGTGCTTCTTCCGGCGCTTCGTCCGCCAGGAGCACGAGGTAATTATTCAGTCCTTCCACATTATTCGGGTCAATCACGAGCAATTGCCCGTAAAGCGGGCGGGCGAGCTGAGGCTGGCCTGCACGGTGATAGGTCGTGGCAAGACCGAACAAAGCGAGTTTATTGTTAGGCTGTATCTGCAGCACTTCTTTATAGAGTTCAATGGCACCTTCCTGGTTCCCGGCCAGCAGATTCTGGTAAGCCTGTTCCAGCATTCCTTCCACATTCACTTTCGGTCTGCGCACGCTGATCTGGATGCCGACACCGGTATGTTTTTCGACATCGACGTCATTATCGAGCGGATTCTTCTGCATATGCGCAATGTGCACCGGCGCCTGTTTCACGGTACGCTTGCGTCTTTGGGCGGGGAGGCCCGCGATAATCTGTTTATCCTGATCCGACAATGCGCCGGTGGCGGTGGCTGGAGAAAGGTCCGGCATTGGCACTGCGGCGGATGCCGGCACATGCAGCGGAGGAACGGCGAGGGTTTCATTGTCTTTAAGCATCTTCTGGATGCTTTCGTTTTTCAGCAGGACAATTTTAGCTTCGCCCTTCTGAACAGGGCTCGTCGTAGCGGTTTCAGCCTGTGCCGTTTTCCACGGTAGCGTAGACTCTACCTGTATTGCAGGAGCAGGCGCGGATTGCGGTTTTGCCGGAGCGGGTTGTGCCTGTGCCACTGTCTGAGTAGCGGGTGCGGGGGCAGATGTTTCGTCATCCAGCCAACCGACAAGCTTTTGCGGCGTTGCGGGTTTTGCCGCCAGATGTTTTGCGGCTGCCGTTTTTACGGAGCGTAACGCGGCTGTTTCCTTATGGGGAAATTTTGCGGCGTACTGGCTGTAATAGGCAAGCTTGAGTGAATAAGCTACCGTGTTTGTGTCCGTCAGGTAATCCTTGGGCATGTTTCCGGCGGCGCGGAAGCTTTCCATCATGATGGGCGCCGGAGCAGGGTGGGGGGATGTTTGCGGAATGTCTGCGTCAAACAATCCTGACGCGAGTGCGGTGCCTGAAAGGCTGCTGCATAGAAAGGCTACAGATAAGCCGATTCGCCGGAGTGAAAATCTGTATTCTGTTTTATGCATATCTCTGGTCAGGGCATTTTTTACATAATATGCCGTATATAGTAGATAGCAAGACGGGATAAGACAATAACTAGTTTAATAAATTTGCATTTTTATGCAAAGTGCGTTGCAATTTTCAACGCCTCTGCCAGACGCTTCATATAGTGTGCTTTTGTCACAGTGACCGCCCCGAATTGCAGCAAATGATCGTTGATATACTGCGTGTCGAGCAGAATGAAGTTTCGCTCGCGCAGCCTTTCCACCAGATGCACGAGCGCTACTTTACTTGCATTGTCGCTTCGGCTGAACATGCTTTCGCCGAAGAATGCTCCGCCGAGCGATACGCCATAAAGCCCTCCGACGAGTTTTCCTTCATGCCAGCATTCCGCGCTATGCGCGTATCCGTGCTGTGCAAGTTCGCAGTAAAGCGCGATGATCTGATCGTTGATCCATGTCTGCTTACGTTTGGGGGAGGTGATTTCGGCACAGGCGCGGATTACTTCAGGAAAAACGCGATCGAATGTTACTTCATAATCGCAGTGGCGCATGAATTTCTTCAGGCTGCGTGGTATATGAAAATGTTCGAGGGGCAAAATGCCCCGTTCCTCGGGGGCATACCAGTAAAGTTCCTGCGCGTCCCTGCTGTCGGCCATCGGGAAATAGCCGTTTGCATAAGCCAGAAGCAGTTGTTCAGGTGTGAGACTGTCTTGCATGGGAAGCCGCTTCGAGTAAGCTGTTTCCTGTTCTTATCGCTATGGCTTGATTATAGTCAATGCCGATGTATGGTGGAAGGGTACATTAGAATGCTTCCATATACCCGAATCCGATGAGGCGATATGACGAATGCAGCGATCAAGACGGCAGAGCATAATACGGCGTCGCGGGAGGTTCCGCCTTCCAGGGAGCCGCATGTTTGTCAGCAGCCGGAGAATATTATGGACCGCCTGTTCCATGCAGCCATTGGGCGGATGACGGGCAATCTCTCGCCGGTTTCGCTGGCCATGGCGGGGCTGGATTGGGGGCTGCATCTGGCATTCTCGCCGGAAAAGCTGATTGCCCTGCATAAGGATATGCTGCAAAAAACAGCACAGTTAAGCATGTATGCGTTCAATGCAGCCTCCGGGCAGGCAGTGGAGCCCGTTGCCCAGCCTGCGCCAGGCGATCGCCGGTTTTTGGATGAGGCCTGGCAGCATCTGCCGTTCAATGTGGTGCAGCAAAGTTTCCTTTTGTATGAAAACTGGTGGGAAGGCGTGACACGGGATATACGCGGCGTATCACCGCACCATCTGAACATGGTGGCGTTTGCCGCGCGTCAGATGCTGGATATTGCCGCGCCTTCCAACAATCCGTTTACGAATCCGGAAGTCATACGTACGACGGTGCAGGAAGGAGGATCGAATTTCCTGCGCGGAATGGCCTATGCATGGCAGGATTTGGCCGGGGCGATGGCGGATCTGCCGCCTGAAGGGGCGGAGGCTTTCGAGGTGGGCAAGCAGGTTGCCGTGACGCCGGGTAAAGTGATTTATCGTAACAGGCTGATGGAACTTATCCAGTATGAGCCTGCGACGAAGGAAGTATATGCGGAACCGGTGCTGATCGTTCCGGCATGGATCATGAAATACTACATTCTGGATCTCTCTCCTAATAACTCTCTTGTGCGTTATCTGGTGAATAAAGGTCATACGGTGTTCATGATCTCCTGGAAGAACCCGGACGGGCGCGACCGCGACATGGGAATGGAAGATTATATGCATCAGGGAGTGGAAGAAGCGCTCAAAGCGGTGCGAACGATTACCGGCCAGCGTATTCATGCAGTGGGTTATTGCATCGGCGGCACGCTGCTTTCCATGACGGCGGCAGCGCTTGCGCGGCGCGGCGATGATTCCATCTGTAGTATTACGCTGTTTGCCGCGCAGACAGATTTTGAAGAAGCTGGTGAATTACTGTTGTTCATCGATGAAAGCCAGGTTGCTTATCTGGAGGATGTCATGTGGCAGCAGGGCTATCTGGACAAGTTCCAGATGGCAGGCGCCTTCCAGATGCTGCGCTCGAACGATTTGATCTGGTCGCGGCTTGTTCATGATTACCTGCAGGGCAAGCGGCAGGGACTGAATGATCTGATGGCGTGGAATGCGGATGCGACGCGCATGCCGTACCGCATGCATAGCGAATATCTGCGGCATCTGTTCCTCAACAACGATCTGGCAGAAGGACGTTATGAAGTAGACGGCGAACCGGTGGCGCTGAAGGATATTCAGTGTCCTGTATTTGCGGTGGGGACGGTGCGCGATCATGTGGCTCCGTGGAAGTCCGTCTATAAAATTCACCTGCTGGTGGACAGCGACGTGACATTCGTGCTGACCAGTGGCGGGCATAATGCGGGGATCGTCAGTGAGCCGGGGCATAAAGGTCGCAGTTACCAGATCGCTACGGCTAAGGATGGCATCCATTACCTGCCGCCTCAGGAATGGGCCGAGCAGACAAAGGTGCAGGAAGGCTCCTGGTGGGAAGCATGGGAACGCTGGCTTTCAGAGCATTCTTCTGCTAAAAAGACTCCTCCTGCCATGGGTGGAAACTCCAAGCAATATATTCCGCTGGCGGATGCGCCCGGCACCTACGTTTTAGTGAAATAAGTCTCTATTTTAGGAGTCGAACGATGCAGAGTATCAATCCTGTGACGGGTGAACTCATCCGTGAATATGAGCCGCATACGGCACAACAGGCTGCAGAATGTATTGAAGAGGCGCATGCGCGTTTCCTCTCATGGAAAGGCATGTCGTTCGATGAGCGTGCAGGATATATGCGCAATGCGGCGGTGGTGCTGCGCAAGCGTAAGGAGGAATTTGCTGCGTTGATGGCGGATGAGATGGGCAAGCCGCTTGCGGAGGGCAGGGCTGAGATTGAGAAATGCGCTGCGACCTGCGAATATTATGCTGAGCATGCGCAAGTCCTGCTCAAGGACGAGAAAGTGGAAACCGAGGCGCGGTCGAGCTTTATCACGTGGCAGCCGCTGGGAGTGATTCTGGCGATCATGCCGTGGAACTTTCCGTTCTGGCAGGTGTTCCGCTTTGCGGCTCCTAATTTAATGGCGGGGAATGTCGGTGTGTTGAAACATGCATCGAATGTCTGCGGCTGTGCGCTGGCGATTGAGGATATATTCCGCGAGGCAGGTTTTCCGAAAGGGTGTTTTTCCACATTGCTGATAGGGAGCGATGCGATGGAGAGTGTCATTGCGCATAAACATGTACGCGCCGTCACGCTCACAGGCAGTACCCAGGCTGGAAAAGCGGTGGCGGGCAAAGCGGCTGCGCTGCTCAAGAAGACCGTGCTCGAGCTTGGGGGCAGCGATCCTTATGTCGTACTGGCGGATGCGAATGTGAAGGAGGCGGCCATCGAATGCGCGAAGAGCCGTCTGATAAATGCCGGGCAGAGCTGCATCGCCGCTAAGCGGTTTATTGTGGTGGCTTCTGTGCGCGAAGAATTCGAGCGTCATTTTTTGGATCATTTTAAGCAAGCAGTAAGCGGCAATCCGCACGATGAAGGAATAGGCATCGGACCGCTGGCGCGTGAAGATTTGCGCGATACGTTGCACAGCCAAGTAGAAAAATCCGTGAAGCAGGGAGCGAAGCTATTGCTTGGCGGAAAGGTGCCAGAGGGCAAGGGCAGTTTATATCCACCAACGGTGTTAAGCGCTGTCCGTCCGGGAATGACGGCATTTGAAGAAGAGCTGTTTGGGCCGGTGGCGGCTATTATCGAAGCTAAAGATGAAGAAGATGCGTTCATGCTTGCCAATGCATCTGCCTTCGGGCTCGGCTCAGCAATTTTCACTTCCGACATGCGGCGAGCGGAAGAGCTGGCGAAGACGCGGATCAATGCGGGGCAGTGTTTTGTCAATGCGTTCGTGCGTTCCGATCCGCATCTTCCGTTCGGCGGTGTCGGCGAGAGCGGCTACGGGCGTGAACTCGGTGCGCTGGGCATACGCGAATTCATGAACGCCAAGACGGTCTATATCGCCTAACCGATTGACGGCGACGCTATATTATAGTTATCATGCGCGCGTCATCAACGGAGGGGTTATGCTGCCGACCATACGCTATATATTCCTGACAGCCTGGCGCGATAAAATGTTCTGGGTGCTGCTGGCGGGTATATTAGCCGCCGGGGTGATTGCCCATATGCTCGGCGCGACAGCGCCTGACAATACACGCGAGCTGACAGCGGTTTATAGCAGTAACGCTGCACGCGTGATGATCATCATCGGGCTGATCGTATTTGTCTGTTCTCATCTTCAGCATGCGTTTGAGACGCGAGAAGTGGATGTGTTTCTTTCACGCCCTCTTACAAGAACGAAGCTTATCCTTGCCTATTGGGTCGGGTTTGCGAATGTCGCACTCATCCATGCGGCGGCGGTTGTCCTGCTGCTTGGCATGCAGGATGTGGTGAACTGGAAAGGGTTTCTCTTGTGGTCCGGCTCTCTGCTGCTGGAATGCTGGCTGGTGGTGGCAATTGCGCTGTTTGCTTCATTCACGCTAAAGAGCAGTGTTTCAGCCGTGCTTGCCAGCATGGGATTTTATATGCTTGCACGCATTATGGCGTTCTTTGTGGTGACCACGCAAACGACTTTCCTGTTCCAGCAGCAATGGCTCAATGCGATCGTGGTATATATCCTGAAAGGAATTTCCATGATCATGCCGAGGCTGGATTTCTTTGCCAAGGATGAATGGCTGACTGCCGGTGTCCACCATGCGGCGGATCTGCAGCTGTTCGTGGGGCAGGCGGCGATCTTTATTCCGCTGCTGATACTGGCGACAGTAGCCGATTTCAATCGAAAGCAATTTTAAGACGTTGAATAGTTTTTACTTTGACCTGCAACTTGCGGGATTGTAGTCTGACTGGCCCATCAACCCTGACTAGGAGGCATTATGTCCGCGAAAGCAATTCCTGAAGGTTTCCACACCATTACACCGAGCCTGCTTATTAACGGTGCGGCAGAAGCGATTGCTCTTTACCAGCAAGCGTTTGGCGCGAAAGAAGAATACAGGCTTGATACACCGAATGGCAAAATCGGTCATGCCTGCATCACGATAGGGGATTCCAAGCTGTTCCTGAGCGATGCCGATCCCGAAACCTGCGCTGCCAGCAATATTGTGCCCAGCGCTTCCAGCTTCTATCTGTATTTCAAAGATGCGGACGCGCAGTTCGCACAGGCGAAAAAAGCGGGTATGAGCGAGCTGTTTCCCGTGCAGGACATGTTCTGGGGCGACCGCATGGGGTGCCTCACGGATAAATTCGGCATCCGCTGGACGGTGGCAACACATGTGCGCGAGGTTTCGCCGCAGGATATCGAAAAAGGCATGAAGGAAATGTATTCCAAGAAAGCAGCCTAACCTATTGTATCTAATTCACTCCTGGCTGTGTTTACATTGCATGGCCGGGGGTGATTTGAGCAGTGGCGGAATTCTTCACATTTATAGTGATAATTTTACCATTTTGTGTTAGAAAAGCCGCGGAATCTGTTTTATAATTATAAGTAAATGAACAATCCCTTCGATTATAATGCCTTTTTTGACCAGTCGCTCAACCGGCTCAAGGCAGAAGGCGCGTATAGGGTTTTTCACGATATTGAACGCTCTGTCGCGGAATTTCCGCGTGCACATAGCCATACGACCGGCCAGCCAGTGACGGTATGGTGTTCCAATGATTATCTTGGCATGGGGCGGCACCCTAAGGTGATCGCGGCCATGAAGGCGGCACTCGATACCATGGGGGCAGGTGCGGGCGGTACGCGCAATATTTCCGGTAATCATCATTATGTAGTCGAGCTGGAGCAATTGCTCGCCGGGCTGCATGGCAAGGAAGCTGCACTGGCATTTACTTCCGGTTATACGGCGAATGAGGCGACGCTCAGCACGCTGGCTTCGCGTATGCCGGACTGTGTAGTATTTTCCGATGAATGCAATCATGCTTCCATGATCAGCGGCATTCGCATGGGGCGCACAGAGAAGCATATTTTCCGCCATAACGATATCGAACATCTTGAATCGCTTCTGAAACAGGTGGCATTTGAGCGCCCAAAAATCATTGCGTTCGAGTCGGTCTATTCGATGGACGGCGATACGGGCCGTATTGCGCAGATCTGCGATCTGGCGGAGAAATATAATGCGCTGACTTATCTTGACGAAGTGCATGCGGTGGGTATGTATGGCGCCCATGGCGGCGGTATCTCCGAGCGTGAGGGGCTATCTGCACGTGTTGATATTATTCAGGGCACGCTTGCGAAAGCATTTGGCGTAGTCGGCGGTTATATTGCCGGCAAGGCCAAAATGGTGGATATGGTGCGCAGCTTTGCGCCCGGGTTTATTTTTACTACCTCGCTTCCTCCGGCTATTGCGGCAGGCTGCATTGTGAGCATTCGTCACCTGATGGAAAATTCTGCAGAGCGTGAAGCGCAGCAGCGTAATGTTGTGAAAGTAAAACAGAAGCTGATCGAGCGTGGTATTCATGTGCTGCCGGGCGATACGCATATTGTGCCGGTGATGGTGGGAAATCCTGTGGATTGCAAAACCATTTCCGACAAGCTGCTCAACGAGCATGCTATCTATGTACAACCTATCAACTTCCCGACCGTGCCGCGCGGTACTGAACGGTTGCGGTTGACGCCAGGGCCTTTCCATACGGATGCGATGATCGATGAACTGGCGGATGCGCTGGTTCGCGTGTTTGCAGAAGTGGAAGCGGACAGGGCGCAACGCGTGGCAGGCTGAAGCGGCGTTTCTTCATATCATTTATTTGTGGCTATTATGAATACAGGCATCCTGCGTTTTTCACTGGTTGCGAGCCTTCTTTCTCTGGGAGGGGCTTTGGCGGTACAGTATTGGGGTGGACTGGCTCCATGCCATCTTTGCACGATCCAGCGCATACCTTATGTTGCGGTTATTGTTCTTTCCCTGGTGGGCATTGCCATTCCGGCTGCTAGAAAATGTAAGCTTTCCTGGCTTATCATGATTCTGTTCCTAAGCGGGGCCGGCGTTGCGGCTTACCATGCGGGTGTGGAGAAGCACCTAATCGCGGGACCTTCTTCGTGCACGTCGTCATCGGGGGCAGGGCAGTCGGTTGATGATTTATTGCAAAAGATTAAAAGCGCGCCTATTGTTGCCTGCGATCAGCCGCAGTGGGAGTTTCACGGTATCACGCTCTCGCTGCTTAATATGATATGGTCACTGGCGCTGGCTTTCTATGTTGCGGCAGCGGCCCGAAAGAAGGTGGATAATGCGCAGGCTTCCCGGTGATTTGACGCAGCAGCAGGATGTAGAGCGCATGATCCGTGTGGATCATGCGGGTGAATATGGCGCGATGCGGATTTACGCCGGCCAATTGGCCGTGATGCGCGGATCGGCGCGCCGCGATATGGTTAAGCATATGGCAGATCAGGAAAAACAGCATTTTGATAAGTTCGATTCCCTGATTCGGGACCGCCGCGTGCGTCCGACAGCGCTAATGCCGTTATGGCATGTGGCGGGCTTTGCTCTGGGGGCGGCGAGCGCGCTGCTGGGGGAAAAAGCCGCCATGGCCTGCACGGTGGCCGTGGAAACGGTTATTAATGATCATTATAATGCTCAAAAAGAGCGATTAGGCGATCATGAGAAGGAGCTGGGAGACACGATTGAGAAATTCCGCCAGGAAGAGATGGAACATCATGATATTGCTATGGAAAATGGCGCTGAGCAAGCCCCGCTTTATGGGGCGCTGTCTTTCGGGGTTAAAACCGCCAGTAAACTGGCTATCTGGCTGTCAACGCGGCTATAATCAAAAAGTCAATTGCTTTTTTTGATGGGCCATTATAAACTGTAAGGTGGTTAATCCGGTTCTCGTCGATCTTACGGGGTCGGCTGTTTTAATGTAGGTATGTTTCTTTTGAGACGAGATGCGCAAGTAGCGCGGCTTTGTTACAGGGAGTAACTCGTATGACTATAACACCGGTGCAGTTTTTCGTGACCTCTGCGGTGACGCAGAAGGCCCCATTGTCCGGATCATCTGTCAGCGCTGCGTCCTCTCTCGCAGGCGTGAACGATGTTGTCGGACTTACCAATAAAATTACCCCCGCTATTGTTCCTGACATTTCCAGCCAGCTGGTTGCTGCTTCTGGGCTTTATAATGCCTATGTCAGTCTTGCCAGCACGAATAGCGGATTGAATATTGCCCAAAGCGGCGCAAAACAGATTTCACTGATATTGCAGCAAATGCAGGACATCGCTGCGCAGATTGCGGGCAGCAGTGGAGACAGTGCTTCGCTGACTGCATTAGAAGCAGAATTCCAGGGGCTGTATTCGCAGATCGATAATATTGCCAATAATGCGAGCTTCAACGGCTCCAGCCTGCTTGACGGTTCCTTCAGTCTCGATACCGGCTCTTTGAGCACGAACGGAGCTGGGCAGACCACCACCACGATTCCGAATCTGACGACGAAGAGCTTGTTCGGTAATGTGCCGCCGCGCGTGAATACGGTCTTTGATGCAGGCACTGCGCTTGGTGCGATTGCCGATGCGCAGGATGTAGTGAACGGTGCAAGCGATACTATTGACAATATCAGCAGCCAGGTCAATTTTGCCATGGCGAGCGTCGAGACGGTGGAAGCTAACAGCGTGGCTTCCAGTTCTAATCTGAGCGCAGCTGATCTGATCAGTTCGGGATTTGCGGCTTTACTGCTAGGCAAGCCGACTTCTTCGGCTACGGTGCAGACCGGTAAGATGTCTGACAAGCTGCTCAGCCTGATTTCAGCAAGTTAAGAAGAGATGATGATAATAAACACCGGACCCTTTTGGAGTCCGGTGTTTTTTTGCGTCTGTTACAGGATGAATTTGCTCAGATCCGTGTTTTTGGCCAGATCGCTTACATGTTTCTGAACGTAAGCGGCATTGATCTTCACCTTGGAGCCTTTTTTATCCGGCGCGTCGAAACTGATTTCTTCTACAAGCCGCTCCATGATGGTGTGGAGGCGGCGTGCGCCGATATTTTCGACCTCACGGTTGACCTTGGTTGCGAGTGCGGCCAGTTCCTTAATGCCGTCTTTTGTGAATTCGAGCGTAACTCCGTCCGTCTCCATCAAAGCGGTGTATTGTTTGATGAGGCTTACTTCCGGTTCGGTCAGAATGCGCATCATATCGTCTTCGGACAGCGGATTCAGTTCGACGCGGATGGGCAGACGGCCCTGCAATTCCGGGAGAAGATCGGACGGCTTGGCCATATGGAACGCGCCGGAGGCAATGAAGAGGATATGATCCGTCTTCACCATGCCGTATTTTGTGGAAACGGTTGTGCCTTCGATCAGCGGCAGCAGATCGCGCTGCACGCCTTCACGGCTCACTTCCGCCCCGCGCATTTCCTGACGTGCTGCGACTTTGTCGATTTCGTCGATGAAGACGATACCATGATTTTCCACAGCGTTGACTGCGAGCCTGATCACTTTTTCCTGGTCGAGCAGCTTTTCGCTTTCTTCCGCCAGAATCACTTTTTCGCCGTCAGATACTTTCATGCGCTTGGTCTTGGTGCGCCCACCCATGGCCTTACCAAGGATATCCCCAATATTGAGGACGCCCATCTGGCCGCCGGGAACACCTGGAATATCGAAACTCGGGATCGATGAGCCGCCATTGTCGGCGAGTTCAATATCGATCTCTTTATCTTTCAGTTCACCTGCGCGCAGGCGGTCACGGAATTTACGGCGCGTATCTTCGCTGGAAGTTTCACCGACCAATGCATTCAGCAGGCGTTCTTCCGTCTGCGCTTCGGCCTTCGCGCGCACTTCAATATGCTGGGCTTCGCGCACCATGCTGATGGCGACTTCCATCAGGTCGCGCACAATGGAATCCACGTCGCGGCCGACATAGCCCACTTCCGTGAACTTTGTGGCTTCCACCTTGATAAACGGCGCTTTAGCAAGCTTAGCGAGGCGGCGGGCGATTTCCGTCTTGCCCACGCCCGTATGGCCGATCATGAGGATATTTTTCGGTGTGATTTCGTCACGCAGATTGCCTTCAATCTGCTGTCTGCGCCAGCGATTACGCAGCGCAATAGCAACAGCACGTTTTGCGTCATTCTGTCCGACAATGAAGCGGTCAAGTTCGTTCACAATTTCACGGGGGGTGAGTTCGGTAGTGGTGGATTGGGTCATGGCATTCAAATTGTTAGTGATATAATTGATATAAGTATGCGTTTGGCCCTATTCAAGGGAATAATGCAATTAATTATGTTTGGACAGGGTCAGCAGCCATTTATGGATATCGTTGATAATGACATAGGTCATCAGCATGGCAATAAAAGCCATACCAACTCTTAGCCCGTATTCCTGAAACTTGCGTGCCATGGGTTTGCCGCGCGCGGCTTCGATCGCATAATACAGAAGATGACCTCCGTCCAGCACAGGAATGGGGAAAAGATTGATCAGGCCAAGATTGGCTGACAGATACGCCATTAGCATGAACAGTACGCCAATGCCTTCATTGGCTGCCTCGCCGGACATTTTTGCAATGCCTATGGGGCCGGTAACGCTGCTGCCGAAATTGCGCTTGCCTGTGATGATCTGACCGATAGCGCGCAAATTGGTGGAGCAGATATTGTAGGTTCTGAGCGTGGCCTCCCATACGGCGCGGGGTAAGCCGACATTCTGCATTTTTATCTCACGGCTCTTAATGCCGATGAGCGGATGCGTAACTGTATTGCCCAAAGCATCCTGCTCTGTCACCATTTTAGGGGTGAGGGTAAGGGGGAAGGTTTTATCTGAGCGCTTTATTTTCAATGTGACCGGCGTTCCAAGATTAGTGAATATGATGCGCGGGATGTCGTTAAATGTGTCAACCGTTTCGTCATCGATAGCAATGATACGGTCTCCGGCCTGAAGCCCGGCTGCCTGCGCCGCGGAATTCTCCACAACTCCGCCCACTACAGGTTCTGTGGAAGAAAGGCCCACCATGGCAATGAAGACTGTGAAGATAACGATTGAAAGAATGAAGTTGGCAATCGGTCCGGCGGCAACAATAGCGGTCTTTTTGAGCAGGGATTTATGATAAAAAGTGAAGCGTTTTTCTGCTTCAGGCAATGTATCCACATCATCCGAAGGGCTGCTGTATTCCGAAGCATCGCCGAACATCTTTACATAACCGCCAAGAGGTATGGCGCTTATACGCCAGCGTGTTCCGGATTTGTCGTTTCTGCCCCATAATTCCCTGCCAAAACCGATGGAAAAGGTCTCGATCCTGACACCGCAGAGTTTGGCGACGAGGTAGTGCCCCATCTCATGCACGAACACGAGTAAAAATATGACTGCCAGAAAGGACAGGGGCGTTTGTAGAAAATGCAATATGGGTAACATCACTCTTACATCAATTATATGTTTGCAGCGATCGCTCTGGCTTGCGCATCCGTTGCCATAACGTCATCTATGCTATGCAGATGGACGGCAGGCATGCGTTCCAGTGTGGCTTCTATGATGCGGATAATATCGGTAAACGCCACTTCTTTTTTCAGGAAGCGCGCGACAGCAATCTCATTGGCGGCGTTGAGCACTGCGGGTGCGCTACCGCCTGTTTCCATGGCTGTCCGGCTTAAGCGTAAAGAAGGAAAGCGTTGTGGGTCCGGCGGGAAGAAACTCAGGCGGCCCATGGCGGCGAGATCAAGCGGCTTTGCGCCGCTGGTGATACGCGTGGGCCAGGCGAGCGCGTAAGCAATGGGAGTGATCATGTCCGGTGTGCCGAGCTGCGCGAGCACGGAGCCGTCAATGTAAGAGACCATACTATGGATAATGGATTCGGGGTGGACGAGCACTTCGATCTGCGAAGGCTTCACCGGGAATAAGTGCCAGGCTTCGATAATCTCCAGCCCCTTGTTCATCATAGTGGCGGAGTCGATGGTGATTTTTGCACCCATGTTCCAGGTGGGATGGCGCAGCGCTTCTTCTACCGTCACCTTCTTCATCTGCTCAAAGCTATATTCGCGGAACGGGCCGCCGGATGCGGTGACGATGATTTTGTCGATCGTTTCGGGTTGCTTCGCATCCAGTATCTGAAAGATTGCGCTATGTTCGGAATCTACCGGGAGCAAGGTGGCGTTATGCTTCTGCACTGCTTCCATCACGATATCGCCAGCACAGACAAGGCATTCTTTGTTGGCAAGCGCCACGGTGGCGCCACGCTCGATTGCGGCAAGTGCCGGCAATAATCCGGCAGCGCCGACAATGGCGGCGATTACGATATCCGCATCCATACGGGCGGCTTCCGTAACAGCCTCGCTGCCTGCTGCAGCTTCGATTCCTGTGCCTGAAAGGGCTGATTTTAGTTCCGCGTAACGTTCTTCATTGCCGATGACGGCACGTTTGCAGCCGAGTTCCTTTGCCTGCGCGGCAAGTTTGGCTACATTATCATATGCGGTAATGGCTGTGACGCTGAATTTTTCCGGGTGCTGCCTGAGCAACCGGACAGTGCTCTCTCCGATGGAGCCGGTTGAGCCGAGTATGGTAACGCTGCGTGTCATGGGGATTTAAGAGAACAGCTCGTCGTAAAATTCGCAAATCGCGCTCATCGTGACGGGGAGCGTAACCGCCATTGGCAGCAGCATGAACAAACCGCCGATCAGATTGATCGTGTTAAGTGAGAAGTATACGCCACAATTTTCGGAACCGCCTTTCAAAATAGCGCTACGGCTGGTTTCCATAGCTTCCCACACATTATAATCCTTATCGGCAATCAGCAGCGGCGCGAAGGAATAGATCGTCATGGTGTAGATGCCGGGGATGATAATGATCAGCAGACCGATGATGGAAACGACCAGTGCGTTTTCAAGCTGCATAAATAGGATGAATCCGATCATGACCGGGAAGGAGGCCAGCATGGAGCTGCGTATCATTTTGAGAAAACGCGACTTAATGCGTTTTGCGAAATAAGGCAGGTTCATGGGCTGGCCGCGCGTCATGCGCAGAATCAGCAGCAGGTAGCATGACAGCAGGAAATGCAGCATGATAAATCCGATCATGTAGCATGGCACACGCCATTCCGGCGGAACCATAAAGCTTACCCCCAGAGCGCCCAGCAGGATCAACAGAATGATAAGTCCTGAAAATAACGTGGAGACCTGGTTCTGCTGCAGGAAGTTAATGCCGCCTTTCAATGCATCCAGCAGAGAAAGCTTGCGGGTATAATGGTGTTTGAGGCCTGGTTCAGGTTTGGTGACATGTTCCGGTTCGGCTTTTGCGATGAAAAATTCCCGCAACTCTTCCCAATCCTGTGCCGGATAGGCATCCGATTTGTCGTTACGCTGCACGTGCATTTCCGCCCTGAGCGAGCCATTGCGAATCTTAATGACCAGCGCGACCAGATCATAGGGGCCCTGATTGCCGTTTTCATGAATGATATAGTATTCGTGACTCATAGGGTTCCTTAAACAAGCGCAGAAACGTCGTTAACTCATAGAACGGCTCAATGCAACACTTGACATATGAAGCGTACGATGTTTTTAACATGAATGAAATTTCTATTACAAGGTATTAGTGCACATGACTGAAGAAAAAGAAGCGGCTATTCCGGCCGGTACGTTGATGAAGGGCAAACGCGGACTTATCATGGGCGTTGCCAATGACAAATCCCTCGCCTGGGGCATTTCGCAATATCTGGCGGCGCAGGGTGCGGAGCTTGCTTTCACTTTCCAGGGGGAGGCGCTTGAGAAACGCGTGCGTCCGCTGGCTTCTTCCATCGGTTCTACGCTTGTGATGCCATGCGATGTGACGGATGAAAAATCCATTGATTCCGTGTTCGAAACGCTTGGTAAGGAATGGGGCGGTCTGGACTTTGTCGTGCATGCGATCGGTTTCTCCGACAAGAATGAGCTGCGCGGTAAATATGTCGATACGAGCCCGGCGAATTTCGCCATGACGATGAACATTTCCTGCTACTCTTTCACTGCAGTGGCAAAGCGTGCTTATCCGCTGATGAAAAACGGCGGCAGTCTGCTCACACTTACCTATTACGGCGCTGAGCGCGTGATGCCGCATTATAACGTGATGGGCGTGGCGAAAGCCGCGCTGGAAGCAAGCGTGCGTTATCTGGCGGTGGATCTGGGCGGCGACAATATCCGCGTGAATGCCATTTCGGCCGGTCCGGTCAAGACGCTGGCTGCTTCGGGCATCGGCGATTTTCGCTATATTTTGAAGTGGAACGAGCTGAATGCGCCTTTGCAGCGTAACACGACGCTTGCAGATGTCGGCGGTGCGGCGCTTTACTTGCTGTCCGAATTGGGGGCAGGCACGAGCGGCGAAGTGCTGCATGTGGATTCCGGCTACCATGTGGTCGGCATGAAACGCGTAGATGCGCCGGATATTGCGGTCGCAGGCGCTCACTAGTTATTGTCTGGCGCTCAAGCGGGAGCATTCGGGATAGGTGTAATTGGGGAAATTATGGGTAACAACAGTTTCGGCGAGATTTTCTCATTTACGACCTGGGGCGAAAGCCATGGCGAGGCTATTGGCTGTGTCGTCGACGGCGTGCCGCCGCTGATTGATCTGAATGAAGCCGATATCCAGCATTATCTGGATAAGCGCAAGCCTGCCCAGTCACGTTTTACGACGCAGCGGAAGGAAAGCGATACGGTGAAGATTCTTTCCGGCGTGTTCGAGGGGAAGACGACGGGTACGCCGATCAGCCTGCTGATCCAGAACGAAGACCAGAAATCCAAGGATTACGGCGAAATCAAAGATAAGTTCCGTCCCGGCCATGCGGATTATACTTACTGGAAGAAATACGGTATTCGCGATTACCGTGGCGGCGGGCGCTCCTCGGCGCGTGAAACCGCCATGCGTGTGGCGGCCGGCGCGATTGCGCGCAAGATATTGCCTGAGAATATTAAAATCCGCGGTGCGATTATCCAGATCGGCACGGAGAAGGTCAATCGTGATAACTGGGACTGGAATGAAGTGAATAACAACCCGTTCTGGTGCCCCGATAAAGAGCAGGTTGCGAAGTTTGAAAGCTACCTGGATTCGGTACGTAAATCCGGCTCGTCTGTCGGTGCGATGATCGAGGTTGTAGCCGAGGGTGTGCCTGCAGGACTCGGCGAGCCTATCTATGACAAGCTCGATTCGGATATGGCTTGCGCGATGATGACGATCAACGCCGTCAAGGGCGTGGAGATTGGCGATGGAATGCAGGTAGCCGGTATGCGTGGCGAGGAAAATGCCGACCGGATGCGCATGAAGGATGGTGAGGTGCAATTCCTTTCCAATCATGCAGGCGGCATTCTCGGCGGTATTTCCAGCGGCCAGCCGGTCGTGGTACGCTTTGCGATCAAGCCGACCAGCTCCATCCTGACACCTGTTGAGACGATCGATATTCATGGCAATAACACGGACATCGTCACTAAGGGACGTCATGATCCATGCGTAGGAATTCGCGCCGTGCCGGTGGCGGAAGCGATGATGGCCTGTGTGCTGGCGGATCATTATCTGCGTCATAAAGTTCAGCGATAATAGTGTGTTGGAACTGATGGCTAAATAAACGGTGTATTATCTGGATTCGGGCCGGAAATCTTTTTGTCCGCTATACGTCCTACTTTAATTCCAGCGACTACACTTATGATCAGTATAAGGGGTATCCATACAGGAGCGCAGACTACTATTATCCAACCAACACCATCGCCTGCACTTTTGTCATAATGGTGGCTGTAAGCTAATCCAAGAGAAAGCAAGGAAATACCTGCCCATGCGAGCATGCAGAATATGCATATTGCTGCTGTCGCTCCGATCACTATGGCAATCACTAATTTCATGCGCTATTTCGCTATTGTTATAACAATCCCACTCTTCGCGGCAGGTTCACATCCCGGTTGATATAGGCGTTCTGCATGAATCCGAATCCGATCAGGATGGAAATCATACTGCTGCCGCCGTAGGAAAGCATCGGCAGCGGTACTCCCACCACTGGGATGAGCCCCATGATCATCATTGTGTTGATGATGATATGGACGAACAGCATGGAAGAAACGCCGATCGCTATGAAGCTGCCGAATGTATGGCGGCTGCGCAGACCGATGGCGATGCCGTAGCCGATCAGCGTGAGATACACGGCGAGTACGAAGACGCAGCCCAGAAAGCCGAATTCCTCCGCGACCATGGTGAAGATAAAGTCAGTATGTTTTTCCGGCAGGAAGTTCAGCTGTCCTTGCGAGCCGTGCAGATACCCTTTGCCGAAGAAGCCGCCGGAGCCGATGGCGATGATCGACTGCATGATATTATAACCTGCGCCGAGCGGGTTTTCCTCGGGATGCAGGAAAGTCATCACGCGTTGTTTCTGGTAGTCATGCAGGAAATGCCAGCCGACCGGCGCTGCCATCAGGCCTACGGCAATGATAATAAGAAAATAGCGTGTTCTGACACCTGCCATATAGAATAACGAAGCGCCGACGAAGGTAAGAATGGTTGCCGTTCCAAGGTTGGGCTGGCGCAGAATGAAGACGGCCGGAACCGCCACCAGCAGGAGCGGGGGAACAAGATGGACGAGACGGTTGATATCGGCCTGGTTTTCGGAATGGAAATAACGTGCCAGCGCCAGGATAACGGCGAGCTTCATGATTTCGGAAGGTTGCAGGTTTACTCCTCCCACATCGATCCAGCGCTTGGCGCCCTTGCCGATGAATCCTGCCACTTCAATGCCCACGAGTACGATCAGGCAAATAATGTAGATGGCATAGGAATATCGCAGCAGCGTCTGCACCGGTGTGACCGCAATGACCGTCATCAATATGAAGCCGAACGTGAAATGCATCATCTGGTGCGAGGCCCAGGGGGCCATATGGCCGCCCGCCGCTGAAAACATCATGGCAAAACCCAGTAGCGCCATGAGAAAGATGCAGGTGGTCAGAAGCCAGTTAAGTTGGGTGAGTTTTGCCAGAGGTGAGTGATGCATGTGCCAAAATTGGTTGCGAGGATTCCCGGGCATCTTGCTATATTATGCAGGCACATGCAACGGCTTTTGGTATTTTGCTGTTACTGACCGATTGCCCGGTAAAAACGTTCCCTGCCCATAGCCAGCAGCATATCGGCATATCCAAGGCGCTCGGCTATTTTCTTATGACCGGCAGGTGAGGGGCGGGATTCAAAAAACAGGCATAGCCATACGCACACCATAATGAGTGCCTCGAACAGGAAATCATGTTCCTGTTTTGTATGCGCCCGCTTCTTTGTATATGCCTGCAAGAAAAGGCGGGTCAGCTGGAATTTATTTCTACGCGGAAAACAGCACATGATAAGTGCTCCCGCTATATCGAAGATATATTCGCCGATGCCCGCATTCTCAGGATCGATGAAGCCGCGAATGGAATGTTTATCGGCATAGAGATTATCAGGACAAATGTCGTCGAACACGAAACCTTTCGGCAAGTTGTCTTTTATGCTGCTGATATGTTCGATGTAAGGCAGGTATTTATGGCGTCTGACTTCATTAAGCCCCTCCAGAGCAATGAGGCAGGCTTTTTTGTTGTACTTTGCCTGTTCTAACTGCGATGCGGATGAAACGGCGGTGTTATGCAATGCCGCAGTCAGTCGGCCCAATGCCTCTGCATTCCTGAGTGTGATTTTCGGCTCGGTGATATTCATGTAAGGGAACAGCAGTATTTTTTGGCCGCTGATATGGGTGACATTATCTCCCTCTTTATTCTTGATAGGGCAGATAGTTTCTATGTTGGAGTTTGATAGAGCACGGTAGAAAGAGAGTTGCCTGCCAAGATTGGCTTCCTGCTGTCTGGCGATGATTTTCAGAAAATAATTTCCAGTCTGGGTCCGGACGCGATAGTTGGAATTTGCGGAGCCTTGCGGGATCGCTTCATAGTGTATGACCATCCCTATATCGCGATAATGCGACTGCAGCTCTTGAAAGAATGTCTTAGAGAGTTTTCCCATCAGGATGGTTATATCTCAGGCGCAGGATAAAAAAAAGCCCGCTTTAGAGCGGGCCTTTCCTTCGGTGATTAAATCACCATGACGTCATCTTCACGATGCGGACTGTCGCTGAACCTCCAGCCCATGCATCAAGCGAGAAATTTCCTCTTTAATGAGGAGCTTCTGCTTCTTGATGTCCTTGATCAAGTAGAAATCAGCCTGCGGGTGCGCTATTTCTTGCGTCAGCGCGGTTTCCAATTCAGCGTGTTTCATCTGCAGGCTTCTGATATGCGACTCTACTGACATGACATTAACTCCCTGTTGTTGTTTAACAAAATTGCCGCCGGGATTGGGGGCGACATCTTTAATTAAACAAAATACTCCTTTCTATTTCAAGATGAATCGGTGTCAAGAGAAATATATTTTCCAAGGTAAATATTTTGCTTGGAATGCATGCCATCGACGTAGGGTTGCATGAAATATAGTGATTAATCTTATTAACTGTTTTATAATGGGTTTTGCGTTGCTAGGTTTATTAACCTTTCTGGGGTAATGCATGAAACTATTTATAACGGTAACTGTAGCGTTACTCATCCTTATTATGACTGGCATTATGGCCAGCCGTCTGCTGCCCAAGGGCGGCGGGATAGACAGCGAAAGCCAGGCTTTCGTAAATGAAAATCTTCCTAAGGTATTGCAAAACTGGGATTTCTCTGTGTTTCGCGAATGTTCTGACCGTGAGGAGATGAACCGCAAGGCCGGTACGACGGACGCACAGATCCGGGAATTCTTTGACTGGAGCCGTAATAAACTTGGCTATATGAAGGAATTTGTCGGGGCGGAAGGTGAAGCGGATGTGGTTTACATCAGTAACGCGCGGCATGAGGTGGCGCATTATTCTGCCAAGGCTATTTTTGAAAAAGGCGATGCCACTATCCATGTGCGGCTTGCCAAGGAAAACGGTGTGTGGAAGTTCGTCGGGTTCCATGTGGACTCGCAGGCTTACGGGCAGGGGAAATAGCTTTTCCGGCAAAGGCTGGCTTTTTGCTTGAGTGACGGCGTTCGCGTTGCTAATGTGCCTTTCTTATGCAAGATACTTTGGAATCATTCTCTGACACGTCCGGCCCATTGCCGATTATCGCGAAACTCAACCCTGAACAGCGTGCTGCCGTCATGGCTACGGAAGGGCCTGTTCTCGTGCTGGCAGGTGCAGGCACGGGGAAGACGCGGGTGCTTACGACCCGCATCGCGCATATTCTTTCCAGCCGTCGTGCCTGGCCGGGCCAGATTCTGGCTGTGACATTTACCAATAAGGCAGCGCGTGAAATGGGCGAGCGCGTGGAAGCGTTGCTGCACGGCAACCGTCCGCAGGAGACGGAAGGCGGAGTTCCGAACCGGGTTTCCTCTTTAAACTGGCTGGGTACGTTCCACTCGATCGCAGCGAAAATCCTGCGCCGCCATGCTGAGGTGCTCGGCTTCACTTCCAGTTTCACTATCCTTAATGCAGATGATCAGCTGCGTCTTATCAAGCAGCTTTCAAACGATCTGGGAGTCGACGAGAAACAGAATCCGGCTAAGCAGATGCTGGGGATCATTCAGAGCTGGAAAGACCAGGGGCTTGTGCCTGAGAAAATCAGCGTCGCGGATGTGGGGCACGGTGCCGGCGCAAAAGCGCTGTTGCTGTACCGGGCTTATCAGGACCGGCTGAAGACGCTCAATGCTATGGATTTCGGCGATTTATTGCTGCACAACCTGACATTATTCACCGAACATCCAGAAATTCATAAAGAGATAGCCGGGCGCTTTAAATATATATTGGTGGATGAATATCAGGATACTAATGTTGCGCAATATCTGTGGCTGCGGCTGCTGGCGGTGGGACATAAAAATATCTGCTGCGTAGGCGATGATGACCAATCCATCTATGGCTGGCGCGGGGCGGAAATCGGCAATATTTTGAAGTTCGAAAAAGATTTCCCGGGAGCGACCGTCGTGCGGCTTGAGCGTAATTACCGCTCTACGGGCAATATACTTGGCGCGGCTTCCCAGCTTATCGCCCATAATACGGGCCGCCTGGGCAAGACCTTGTGGACGGAGGATGACGAAGGCGACAAAGTGCGCGTCTGCTCACTTTGGGATGGCGATGAGGAAGCACGTTTTGTCGGAGAAGAGACTGAAGCCTTCCAGCGCTCCGGCAGCGGCCTTAATGATATTGCGGTGCTGGTGCGCGCAGGTTTCCAGACGCGTGCGTTTGAAGAACGCTTCCTGCTGATTGGGGTTGGGTATCGTGTGATCGGTGGCTTGCGTTTCTACGAGCGCCAGGAAATTCGCGATGCGATAGCGTATCTGCGTATCGTTTCCCAGCCGGATGATGATCTGGCGTTTGAGCGTATTATCAATACGCCGCGCCGGGGTATTGGGGCGGCAACGCTGGAAGCTATCCATAGTTTTGGCCGCGCTGAAAATATTTCCATGACACGTGCGACAGCGCGATTAATTGAATCCGGCAAGCTTAAAGGCAAGGTTGCCGCTGCGCTTTCGGCGCTGCTTTCTTCGTTTGATCGCTGGCGCGGGCTGCTCGGCCAGCAATCCATCGGCGAGATTACGGATCTGGTGCTGGATGAATCCGGTTACCGCCAGATGTGGAAACAGGAAACCACGCCGGATGCGCAAGGACGCCTGGAAAACCTGAAAGAGCTTGTGCGGGCAATGGGTGAATTTGAAACGCTGACGGCGTTCCTGGAACATGTCGGGCTCGTGATGGATATGGCTGAAGATTCCAACGGCGACATGGTCAGCATCATGACGCTGCATGCTGCCAAGGGGCTCGAGTTCGATCATGTGTTCCTTCCGGGCTGGGAAGAGGGGCTTTTCCCGCATCAGCGCTCGGTCGATGAGAGCGGACGGGAAGGGCTGGAAGAAGAGCGCAGGCTCGCTTACGTCGGCATCACGCGTGCGCGCAAGACCTGCACCATTAGCTTTGCGGGAAGCCGCCGCATGTATAACCAGTGGCAATCCAATATCCCCTCACGTTTCCTTAGCGAACTGCCCAAGGAACATATTGAGATTGTGCGGGGGATGTGACCCCCGGTTGTTTTGGTATAAAAACTTCGCTAAAAAGCCTTGATTTAGGGAAAACTTTGGGTTAGACACATGCCCCTGTGTATTTATAAATTCCCGGAGAAGTATTATGAAAGAAGGCATTCACCCCGATTATCACCCCATTACGATTGTAATGAGCGATGGCACGCGTTATGAAACCCGTTCCACCTGGGGTAAGGCCGGTGACACGATGACGCTGGACGTTGATCCGCTCACGCACCCGGCATGGGTTGGCGGTGTAAACATCCGTAAAACGGGCCAGATGGAGAAGTTCACCAACAAGTTCTCGTTCCTGGACGTAAAGAGCGACAAGAAGGCCTAATCCTTAACGGGTAGGTCTTTAAGTTCACAATAAAAGGTTTCCCATGAATCCTGCGAAGTTTATACGCGAAGTCCGCCAGGAAGTTAACAAGGTTGTCTGGCCTGACCGCAAGGAGACGACGACATCCACGATGATGGTGTTGGTGCTTATCTTCCTTTCGGCGTTCTTCTTCTGGTTTGTCGATAGCATCATTTCCTTCGCGGTGCGCACGATTCTTGGGCTTGGAGCATAATTAGAGGATTATTCACTATGGCAATGCGTTGGTATATCATACACGCCCATTCCGGTTTTGAGAAAAAGGTTGCCAATTCGATCAAGGAACAGGCGGCACAGCGTGGCATCACCCAGATGTTCGAGGACATTATCGTCCCGACGGAGGAAGTGGTTGAAATCCGCCGCGGCAAGAAGACCAGCGCGGAACGTAAATTCTTCCCGGGCTATGTGCTTATCAAGATGGAACTGACGGATGAATCCTGGCATCTGGTGAAAAATACCCAGAAAGTTACGGGATTCCTGGGGGGTAACGGCAAGCCGCAGGCTATTTCCGAAGCGGAAGCCGAGTCCATTTTCCGCCAGGTGAAGGACGGTATCGAGCATCCGAAAAGCTCGGTCGTGTACGAAATCGGCGAGTCGGTCAAGGTTACGGAAGGGCCGTTCGAGTCGTTCGTTGGCGTGGTCGAAGAAATCGACGACGAAAAGAACCGTATCAAGGTGGCGGTGTCCATCTTCGGTCGTTCTACGCCCGTGGAGCTGGAATTTACGCAGGTTGAGAAGGTGGCGTAAGGACAGTTTTTATAATTTTATTTGCAAAAAACAAAAATTGCGCTATTAAGGCGCACATTCTTTTTAAGGTGAAAGCGGTTTATTATGGCTAAGAAAATTACTGGGTATGTTAAGTTGCAAGTTCCCGCCGGCAAGGCGAACCCGTCGCCCCCGATCGGTCCGGCGCTCGGTCAGCGCGGCCTGAACATCATGGAATTCTGCAAGGCGTTTAACGCTGCAACGCAGGGTATCGAACCCGGTACGCCGATTCCGGTTATCATCACCGCTTATGCCGACCGTACGTTTTCATTCATCACGAAGACGCCGCCGGTATCGTTCTACCTGAAGAAATATTCCGGTGTTGCCAAAGGTTCCAGCACCCCGGGCAAAGGCGCGACCGTAGGCAAGATCACCTGGGATCAGCTGCGCGAAATCGCAAAAGTTAAAATGAAAGATTTGAACGCTCACGATGTTGAAGCGGCTTGCGCCATGCTGCGCGGTTCCGCACTCGCGATGGGTCTGCAAGTTGTAGGGGAGGCGTAGGAGCGCATATGGCTAAGAAAGAAAAATCCGCAGTTAAGAAAGAAAAAGCCATTGGCGGCAAGCGTTACGCTGCTGCTGCAAAGCAGGTTGACCGTGCGAAGGCTTATACGCTGAAAGAAGCTGTTGCTCTGATCAAGGGGGGCGCTAAAACGAAGTTCGACGAGACGGTGGATATTTCCATCAATCTCGGTGTCGACGTGAAGCAGTCCGACCAGCAGGTGCGCGGCATGGTAGCGATGCCCAACGGTATCGGCAAGACGATCCGCGTTGCCGTATTCGCCCGTGGCGATAAAGCTGCTGACGCTGTGAAAGCCGGTGCTGAACTGGTTGGCGCTGACGACCTGGCGGAAAAGATCCTCAAAGGCGAAATGAACTTCGACCGTTGCATTGCAACCCCGGACATGATGGCGGTTGTGGGCAAGCTCGGTAAGGTGCTCGGTCCGCGTGGCCTGATGCCGAACCCGAAGCTCGGCACCGTTACGCCGAACGTGGCTGAAGCTGTAAAGAACGCTAAGAGCGGTCAGGTTGAATTCCGCGTTGAAAAAGCGGGCATCGTGCATGCCGGCGTTGCTAAGGCAAGCTTCAGCGAACAGGCTATTGAGCAGAACCTGAAAGCATTCTTCGATGCTGTCAACAAAGCAAAGCCTGCCAACAGCAAGGGCAACTATATTAAGAAAGTATCGGTTTCCACGACAATGGGACCGGGTGTGAAAGTGGATGTTGCGAGCCTGCTGGCCGCTGCATAATAAGGGGAATTGAGATGAACCGTACTGAAAAGAAAGAGTTGATTGAAGGCCTCAATCAGTCCATCAGCCAGTCCAGCATCGTGCTGGTTGCGCATTACAAAGGGCTTACCGTGGCTGAAATCACTGACCTGCGCGTGAAGATCCGCAATACCGGCGCAGGCTTCAAGGTGACCAAGAACAAGCTGACACAACGTGCGCTGACCGGAACCCAGTTCGAACAGATTTCGGGCATGTTCGTCGGTCCGACCGCTATCGCTTATTCCAGCGATCCGGTTGCTGTTGCAAAAGTACTCAGCGAATTCGCGAAAGCCAATGAAAAGCTTGTGATGCTGGGCGGCGCTTTCGGCGCGACCCTGCTGGACGCAAAAGGTGTCACCGAACTGGCAAAGCTGCCTTCGCTCGACGAACTGCGCGCCAAGATCATCGGCCTCCTCAATGCTCCGGCGACCCGTATCGCCAGCATTCTGCAGGCTCCGGGCGGTCAGGTTGCCCGCGTTATCGGCGCACATTCCCGCAAGGATGCTGCGTAAGCGCACTAACGACGATAAATTACTTAAAAAGCGGCATAGTAATATGCCGCTTTTTTTTGTTTCTGGTATACCGTGCCAGACCGTTACCCAAAAGCCGCCGCTGCGGATTTTTTGTATAAAAATCACCCCCTAAAATATTTTTGTATATTTGCAATATGCAATAAGTTTGTTATACCGCCATATCACCAACCACTCAGTGTAATGTACAGACCATGCATAATGACAAAACCTGCTGCGGCGGGCATCACGCAGAAGAAAACCAGCCCCAAGAAGGAACGACTCGCAGAGACTTCCTGGTACTTGCAACCACAGGCGCAATGGGCGCTATTGGCGCTGCGGCAACTGCCTGGCCTTTCATTGACAGCATGAATCCTTCCGCGGACGTACTTGCGCTTTCCTCCACCGAAGTTGATCTTTCCCCCATCGAACCTGGTCAGGGCATCAAGGTGAAATGGCGCGGCAAGCCGGTTTTCGTGCGCCACCGTACGCCTAAAGAAATCGAGGAAGCGGAAGCGGTACCGGT
Organism: Rickettsiales bacterium; assembly: GCA_035765535.1. NCBI lineage: Bacteria > Pseudomonadati > Pseudomonadota > Alphaproteobacteria > Rickettsiales > Rickettsiales bacterium. The sequence goes on along the minus strand of DASTXE010000006.1, from coordinate 315,540 downwards.
TGAAACGCTGCGCGATCCCCAGAAAGACGATGAGCGTGTGAAGCCGGGTCATAAGGAATGGCTGATCGTTATCGACGTATGCACGCATCTGGGCTGCATTCCGATTGCTTATCAGGGGGATTTCGGCGGCTGGTTCTGCCCGTGCCACGGCTCCCAGTACGATACGGCCGGACGCATCCGCAAAGGCCCTGCGCCGCTTAACCTGGCCGTGCCTGAATACACATTTCTAACCCCTACCAAAGTACGGATTGGCTGATATGCATCATAACGACAATACATCTTCCGTTCAGGGTGAACAAAACGGTGCGCAGGGTATCGGCACCACCATCAAGAACTGGATCGAATTTCGTCTGCCGATCTTCTCGCTGCTGGACGGCGTGCTCGGCAGCTATCCGGCTCCGAAAAACCTGAACTATCTGTGGAACTTCGGCTCTCTGGCCGGAATGGTGCTGGTGATCCAGCTGCTGACCGGGATTTTCCTTGCGATGCATTATACGCCGCACAGTGCGATGGCGTTCGACAGCGTCGAAAACATCATGCGCAACGTCAATTACGGCTGGCTCATGCGCTATATGCATGCGGTTGGCGCGTCCATGTTCTTCGTGACGGTTTACATCCATATCTTCCGTAACCTCTATTACGGATCTTACAAATACCCCCGTGAAATGCTGTGGTGGCTCGGTATTGTCATCATGCTGCTGATGATGGCGACTGCTTTCATGGGTTATGTATTGCCGTGGGGGCAGATGAGCTTCTGGGGTGCAACAGTGATCACGAACCTGTTCAGCGCATTCCCGATTGTTGGTCCGCACATCGTGACCTGGCTGTGGGGCGGCTACTCGGTGGATAATCCGACGCTAAACCGTTTTTTTGCGCTGCATTACCTGCTGCCGTTCGTGCTGATCGGGATTATCATCCTGCATATCTGGGCGCTGCACCAGCATGGTTCCAACAACCCGACTGGGGTTGACGTGAAGACCAAGAAGGATACGGTTCCATTCAATCCCTACTATACGATCAAGGATCTGTTCGGGATTGGCGTTTTCCTGATCTTCTTTAACTACCTTGTGTTCTTCCACCCGAACGCTTTGGGCGATCCGGACAATTATATCCCGGCCAACCCGATGGTGACCCCGGCACATATTGTGCCTGAATGGTATTTCCTGCCATTCTATGCGATCCTGCGTGCGGTACCGGATAAACTCTGCGGCGTACTGGCGATGTTCGGTGCGATCATCCTGCTGTTCTTCCTGCCGTGGCTGGATTACTCCAAGGTGCGCAGTGCCAAATACCGTCCCATTTTCAAATGGGCGTTCTGGGTACTGTTGCTGGATTGCGTAGCGCTTGGCTATCTGGGGGGAAAACCGCCGGAAGGGATTTACGTGATCCTCGGCCGCGCAGCTGCAATCTATTACTATCTCCATTTCCTCGTGCTTGTGCCTTTAATCGCTCGGTTTGAAAAACCGCTGCCGTTACCGGAAAGCATCGACGCATCGGTAAAGGGGCACTAAGCATGAAGAAGATGAAAGTATCGCATTTGGCTGGTTTCGCTCTGGCGGCTGTGCTTGGTTTAGGGGCTGTTGCGCAGGCGACGGAAGGCGAAGAACCGAAGCATCTTGAATGGCCGTTCGACGGCATGACAGGGCGTGTGGACAAGAAAGCTGCGCAGCGTGGCTTCCAAATCTATAGCCAGGTTTGCTCCACCTGCCATTCCATGAACCATCTTGCTTACCGTAACCTGCAGGACCTGGGGTTCAGCGAAGAAGAAGTGAAGGCTGTTGCTGCCAGCAAGCTCGTGCCGGACTTCAACGATAAAGGGCAGGCGATCATGCGTCCCGGCAAAGCATCGGATACCTTCGTCGCCCCTTATCCGAATGAAGAGGCTTCCCGTGCAGCGCATGGCGGTGCTTATCCGCCGGATCTGAGCCTTATTATCAAGGCGCGTGAAGACGGTCCGAACTATGTTTATTCGCTGATCACAGGATTCGGTAAACCTGCACCCGCAGATGAAAAGCCGGTGCCGAACAAATTCTACAACCCGTATTTCTCAACCCATTGGATTTCCATGCCGCCTCCGCTGTCTGACGGTGTCGTAACCTATCAGGATGGCACGCCTGCGACTGTTGACCAGATGGCGAAAGATGTCGTTATCTTCCTGCAGTGGGCTGCTGAACCGGAAATGGAGCAGCGCAAACAGATGGGCCTGCATGTGCTGGGCTTCCTGATTGTGTTTACCAGCCTACTTTATGCGGCTAAGCGTTATGTCTGGAGAAACGTGAAGCACTAGGCTTTACGTCTCCTGCTGATTTCTAAAAACACCCATGGCATTGCCGTGGGTGTTTTTGTATGGTGTTTTGCAAACATTGCTTTGGAGGCGTTTATGTCGACAGATTCAGGGCAAGCCCTGCTTGCCGGGCGTAGTGTAATTGCGGTTTCGGGAAATGACGCGCGTGATTTCCTGCAGGGACTTATTACGAATGATGTGCGCCAGGTTACGCCGCAGCTGGCCATTTTTACTGCGCTGCTCTCGCCGCAGGGCAAGTTTCTCTATGACTTCTTTATTATCGAGCACGAGGGGAAGTTACTACTCGATATTGAGCGCATGTATGAAGCGGAACTGGTGAAGCGTCTCAGCATGTATAAATTGCGGGCACAGGTGGAGATTGCACCGCTCTCCGATTGGCAGGTGGCTGCCGTCTGGGGGACTCCACCGGCAGGGCAGGGTGAAGTTATCTATGCCGATCCCAGACTTCCGGCCATGGGAGTGCGTATGCTCGGCAGGAATCTTTCCGTCGCGGGTGATGAAGAAACATACCATGCATACAGGCTAGCGCTGGCGATTCCTGACGGAGCAAAGGATCTGACGCAGAACCGCTCCCTGCCGATGGAATGGGGGTATGACAAGCTCAATGCAATTGACTTCAACAAGGGTTGCTATGTGGGGCAGGAGGTGACGGCGCGCTCCAAACACCGCGCGACATTGCATAAAATGGTGCACCGCGTGCAGGCGGATACTGCATTGCCACCGCGCGACACTGCCATTATGTCTGGCGAGCGTGAAGTGGGGCAGATGGCGAGCAGCAACGGCAATATTGGGCTTGCAATGCTGAATCTGGATGCGGTTGCATCCGGTGCTCCGCTGGAGGCGGCAGGAGTGAAACTGCAGGCCGAACGTCCGGCCTGGTCGCTTATCCCTTAATCATCGCCTGGAATTCGTTCCATTCGCCTTTGCCCATGCCGCTGGATTCCTGCGTGACCTGTTCGCCTGCCAGCATCTTGCGGATGGCGGCCATGCCTTTGGCGGAAACGCTTGCCCCGCCGACACGGTAATTCATGAAGGCTTCATAGGTGGTGGGCAGCCAGCGTTTCAGCACGTCCAGCATCACTTCCGCATAGACGCGGATTTCATACTGCGCATGCGGATCGGCGCGTAAGGACAGGAAGTGCATCAGGTTATGAAGGTCGACCTTCCAGTACCATTGCGTATAATAATTAAGTGTCAGGTTCATGCGTGCGAGTTCGCGTGCGAGGCCTTTCTTGGAAGGATCAATCGGTGTGCCGTCTTCCTTCTCGTTCAGCATTTCAATGTAATGCTCATAAACCTGTGCGGAATCGTCTTTCAGCAGGCTGAACACGCGCTGCGCTTCCGCGCCTTCCACGAGATCGCCGCGGCCCTGGCGGTTCTTCTGCGACTGGGCAGCAAGCTGGTCCGGTGTTGGGATATAGAATTCGCGGTCGAGAATGGAATAACGCGCGGAGTATTCGTTTACGTTCGCGGTGCGGTGCCTGATCCACTGGCGAGCCACGAAAATGGGTAGTTTGATGTGGAACTTGATTTCGCACATTTCGAATGGGGTGGAATGGCGGTGACGCATCAGGTAATTGATGAGGCCGGCATCTTCATTGACCTTTTTGGTACCTTTGCCGTAGGAAACGCGGGCGGCCTGCACGATGGCGGAATCGTCGCCCATATAGTCGATCACGCGGACGAAACCATGATCAAGAACGGGCAGGGGCTTATACAGTATATTTTCCAGTTCGGGAGAGATTGCTCTGAAGGTCTTATTTGCTTCGCCACGTACTGCTTCGATTTCCTGTGCCTGTTCGTCCGTCAATGCCATGTTTATGCCCTTTTACTGTCTGCCGATCTAACTGTTGTGATAATCACAACATCCTGTTTACAGGGGGGGAGGGCGATAAGCAAGTGCGGCGATGGCCGATTAAGTAACGTATGTCTTTTTTTATAAGAAATATAAACGAGTCATAATGAGGCAGGTTAATTAACAATTATTAATCTCATTAAATTTTTATTATACAGTATGTTGTTTGGCGTCTATTAAGGCCGGATCGCTCGATTAGAGTCCCAGGACAGGGTCACCAAACCTTTTGACAGGGTGCGGCCTGTGCGTGTATGTTCTGCCCGAAAAACTGCTGGATCACAAAGCAGAATTAAACGTTAATTTAGTACTTTATATGAAAAAGAGAGTCCGCAAAGCCGTATTTCCTGTTGGGGGGCTTGGCACGCGTTTCCTGCCCGCCACGAAGTCCATGCCTAAAGAGATGTTGCCGGTTGTGGATAAGCCTATTATCCATTATGCTTATGAAGAAGCGGTTGCCGCCGGGATTGAAGAATTTGTCTTCGTTACCGGGCGAAACAAAAGCGCGATCGAAGATCATTTCGACCATTCGTACGAATTGCAGCACAATCTTTCCAAGCGCGAGAAGAAGAAAGAGCTGGAGCTGACCTCCGACTGGCTTCCGCCTGCAGGCAGCATTGCCTATACGCGTCAGCAGGAACCGCTCGGTCTTGGCCACGCCGTGTGGTGCGCGCGCCAGCTGATCGGCGATGAGCCGTTCGCGGTGATTCTGGCGGACGATATGGTGCTCGCCAAAAAGCCCTGTCTTGCGCAGATGGTGAAGGAATATAAAGGCGGCAACATGGCTGCGGTGATGGATGTGCCAAGGGAGCACACTAAGAGCTACGGTATTCTCGATATCAAACACTCGGAAGGCAAGCTCGTGACCGCCAAGGGGCTGGTGGAAAAGCCGGACCCCAAGCATGCGCCGTCCACACTGTCGATCATTGGCCGTTACATTCTTGATCCCAGTATTTTCGATGTGCTGGAGAATCAGAAAAAAGGCAGCGGCGGCGAGATCCAGCTGACGGATGCCATGAACTCCATGATTCCGGATATGCCGTTCTTTGGGTATCGTTTTGACGGCAGGCGATATGACTGCGGTAATAAGGTCGGTTATATCGAGGCGAACATCGCGTTCGCGCTGAACCATGATGATATGCGCGACCAGGTGTTGGAGATTCTGAAACAGTTCAACAAGTGAGATGACGTAAAATGAAGATTGTATGTGTCGGAACCGGCTATGTCGGTCTTGTATCGGGTGTATGTTTTTCAGAATTCGGATTTACCGTAACTTGCGTCGATAAGGACAAAAGCAAGATAGAAAAGCTTAATGCCGGTCAGGTGCCGATTTATGAGCCTGGCCTGGACAGCCTGATGCATGCCAACGTTAAAGCGGGAAGGCTGTTTTTCAGCGACGATCTCGCAGGTGCGCTCAAGGATGCGGACGTGGTATTCATCGCAGTGGGAACGCCGACGCGTTATGATGACAGCTACGGCTATGCGGATCTTTCCTATGTATTCGCAGCGGCGGCTGAGATCGCGCGTTCAAGTGAAAAATATATTCTCGTCGTGACAAAATCCACCGTTCCGGCTGGTACGGGCAGAAAGATTGCGGAAGTGATGCGCGAAGCGAATCCATCGCTCGATTTTGATGTGGCTTCCAATCCTGAGTTCCTGCGTGAAGGTTCGGCCATTGAAGATTTCATGCGTCCCGACCGCGTAATCGTAGGCGTGGAAAGCAAACGTGCGGAAGATATTATTTCCGAATTGTATCGCCCGCTTAAGCTTACCAATACGCCGATTCTATTTACTTCGATTGAGTCTTCGGAATTAATCAAATACGCAGCTAACAGCTTCCTGGCTACGAAGATTGCTTTCGTTAACGAGATGGCGGATCTGTGCGAAAGGCTCGGCGCGAACATCGTGGATGTGGCGCAGGGCATGGGCATGGACAGCCGCATCGGCAGGCGCTATCTGGAACCGGGACCGGGCTTCGGCGGCTCGTGCTTCCCGAAAGATACGCTGGCGCTCGTGAAGATGGCGGAGTCGGCAGGGATCAACTCGCGCATTGTGGAAGCGGTCGTGCTGTCGAACGATCTTCGCAAATACCGCATGACGGAAAAGATCATTGAAGCGTGCGGCGGCAACTTGCGCAATAAGACCGTTGCGGTGCTGGGGCTTACGTTCAAGCCGGGCACGGACGATATGCGCGACAGTGCAAGCCTTGTCATTATTCCCGAACTGCTGAACGGGCAGGCGAAGGTCAGGGTATATGACCCGCAGGGTATGAATGAGGCGAAAAAGCTGCTCACAGGTAAGATCGACTGGTGCAGCGAAGCCTATGAAACCATGGAAGGTGCGGATATACTTGTCATCCTGACGGAGTGGAATGAGTTCCTGCGCCTTGACTTGGAGAAGGTGAAGAGCCTGCTGAAATTGTCGACTGTTGTTGATCTTCGCAATATCTATAAGCGTGACGAAATGAAGCGGGCAGGGCTGAACTATTACTCCGTCGGCAGGCCGCCGGTGGAAGTGCAGGAAGGCCGGATACATCTTGCGACCAATAGCGGTACGGCTACCAAAGCTTCCAAGTAGTCTATCATTATGCTCAGATGTCATGCCGTGGCTTGACCACGGCATCTCAGTCGTTGGATGAGATCCCGCTGTCAAGCAGCGGGATGACGTTAGCAAAATATCTTAAAAGAAAAAGCCATCCCAGTTTCCCGGGATGGCTTTTTTGTATGCGCTCTTTTCTGAGCTTACTCGTAGTAATCCGCTACGAGCTGGTTCAGCAGGCGGATGCCGTAGCCGGTCGCGCCTTTGGGGGTGACGTCCAGATCGCCATGCGCCCAGGCCATACCGGCGATGTCCAGATGCACCCACGGGGTTTTCTTGTCTTTAATGAAGCGCTGCAGGAATTGTGCGGCGGTAATGCTGCCGGCTTCGCGGTCTTTGCCAATATTCTGCATGTCGGCGATGTCGGAGTTGATCTGCTTGTCGTACACATCTGCGAGCGGCAGGCGCCATACTTCTTCCCCGGCTTTTTTACCGGAAGCGAAAAGCTGATCGGCCAGTTTGTCGTTGTTGGAGAAGAGGCCTGCGCGGCTGGTGCCGAGTGCGACAACGATAGCACCGGTCAGCGTTGCGAGGTCGATCACGAAAGCGGGATTGAAGCGTTCCTGTGTGTACCACAGCGCATCCGCCAGCACGAGGCGGCCTTCCGCATCGGTATTCAGCACTTCAATCGTCTGACCGGACATAGAAGTCACTACGTCGCCCGGGCGCTGCGCGTTGCCATCCGGCATGTTTTCCACGAGGCCGACAACACCAACCGCGTTCACTTTCGCCTTGCGGCCTGCGAGTGCTTTGATAAGACCGATCACTGCGCCTGCACCTGCCATATCATATTTCATGTCCCACATATTGCCAGCGGGTTTGATGCTGATGCCGCCCGTGTCGAACGTCACGCCCTTGCCGACGAAAGCGAGCGGAGCGTCAGACTTGCTGCCGCCTTTCCACTGCATCACGACGAGTTTCGCTTCGCGTACGCTGCCCTGGGCAACGCCGAGCAGCGAGCCCATGCCGAGCTTTTTCATCATTGCGGCACTCAATACTTCCACCGTGACGCCGAGCGCAGTCAGTTCCTTGCAGCGTTCTGCCAGCGATTCAGGATAGATAACGTTTGCCGGTTCGCTGACCAGATCACGCGTGAAGAAAACACCTGCGACGATTTTCTCAAAGACATCAAACTGTTTGCCTGCAGATTTTGCGTCTTTTACCACGACTTCGATTGCTGCAAGCGTCGGCTTTTCTTCAGCTTTCTTCGTGGTGTGGTATTTGTCAAAGCTGTAAGCGCGCAGTTTTGCGCCGTATGCGATATTAGCCGCGATGGAATCTGCGCTGATTTTGACGCCCGTGATAGCGTCTACAATCAGGCGGGCTTTCTTAACGCCTGCGCTGTTGAGATGGCCCGTGAGCTTGCCGCCTGCGGACTGAGCTGCCAGCAGGTCGAATTCCTTTTCTTTGCCGATGCCCAGCAGCACGAGACGCTGCACGCTCAGCCCGTGAGGCGCTACTATGGAAAGCGTCTGGCCTTTCTTGCCGGTGAATTTACCTGCCGCGACCGCCGTTTTTACCGCGCCGCCCGTCATTTTATCCAGCGCAGCAGCGGCGGGCAGAAGTTTACCGCCATCGCCGACCAGCGCTACGAGCGTATCGAATGAAGATTTTACTTTTGCATTTTCCTTATCGGTCGTATGTTCGGCGAAAGAGACAGTGATCATATTGAACCCCTATGCATCGTTACAATATTTATATCATGAAACAGCTTGCCCAGGCGGCAACGCTTATAACCTTGAGCCTTACCAGCATAATCTGGCTTACGCAAGCTCTTCGCTTTATCGATTTCATTGTGGATCGAGGCTTATCGTTCGTTAGTTTTCTCGAGCTGACGCTGATGCTGGTGCCGTCGCTGATGCTGTTTGTCATTCCGTTTGCCATATTGTGCGCGGTGCTGTTCGTCTATTACCGCCTGATGATGGATAGCGAATTGCTGGTACTGTCGGGGGCGGGGCTGAGCCGGTTTCAGGTTGCCCGGCCTGCGGTTAATGTTGCGGTTGTCGCTACGCTGATCTGCTACCTTATCTCACTCTACCTGCTGCCTGTCAGTTATCGCGAGTTCAAGAATATGCAATCTTTTCTGCGCGATAATTATGCGTCGCTGCTGCTGCAGGAAGACGTGTTCAATACTCCTGTAGACGGATTGACCGTTTACATTCACGACCGCGATAAGAACAGCATACTGCATGGCATTATTGTGCATGACAGCCGCGATACGAAAAAGCCGCCGGTGACCATGATGGCGGAAGAGGGGAAGCTTCAGCAGACTGCGCAGGGGCCGCGCTTCATCCTTTATAACGGCAACCGCCAGGAAGTGGAGAATGGCAAGCTTTCATTCTTGAATTTCGACCAGTATACGCTCGATATCAGTTTTTACGCTTCGGCAGAAGGCGCACGCGAGCGCCAGCCGGAGGAAATGTTTCTGTGGGAGCTGCTATATCCCAAGGGAGCAGTGGGTATTGAGGCCGCAAGGCTCGTGGCGGAAGGCAATAACAGGTTGAGCTGGCCGCTTTTCCCGCTGGCCTTGACGCTCCTGTCGATGGGAGTGCTGCTGACCGGGCAGTTCAACCGCCGTGGCCAGTGGCGCAGGATCTGCGCGGTCATCGGTATTGCGGTTGTGGCGCTTGCAGCTTCGGTCGGTTTCCTGAACCTTGCCGTGCAGCACCCTTGGGTCATTGCACTGATGTATGCTAATGCGCTCGTTCTGATTGCGGTAAGCCTCTGGAATATGGGGGATCATATTGCTCCGGGGCGGCACATAATGAGACAGTGATTGTCATATAATCTTCATGCGCGTGGGCATGCCTGTGTGTTATAGTTGTGTTCTATTTCATAAGGATAAAGAACATGGCTGAGGTCACGAACCAAACAGCATCCGCAGGGAATGCTTCGCCGAAAAACAGGGCAGGGCAAGATGGGCAGGAGCAGAAGGAGCATCAGCAACGCACAGGATCGCGTCTGACGGTTGCCGGGATTGCTGCCTTCGTAGGCGCTGATCTCGCGATACGGGTTCCGTTGCTTTATAATCTGGTGACCGGTAAGGGCAGGGAGCAATTGCCTGCTGACGGTAATTTTCTGCAGAAGGCAATTAAGTCTGGCGTGGGCGCCTTCAAGCAGAAAAATACTGCGATTGCGGCTGCAGCAGGAGCGCTGGCGCTGGGAACACTTGGGTGGATCAGAGGTAAAGACATAGAACGCCCCACTGATATGGTGCGGCATCCTTTGCAGTCAGCTGCAACCTTGTTCGGAATTAAATCTAAGAATAATGAAGCAGACAAGCAAGAGACAGCGCCTCCTCTGGGCGTATCGCCACAAAGCGGCATACTGGATATCAACGATGAGAGTGGTCTGCTCCAGTCTGCCCCGGGCCTGCAAATGACAGGTGGTTCGGCAATTCCGGCCGGTCCGGCCGGTTCCACCCAAGAAAACAGCGGTGGCAAATGGCAGCAAAAAGCGGCACAAAGCAGCGGACAAGAAAGAACTATCGGTTAAATCACTAGAAAAGGCAGGCTTCGTCTGCTTCGGCTAATCTCTGATTGCTCTTGCTATGATAACATTGCGCGCGCAGGCGGCGGGCATCCTGGTTGCCGGAAAATAGATCCAGCGCTTTGGTGAAGCCGGAAATGGCAAGTTCAATATCTCCTGCCGCCAGCCATTGCTCCGCCCGGGCGCAGTGCCGTGCGGATGCGAAGCGGTGATAGGCGTCATGGTTAATATGAGAGAGCCGGATAGCGTGGGAAAATTCTTCTGCTGCTGCTTGAGGGTGACCCATCAGCATCAGGCATCTTCCTCTCAGGAAACGGCTATTGCTATGTTCATTGGCAGGCACGATTTCTAAAGCCTGTTCATAATCCTGTTTTTCGAAAAAGATGGCGGCCTTGTCATGTGCTTCTGTTTCAAGAGTCGCTGGTTCCCCTATTGCAGAGCAAAAATCTGCGTCAAGAAGAGGATGTTTCGTATAGCCCGTTATGTTGTCCAGAGCGGCATCTCCCGACAGCAACCGTTTTCTGCCTGTGAGTGCTAAGTCGTTGAAGTGGTCCTGAAAAATAGCCTTATCGTAGGCGCGTTTTGCCTCCTCTTTATTGCCAAGCAGATGCAGCGTATGCGCCAGCCACAGATATTGTGCAGAAGCCTGGTAATGGTAGTGGTGATGGTATGCATCGCACGGTAATGGCGATGAGGGAGGAACGGGGTGACAATCCGTCCTTTTTGTGGTATAATTCGTTTTTATTTCGGCAGTTTCGCACTGCCCTGCTTTTTGCGCTGCAGCATAAGTTCCGGCACTTGCTGCTTGCCACCCGTTACCCGTCTCTTTATTATCCTTTTCGTAAGAAGCGTCTGGAGAGAATGACATGGCAAAAATTAAGGTTAAAACCCCGGTAGTGGAAATTGACGGTGATGAGATGACGCATGTCATCTGGAGATTCATCAAGGATATGCTCATCCTACCATATCTCGACATCGATTTGAAATATTTTGATCTGAGCATCCAGAATCGTGATCGCACGGACGACAAGGTGACTTTTGATGCCGCTCATGCGATCAAGGAATACGGTGTGGGCGTGAAATGCGCTACTATCACACCGGACGAAGCGCGCGTGAAAGAATTTGGCCTCAAGCAGATGTGGAAATCACCCAACGGCACGATCCGCAATGTGCTGGATGGTACGATTTTCCGCGAGCCGATTATCTGCCGCAACGTGCCGCGTTATGTGCAAGGGTGGGCGAAACCTATCATCGTCGGCCGTCATGCGTTTGGCGACCAGTACAAGGCGACAGATTTCGTCGTGCAGGAACCGGGCAGGGTAACCATTAAATTTACTCCTTCCAGCGGTGCCGAGCCTACGGAATACGATGTATTTGATTTTCCGGGACGCGGCGTGGCGATGGCCATGTATAATATGGACGAATCCATCATCGGGTTCGCGCGCACCTGTTTTAATTATGGGCTGCTGTCTAAGTTGCCGGTCTATTTCTGCACCAAGAACACGATCCTCAAGAAATATGACGGCAGGTTCAAGGATATCTTCCAGTCGATTTATGAGACTGAGTTCAAGGAGCAATATGAGAAAGCGGGCCTTACTTATGAACATCGCCTGATCGACGATCTGGTTGCGTTCGCGATCAAATCCGAGGGCGGTTTCATCTGGGCGTGTAAGAATTACGACGGCGATGTGGAATCCGATGTTGTGGCGCAAGGGTTCGGTTCGCTGGGGTTGATGACGTCCGTGCTGATTACGCCGGATGGCAAGACGGTGGAAACCGAGGCGGCTCACGGCACGGTTACACGCCATTTCCGTGATTACCAGCAGGGCAAGGAAACCTCCACGAATCCGATTGCTTCCATCTTCGCCTGGACTTCGGCGTTGCGTTACCGCGGTCAGTTCGACGGGACACCGGAAGTGGTTGCCTTTGCCGAGCGGCTGGAAAAGGCGACGGTCGGGGCAGTGGAAGCAGGTTTCATGACCAAGGATCTGGCGCTGCTGATCGGCAAGGACCAGAAATGGCTCACGACCAAGCAATATATGGAAAAAGTGGCGCAGGGCCTGCAAACCGGTGAACGTTCGCGCGGAGCTGCTTAGAGGCTTTGCAATTCTTTCTGAATGCGCCAGAAAATGATTCTGGCGATTGGAGAAGAGGCGTCCGCAGGCTGCTGATAAGGTGAGGTGCGGCCGTTTCTTCGGGCAATCGCTTCGTTCTGCGCTATTCCCCGGGCAATCGCTCCGCCTTCAAGATAATGTATGATCACTTTTTCCTGATACTTCATCGTATGGAGGGCTTCCGTTCCATTGCGGTCAGTCAAGATCGTCCCGTCTATGGCGGCCTGCGAAACGGCAAAGCCATGGTTTCCCCTGTTAAGCTGCCCGATCAGCGCATCGAACTGGTTTTCGGACATGGTAATCTTCTTTATGGCGGTATAGCTTATAGCGTTCATCGGTATCTTCCTCATTTCTGGAAGATATATCATGAGTTTATTAAGATTTTATTACGGGCGAGAAAAATAATGCGAGGTGAATTCGGGAATGCGGCGTTATCAGGCTTACCGCGGGCTTGCTTTTTTGCGATAAATCATTAAAAGGGGGCAATTGCCATTGTTATTGTAAGGGAGCCCGTAATGTCCGCTATTTCCGCGTTTATTGATAAAAATTACCGCCATTTCAACGCTGCCACGCTGCGTGAGGCTGCTACGGCTTACCGTAAGCATCTGGAAGATGGCGGAATTATGTTCATGACGCTCGCCGGTGCGATGAGCACGGCGGAACTCGGCGTTTCGCTGGCGGAAATGATCCGTCAGGGCAAAGTGGCTGCTATTTCCTGCACGGGCGCGAATTTGGAAGAAGATCTCTTCAATGCTGTTGCGCACAATTATTATAAGCGCATTCCGAACTACCGCGACCTGACACCGCAGGATGAAAAGAATCTCTGCGATACCAACATGAACCGCGTCACCGATACCTGCATTCCGGAAGAGGAAGCAATGCGCCTCGTCGGCGGTTTCGTGATCGCGGAATGGGAAAAGGCGCAGGCGGAAAAGAAATCCTACTTCCCGCATGAATATCTCTATAAAGTTGTGCTGAACCCGGAATTCCAGAAACTGTTCCAGATCCCGAAGGAAAACAGCTGGATGCTGGCGGCGGCGGAGAAGAACATCCCGATTTACGTTCCGGGCTGGGAAGACTCGACACTCGGCAACTTCTTCGTTGCGCACCGCCTGAAAACCGGGCTGGAATTCAGCGTGATGAAGGGCGGCCTGCAGTATATGGAGCATATCTCCTACTGGTATACCGAACAATCGGCCAAGAAGAGCATTGGCTTCTTCCAGATTGGCGGCGGCATTGCCGGCGACTTCCCGATCTGCGTCGTGCCGATGCTGAATAAAGACCTTGAGCGCGGCGTTCCGGCTTGGGGCTATTTCTGCCAGATCACGGACGCGCAGGAAAGCTATGGCGGTTATTCCGGTGCGCTGCCCAACGAAAAGATCACCTGGTGGAAGCTCGAGATCGACACTCCGAAATTCGTTATCCACAGTGATGCGACCATCGTGGCTCCGCTGATCTTCGCTTACGTTCTGGGCCAATAATTTTTTAATGGAAAATCCGGTCACGATCGGCGGGTTGCTAAAATCAGGGGCGCAAAGGCTTGCAGGTGCCGGACTGGAAAGTTACGTGCTGGATTCTTCCATCCTGCTTTCGCATGCCATGGGAGTAAGACGCGAACTGCTGTTTCTGGAACCCGGAAAGGTTGTGGACGCAGCAGCGAAAGAGGCGTTTGACGTGTGTATAACACGCCGGGGAAAATATGAACCGATAGCGTATATTACAGGGAAAAAAGAGTTCTGGAGCCTTGATTTTACTGTAACACGTGATACACTTATTCCCAGACCCGATAGCGAAACTTTAGTTGAAGCTGCGCTGAAACGAGCTGAAAAGATAGCTCAAGAACGGGTTAAGCCGTTAACATTACTGGATATTAGGATATTAGACATAGGAACTGGTACTGCCTGTCTGCTTATTGCGCTATTAAAAGAATTGCCACTGGCGCGTGGACTAGGGGTGGATATCAGCGAACCGGCTTTACAGGTGGCAAGCCATAATGCACAAACTCATGGAGTAGCAGACCGTGCCGGTTTCACAAAAAGCAATTGGTGTGACGCAGTGAACGAGACATTCGACCTCATTATTTCCAATCCGCCTTACATTGCGAGCGGCGACCTGCCGGAATTGATGCAGGACGTTGCAGAATACGAACCGCACTCCGCCCTGTTTTCCGGGACGGACGGCATGGATTCCTACCGTGCGCTTGCCGCGCAGGTGGGGGATAGACTTAACAGCGGCGGGTATGCCCTGTTTGAAGTGGGGCAAGGGCAGGCGGATGCGGTTGCGGGGTTCCTCGCACAGCAGGGCCTGACGGTCGATGAAATCAAGAATGATCTGGCAGGGACGCCGCGTTGCGTCATTGCCAGGAAAACGCATTAAGGGAGTTAGGACTTTGAATATGCATAACAACAACAATAAGCGCAGGCAGAACAACATGGGTGGCGGCATGGGCGGCCAGCAGAGGCATGGCGGCAGCAACCGCCCGCGCCGTTTCGGTGGCGGCGGTGGCAACCGCATGAATGACGATTCTGCTAACGTAGTACGCGTGCGCCGCAATGCGACCCAGGCGCGTGAGAAATACCAGAACATGGCGCGCGACGCGATGTCCATGGGCGACCGCGTGCTTGCCGAAAACTATCTGCAGCATGCCGAGCATTATTACCGCGTGCTGCTGTCGCTGCCGCCGGAAGAAGTGCGCCAGCCTCATAACCGCAATATGTCCCAGCAGGACGGCGAAGGCCATGCGGAAGACGGTCAGGAAAGAGTGGCGGACGGTCATGGCGGCGAAGAAGCCCACCATGGCGAAGATGCCTCCAAAGTGCTGCCTGCGTTCATTACGCAGCCTGCCGCACAGGAAAATACTCCCGAATAATATTTTTATATTGTGACGCTGCAGGCGAACCGCTATCAATCGACTGCAGCCTGCTCATGTGTGCCCGTAGCTCAGCTGGATAGAGCAACAGCCTTCTAAGCTGTAGGCCGCGCGTTCGAATCGCGCCGGGCACACCAATCCTTAGATGTAGGCAATTTTGCCAGTATGTCGAAGGGCTTTTTTAAGGAATAGCAGAGCGTTGTGCCTTGTATTTCTAAGTTCGCAAATACAAAACCTATAAGCTTACGCTTTTGATCCATGTGCGAACGCTCAAAGCATCATACGCACGCGAGGTTAGCTCAAGCAAGGCTGACAGCGTATAGTAAAAGCTTTCATCCGCTTTGGTGTGGCCCGAAAGCTGAAAATCTATTTCCTGTTGTCGCTGTTTGAGTGTCTGCACTTTTGTGTCGTATATGCTCTGTGTAATACTCTGTTCAATCAATAAATCAACCAGCCGATCTAATTTGTTTTTGATGCTGTCATATTCCCTGCGTAAACCATCTATAAGTTGAGCTTGATATGCTTCTTTGGCTGCATGTGTTGCTTTTAGATGTTTTCCAATTTGTGTAAGCAAAAGTTCAGGAACACGAATAGCCTTAAATACGCTTGTAAGCTGATTTAAAACCACTTCTTCACGCATGGGGATGCACTTGCATATACCCTGCGACTTGGTAGGTCGTAGGTACACGTAGCCTTTTTTGGCATAGCTAGAATATGAGCAGCCACAGTCTTTGCACTTAACTAGGCCACGAAACAGGAAGGGTTTATCTGCATATTTGAAAGGTTTTTTGTTGGCTGCTTCACGTACTTGCTGGCACTTATTGAAAGTACCTTCATCAACAATGTGCGGATAGTTATGGGGGTAGGTTTGCCCTTTGATAGTCATATGTCCGATATAAAAAGGGTCTTGTAAAATGCGATGGATATGAGATTTAAGAAGGATATTACCGTTTTTACTGCGTATGCCCCATTTTTTAGCAAAGGTAGTCATATCACCAAGCGTATAAGCTCCTGTAGCGTACTCTTGAAACAGGCGCTTAATTAAAAAACAACGTGTCTCATCTAAAATAATATCCGCTTTCATCCGCTGCTGCTTAGGCACATTTAGATAGCCTATTGGTGCTTGTGATATGTATTCCCCTTTCTTGATTTTATAATCAATACTGCGCTTTACATTGTCCTTGAGTGAATCCACAAAATTTTGAGCCATCACGATCTGGATATTCCACATAAGTCTATCATTAGAGTTGGAGTCCTTATGCACAATGCCTCCTGTGCGTGCGAAGTGCAGTTCTATTATATCTTGGTTTATAAGGTC
The DNA here is from genome assembly GCA_035765535.1 of Rickettsiales bacterium. Classification (NCBI taxonomy): domain Bacteria; kingdom Pseudomonadati; phylum Pseudomonadota; class Alphaproteobacteria; order Rickettsiales; species Rickettsiales bacterium. Next base: position 298,995 of record DASTXE010000006.1, on the reverse strand, counting down.
ATTGAGTACAGGCTGCTCAGTGAAATTGCGCATTAGTCTGTCAACTGCGTCTACAATAATGGCAAGGCGTTTATGTGTTTTGGCGTAGGTTTCTTTAGCAAAGGCCAGCATTTCCTTGAATTTCTTCCTATTACCTACGGTAGAGCTTTCGGTAATTTCAAACACCTTTAAAATGTCAAGATTCTTACGCTGGCAGTATTCTTTGAGTTTAGCGGTCTGTGCGGCTATGGGTGCAGAAACACGAAGTTCAAGGTCTCCGGTAGATAACCGACAAACATCTACATACCGATCAGCCATGGTCTGACCCAGTAAGTTTTTAATAAGAGCTGCTGTATCCCGTTGTTCTACCGATAACTCAATGTTCTTAATTTCTTCGTTCATTATCAGGCTACAAGGAATTGTTGTATTGTCTGTAGAGTAGGTGACAGAGAAATGATATCCTGATAATGACTAGTTCGCAACGTGTCCACTAGGGCACACCAATCGGGATAGTTACGCTTTTCCGCGCCCTTCAAGAACAGTTTGGGCGCTTTCCACGCCTGCGGCTTTAAAGGCTTCCATTGCAGCGCGACCTTCACCTTCTGCACCGTAAATACATAAATGCCAAGTTCCGCTTCTGTATAGTTCATCTGCTGTGCGTATCCCTATATCTTTAGAAACCAGATCACATCTTAATCCTGCCTGATGTGCCAGGCGTACCAATTCGTCAGCTGGATTTCCTCCAGATGTAGGACGGGTATAATTATGATCGCCAGATACGAGACACATTGTAGGAAATGTATAGGGCCTTCCGCTAAAATCCCCACTACTTATTTGACCAAATTGATTTCGGGTACGCCAGGGGCCCGATGGTAGATATCGTGAGGCCTCCTCGACGGTCCTCAATCGATCTGCTCCTCCCAGTGCAGCAACTAATTCTTCAACCTTTGTCTGGTCAATGGGCATAAAAATCTTTTCTAAGTGAATTTGTTTGCTGTCATTTTAGCGCTATTATAAAAATCGTCACTGAAATTGTTCCGGATTGTTAGGCGAATACAGCTATGTTGGAGACTGTTAAATTACTGTTGCCCGCACTTGTCCCTTCCTGGCGTTTTTTCGATAGGATTGCCGCTTCGCCGCGTGTTGAGTTCAGGGCTGGTGCTGGCGAGTGGCGGGAGTTTTGCCCACGGCCTGCCTATCTTTCTTTGGGCAGCATGTTAAAGCGCCTGTTCTGGAATCCGCGCTGGAATGAGTCGTTATTTATGGTCAGTTGTGCCGAGCGGCTTTTGCATGACGGTGAGGCGCATTGTGCGCGAGCGATTGCCGATCGGATCAGAACCCAATTCATAAAAGACGGCACGCAAGCGGATCGCCTGCAGTTCAGGCTGGTGTTTATTCACAGGGAAGGGGAGCGGTTACAGAAAGAAGTGACATTTGTTTCGCCTGTTTATCCGGTGGCGGGCGGAGGCGTATGAGTCTGGCGTTTGCTGTCCGCATTACGGAAATATTGCTCGCGCTGGCGTTCCTGCAGCAGAGTGTTGAGCATCTGCATGCTCCGCAGGATGAGCGGCGGTTGTTTCTGTTTCGTATTGTCTTGAGCGCGTTGCTGCTGCTGGGGATTCAGCCTGCATGGATGTGCCTTGGCCTCGGTGTGCTGGCGCTGTTTATCCTCAGGCGTTTTCACGGGCCTTATAATGGCGGCAGCGACCGTATGAGCCTGCTTATTCTGTTCTGTCTGATATGCGTCCATTTCATGCCGGTGCTGCAATGGAAGGAATATGCGTTTGGGTATCTGGCGCTGCAATGCGTGCTGTCTTATTTCATTGCGGGCTGGGTCAAGATTGTGAACCCCGAGTGGCGTAAGGGGCGAGCGCTTCAGGATGTGTTCCGGTTCTCGGCCTATCCGGTCAGTGAATCTTTGCGAGGATGGGCACACCGGCCGAAGCTACTGCTGGTTATGTCATGGGCGGTCATGCTGTTTGAGCTGTCGTTTCCCCTGACATTGCTGACGCATGTTACGCTTATTGCAGGTTTGGTTGTTGCCGCAGCTTTTCACTTTGCCAATGCGTGTCTGTTTGGTCTGAACAGGTTTTTCTGGATATGGCTTGCGGCTTATCCGTCTATTCTGTGGTTTCAGGAGCGTATTGGCGGATGAGCTATAGGAACGATTACGCGAGTCTGAATGACGGCACCAGAAAGCTGATCGAGCTGCTGGTGGAGGGATTCAGCGCGGAAGAGCAGGAAAAGAGACGGGCGGCTTATGTAAGCAATCCTGAAACGCTGCTACCGGTCGCAGAGGATGAAGTGCGGCGCAGGGAACTGGGTATTACCAAAGTCAGTGAACATAAATCTATCCATTTAGCGGTGCTGGATGATTGCGTGAAATACGCGGAGTATTGCGGATATCCCAAAATTGCTCAGTTGTTCAAACTCGAAATGCCCTATGCGGCCAGAGTAAGTGCGGATCAGCTGGTGGATCTATTGGTGGAAGATCTGTCACAGGAAATGCAGGCGGAAAGACGTGCAGCTTATGCGAAAGATCCTTACCTGCTGCTGGCTGTCGTAGAGGACAGGGTGAAGCTGGCGGAGCTTGGCATTACTCACGAGAGCGCGCAAAGGGCTGTGCATATCGAAGCGCTCACGGCATGTATTAAAGCAGAAGAATCTTATGGACAGCGGAGTATTGCCGAGCTTTATAAAAGAGAGCGGGCGATGCTGAAGGCCATGCAGGAAGGTAAAGCACGCTGAATTATTCGGCGCTTTCTATCTCATTATAGAATCTGAAGAGATTACCAGCCGCTTTCTTTGCTGCATACATGGCCAGGTCGGATTGACGCATGAGAAGTTCGCAGGTAGTGCCTTCGTTCTCGCCGCTCATGTAAAAAGCGATGCCGATACTCACGCCGATTTCCACATCCTGATTATTGATGCTGAACGGCTCGGTGATTTTGTGGATGATTTTCTGGGCTACGGTGGCGCAATCCTGCCGGGTGGGGATATCTTCCATCAGCACTGCGAATTCATCCCCGCCGAAGCGCGCTGCGGTGTCGTAAGGGCGGACGGATTCCTTGAGCCTTTCTGCGACCGCTTTCAGCAATGCGTCCCCGGCAGCATGCCCCAGCGTATCGTTGACCTGTTTGAAGCGGTCGAGGTCCAGAAAGAATACGCCGATGCCTACGGTGTGGCGCTTGCTTTTCTCCAACGCCATATTCAGGCGGTTTTCAAAGAATGAGCGGTTGGCAAGCCCGGTGAGCGTATCGAAGTTAGCCTTGGTCAGCAGATTGCCTTCCAGCTGTTTGCGCTGGACGGCGTACTGGATTGCCCGCTTCATGCCAGGGCCATTAATATTATCTTTGAACAAATAGTCCTGTGCGCCGCCGGCAACTCCGCGCATGGCCATATCTTCATCCTTCAGCGATGTCAGGATGATCACCGGAGTGGAGGGCGCCACGTTCTGGATGGTGGAAAGGCCGGAGAATTCAATCGTATCCGGCAAATGCAGGTCCAGCAAAATAATGTCGAACGTATTTTCGGACAGAGACTGCAGCGCCTCGCGTAAGTTAGCGGCATACTGGATATGGTATCCGTCAGGCGAGATGGCGTTCAGGGCTTTTTGCACCAGCAGCGCGTCGGTCGGGGCATCGTCGATAAGTAATAGATTCACTTTCTGCTGCACTTTTTTACCTCTTAATCCTCATCGGTAGCGTAAATTTGAATGTAGTTCCTTTTCCCGGGGTTGATTCCACCCATATCTTACCACCGTGCCTTTCCACAATCTTTTTTGCAAGGGTTAAGCCGCTGCCGGTGCCGGGATACTGGGCATCGCTATGGAGCTTGCGGAACAGCAGAAAGACGGCCTGCTGGAATTCAGGCTCGATCCCTATACCGTTATCCTGCACGCTGAACTGCCACGCATCCGCCTGCTTTTGCGCGGATATTTTTACCTCGGGCACGGTACCCGGTTTGTGGAACTTGAAGCCGTTATCAATCAGTATCTGGAAAAGGCGGGCGATCTGATTTGCGTCGGCTGAGATCGCAGGCAGGGAATCGTTCTGAAGCACTTCCTGTTCTATGCCCAGAAGCGTCTGACGCTCTGTTTTATAAGCGGCGAGGAGTGCGTTGCAGTCTACAGGGGAATAGGCAAGGGAAGCAGTGGAAATGCGTGAATATTCGAGCAGACTTTCCAGCATGGCCTGTATTTTCTCACCACCCTGCTGGATCATATTGACATAGAGATTGCCTTCTTCATCCAGCTTGTGGGCATATTCGTCCCTGAGCAGTTTGGAGATTTCGACCACGCCGCGCAAAGGAGCGTTGAAGTCGTGCGAGATGATGTAAGTGAATTCCTTGAATTCCCTCGCGAGTTGTTCCGCGTCCAGTGAGGAGGGGCTGGTTTCCATGAATTCTATCCTTCGGTTCCTGTATTCTTTTCCGGCAGGGTGGCGACCATGAACCAGAAATCTTCCAGGCTGCGTACAATCTCAACGAATTTGTCCAGATTCACCGGCTTTACCACATAGCTGTTGGCATGCAGGTTATAGCTTTTGACGATGTCGAGTTCTGCCTTGGAACTGGTGAGGATCACCACGGGAATGGATCGTAAATTCTCGTCCGACTTTATTTCTTCCAGTACCGCCTGGCCGCTTTTCTTGGGGAGATTCAGGTCCAGAAATACAATATCCATTTTCGGCAGCGAAGCATATTCTCCTTCGCGTTTCAGTATCGCCAGCGCTTTATTACCATCTTCAGCGATGGTGATGTTATTGGCGATCTTAGCGCTTTTGAACGCTTTCCTGGTTAGCAGGATATCGCCGGGGTTATCCTCCACCAGCAATATTTCTACAGGCCTGCCTTTGGTTGCGACTGGTTCGATGTTTGTCATTCCTTAGTCTCCTTGCAATAGGTTAAGAGCCGTATAGCCTTATTCTTATCAAGTCTTCAATAATGCGCTGCCTGCTCAAATCTACAGGTTTGACAATATAGCTGCTGGCCTGAAGATCATAGCCCTGCGAGATTTTCTGCTCCTCGCCCGAGCCTGTCAGGATGACCACGGGGATATCCCTTAAATAGCGATCCGATTTGATCTGCTTTAATATGTCCATGCCGCCCATTTTAGGCAGGCTCAGATCCAGCAGAATAAGATCGGGCGGATTATTCATGCTGTAGATACCTTCCTGATTCAGTATCTGCATTGCCTGTTCGCCATCTTTTGCCACGGTGAGAATATATGGCATTTCCAGGACTTCAAAAGCTTTCTTCGTCAAAAGCACATCGTTCTGGTCGTCCTCAACCAGAAGAATCTCTGCAGGTCTTTTACGGGGTCTTATCTGTCTTTCGGTCATAACATACCTCCTGATATTGATCACTATCCGTTGGCAAAAAGCTGTATCGTCCTGTTCCACATCAATGTCCGAATCATATCTGTGAATTTTTCCGGATTGATCGGCTTGACGATATAGCCGCTTGCATAGAGATCATAGGTTTTGGTGACATCTGCTTCTGTATGCGACCCGGTCAGGATGATAACAGGGATGTGCCTTAATTTCTCATCGGATTTGAGTTCCTGTAAAATAGCAATGCCGCCTTTTTTAGGCAGGTTCAAATCCAGTAATATCACATTTGGTGAGGGAGATGATTCGTATGGCTTTTCGCGGCGCAGGATACTGAGCGCCTTATCGCCATCCTCGGCGACTGTGACATTATTGGCGAGCTTTATACCGCCGAGAGTTTTGCGGGTCAGCAAGGCATCGGTTGGATTATCCTCAATTAGTAATATCTCCAGCACCCGATTTTTGCCTGATATATTCTCCTGCTGATTCATAAACTCATTTCCCTGTTTATTCCTGAGATCACTTCGGAATGGTGAAATAGAAAGTGCTGCCTTCGCCGGGTTTGGATTCCACCCAGATTTTTCCTCCATGATTTTCCACGATTTCCTTACAGACGGAAAGGCCGATACCGGTGCCTTTATATTCTTGCCAGCTATGGAGCCGGACGAACGGTTCGAATATCTTCGCTGTGTGCTCTTCCTCCATGCCGATGCCGTTATCGCGGACAGAGAACTGCCATAAGTCTCCGGCATCTTCCACGCCTATATGAACCTCAGGTGCCGTGCCAGGCGCCTGATATTTCAGCCCATTGCTGATCAGATTCTGTAGCAGGCTCGTAAACTGCACAGGATTACCCTGGATATTGGGAAGCATGTCATAAGTGACGTGTGCGCCGCAATCCTTGATAGCCTGAGAGAGATTTCCGAGAATATAAGCAAGGTCTTCCATCACATTGATTTCCTGCGGCCTGAAGGCGTCCTTGCCGACGCGCGCATACTCCAGCAATCCTGCAACCATGTTCTGCATGCGGGTGGCGGAGTCCGTGATGAATTTTATGTATTCCCTGCCTTCATCATCGAGCTTATTGCCGTATTCGCTTTCAATCAGGGCGGCAAAATTCGACATCATCCGCAGCGGTTCCTGCATATCGTGAGAGGCGACATAGGCGAACCTGTTCAACTGGGCATTAGACTGGTTTAACTGGGCCAGCAACTGCTTCTTGGCGGTGATATCCTGAACCTGTTTTATGAGGTAGTGCGGAGTATGATCAGCTTTGCGTACAAGAGATGCATTGAGCAGGCCCCATATCTGATGCCCATCCTTGTGCAGATAGCGTTTTTCCATTTCATAACTTGAAATTTCTCCTTTCAGAAGCTGGTTTGTCTTTTCCAGGTCTTCCGCTATATCTTCGGAGTGCGTTAATCCCTGAACGGTGCTGCTTAGGAATTCTTCTTCCGTAAAACCGAGCAGGTTGCACAGTGCCGGATTCACAGCTTTATATGTATTATCGGGGTTTACGAGCGCCATTCCAATGGAAGCACTCTCCATGGCGGCGCGGAATGTTTCTTCACTCTGGCGCAGGCGATCATTTATAACCGCATCGCTCAGTGCCGCGGAAAGCACGCCTGCCATCAATTGCAGTATCGTTACGTGTTCTTCATTGAAGGCCATCACTTTCGAGGACATAACTTTTAAGACACCCACAGCCTGCTGTTCGCGTGTCAGGGGCACGACCACCATTGAAGCAACACCAAGCTTGCGGCATGCAGCCTTATCAACACGTTCGTCCGTTTCGGTATTATCGCATCTGAGGGTAGTATTTTCCCGTACGCATAGTCCGGAAAGGCTACCTAGCGCTTTAATACGCATGCCTACATAAGGAGCAACCACACCGCTTGCGGCACGGTAAACCATTTCGTCGCCTTCCAGCATTTCAATAACGCCGCCGCCCGCATTGGTGATGGCCTGCATACGATGGGTGATGATATCCATTGCGGTCTGCAGATCGTGATGCAGATGCGCTACTTCACGCTGAACAGAGACGATAACCGATAAGGAGTCGCCTTTGCGCTTTAACTCGCTCATATTTTTGTGGAGCAGCAGCAATAATATTGTAATTCCGGCATAGAATAGTCCAATGCTACCTAGCGTCATATACTCGGTATGTTTTAATGCCTCCGCGTCAGCTTCCACGCGTCTTTTCAGCAGCCTGTCTTCCTCAATTAGCATCTCTTCGGTGATACGGCGTATCGCATCCATGATCAGCTTGCCGTGTACAAGATCGAGAGGACCGTTCAGCGCTTTCAGGCCGTCTTTGTCATATGCGATGATGGATGCGGCGGCATAGGCTATCAGATCCTGCGTCGCCTTTTCCAGACGCGTCAGGTTATATTGCTGGTATGAATTGTCATCGGTCAGCTCATGCAAGATATGCCATTCCTGCATAATGGAGCGATGGCGTACACCGAGAATGCTGTTGTCGTCCTGTAATGCTTTGTCGTAACGTAAGAGATAATTGCGGTCATGGGTTAACAGATAACCTCTATAACTCAGCGATATATCGTTTGCCCGTTCAATAAATTTTTCAATATGCTCCCGGACTTCATGCGTATGCACCACCCATTTCTGCGTGTCCTCTGTTTGCTTATGCTGAACGTATAATCCGTATCCGATCGCGGTGGCCAGTGCGGACACAAGCGCAATATTTAACGACCGTGAGAATCTTACCCAATAGGACATTATGTTCCCTTGTGGTTGCCAGGAAATAAGCAGCGTAAGAATATCCATAGACTTCATATAACATGCTTACCAAGGCGGAGAACCTCACACGTATATTCAAGCCCATGTTGGAGATTGTATTATATACGTAATTTCAATTATTAGGAAGCTATAGTTTGCTGCGCGACACGCTGCAGTAGATTTCCCGGTATAGGTGTAAAGAGACTGGATTTCTGTATAGAAATGTTTGTCAGAAAATGTCGATGCTTAAAATTCTTGTGCTATTTGTAGTATATATGCCACTTCGTCGCATTAAAATCCGGTGGCTTTATACCCCAATCTTGAATTGTTTAATATTGCAAGATAGTAGTGATACAGGTGATTTGTCATGCCGGAGTATAGATTTGCTTCATTTTGGGAATATCTGCAGAAAACTGGCGAGCGCTTTCATAGGCATTCTTTGTCTTAGTGCCTTTTGCTCTGTAGCGTATGCGACCGACCAGCTGGATATTTCTACCGGGTTGAAGACCTGGCTGCTGGTCAATGACAGGCCGCAGGGGAAAGTGACGGTAGCGGTTGTCTATGATCCGTCCAATCCGAGTTCCGAAGCGGACGGAAAAATCATTCAGCAGGATATCGGGACAGGAGTCGGTGTACCGGGTGGGCTTAATGTTGTTTCCGCGCTTGTACCTGCCGGAGACATGAAAGCCATTTCCGCTGCGAAAATAGCTTTTCTTGCGACCGGACTCTCAGCGGAAGCATTAAATAATATCAGTAAAACTGCTGCTTCTTCAGGCGTATTGACCATGTCTGCCGACATGACATGCGTGCAGGCGAATAAATGCGTAATAGGTATCGCGACCAAACCGCGTGTAGACATCTATTACAGCGCTGTTGCGGCGGAAGCATCACACATCAGTTTTGCCCCGGCGTTTGTCATGTTGGCGAGGAAAATATGAACCATTGTTCCCCATTTAAATTATTTACCGCTTCTCTTTTTGTTACGGCTGCGATGATCGTATCGGGTCACGCCGCGCGTGCACAGGAGATGGATTATGGTTCCCTGCAATCGCTTATGGGCGAGCCCGTTACCACCAGCGCGACGGGAACCCCTCAGCGAGTCAGCGATGTGGCTGCCAATATGACCATTATTACTGCCGATCAGATACGGCAGGCAGGGAGCCGCCAGATCCCCCAGATTATCGGCATGTATGTGCCGGGAATGGATATTCTGCAGACGGGTTATGCGGGGTTCGATGTCGGCGTGCGCGGATATCAGCAGCCCAGCATGCCCCGGCTCCTCGTGCTGGTTGATGGGCGGCAGGTATTCGTGGACGATTATTCGCGTACGGTATGGAATAATATCCCGGTCAATATTGACGACATCCGGCAGATCGAGGTGGTTAAAGGGCCAGCTTCAGCGCTATTTGGTTCGAATGCCGCCGGCGGGGTCGTGAATATTGTCACCTATAGCCCGCAGTTTGATCACAAGAATGTAGCTTCTGTTTATGCGGGTAGCGAAAGCACTTTTGGAGGCGATGCCACCGTGACCCGTAACGGTGAATGGGGAGGGACGAAATTTTCAGTCGGCGGTTATAATGCCCATGAGTTTAACAGCTGGTCGGGTGACCCTGTGATCGACCAGTCTCCGCTGAACCCGTCCAAGCGATATATCTCTAACCGCTCGGCCTTCCGCGTCTCTCCTGATTTGCAGTTCAATACCGAGCTTACCTATTCCTTCAGCAGGGAGAATTATGCTTCCGCCACTTATGTGGAGGGGGCAGACCGCTATACCGCTTACTCCCTGCGTGGAGGGTTTCAGTGGCAGACACCTTACGGTCTGATCGTGAACGATAATTATTTTAACCGTTCCTATGACGATTTTCTGCTGACCCCGCTTTCGGGCGGAGAACTGCCGTTCACCACGAATCTGGCGGTCAGCAAAATCGAGGATCAGTTCAGTATCGGGGCGCATCATACATTCCGGATCGGGTTTGAGTATCGTAACAAGACCTATGAGAATGACAGTTTTAACAATGTGTTTGCGCAGCAGCCAGCATTGCAGGAAAATAATTATGCTCCGAGCGCAACATGGTTATGGCAGATCACGGATAAATTATCGTGGACCAATGCGGCGCGGTTCGATCATATGGACATGACGGAAACGGGAACATTGCCTCCGGGAAGTTATTATAATTATGCCGATTACGGTCACGACATCAATACGCTGAGCGCCAATTCCGGCCTGGTATATCAGATGACGGATATGGATACATTTCGCTTGTCCTATGGGCGCGGCGTGCAGCAGCCCAGTATGATCGAGAGTGGTATCGGTGAGAATTACCCCATACCGGGTTCCATGTTTGAAATTATCGGCAATCCCAAGCTGGAACCCACTATCGTTGAAAATTATGAACTAGGCTATGACAGGAAGCTCCCCGATATTTTTTCCACGACCAGGTTTGCGGTATTTTACCAGCAGAATAAGGATCTGAAATCGTTTTATTCTCCAGGCGTTGTGGATTTCAATGGAACACCGGCAGTCCTGTTCAGTGTTGCCAATGTCGGCAACAGTCAGGGATGGGGCGGGGAAATAGAATTAAAAGGTACCAAGGACGGCTTTCGCTGGGATGCAAGCTATAGTCTCTCACGGGTGGATGACGATGCGCAAGCGGAGTCACTGCTTTATTATAACGGTTCCGCGCCGGAGCATCATTTCCGCCTGCTCGGCGGTTATAGCTGGCGGCAATGGGAGTTCGATGCGAACGGCCACTATGTTACCTCGACTAACATGATGCGGGCAAACCAGCTTACCAATGTTCCGGTGGAGCAAAGCGGCTATGCTACTTTAGGGGGAAGAATCGGGTATAATATCAACGATACTTATACTCTTGCCCTTTCAGGCATAAACGTTAACCGACAGTATATTAAGGAAAGTCCTTTCCCTGCGGTCGAACGCCAGGTGTTATTTACGCTGACCGGGAAGTTTGATTAGGAATGTCATAAAAGATTCACACGCCCTGCGCTTTATAGCTGCTATATTGGCTGCTTGATAAGGAGCAGCGGAAGTAATGGATTACGGTACAGCAACGGCGGAGTTACCCAGCAGTTACGCAGGGGATTATTGGGGGGAAGTTCCTGCTGCCAATCATGTTGCAGCGTCCAACGAGCTGTTTGAAGATCTTGTGCGCCAGCTTAGGACCGATAAAGCTTTCATGGATACAGTGAACGGTATTCTGGCGATGGAGCATATCGCAGGGGTGCCCACGGGTAATGATAACAACCATCATAGCGATACGCGCAACAGCGCAAATAACAGTAACCGTAAGAATGATAGCGAGAGCAATACCGGACGCCTTATCCGTGATGCTTCTGTCGCGCGTTTGGCGGCGCAGCAGCGCGAGCTGGAGAAAAAGCAGCGTCTGTTTGAAGAACAGCGGAAAACAGCAAGGGATGCAGAAAAAGCCTCTCAGGCAACGCCGGAGCCCCAGCAAGTGATAGAATATGAGCAGCGCATCATTTTTATCGATGATGAAAGAGTGAAAGACGCGCTGCAGCCCTTGCAGGGAGTGTTTGCGGAACTTGCGTCACGGCTTCATGGTATAGAGCCTGCGGTGGATGTGTCATCGCATGAGCTTGCAGTGCCCACGGAAACTCCTAAAGTAGGTGTCATTTGCCTGACGCCCAAAACAGTTTCTCGTCAGGTGCAAACGCGGCGTGCAGCTTAAGCATTTTCCATTTTTCTAATGTTCACAGATGTGCGGTTTTGCGCTCTGGCTATGAATGCCTGCATGGCGGGCAAAACTTCTTCACGGAAGCGGTGGCCGTTAAAAATCCCGTAATGCCCGGCATCCTTTAACAGCAGATATTCCTTCTTACTATCAGATAAATTGGTCGCCAGATCCAGCGCGGCCTTTGTCTGGCCTATACCGCAAATATCATCACGTTCACCTTCGATGGCGAAAACGGCAGTTTTGCGGATTGCTTTTGGATCCACAAGTTTCCCGCGTGATACCATCTTGCCTTGCGGCAGTAACGCTTCCTGGAATACCACGCGCACGGTCTGCAGGTAGAATTCGGCTGTCAGGTCCATCACAGCGCAATATTCCGCGTAGAAAGAACTGATCTTTTCCTCGCCTTCGAAATTCCCTTCAATATAGTGCTCTATGGCATTTGCTATAGATTGCTGATGACGCTCCGGGTTCATGCTCAGAAACGCGGTGAGCTGCATGAAGCCGGGATAGACCAGCCTGCGCTCTCCCGGATATCCGGCCGGAACGATGGAAAGCGTCATGTGCTCAAACCAGTCCTCATCGTATTTCGCGGCAAAATTATTTACCGAAGTAGGCGAGCAACGGACATTGATGGGACAGCCCATTAGCGTCATGGAAGTTGGCAGCAGCTCATGCACATCCTTGCGATCCTCCAGCAATGAGACTGCGGCATAGGCAGGAACGCCAGCCTGGCAGACCGCCAGAATATGGAAGTCCGGTGCAAGATATTCGAAGCAGCGCACCAGTGTGGCGATATAGCTGTCCATGTCGAATCCGCCATGGCTAATGGGGACGTCACGGGCATTGACCCAGTCGGTGACGTAAACATCAAAACAGGGAAGGGCGTCTCGCACAGTGTCGCGAAGAAGCGTGGCATAATGACCGGCCATGGGCGCGATCATCAGCAGGCGGGGCATATGCTTAGAAGTTTCTTTGCGGAAATGCAGCAATTTGCAGAACGGGGTCTCGAATACGGTTTCCTCATGGACCGCTACCGTCTTTTCATCAACTTCTACCTGAGAGATACCGAAGGCGGGTTTGCGGTAGCTCTGTGTAAGGCGCTGCAATAGCCTGAACCTTGCCGCAGTGCTGCGCCGGAGCAGGGCAGTCAGGACGTTATCCTGTTCCAGAAGCTGCGAAAGCGGCGGTGTAACTTTTTCATCCCATTGGTCGGCGGCAAATTTAAAGAAGGTAGAGGGCCCCTTCATGGCGTTATACCAGTTGTTCACGGCCAGATAAAGATAGCGGTTATCTAATATGGGAAACATGTACACTCCTGCAGCACTTACAAGCTGCAGAAAGAAATCACGAATCCTGTAAAGATTCGATAGGGAGAAGGATTATCCTTATAAAGGGAGGCTTTTGCTACGCATCCGCCCGCACGCTGCTCAGGAAATTCTTTACCTCTTTATTCAGCCGCTCCGACTGTTCGGAAAGCATCTTGGCGGCGCTCAGCACTTCATGTGCACTGGTGTTGGCGTCTGCGGCGCTTTTGGTAATAGAGGAAACACTGGTATCGATATTGACGACGCGCCCTGTTGCCTGATTCACGTTGGTTGAAATTTCCGTTGTGGCGGCGGACTGTTCTTCCACCGCGGATGCAATGCCGCTGGAGTAATGGCTAACATTATTCACGGCCGTCTGAATATCTTTCAATGAACTGGCAACCTCGACTGAAACGCTCCTGACGCTTTCAATCTGTGCCGTGATTTCGCCGGTCGCCTTGGATGTCTGTGTTGCGAGGCTTTTGACTTCGGAAGCCACTACGGCAAAGCCTTTGCCAGCTTCTCCTGCGCGGGCGGATTCAATCGTGGCATTGAGCGCGAGCAAGTTGATTTGTCCCGCGATATTCCGGATCAGTTCCGAGATGCTGCCGATCTGGGAAACATTCTGGGTCAGCACCTGGACGGTATTGTCCGCGTGGGTGGTTTTACCCACTGCTTCGTTCACCACAGTCGAGGATTTGGCAACCTGCCCGGCGATTTCCTTAATGGAGGCGGACATTTCCTCCACGGCGGAGGCGACGCTCTGCATATTGGCGGAGGTTTGGCGTGATTCCGTTGCAGCTGTATCGGATTCCGAGGATACGGTGTTAATGGTCTTCTTCATGTTTTCTGCGGTGTAGTATAGCTCCGTCGAAGCCGTGGAGACGGTATTGACGATTTCCTGAATGCCCGCTTCAAAGTCGTTAGCCAGTTTCTGCATCATGGCGCGTTTTTCCTCAGCGGCACGTTTTTCCGCTTCCAGCTGTTTCTTTTCGAGCTCGAGCTTCTCCAGCCCGCTTTCCTTGAACACAAGCGCGGTGCGCGCGATATCGCCTACTTCGTCTCTGCGGTGTGCACCTTTGATATCCACATCAAATTGCCCTTTGGCGAGTTGCTGCAGGATATTTACGATAGCTTCGATCGGGTTTACAATCTCAAACTTCGCCATCAGGCCGCTGACGATGACACCGACGAAAGTGCCCAATATGAGAGCTGCAATAAGTGAGCGGGATATCTGATTGTAAACATCGGTAATATCGTCTGATACTTTCGATACATTCTTGATGGAGTCATCTGAATACGCGGTTACAATGGCCTGCAGGGCTTGTGACTCGTCATCGCTGTTCAGGGCAGCCTGTTTTATTTTTTCCTGCTCGGCGGAAAGCGTAAAATTCTTTAATTTAGCTGCTTCATCGCCCGCTTCTTTGAGAGCAAGCATATATTTTTCATAATCCTGCCGGATTTTCTCCAGTGCGTTATGCTGGTCATTATCCGATGATTTTTCCAGCGTCGTTACAAAATCCTCGAACTTTTTCGCTTCGTTCTGGATAGAAGTCTGTGTATCGGCTATGGATTGCGGGCTGGGATCAGCCACCATGTGAAACTTCAGCTTTTCGATCATCAGAATATTCTGGATCAACTTGGCACCGAGTAAGGCTTCCTGCGCCGATTCTTCCATGTCATTAGCTTTTGTGTCCAGTATCTTAAGTGAGTGTATGCCGAGCGTGCCGACTCCTATCAGGACGGCGCTCATGAACGTTACCAGCAGCATGAGTTTAACGACGATTTTACGGTTATTCAGCCATGACATAGCAAGCTCCTAGGTTGGGGATCGGATACGCCGAGCAGCTTATTAGTATAGGAATGGAAAACAAAAAAATATAGTAAAAACAGGTCTGAAATGCGACCCGATGTTCTGTTTAAAGCATAAATCCCGGGTGGTTGTAAAAATACCACCCGGTTAGGAATGGGGCGGATCAGTTCATAATACTGCTTATAATAAGGGAGAGTATTTTTATATAGCCAGATTCGTAAGATTTTGTAAATTGTCTTTTAAGGCAAAACAATCATTTAGCAGGAACGATTATGAAACTGAATCTGGGATGCGGCAGCCGGAAACTGGAAGGTTTTATCAATGTCGATATGTTTGCGGAATGCAGCCCGGATATTGTCTGCAACCTGGAGGCGTTACCCTGGGCGTGGGAAACAGGTTCGGTGACAGAGGTGCTGTTCAATCACTCACTTGAGCATATGGGCGCTTCAGCCGAGGTATTTCTTGGGATTATTAAGGAGCTATATCGTATCTGCGCAGACGGGGCCATTATCAATATCAATGTGCCCCATCCCAGGCATGATAATTTCATCAACGATCCGACCCATGTACGAATAATTACACCGGCGCTGCTGAGTCTTTTCTGCAAAGCCTTGAATAAAGAGTGGCAGAAGACGGGTGCGGCGAATACACCGCTGGGGCTTTATCTCAATGTCGATTTTGAGATCCTGAACGTGGAGCAGGTGCTGGACCCTTCTTATCATCAGATCTTCAATGAGAAAAAAATTTCCATGGAAGATTTGCTGGTTGCAATCCGTGAGAAAAATAATGTGGTGAGCGAGTATAAGATTACGATGAAGGCGATTAAATCATAGTTCAGTTGTTGAGGAACTTCTCCAGCGCCGTTTTTACTTCGACGATCACACTTCCCCAGTCATTGATATTGTGTTGCCGGAACAAATGCGCGGTGGGATACCAAGGGCTGTAAGTGCGATCTTCCAGCCACCGGAAGTCCGGCACGAAGGGCAGCAGCAGCCATAATCTCTTTCCCATGGCTCCGGCCAGATGCGCCACGGAAGTATCCACTGAAATAACCAGATCCATTTCCGCAATGAGCGATGCCGTATCCAGAAAGTCATGGATATTATCTGCATGCGAAATCATGGAAGTCTGCGCCAGATACTCGGCATCTTCCTTGCGGAAATCTTTCTGGAGAATATGATATTCGGCATCGCATTCCAGCAGTGGCGCCAGCATCTGTAGCGGAATGCTGCGATTGCCATCATTGGCATGGGTGGCGGAACCCGACCAGACAAGGCCGATTCTTGGCTTTGTTTTTTGACCCAGGCTGTTCTGCCAGGTTTTCAGGTTCTGCGGATCGGCGGATAAATAAGGGATAGTAGCAGGGATAATGGCCAGAGACGTTTTGCAGGCCAGCGGCAGGCTCATGATGGGGCAGTGAAAGTCAAATCCTTCATGGACTTCGCCTTGTGCCACTACCTTGCAGGAACCTTCAAGCCGGGCGAGCAAGGGAACCAGCGGTTTCTGCACTTCCAGAATCACCTTTGCGCCTTGTTCTTCGAGCAGTGCTGCGTAACGGCAGAACTGGATCGTGTCACCGAATCCCTGTTCCGCGTGCAGCAGAATGGTTTTGCCATTCAGGTCTTCTTCCCCCAGCCATAAAGGTACAGGGAATGTACGGGGAGCTTCCGTATCGCTATTCTTCCAGCGCCATTCATAGAGGGGCCAGCCTTGTTCATATTCTCCGCGTAAGAGCAGAAGGTTTCCTTTGTTCCAGTAGGCATCTGCGTAAGTGGGATCGATCGCAATGGCCCGCTCGTAATCAGCCAGTGCTTCGTCATAGCGTTTCAGACGAAAGAGTGTGATTCCGCGGTTATTGCATGCGGAAGTGTGGGTGGGGTTGAGGCTCAGGGCGCGGTCGAAGTCGGGAAGTGCTTCATTATATTGGCGTTGGTGAAACAGGACGGTGCCGCGATTGTTATAAGCGTCGGCAAAATTCGGATTACGTGTGAGGGCTTTATTATAATCGGCCAACGCTTCATCATAATGCTTCAGTTTGTAGGAGAGCAGGCCACGGTTATTATAGGCATCCGCATAGCTGGAATCGAGTGCAATGGCTTTGTTATAATCCGCCAGTGCTTCATCGTATTTTTTAAGCTGATACCAGGTGAGGCCCCGGTTACTGTAGCCCTGCGGTTCCCGGGGAGTAAGGCTTATAACGGTATCATAGGCCTCTTTGGCTTCTTCATAACGGCCGAGCTTATACAGCAATAGCCCGCGATTGCTATGCGTGTCAGCATGGTTTGCGAGTGATGCGGCTTTGGTATAGTCGGCCAGTGCTTCCTCATAGCGTTTCAGATAGCTCAGCAGCAATCCACGGTTTCTGTAGGGATCGGCGTAAGCAGGATTCAAGGCGAGCGCGTGATCGTAATCGGCTTTTGCTGCATCGAAGCGGCTTAAAACATATAAGACCAGCCCACGATTGTTATAGAGCTGCGCATGATTGGGGGCGGCAGCGATACCTTTATCAAAATCTGCCAGTGCTTCGTCATATTGTTTCCGGTTATAAAACAGCAGCCCCCGGTTGCTATAGGCATCTGCGTAAGCGGGATCAAGTGCAATGGCCTTTGTGTAATCTGCCATGGCTTTATCCGTGAGATTCTGTTCTGCGTAAGCAAGACCACGGCTGTTATAGGCTTTGGCATAATTGGGATTGGCGGAGAGCGCTTTGCTGAACAGGCGGATGCCTTCGTCTCGGTTTCCGCGCTGGATGTGGACTCTGCCCAACAGATAAAGCAATTGCGCATCCTGCGGGTATGAGGCCAGCAGCTCGCTATAAATCGCTTCCGCCTCGTTAAGATTGCCTGCCTGATGCAACTCCACGCCCCGTGAAAGAAGGGCGTGCGCTATTTCAGGTTGTATGGCCGGTTGGGATATAGAGTGCTTATTCTTCTGTTTTTTCATGCGTATGTTCTCTATTCCATTTCATTTTATCGCCAAAATACACTGTATGCCAGTATTTCATTGCCATGTTTTATTTATAGGTTATTTATTATTTTGAATGTAATATTTATACGAGTGCCTGATGAAGAAGATTTTGCCTGTTTTGGGGCTGATGCTGTTGGCCGGGTGTGTTTCTCCTTATGAAGAAGGGAAGTCCGCTGCTGATGTTCCGGCTAATATCGATGCGATTTATTTACAGAAAGTCTATATTGCCGCTCCGTTTACGAAGCCTGGCGTTGATCCGGTAGCGGATGATAAGCCATCGAAAAGCAGTCAGGAAATGTTAAGCGTTGCCAAACCAAGTATGGTCAGCCAGCTGACGAATTTTGGTTATAAGGTAGTGGAAGATTCGCATGAGAAAGCGGATATCGCTATGAAATGTGGCGTATATTATGCTGCGGTATGGCCTCTTGCAAATGATGCATTATATACGTGGTGCAGGGTCTATGATGTTGGCGGGACACCGCTTCTCAAGTTCCTTGCCTATGATGAGAGAGGAGTGATTCAATTTGCACTTGGGCCGACTACCACTGCAGTGGCAGCAAAGGAAGCGCGCGAAACTATCATCAAAGTTGTTAAAGAATTACGTAAAGGCACGAAGGCAGCGCCGGTGCATGCCTCAGCCGCTAAAAAGGAGGGAGTATGATTTATAATACAGGTTCCAAAATTTTTCGTGGATTGATGGCAGCGACATGTGCAGCCTGCTTTCTTACAGGGTGCAATGATTACTCGCCTGATAGCTATAACGCTTCCGGCATGCAGCAGGTCGGCAAAGTGGACCGTGCTGTGGTGAAATCTTTCCGACAGGTGAATGTAAGCGATCCTGCGCTGGGCCTTGGTGCCGGTGTTGGTGGCGTAGCTGGCGGAGTGGCCGGTGCACAGATAGGGCAGGGCGGTGGAAGCGCACTGGCTGCCGTTGGCGGTGCGCTGGTGGGAGCCGCTGCGGGTGCAGTGATCCAGCATGAGGCGAGCAAAACCACGGCGTATGAATATGTTCTGCAGAAGTCAAACGGCGATCTGATCACGCTTGCGCAGAAGCAGGATACGCCGCTTGCAGTTGGCCAGCATGTGCTGGTGCTGTATGGTGAGCAGGCACGCATTATTCCAGATACTGCGAAGTAAAAGTAGGCACAATAACATCCTGCGAATCAGTCTGCGGCAGGCAAGGGCAAGTCGGAAGCAGTGATATTGCTTCCTTTGTTTTGATTGCCGAGCAAAGTTCCCCTATGCGCTTTGCTGTAGGCGAAATAGCATCCCCAAATACTGGCTACCATATTAAGAAGATCGGTAGGGCGGTATTTGGAGATGGTTATATGATAAACGATGGGAACGATTGTAAAAAGCATTGCTAATGCCATAAAGACTTTCAATGCTTTGGGGCGTAGTGCTTTTGGCATTATCGTCGTGGCTGCCAATATGGCCAGACAGGTTGCAAATAGCTGAGCAGCACTTAGCTCTGTTACTATCTGGCTTGGTATTATAAGCACACATAGCATGCCTACTACTGTCACAAAATAATGTGTAACGATAAAAGCCCCGAATGCTCCAGGCCAGGAACGTAATATGGAAAAATCAGCATGCCGTCTTAGATAGGCTCCCAACATTCCGAAGAATGGCAAGCTATTGAATACGATGAATTCCAATATGGGTGAGTCTTGCTCTGCTCCGATAAGATGACCGTAATAAATAGCTAGAAAAACCAGAGAGGATAGCGCGCCCTCAATGATTCGCCGGTGACCGGGAATACATCCGACAATGGTTGTAGACAGGCATATGGATAAGAAAAGTATGTAGTGAGCATTATGCAGATAAGCAGGATCTTGCATTAGCTGTTGATGTCCCTGAGGTATAGGAAAGTGTAGTAGTGCTGCTATTACAGAATATACTCCAAGGCCAATTAGCCCTAAGACGATAGCCAATACGAAGTTAACAATATTATTAACGATCGCGACAATAATGTGTGGCAACATAGTAATGATTTAAACCATCTTATTATTTTTCATAGAACGTATCGGTAAAGCGCGGATCGTTAAAGTAGGCATTGAACGCTTTTTGCTTTACCGTGTCGGGCTGGTGCGTTTCGGAGTCGTAGCCGAGACGGATGTCCTTGCTGTTGGCGGTGTAATCATCCCAGATTGCCAGCATCTTCAGGCGTGGCATCGTGTTATTGTCCAGTGATGCTTTCATATCGGCGTATTGCTGAACAGCAAGTGTCTGCGGACCTATGACACCGGTTTCCATGATGCCCCAGGGTTTGCTCAGATAATCATGCTGCGCATTGCTGTGCTGCGTCAGGAAATTATAGAGCCGCATGGGACTTTCGGGCCACTGCGCATGCTGATGTTCATATGGGTCCCATACTACCCAATCTACGAGGTCATTGCCGGGCCAGAGATCATCCACAAGACAATCCCACTTTTTGAAGCCCATATAGTTCATCACCCAGACAACGTTCGTCACATGCTGCGCGTCGAAACGGTTACGGATATTGCGCCACATTGCGCGGTATTCCTCAGGCGTGCCTGCTTTACCTTTATAAATGTTAGCGGGGCAGTTGGTGCCGCCACCGGTGACATCATTTTCCGGTTCGTGAAATACAGTCAGAAATATTTTCTTCGGCGCGACTGCTTTGATGCTTTGCGCCATATGGTCGATATGGGCGTTGGTTTCCGCATTGCTGCCGCCTGCATCCTGCCAAAGCTTGGCCGGTTTCCAGGTGGTCGCAAGATAGGTGTTGGGGCGGTTGATGAAATAGAGTTCGTCTTCCGTCAGTGCATCCTTGTTCGGGCGGTGATAGGTATGGACGATATCCACCTGTCTACCTGCGCGCTGCTCGAAATAGGTGATCTGGCCTTTAGTACCGTTGGGCGCTTCGGTGTAACCCCCGGCTGCGACGGCGAACCACGGCCTGCAGCTATTCACCAGCTTATCGTTTACGGTACATGCTGCATGCGCAGAAAGCGGCAGTCCCGCCAGCAGACTCATACAAAGGGAGAGAAGCGGGCGGGCGGTTTTGCGCATAATGAATTCCTGTTTAAACTTCCGTTCCACCGACTGTCATGCGGTCGATCAATACGCTGGGCTGGCCGACGCCGACAGGAACGCCTTGTCCTGCCTTGCCACAGGTGCCGACACCGTCATCAAGACTCATATCGTCACCGATGGCGCTGACCTTGGTCAGGATGTCCGGGCCGTTGCCGATGAGCGTTGCGCCCTTGACGGGATAGGCGATCTTGCCGTTCTCGATCATATACGCTTCGGAAGCCGAGAAAACGAATTTGCCGGAGGTGATATCCACCTGGCCGCCGCCGAAATTCACCGCATATAGCCCGCGTTTGACGGAGCTGATCATGTCATCCACTTTCGCGTTGCCGCCGAGCATGTAGGTGTTAGTCATGCGCGGCATGGGCTGGCAGGCATAGCTTTCGCGCCTGCCGTTGCCAGTGGCTTTCATGCCCATGAGTCTTGCATTCAGCCTGTCCTGCATGTAGCCGGTCAGGATACCGTCCTCGATCAGTACCGTGCGGCTGGTCGGAGTGCCTTCATCATCGATGGAGAGCGAGCCGCGCCGGTCTGTGAGCGTGCCATCATCCACGACAGTAATACCTTTGGCGGCGACCTGTTTGCCAATGAGACCGGAGAATGCGGAGGTTTTCTTGCGGTTGAAATCACCTTCCAGTCCGTGGCCCACAGCTTCATGCAGCAGCACACCGCACCATGCATTGCCGATAATGACCGGCATTTCGCCTGCGGGAGCAGGGCGCGATTCGAGATTCGTGAGCGCCTGTTTGAGCGCTTTGTCGGCCTGTGCCTGCCAGCGGTCGGGCGTGATATAATCGGCGTATGAAGTGCGAGCGCCTGCACCGTGTGAGCCGGTTTCCATACGGTCGCCGTCTTTGGCTACGACACTGATATTGAGGCGTACGAGCGGGCGGATATCTCCGGCTACGCTGCCGTCTGCTTTCATGATCTGCACAGCCTGCCATGAACCGAGCAGGGACACGGAAACCTGATGCACGCGCGGGTCCTTGCCGCGCAAATACGCATCAATCTCCTGCAGCACACCGATCTTCTGGGCGAACGGCACCTGTGCGAGCGGGTTGACATCCGTATATAAAGCCTGATTCGTGCCGAAGGGCGGGGTATGTTCCGCTACTACATTTTTCTGACCGTAATTGACCGCACGTACGGTTTCAGCGGCGCGTTTGATGGCCGCTTCGCTCAAATCCGCCGCATGGGCATACCCCGTGGCTTCGCCCAGCACCGAGCGCAGGCCGAATCCCTGATCCGTATTGAAGCTTGCATTCTTCAATTGCCCGTCATCGAAGACAAAGCTTTCCGACTGCGAGTATTCCAGAAAAAGCTCGCCGTCATCCATGCCGCGCAGCGTTTCACCGGTCAGCTTGCCGACGCGCTTTTTGTCCATGCCGGTGCGGGTGAAAAACAGATCGTCGAGTAGGGCTATGTCGGTCATGAGAATCCTTTTGATTGTTCCCGCTATGGCCTGTTAGCCTTTGCGATGAACCTAACATTTTGCGACTAAAGAGGCTGTCTGCCGACGGCCTTCCAGTCATTGTTAATGAACGCGCATTATATGTTTTTTATGTTACCTTTACAAGCTTCAGGTAAGCGGAATAGTCGAACTTCGCTGTTTAGTGGTATCAGGGACTGTTGGTTACAAAAACCAGTAATTGGGTGGCTTAGTTCAATATAAACCGTAATATTTTCAGCGCTGTCATTGAACTGTAATACATTTCCTATATGCTACAGAAAATTTTTAATTCGATGAGTATTTCAATGAGTCTGAATTATGAATGACACCTTTTTTATAAGTGATACGCACTTCGGGGATAAAACTATTTGTGAATACCATCCGGTGCATCGGCCATTTTCCAGTATAGAAGAACATGACGAAGAGTTGGTTAGGCGTTGGAATGGTGTGGTAGGAAAAACGGATATTGTCTGGCATATTGGTGACTTTGCTGTGGGGAGTATTGCCATAGCGGGACGTCTGAACGGTAAAAAGCATCTTATTCTTGGCAATCACGATATGAGGAAACCAGCAGAATATGCAAAGTATTTTGAACGGGTATTCGGTATGGTACGCTATCAAGAACCATTATTTCTGCTATCACACATACCGGTTCATCCAGCACAGCTATATCAGTGCAAGTTTAATATTCACGGTCATATGCATCAAGGTGAGATGCCGGATGATAACCGTTATTTTAATGTATCATGTGAACGTATAAATCTTACTCCGATGCCGTACGAAGAGTTGCTGAATCAGCTTCAACGGTGATTTAATTGCTTCACGAGTGTCATGTTTGCCTCTGCCTACAGGAGTGACAAGCATGCTATGTGTTTTTACAAGCTTCCACAAAGGCTTTGAATATGGCCGTATCCGCAGGGCTGATATGGTATTCCGGGTGCCATTCCACGCCGAGGCAGAAAGGATGGGCAGGGTATTCAATGCCTTCGATCACGCCGTCCGGTGCAGTAGAGTTAATTACAACGCCTTCGCCGACAGTGGCCACGGCCTGATGATGGGCGCTGTTGACGGGGATTTCGTCTTTGCCAATAATTTTATGCAGCAGCGTGCCCGGTTTGATGGAAACGGTGTGACCTGCTTCCGTGCGCGGATTGGGCTGTTCGTGGGCGAGCGCGTTCGGGATGCTGTCCGGGATATGCTGGATCAGCCTGCCGCCCAGGATCACGTTCAGCAGCTGCTCGCCGCCGCAGATGCCGAGAATCGGTTTCTTGCGCGCGAGCATGCCTTCGGTCATGCCTTTTTCAAAGGCAGTGCGGCGGTTTTTGGTGGTGACTTTTTCGTGGACGGTTTTCTCGCCGTACATTTCTGGCGGGACATCGAACGCGCCGCCGGTGACGATCAATCCGTCAATTATATCAAGATATTGGGGAACCAGTTCCAATTCATGAGGCAGGGGCAGGGGAATGGCCCCGAAAGCGCTGACGGCGCTCATATAGTTCTCACGGATCGCGTACCAGGGCATTTTAGAATAGCCGCCCGCCTCCTCGAAATCGAGTGTAAACCCTATGACCGGCGCGGTTTTTCCCATAAATAGACTCCCTGGTTTGTAAAGCCGTTGCTTTTATATTGTAATCTGATAACTTGCGCGACTAAAAAATGGGTTACTAAAGAGGATATCATATGAAAATTGACGGCTCTGCCATCCGCCCGGGTATGGTGCTGGAATATAACAACAGGCTCGTGCTTGTGACCAACATCAAGATCGGCACTCCGGGTAACCTGCGCGCCTTCAACCAGGTGGAAATGAAGGACATCAAGACCGGTACGAAGACGAACTATCGTTTCGGCTCCGACGAGAAGGTTGAGCGTGTGCAGCTTGAGCAGAAAGAGCATCAGTATCTCTACGATGAAGGCGATATGCTTGTGTTCATGAACAATGAAAACTATGAACAGATTCACCTGAACAAGGAACTGGTGGGCGAGTCCATCGCTTTCTTGCAGGAAAATATGAATGTCATGATCGAATCCTATGAAGGCGAAGCGCTGAGCGTGGCCCTGCCGGAAACCGTGATCATGGAAATCGTGGAAACGGAACCGGTCGTTAAAGGCCAGACCGCTTCTTCCTCCTATAAGCCCGCGAAGCTGGAAAACGGCGCGCGCGTGATGGTGCCTCCGTTTATCGAAACCGGTACCCGTATCGTTGTTAACACCCGTGATGTTGCTTACGTAGAAAGAGCGAAATAATGCCCCCACGTTCCGCGATACTCAATGTGATGACTTCTGCTGCCCTGAAAGCCGGTAAATCCGTGCTGCGCGATTTTGGCGAGCTGGACAAGCTGCAGGTCTCACGCAAGAGCATCGCGAACTTTGCAACGAATGCGGATAACCGTTCGGAGAAGATCCTGCATCAGGAGCTTTCCAAAGCGCGCCCTGCGTTCAGCTTCGTCATGGAAGAAGGCGGCAGCATTGAAGGCAGCGATCCCTCGCAGCGCTTTGTGATCGACCCGATCGACGGTACGCATAATTTCATCCATGCGGTGCCGTATTTCTGCATTTCCATCGCGTATGAAAAGAAGCTTGCCAACGGCCAGTTCGAAACACAGGCGGGCGTGATTTACGACCCGATCCAGAACGAGCTGTTCTGCGCGGAGCTCTATCAGGGCGCGACGATGAACGACCAGCGCCTTTCCGTTTCCGGACGTATGGAACTGGATACATGTCTGATAGCAACGTTTACGCCGCCGCGCACTCCGCATGCTGCAAAAGTTTATACGGCGCTAGCTTCCAATCCGTTCGGTCTGCGTGCGACCGGTTCCACGGCGCTCGATCTCGCCTATGTAGCGGCCGGGCGTTATGACGGTGCATGCTTTGTCTCCTGGAAACATTGGGATGTTGCGGCAGGTAAACTGCTCGTGCGTGAAGCGGGCGGCAAGATTACCGAGAGCAGCGACGAAGATAAGAAAATGCTGTTCGTCTCCAACCCGCATATCCACAGCAAGATCGCCGCTTCGCTGGCGGGTTAGCAAGGCTTACTCTTAATCTATTGTGATTTTACTCGCATAGGGTGCTTGTGTTTACAAAAGCGCAAACCCTTAGTTGTGGATATGCTATCTAATATGTTGTAATATATTATTTTTTGTCATTAATCATTATTTAAACTTTCTGTATTATAGTTAATTTTTATAAACTATATGTGCGGAAAGAATGTAATATGGATAGAGATGGCAGATTGGCAACTGCAATACAAAATGCATGTGCCAATATGAGCTGGCAACCTAATTCAAGCGTGCGTCTGCCTGTACTTATCACAGGTGTGGTTGCCAATAGTCAGATAAGCCCTAAGAGCGTAGTGTCCCGGTTTCGCAGTAGCCTGAGAGATGCTGATAGTAAAAAAGAACATCTTGGGCAATCACGGGAATTAATTTCCGCTTGTCTTGCTTCATGCAAGTTTCTCGGCTATGGGCTTAACGATTATATAGGCAGATTATCTCCGGAAGAGTTATTGGCGGAGTTGGAGAAAGCCGGTGGAGATTATTCGCAATTAACCAAGCGGGCTCTTGAATCTAATGGTTGCGGCGCGCACTTTCCGGAAACATTTGAAGTCTTGGAGAAGTACGGCATCGTTACCACAGAGGATTTCTTCAAGTTTGCCAACCTGTTTACCAAACTTGAATGCGAAATGGCAGAGAAGGGGGCGCAATTACACAGTCTTCAGAGTGTTCCGGGAGATAATCACGATGCAATCTGCAAAGCACGAGAGGACATGCTGAATACAAACCTTAACCAAACCTCAGCGCTTTATGTCGCCTTCTCACATATGTTCAATAAAGATCCTAAAAAGGATATCCCTCCGGTTCCGCCGCCAGATGTCCCCTCCGATGAATATATTAAATTGTTACGTGATAGATTTCCTCGTGAATTTGCCATAGGACGGGCATCGCAAAGGGAAACGGCCAATCACACCAGTGTCGACAGGATTCTGAAAGAAATCTTTTCCAATGAGAAAAGACCTGATGCGGCTATCTTATGGCTTGAGCAGCAAGGTAAATATACGGATGAGTTCAAGAAGGAATTGCTTGAAGTGGCGTTAGAGTATGTGGGGAAAGGTACGATTCCCCATCATAGACTTCCTCAGGCTTTGCAAGACGCCATTAAGCATAATCGTGACACTTTGCAGGCTGAGATTGATGAGGCGGGAGGAAGCCGTATACTCCGAAGAGGGTATCTAACCGGTATTGCAATCGGTGTAAGAGGAGGCGCTATTAATACATATGCGAGAAATCTTGCAGAAGGTAATCAGAAAATCAGCGTCTGCAATTTAGAAGACAGAGATTTTAAGCCGGAGGAGTATGTGGCGCGGCTAGAAATACAATTCAAAGAAAACACTCGGGAAAAAGATGGCAAGCATACTGCCAGACATGCGAGGAGGCAGGCTGAGACTCCTTCTTCTCCTTCCGAATCCCAATTCGCTCGGTAGTGCCTGTTATCGCTATTCTAAATAATTCTACTGTGTAGTAATCTTGCTCTGCTTGGATGCTATCCATTTGCCTATCGCTTCCGCAGCATCCCTGCCATCCTTAATGGCCCAGACGACGAGCGAAGCACCGCGGACAATGTCTCCGGCGGCGAAAATGCCGGGTAGGGAGGTCATCAGGGTTTTTTCTTCCACAGCTAGCGTGCCATTTCGCGAGATTTTTAATTCAGGCTCCCCAAAGGCATGGGGCAGGTCTTCGGCTTCAAAACCCAGCGCGTTAATCACCATATCAGCTTGCAGGGTGAGTTCTGAGCCGGGAACTTCTTCGGGCGCGGCGCGGCCTGAAGCGTCGGTTGCGCCCATGCGGGTTTGCACAGCGGTAACGGCTTCTATTTTCTCTTTCCCAACGAAGGCTTTAGGAAGCGAAAGCCAGCGAAATTCCACGCCTTCTTCCTCTGCGTTCTTCACTTCGCGCCTGCTGCCCGGCATATTCTCCCGGTCGCGGCGGTACAGGCAGGTGACTTTGGTAGCTCCCTGCCGTACGGCGGTGCGTACGCAGTCCATGGCGGTATCGCCGCCGCCGATCACCACAACTTGCTTTCCCGCTGCATTCAAATGTCCGTTTTCGAGCTCTACCGCTTCATCGCCAAGGCAGGCTTTATTGCTGGCCGTGAGATAGGTCAGCGCGGGCAAAATTCCGGGAAGGTCTGAGCCTGGAGTTTCCGCCGTACGGGCTTTGTATACGCCTGTGGCGATAAGGATGGCGGAGTGATGGCTTCTTAATTCGTTCAGGTTGATATTGCGGCCGATTTCGCAGTTGAAATGGAACTTTATTCCTGCCTGCTCGAACAAAGCGTGCCGGCGCTTGACGACATGTTTTTCGAGTTTGAATTCCGGGATGCCGTATATCATCAGGCCGCCTGCACGGTCGTAACGATCATAGATATGAACTTCGTAACCTTTGCGCCGCAGGAGCTCTGCGGCTGCAAGCCCGGCAGGGCCCGCGCCGATGATGCCGATAGAAAGACCGTTTTCCTGTGCCGGAAGAGGGGGCTTGACCCAGCCTTCTGCGAAGGCATTTTCTGTGATATGTTTCTCCACCGCGCCAATCGTGACGGATTCATAGCCTTTTTCAATGACGCAGTTACCTTCGCATAAACGGTCTTGCGGGCAGATGCGGCCGCATATTTCAGGAAAGGTGTTGGTAGCGGAGGAAACCTGATAGGCTTCCTGCATTCTGCCTTCAGCCACGAGTTTCAGCCAGTCTGGTATATTATTGCCAAGCGGACAGTGAACCTGGCAAAAGGGAACGCCGCACTGCGAGCAGCGCGATGCCTGCGCGGAAGCTTCTTTGGGGTTGAAAGGATTGTATATTTCCTTAAAATTATGCTTGCGTGCTTCCGGAGAGGATTTTGCGGGGTAGGCTTGCGTAATGGATGGAAACTGCACTAATTTGTTCATAAATCCCCAATGCCTGAAGGCTTTTCAAGAGCCTCTTAATATCCTGCGATATTTTTTACCAAAAAAATGGAAAATGTAATAATTCTGTAACAGAAAATTGTTATAGTGAACATGGATAAATAGTGCTGAATAATGCCTGTTTAGGGGATGGAGTTTCTAAATGGCTGAATTGCCTGAGAAAAATGCGAACCCGCCTACCCAAGGCGATACGATGGACCTGGCTGCGCTTGTCAAGAAACACGGCAGCGCCATCGATCACCTTATTGAATCTCAGGACAGGCAGAAAGAATATTTCAAAGATCATGGCATTGATCCCGACACATTGATGAAAGAGCATTATTCCGATCTGGTGAACCGGTCAGACGCACTGGTCGAGCAGAATAACCAAATCTATAAAAAAGCAGGCCAGATCGGCACTGCGGCTACGGCAGCCGCTGTGGTAGGAATGTCGCTGGTGCCGAAGAAACATTTTTCCGACAAAAGTGCAGTCAAGACCGCAGCGGTGGCATTCACAGGATTTGTGGTGGGAACGCTTTCCTATATGGGAGCGATGGCTTCGCTTACGCGCAATATCAGAATCTCAGAAGTCAGAAGCGCATTCTCGGAACGCACCAAGCATCCCCCGCACAGGGCCAGCGAGAAGCTTGGCATGGAAAGTAGGGAAGCCCTCAAACGTGAGCTGGCCGTCCTGCTGGAAAATGATGAACGCAACGGCATCACTTATGATGAGTATCTTGCGTCAAAAGAGATAAAAAATGCCGAACAGGCCGGTGTGCACACGCCATCCAGTAAGTTTGCCTCCAAGGTCGGTCAGAGCGACCGGAAAATGCCGCCGGCACCCGCCAGCCATGTCGAGCAGGTTAAGGCTCAGGACTCTTCTCCGGTTGCGGTGCGCTAGATTTACCGTCTTCCTTCTAGCTCCATAATCTGGTTGTTTGCAGCATTATCTCGTGTATATTTCCCTTATGTTTCTTACCGCGTCCAATTTGTCCGCTGCGCCAGAGCTGGCGCATGGTTTCTTTACTCGCAACGCAGGTGCGAGCGAAGGTGTTTATGCATCGCTTAATTGCGGTCTCGGATCAGCGGATAATGCCGGGCATGTGATTGAAAACAGGCGCAGGGTTGCAGCCGCGCTTGGGACGCAGGAAAAACATCTGTGCAGCCTCATGCAGATACATAGCGCAGATGTTGTGACCGTTGCGGAAAGCTGGGAGAACAGCGGTAGGCCGCAAGGAGATGCCATGGTGACGAACCGACCGGGCGTGGCGCTGGGCATCCTGACGGCGGATTGCGTGCCTGTGCTGTTTGCGGATGCAGAACGCGGTGTGATAGGGGCTGCGCATTCCGGCTGGAAAGGCGCATTCTCCGGAGTATTGCAGAATACGATTGAAGCCATGATCGCGCTTGGGGCGAAGCGTGAAGCCATTGCCTGTGCCATCGGGCCGGCGATCGCCCAACCCTCCTATGAGGTAGGGGATGAGTTTCGGGATCGTTTTCTGCAGAGGGACGCAGGCTATAAGGTGTATTTTATACCCTCCCGGCAGGAAAAACACTGGCTGTTCGATCTGAAAACATTTGTTCGCGACACGCTGAAACAAACCGGGATCGGCAATATAAATATGCTTGAAAACGATACGTATATCGAAGAAGATGCGTTCTTCAGTTTCCGCCGTGCAACGCATCGCGGCGAAACGGATTACGGAAGACAAATTTCAGCTATTATGCTGAAACCTTAACTACTTATACGGAAATGACTGACATGCAAATAGTGCCTTTTGACGATCGCGACGGATTTATCTGGTATAACGGCAAAATGATGGAATGGCGTGACGCCAAAGTGCATGTGTTGAATCACGGATTGCATTATGCCAGCTGCGTATTTGAAGGCGAGCGCGTTTATAACGGTAAAGTATTCAAGCTGACCGAGCATACGGAGCGTCTGGCAAACTCTGCGAAGATCCTGGGGTTTGATCTGCCTTATTCCGTTGCGCAGCTCGATGCTGTCACGAAAGAAGTCGTTGCCAAGAACGGTATTGAAAACGGTTATGTGCGTCCGGTTGCATGGCGCGGCAGCGAAATGATGGCGGTTTCCGCCCAGCACAATAAAATCCATGTGGCGGTGGCGGCGTGGAGCTGGCCCAGCTATTTCTCCAATGAAGCCAAGGAACGCGGCCTGCGCCTGCAAATCTCCAAATGGGCGCGCCCGGCCCCGAATACGGCTCCCACGGCGAGCAAAGCGGCAGGGCTTTACATGATCTGTACGCTTAGCAAGCATGCGGCGGAAAAAGAGGGCTATGAAGATGCGCTGATGCTGGATTATCGCGGCCTTATCGCCGAAGCGACGGGCGCGAATGTGTTTCTGGTATTCAACGGTGAACTGCATACGCCGGTGCCGGATTGTTTCCTGGACGGAATTACACGCCGCACCATTATCGACCTGGCCAAGGCGCGCGGCATTAAAGTCGTTGAGCGTCAGATTAAGCCGGAAGAGCTTGCAAATGCTTCCGAAGTCTTTTTATGCGGCACTGCAGCAGAGGTCTCCCCGGTGGGTGTTGTCGGCGACTATAAATTCACGGTTGGGCCGATTGCCAAGCAGCTGATGCAGGATTACAGCGATCTGGTGCGCAAGCCATGATTAACCTGGAAGCGCTTCGGAATATCAAAGCTGAAACCGAGCCGTTTCCGCACTTTGTCGGGCGCGGGCTGATCGATTCGCAGGATATGAAGGCCATTAGCGCCGATTTCCCGAATATCACCAAACCGGGCGTGTTCTATATCTCCGATCTGGAATACGGTCCGGCTTTTAAAAAGCTGATCGATGCGATTCAGAGCCGTGAGGTCGCCGAGATCGTGGGGGAAAAATTCGGCATGAAACTGGCGGATAAGCCGCTGATGATTTCCGTACGCGGACAGTGCCAGCTCAAGGACGGGCGCATCCATAACGACTCTAAGGATAAAATCGCCACATGCCTGCTTTATCTGAATGAAAGCTGGGATGCTTCGGGCGGCAGGCTGCGTCTGCTCAGGGATAGTGAAAATCTGGATAATATGATTACGGAAGTGCCGCCTGAAGCGGGCAGCATTATCGGTTTTAAGCGTACGGAAAATTCCTGGCACGGCCATAATAAATTTGAAGGGCAGCGCCGTTCCATTATGTTCAACTGGCTGAGCTCGGATTTTGCGTTGGCCAAGAATGTCGGGCGCCACAAACTTTCAGCCGCTTTCAAGCGGCTCGGATTCGCCAGTAAATCGGAATATTGATAGAGCTCAGTTCTTTGTTCAGTGCGCTATGGGAATTCCGTGGTTCCCATTCCGATTTTTTTTGATATAATGGGTTGGTGGTTTGCCAATAGACTTATATTGCACCGCAGCAAAACGGAACATTATGCCACGAACTGTGAAAAAAGAGACTGAATCGTCCCCGCTTGTTTTGCTTCGCCAGATTCGCGACGTTATGGCATCCCCGGCTTCGGCCCAGGACAGGCTGGACGCAATCGTACGTGTGATTGCAAGCGAGATGGCTTGCGACGTGTGTTCTGTATATTTGCTACGGGCAGGGGATGTGCTCGAACTGTTTGCCAATGTCGGCCTCAATCCGTCTTCGGTGCATCTGACGCGCCTGCAGGTGGGGGAAGGTCTGGTCGGCGATATCGCAGCCACTGCCATCCCGGTTAATCTGGCCGATGCCCAGCACCATCCCAAATTCGTCTACCGCCCGGAAACGGGGGAAGAAATGTATAACGCCTTTGTCGGCGTGCCGATTCTGCAGAGCGGAAAAGTCGTAGGCGTACTCGTAGTGCAGGACAAGCAGGAAAAGAATTTTTCCGACGACCAGATCGAGGTGCTGCAGACCGTGGCCATGGTGCTTGCGGAGTTGAACCAGTCCGGGAAACTCGTAAGCAAATCGGAGCTGCGCGAAGGCAGCAGCACCACCTTGTTCTCCCAACATTTCGTGGGACTCAAATTTGCTCCCGGTCTTGCACGCGGCGTTGCCGTGCTGCACCGCAAGCGCATTGAGGTAAAGATTGCGCTTTCGGAAGACCCGGCGCGAGAATACCAGCGTTTGCAGGCGGCGCTGGATTCATTGCAGGATTCTATCGATAAGCTTATTTACCAAGCGGGGCTGGAAGAAGGCGGTGAGCATCGCGATATTATGGAAGCTTATCGCATGTTCGCTCATGACAAAGGGTGGATCAGCAGGATTGCCGAAGCCATCAATGGGGGATTGACAGCGGAATCTGCGGTCGTCAAGGCGCAGGAAGAAATGACCGAGCGCATGAATCTTGTCTCGAGCGAATATATCCGCGACCGTATTCATGATCTTGAGGATGTTTCCAACCGTCTGCTACAGCATCTCTCCGGTGAGAACCGTATACAAGGGCCCCAGCATCTGCCCGCCCGGTTCATACTGGTGGCGCGCACCCTCGGTCCGGCAGAGTTGCTGGAATATGGGCGCAAACGGCTCAAAGGTATTATTCTGGAAGATGGGGCTGCGACATCGCATATCGTGATTATTGCGCGTGCGATGGAAATTCCTGTCGTCGGTAAAGTCGCGGGGGCTTACGGGCTTATTCAGTCGGGCGATCCCGTCATCGTGGATGGGGATAATGGCGAAGTCTATCTGCGCCCGAACGATAGTATCGAGCGTACCGTTTCCGAGCATATACGCTCCAATGAAATGCGTACGCAGGCTTATGCGGCACAGCAGAACCTGCTGCCAATATCGCAGGATGGAGTGAAGGTTTCGCTTAATATCAATGCCGGACTGTTTGTGGATGTTAAACATCTGCAGGCGGATGATGTAGACGGTATCGGTCTTTACCGGACCGAGCTTCCTTACCTGATTTCCCCGTCCATGCCGGATGTGAAATCGCAGGCGCGTGTCTATTCCAAGATTCTGCGCCAGGCGGGCGATAAGAAAGTGATATTCCGCACATTCGACATTGGTGGCGATAAGCAGCTGCCTTATTTCCCCATTGACGGTGAAGAGAATCCGGCTCTGGGCTGGCGTGCTACGCGTATCGGCCTGGATCGTCCTGCCATTCTGCGCCGCCAGTTCCGCGCACTGATCCATGCGGCGGCGGACCGTCAGCTTAACGTGATGCTGCCGTTTATCACGCAGGTTAATGAGATCGACGAAGCGCGCAAGCTGATCGACCTGGAATTGGCGCGCGCGCAATCCGATGGCATAACGTTGCCCAGGAAGATTCGCGTGGGAACCATGATTGAAGTGCCTGCGATCTTATGGCAGCTGCCGGCGCTCATGAAGCGTGTTGATTTCATCTCTATCGGCAGTAACGACCTGCTGCAGTTTATTTTTGCCTGTGACCGCGGAAGCCAGCGTGTATCCGACCGCTACGATACGCTTGCGCCGGAAGTGCTGCTGATTGTCCGTAATATTCTGGAAGAATGCAACAAGGCGGGTGTCGAAGCAGGATTCTGCGGGGAAATGGCCAGCAAGCCACTGGAAGCGATGGCCCTGATCGGTGTAGGATTGCGAGCTTTTTCCATGCCTCCTTCCGCTGTCGGTCCGGTCAAAACCATGGTACGTAGTCTTGATGTTGCAGAACTGACAAAGTATATAGACATGCTGTGCGCTTCCTCTGAGCCGAGCATTCGCAGAATGCTGGAAGAGTATGCACGCGACCATCAGATCACTATCTGATTTTGGCACAAAAAATCTCCTCCTAATGACAATGCTTTCTCTGGCGTGATCGCGGAAAACAGTGTAGATATTACTGTGTTCCCCCTACCTGTTCGTGAGACTATGCAAGCCGATGATTATGTTGATATAGGGCGTTATCTGCGGGATGTCCGCGAGAGCCTGAAAGTGACCGTCGAACAGGCTGCCCGTGACCTGCATATACGGCCGAAATATCTTCATGATCTGGAAAAAGGCGATTTAAGCGGACTGCCCGGCAAAGCTTATATACGAGGCTATGTCAAAAATTATGCCGAATATCTGCGGCTGAATGCGGATGAAGTGGTGGCAGCTTATGAAAAGCTGTTCGGCGGACATCACTCCCAGAAATTTTTTGTTCCCACTGCGCATACCCATCAACAGCTTCCTTCACGCAATATCGTCTGGTTCGGGATACTGGGCATAGCGGCTGTTTACGGTTACTGGTATTTCGGAATTTATGAAAAAGCCGCTGTTCCTGACAAGACGGTCGAAACAAAATTGGATAATGAAGTCCCGGCTTTACCGGATGCGTGGGCATCATGCCTGGATAGTGAACAATCCGGATGCTTTATTGAGTTGAATGCCGCTATACAGTTGCCTGATATGAAGCCGCCGGAGGTATTCAACCTTACTGTTCCGGCAGACGCTGCTCCGGTGCCTCCTGCTGAACCATCTGATAATGATGAATAATCGATCTGTTAAGTTTTTGTGACAGGGCGTAGTTTTCTTTACTGTGCTGCCTGATTCCGCTATGATTGATATAATATTACACGTAATGCGTGAAAGTAACGTTGATGGCGGAAGAGGAAAGCAGCGTTCATATACAAGCGCCTGAAACACAGGTGCAGCCGGAGCCCGAGAAGCACTCGTGGCTGAGGGATATGCTGTATCCGCTTAACCATGCCATATCCTGTCTTTTTACTGATTCTTTGATCCAGCCATTCGTTGGTGCCTGGATACAGCAGCGCGTTCAGAGCGATAAACTTCCCAAATGGCTTAACGGTATCTTTGAGTCTCACGATCACCATGGCCCCGGTCATGAACATGCGCATAAGCCCAGTTTTGTCCAGAACGTCAAGCATTGGTTCAGCGGAGAAGTCATAGGCGATTTGACGGCCGTCCCGCTGACTGCTGCTGTTCATCATTACGCACCGTGGGTGGCGAATGGAATTCGCAAAGTCGCTGAGCCGACGATGGGGTGGTATTTTCGTAAGGGCGCAGAACGTGGTGCGCGCAGTTGGGCGCTCGAGCATAATCTTGATCCGTTGGGACCGGAGGCGCAGACGAAGCAGGAAGAGTTATATAATTATGAGATGAATCATCTGGGCGATGTTATGACCTGGAATACGTTGTCCGCCGCGACTAATGTTGAGGTGCAGAAAAAAATGGGCAGCACTGCCAATCGCAAAACGCTTTACGCAGGCAAGATATTCGGCACGGTTGTCAGCAATGCGCTGCTGCTGGGAGCCCGCGCCACTGTACCTTACCGGTTCCAGCATCGTGAAGAGCGGGTCGCGCGCGGAGTCAATGAGGCTTTTGGGCATCATGAGCATGGCACTCATGTGCATGAGGCAGAAAATCACGGTATGTCCAGGTAGAATAGCCGTTTTTGCTTTTCGCGTTTTTTTCTCCTTCCGTAACCAATATGGTATTGAACGTGTATACGTTCTTGCCTATAGTGCGCCTTCCGTCTTTTCAATCGGTGCTGCCTGCCGGTGAGTGTTGCAGGCGCGATTAGCGTGTTAATGACATCATGCCTGCAGTACGTTCCAAAAGCGCGACGGAACGCGCGGCATTGCCGCCGATATATTGAAACAGTAATACATAGGATCATGTGTGCTGAAGATTGATAATTTATCGATCGGTTATGGGAATAAACCCATACTGATGATACCGAGCCTGGACCTGCCGGAGCGTGGCGAGTGCCTTGTAACCGGTTCTTCCGGCGGCGGGAAGACGACACTGCTCTATGCTATTGCGGGGCTGGTGCCCGTGCTGAGCGGCAGCATTATTATCGATCGTATCGACATCACGCGGCTCAAGGAAGCGGAGATGGATCGTTTCCGCGGGGTCAATCTTGGAGTCATTTTTCAGACGTTGCAGCTTATGCCGTCGCTCACGGTGATGGAAAACCTGATGCTGGCCTGCTATGCGGTGAACATGCCGCCCAATATGCAGTATATTACGCATGTACTGAATAAGCTTGGTATTTATGAGCGCAGGGATTACCTGCCGTCCCAGATCAGCCGCGGGCAGGCGCAGCGCGTTGCGATCGCAAGAGCCGTGATGCATATGCCGAGACTGCTGCTGGCGGACGAACCGACGGCAAGCCTGGACGATGCGAACTGCGAAACGGTTCTGGAAATCATCCGTGAACTGGCGGAGGAAACAGGCGCCGCGCTCATGATTGCAACGCATGATAGCCGTGTGAAGCCGCATTTTCGCAACGTTATTCATTTTGAGAAGGCCCCATGAACATCGTCAGGCTAAGCCTTGCCAGTTTACGCTATAACCGGGTGGGCAACATTTTCAATATTCTGGTGCTCGCATTCGGCGTTGCCATCATCGTTACGGTTGCCCATATCAGCGATCAGGTGCAGCGGCGCTTTGACCGTGATCTTGCCGGGTTCGATCTCGTTATCGGCGCGAAGGGCAGTCCTGTGCAGCTGATTCTTTCCACGATTTTCCACCTTGATATGCCGGTAGGAAATATCGATCTGGAAGAGGCAAAGAAGATAGAAAAGAATTCACTGGTGGCTTCGTCGATTCCGATTGCGTTAGGGGATAATTATCAGGGATTTCGGGTTGTGGGCACGACACCAGATTATCCGCAGCATTATGGAGCGAAACTCGCTTCTGGCGCATACTGGAATCAGAATATGCAAGCCGTGATCGGCAGCGATGTGGCGCGGGCGATGCATCTCAAGGTCGGGCAGACGTTGAAAGCCGAGCGTGGTATCATCGACGGTGACGGACAGGCAGAATTTCCGTATGAGGTGACCGGCATCCTCGCGCCTACGGATTCCGTGATTGACCGGCTTGTGCTTACCAGCGTGCCGGGCACATGGCATCCCCAGCCGCATTCGGTCCGCCATCACCATTCCGGCCATAAGGATACGGATGAAGAGGAGGTGGTGCATGAGGATAAACAGATTACGGCATTGCTGCTGACGTATAAATCTCCGTTGGCAGCGGCGGTGTTACCCCAGCTTGTCAACCACAGCAATACGATGCAGGCTGCAAGCCCCGCTTTTGAGATGCTGCATCTGAGCAGGATGCTCGGTGTCGGTGGGGAAGCGATCCGTATATTCGGCGCGGCACTGGTGATTATTGCCGCTATCGGCTTTTTCATGGCATTGTTCAATGCGGTGAGCGACCGGCAATATGACATTGCCTTGTTACGTGTGCTTGGGGCAACGCGCAGCAAAGTGTTCGCGTATGTCATGATGGAGGGAATGGCGCTTGGTATCGCAGGGACGCTGAGCGGCCTCGTGCTCGGGCATATACTGACATTCTGCATCCGGCACTGGATCGAGGCGACTCAGCATATCACCCTGGCAGGGAGCTGGTTCAACGGTTACGAGTTGATGGGAGCACTGGCTGCTGTGGCCAGCAGCGTGCTGGCTTCGGCTATTCCTGCCTTTATGGCGTACCGTGTCAATGTGGCGGAAGCGATTTCCCGGGGAGCTTAATGATGGAACTGCAAAACAAAACATGCATTGCGTGTCGTGGCGATCTGCCTTCGCTTCCTGTCGCACAAGCGCGTGCATTGCTGCAGCAAGTGCCGGGATGGGCGCTGGATGCGAACGGTAAATGGCTACTGCGTTCTTATACATTCACGAACTTTAAGCAGGCGCTTGCCTTCGTGCAGAAAGTGGGAGAGGTGGCGGAGCAGGAGGGGCATCATCCGGATATTGCGTTTGGATGGGGGTATGTGAATCTCCGGTTGCAGACCCATGCGATAAACGGGCTGCACGAGAATGATTTTATTCTTGCGGCAAAGATCAACGCGTTAAATTAGAAAATTACCTGCCGCCTTGCGCGGGCGGGGCTGCCGGTGCGGGAGCGTTGGGTGACAGTGCCGCGCCAACGCGGTTGCGCTGCAGTTTGCGCTGTTCGGCGAGTTGGATGGTCACATCCTTGGCCTTGCCGGGGGACATATTGGCCAGGATTCCGGCGACCTTACGCTCCGACATCTTGTCCACTACCATCAGCAGCACGGGCATATCCAGTTCTTCAAAGATGCGTGCGGCATCTTTAGGTTTCATGCTTTCATAGATTTTAACGAGGCTGCGGATCTTCGTATCTTCCTGTTCGTTATATTTTGCCAGCAGTGTTTCCACTTCCTGCTTCATCTTTTCCAGCTTTTCCGTCTTTTCGTCGATACGTTCCTCGACGGCATTGAGCATGTTCTGGCGCAACTGGACCTGTTTTGCCCATTCATCCAGTTCCTGCCTGCGTTTGGCGAGGCTCTGCAACAGGTCGATCTCTACCTGGGAGAATTCATGCTTGGCAGATTCTTCTTCGGCTGCTTCATTCGTATTGCCAGCGCCTTCCGCAGGGGCGGCTTTTCCTTCACCGCCTGCCGCGGGCGCGGGTGCGGTTTTATTTTCACCGGCTGGGGCAGCGGGAGCGGCAGGAGCAGGGGTGGCAGGTGGAGTTGCGGGAGGCTGAGCCTGCTGCGCATGCGCTTCTTCAAACGAAAGGGCGATCCTGCGACCATCGCGCAAGGTTTCTCCGACTTTCAGGCCCAACAAGAGAAAGGCCGCCAGCATTGTCACCGGAATCAATTTTATGCGACGTGCCGCCATAACCCCCAACACCCGAACCTGTTAATGCTATTCCAGCTAATCACAATTTCTTGAAATTTTCTACATTTCAGGCGTTGGCCGAGCAGCATGATGCATATCTGCCTGAAGGAACTAGCTGTCCTGCTTGTCCTTCATCCACCAGTCGTTCACCGGGTGGCGGGCACAGGGGCTGCCTTCAATCCCCACGCAGGGGCTTCTGAGGTCGGCATACGGCCTGGCGCATGCGGACAGCAGCAACAGCAGCAAGGTTATGGCCAGCGCATTTTTCTTCGTCATAAATGTCTCTCACTCCCGGTTTATTTTTCTTCAACCTACTATCATAAAAACCATAGGTCAACTATCACACGCAAGCGATTTCGTTTACCTTGCCGGAATGCGTCTTTTGCGTATATACAGTGTCTTGGAATCCTCTTACGCTACCTAACAGGTCTGTCATGTACTCCCTCTACAGGATGCTTACCAGTATCGCCACTCCGGTTGTGCCTGCACTGCTGAAACGCAGGCTGGCGCGCGGCAAGGAGGATGGCGCGCGTCTTGCGGAGCGAACCGGGAACACTGGTATGGCGCGTCCTGTGGGTAAGCTTCTGTGGATTCATGCGGCGAGCGTGGGGGAGGCTAACTCCGTCCTGCCGCTGATTGAGCAGGTGCTGATGGCGTATCCGAACCTGCATGTGCTGCTGACGACGGTGACGATTACCTCCGCGAAGCTTATGGCCGGAAGATTGCCGCCGCGCGCAATCCATCAGTTCGCCCCTGTGGATACACCGGACGCGGTGGACCGGTTCCTTTCCCATTGGAAGCCGGATGTGGCGCTGTGGGTGGATTCGGAATTCTGGCCGAACCTTATCATGGAAACCGCCAAACGTGGGATAACCATGGGCGTTATCAATGCGCGCATGTCGGAAAAGTCGTTCCATTCCTGGCGATTCGCCAAAGGCTTCATCCGTAAGATACTGAGCTGTTTCCGTCTGTGCTTCGCCCAGAGCGCGCAGGACAAGGAACGGCTGCTGCAGCTCGGCATCCCTGCGGTAACTGGCGTCTGTAATTTAAAGTACGATGCGCCGGCGCTTCCATGCGACGAGCAGGAGTTAACGCGGCTGATTGCCCTTATCGACGGGCGTCCCCTATGGCTGGCAGCCAGTACGCATAAAGGTGAAGAACAGATTATCGCGAAGCTGCATAAGGCGCTTGAGGCGGATTTCGGTGGATTGCTCACGATTATCGTCCCGCGCCATGCGAACCGTGGAGCGGAAATCGCTGCGGAATTGCAGGGAGTACGCATAGCGCGTCGGTCGCTTAGCGAAACCATTAAGCTAGATACGGATGTTTACCTTGCGGATACAATGGGTGAGCTTGGATTATTTTACCGTCTGGCGCGGGTTGCTTTTATCGGCGGAACGCTGGTGCCGCATGGCGGCCAGAATCCGCTGGAAGCCGCCCGGGTCGGCTGTGCGATTGCGGTCGGGCCGCATACGCATAATTTTACAGCCGTGATTGACGGGCTACTAGCGGATGAGGCTATAGTAACAGCGCAAACGGAAGAGGAGCTGCTGGCGCATTTACGTGTGCTGCTTGGCGACCCGCAAAAGCGCCATGCGCTTGGCGAAGCAGCCATGCAGCATGCCCAGACCCATAACGGAGCAGTGCAGGCCGTCATGAATGCGTTGCAGACTTATCTCAAGTAATATAGTAATAGCTCATGCGCGCCCCTATTTTCTGGAAAGATAAAACATTATTGTCCGGTCTCTTGCTGCCGGTGGCTGCTATTTATAGCTGTGCAGTTCAGGCACGCCTTGCGCGTACTCCTCCCAAAACGCTTGATGCGCGCGTGATCTGCGTGGGCAATCTGGTGGCTGGCGGGGCGGGGAAAACGCCGGTGGCGCTTGCAATCGGTCGTATCTTTAAGGAATTGGGTAAGAATGCGCATTACCTGTCACGCGGTTATAAGGGTACTCATTCGGGGGTTACACGAGTGGATCCTGCAAAGCACAGCGCGCTTGAAGTGGGAGACGAACCGCTTCTGCTTGCGGAAGTGTTGCCCACCTGGGTTGCCAAAGACCGGGCTTCGGGCGCTGCGGCTGCGGTGGCTGCCGGGGCGGAAATTATCATCATGGATGACGGGTTCCAGAATCCGAGCCTGCATAAGGATGTTTCGCTGCTGGTCATTGACGGGCATTACGGTTTAGGCAATGAGCGCGTGATTCCCGCCGGGCCATTGCGTGAAAATATCGAACAGGCGATGGGCCGCGTTTCTGCCGTCATTATGATCGGGGAAGATAAGCATAATGTGCTGAAATATGTGCTTCCGGGCACGCCTGTGCTGCATGCAAAGGTGCAGCCCACCGCAGCGGCAAACACACTGAAAGATAAAGCTGTGGTCGCATTCTGCGGTCTTGCCGCGCCGCGTAAATTCTATCGGACGCTGCAGGAGATTGGTTGTTCGATCCGCAAATATGTGGCGTATCCGGATCATTATGTATTCAAGTCTGAGGATCTACGCTTTTTACGTGAAA
The DNA here is from genome assembly GCA_035765535.1 of Rickettsiales bacterium. Classification (NCBI taxonomy): domain Bacteria; kingdom Pseudomonadati; phylum Pseudomonadota; class Alphaproteobacteria; order Rickettsiales; species Rickettsiales bacterium. Next base: position 257,701 of record DASTXE010000006.1, on the reverse strand, counting down.
AGGCTGCAGAACAGGAAGCCACGTTGGTGACGACCCAGAAAGATTATGTCCGCCTGCCTGCCGAGATGCGAACGGAAGTGGCAACCGTGCCGATCGAAGTCGTATTCGGTGACAGGGAGGCCTTGCTCAAGGTGCTGCTTGCTTGATGCTGCGTAAAGTCCGCTATTTATTTGAAGCGATTATCCTGCTTTTGGGACTTGCTTTCTTTCGCCTGCTGCCGCTGGATGTCGCATCCTCCCTCGGGGGACGGCTCGCGCGCATATTAGGCCCGCTTTCAGGGGCGCATAGGACGGCGGCGAAGAATCTGGAAATGGCTTTTCCTGATATATCACCTTACAGGAAGCATCAGATATTGCGTGGCATGTGGGACAATATGGGGCGTGTGATCGGAGAATATCCGCATCTGTCGCGGCCTATCATGAGACGGCGCATTACGGTGGATGGGCTGGAATATCTTGGCGATATCAAACAATCGGGTAAGGGAGCGTTTTTTGCCTCCGGCCATTTTGCAAACTGGGAGATCATCCCGCTGACGGCTGCAATACACAATATGCCAATGGCGCTTATTTACCGGGCTGCGAATAACCCGTTTGTGGATAAGGTAATCCGCCGCATTCGTTCGCCCTATAGTGTGGCGATGTATCCTAAAGGGCGGGGCGGAGCGCTTAGTATATTGAAGGAAATCAAGAGCGGGCGTTCGGTGGGAATGCTGGTCGATCAGAAACTGAATGATGGATTGCCGGTGAAGTTCTTCGGACGTGAAGCAATGACGGCGACCGCTGTGATCAGCCTGGCGGCTAAAATGCAGGTTCCGGTGTTCATGGTGCGTGTGGTAAGGACGCATGGCGTCCATTTCCACGTATCTGTGGAAGCTCCGCGTCATTATGCACAGGATGTGGATCCAGTGGTGGCGATGCAGGAGTTACATACATGTTTTGAGAACTGGATTCGCGAATATCCGTCGCAATGGTTCTGGGTGCACAGGCGCTGGGGGAAATAACAATTATTGAATAAAATGGGCAGCGGTTGTTTTTTACCGCTGCCCATGTTCGTTTTAGCGGCCGCCGCTCGTTGCGCCAATGCTGCCGTTGGCTCCGCTATCCGCGCCGTCACCATTGGCACCGCTGTCAACGCTGCCATTGACGCCGCCGTTGGAGGTAGAGCCATCCGGCATGCTGGAGCTTGGCAATGCATATACCGAGGAAGCTGCGAGCAAGAGGATACCGGAAACAAGCGATGCTGTTATTGCTTTCTTCATAAGAAACCACCTTTCTGCTTTGGAGTTTTTTTAAGTACCTAAACGGTGTTTGCACTATAGGGTGGTGGGGATAAGGATGCAGTGTCCCGCGCGGGTGCTGGCATCAAAGAGCTATAAACAATCGCTTAGATCGGTACGATCTTAGGACGTGTACGGCGCAGCCATACCGACACCATCAGGCGGGTCAGCACGATGGCGGTGAACATCGACGCCAGAATACCGATGGCCAGCGTGACAGCAAAGCCCTTAACCGTTCCGGTCCCGAAGTAGAATAGCAGAATGGCTGCGATAAGCGTGGTTACGTTCGCATCCATGATGGTCCCGCGTGCAGCGCGGAAGCCCTGGTCGATGGCGGTAAATGGTGTTTTGCCGTTGCGCAGTTCCTCGCGGATACGTTCATAGATCAGCACGTTTGCATCCACCGCCATGCCGAGCGTCAATACCATGCCAGCGATACCGGGCAGCGTCAGCGTTGCCTGGAAGAGCGAGAGCGCGCCCATGATGAATACGAGGTTGAAGAACAGGGCGACATTAGCAAAGATTCCGAAGATGCCGTAATTGATCAGCATGAAGCCCATGACCAGTACGACGCCCAGCAGTGATGCCTGTTTGCCTGCGTTGATGGAGTCCGCGCCGAGGCTCGGGCCGACGCTGCGTTCTTCCACCACTTTGAGAGGAACGGGCAGGGCGCCGGAGCGCAGGAGAACCGCGAGATCGTTGGCGGATTCGGAGGTGAAATTGCCGGAGATGATGCCGCTGCCGCCGAGAATGGCGCTACGGATAACAGGAGCGGTGATGACTTTGCCGTCCAGGACGATAGCGAAGCGCTTTCCAACATTCTCTCGCGTAATTTCTGCGAATTTCTGTGCGCCGACCGTGTTAAAGCGGAAGCTCACGACGGGTTCGTTCGTCTGATTGTCGAAGGTTGCGGAAGCATCCACCAGCAGGTCACCGCTTAACATAACCTTGGTCTTGATACCTACCGGCATTCTGATCGGCTTTTCTTTCGTGCCTCCGCGCTCGTCTTCGTACATGACGTGAACGCCGGCGGGCACTTTGCCGCTGGCAAGATCGCTCATGCTGAGCGATTCCTCTACGAGGTGGAAAGTCATTTTCGCGGTTTTGCCGAGCAGGGCTTTCAGCCTTTCCGGGTCCTGCAGGCCGGGAACCTGCAGCACGATACGGTCGTCACCCTGGCGCTGGATGATCGGCTCGCGCGTGCCGGTTTCATTGACGCGGCGATTCACGATCTGGATGGATTGTTCCAGCAGGTGCAGTTTTTTGGTCTTCAACGCTTCCTGTGAGTAGCCGATATTATAGGTTCCGTCTTTCTGGCTCACGATTTCCAGTTCGGGGCTGATCTCGCGCACCATGTCTTTTACATTCACATTGCTGTTGTTAATCAATGTGAAGCTTACCGTTTCATTATTGCCGGCACCGGTAATGCCCAATCCACGGTACATGACTTTCTTAGAGATCATCGCCGTGCGCAGGCTGTCCACGATATCGGCCAGCTGCTCGTGCATATAGCGGTCAAGTTCCAGTTGCAGCAGCAGGTAGGAACCGCCCTGCAGATCCAGGCCCAGATTTACGGTGCGAGAAGGAAGGAAGCCCGGAATGGTTTCGCGGGTTTTTTCAGGAAGCAGATTGGGAATAGCTAGAAGAATGAAAAGCAGGCAGACACAAAATACAGCAACTATTTTCCCGCGCGAAAAATCCAGCATCCCGGAAATCCTTATATGTTATTTGCCGCCAGATTTTTCCGTCAGTTTGCTGCCGGAATTCTTGTCTTCGGCTTTGTTATCGTTGGCAATGGTTTTGGTGAGGACGTGGGAGATCGTATCGCGCATGACACGGACTTTTACGTTTTCGGCGATTTCCAGCACGACAATATTATCATCTTCCACTTTGCTGATGGTGCCGATAATGCCGCCGGACGTGACGATCTTATCGCCGCGGCGCAAGGCTTTGACCATAGTGTCATGTTCTTTAATTTTCTGCTGGTTCGGGCGAATGAGCAAGAAGTAAAACACCACCATAATGAGGATCATCGGCAGCGCGCCGCTCATAAGCTGGGGAATTCCACCAGAAGCGGCGGTATCTGCAGGATCAGCCGCAAGAGCAGTCGAAACGAACATAGTATACTCCCTTGAAAGCGGGCGTAAAAGAGGAAGGGCGGACGCGAGCTTATTTCAGCTTGGTTTCGTTGAAAACCACGTGCTTGCGCGCAACCGGATCGTATTTACGGAAGGAAAGCTTTTCAGTCTGCTTCTTCGGGTTTTTCTTCTTTACATAGAAGAAGCCGGTGTCAGCGGTGCTAGCGAGTTTTACAAGAACGATATTTTTCTTTGCCATAACATTAACTCAATATTCTCTCAGGTTTCGTGGAAAACTACTCATTTTCGGGTGTATGTCAAGTGAAAAGCTTCTTTCCTAGCTGCGGACTTTCACAAAGCTGCCGGGAGCCTCTTCCAGGGCTTTCAGGCCGCTCTTTCCGGGTTCGCGCGCAGGAACACTCCCGCCGCTATAGGTCTCGAGCCATTTTTCCCAGTCATCCCACCAGGAGCCCTTGATTTCAGAGGCTTTCTGGAACCACTCGTCCGGCGATTGCGGCAGGCTGTCGGCAATCCAATAGCTGTATTTCTGCTTGGCAGGCGGGTTTACAACGCCTGCAATATGGCCGCTGGCCGCCAGCACGAAGCGCTTGATACCTTTATATATCTGGGTTGCGGCATAGGTGGACTTCCACGGAGCGATGTGATCTTCGCGAGTGGAGAGCATATAGGTAGGAGTATCAATGGTTTGCAGGTTAACCGGTACGCCTGCGATCGTAATCTTGCCCGGATCGATGAGCAGGTTCTTCTGATACATATTGCGTAAGTAAAAGCTATGCATGGCCGCGGGCATGCGTGTGGAATCCGAGTTCCAGTACAGCAGGTCGAACGGGAAGGGGTCCTTGCCCAGCAAATAATTATTGATGACAAAGGACCAGATCAGATCGTTGGCGCGCAGCATATTGAAAGTGACGGCCATATCGTCGCCGTCGAGATAACCCTTGCCGGACATGCGCGATTCGAGCGATTTAAGCTGTTCCTCGTCGATGAAGACAGATAGTTCCCCCGCTTCCCTGAAATCCACCATCGTAGTCAAATAAGTGGCGGACTTGATGCGATCCGCAAGCTTCTTTGCCTTCAGGTAGGACAGTGTGATCGCCAGCAGCGTGCCGCCAAGGCAGTAGCCGGTCGCATTGATCTGTTTCTCGCCGGTAGCTTTTTCAATGGCATCGAGCGCGGCAATAATGCCTTCGAGCATGTAATCGTCAAAGCGCTTATGGCCCAGATTTTCATCCGGGTTCACCCATGAGATAACGAAGACGGTGAAGCCTTTGCTTACCAGCCAGCGCACCAGGGAATTTTCCGGCTGCAGGTCGAGAATATAATATTTATTGATCCAGGGCGGAATGATGAGCATCGGAACAGCATGGACCTTCTCGGTCAACGGCGCGTATTGTATAAGCTGTATGAGGTCATTCTGATAGACGACCTTGCCCTTGGTAACGGCAAGATTCTTGCCCACTTCAAAGGCGCTGTGATCGGTCATGCTGACCCGGAGCGCGCCTTTGCTTTTTTCAAGGTCCTCCAGCATATTGGTGAGGCCGCGCACGATATTCTCGCCGCCGGTTTCCAATGTTTTCTTGAGCACTTCAGGATTGGTCAGCAGGAAATTGGACGGTGCCATCGCGTCCACAAACTGGCGTGTGTAAAAATCGATCTTACGCAGTGTCTGCGGGTCCATTTCCTGTGCCTGGCTTACGCTCTGCTGCATCCAGCGTGCCGTGAGCAGGTAGGACTGTTTGATAAAATCGAAAATAACACTTTCCTGCCAGGCCGTATCCTTAAAGCGTTTGTCGCGGCTGTCAGGCTGGATGACGGGAGCGGTTTCCTCGCCTAGGAACTTCTGCATCGTATGCTGCCACAGATTCAGGGTGTCCTGCCAGAGATTCATCTGGATTTCCACCACTTTCTGAGGGTTGTTCATGATGTGCGTGAACCATTCCGCAAACGCGCTGCCGATATGCAGCGGATCCCCGGTTCCAAAGGCGTTGGACTGGGAATTACGTGCCATGAATTCCTGGAAGATCGCTTGCGACTGCTCGGCAATTTTAGCGAAATTTGCGGCGAACGTCGCCGCGTCGGCTTGCGGTTCGGACATAGTAGGTAAATATTTTATTTCATTTTACAGTTTTATATATCCAAATAACTTGAACATATATTATATTTCGGTAATCATAACGGCCACCCACGCATAGTGCAATGATATGTTTAAGAATAGAGGCGAATTATTATGAACCGTAGAGAAAAATTGTTGATGCTCTCAGGCTCTTTGCTGATCATGCATTCGCTTGCGGGATGCGACATGCAGAAGGTCGACAGCTATTTCGCCCCTGACCGCAGGGTGCCGGACGGTTCGACAGTTGATTTCAGCAATCGCCATGCGCCGATGATGAATCCGGTGGAAGGCAAGATTGGCCTGCGCCGCGTTCCTGCGGAAGAGAATCTGGGCAGCTCGGGGCTGCCGGCTGCAGTTATGGCGCAATCACCCGCACCGATGCGCGGACCGGTCGTAGGCAGTTCTGCTGCGCCGTCTGCCATTTATCCTTCCACGATGAAAGAGCCGGTAGTGCCTGTGGCTGCTGCCGATGTGCCGCCTCCTTCCGCAGCACCTGCGCCGGTAGCGGATAATTCCGCCTATCCGTCACTCTCCAGCGTGCCGCAGACGCCGCAGACGCCATCGGGCACCAACATCAAAAATAATTTCGGCGCGTTGTCCTCGCAGCAGAAAGCTTCCGACACGGAGCGCCAGGCTCTGATGAACGATCCGAATGCCACGGTCATGACTTCGCCGCAGACCGGTCAGGCTGTTACCAATCCGGACGTTGCTGCCGGTGCCGTGCCGATGCTGAATGATCCAACCCAGCAGCCTTTCGCTGCACCTGCCCAGCCGCAGCAGATGGCAGCGCAGTCTGCAGCTGCCGCTCCGATGGATGCACAGAATGCAGCCGCGCCTGCTGAACCCGTAGTGGCAGATAAAAGCGATCCGGGTTTTGTCTCCTGGGTGCATAACCTGTTTTCCTCCGATAAGAAGAAACAGCCCGAAGCTCCTACTGCCGCGACTTCAACCACCAACGCGGATGCTCTGAATGCTGCAACGCCTATGCCTGCACCCACGATGGAAGTCAGGAAGGCACCGCTTGAAAATGCGCAGGTCGATACCAGCCCAATGCCGGCAGGGAATGCGCAGCCTGTGGCAATGAATAATGGTGCATCTGACGCGGCTATCCAGTCGAGCGATGTAGCCCCCTCGCTGCATTACCCCACTGCGGGAGGCAGCGCACCTGCTCCGGCTGAGGCCCAGGCCACGGCTGCTTACCAGCCTGCGCCACAACCTGCTCCGGCTCCGGTTGCAGAAGCTCCCCGTCAGCCTATGGACCTGATGACTCCACAGGCAAATACTTCCGCCAATGCGGCTCCCGTTATGCTGCCGCCTGTGAAAGTCAATGAAGGTGCTGCTCCTGCGCAGCAGAGTTCCGGCAATGGTTCATGGATGAACGAACAGCAGGCACAGAATACCGGTGCTAAACCTGCGGCTAATGCTACCCCAGCGAAAAACAGCGCGGCTGCGCCTGTTCCTCCTGCTGCTACAGCAGCCGATGCCGGTGCACCTGCTAATGCCAATAATCCGGCCGCTATCGAAGGCAATCAGCTTCCTGACATCTCGCAACTTACCGACGAGAAGCCTGTCAAGCTGACCCCGCCGAGGGATGATGCTTCGGGTGCTTATATCAACAATTCGCGCTATGCTTCCCAGCACCAGAACGATTCTTTCGGCAACAACTAACATCGAAGTTTAAGAACCCGCGAATATGGCTGAAGAAGATTTTTACCGGATTAAGAGACTGCCCCCGTATGTGTTTGCTGAAGTAAATGGGGCGAAAGCTAAACTGCGCAGCGAAGGCCGTGATATTATCGATCTGGGCATGGGTAATCCTGATTCCCCGACGCCCAAGCACATCGTGGACAAATTATGCGAAACGATTGCGGACGGTTCGACGCATGGCTATTCCCAGTCCAAGGGCATCTATGGTCTGCGTAAGGCGCAGGCTGCTTATTACCAGCGCCGCTTCGGTGTAGAGCTGAATCCTGACAGTGAAGTCGTTGTGACCATCGGTTCCAAGGAGGGGCTTGCCAACCTTGCGCAAGCCATCACCAGCCCTGGCGACATTATACTGGTTCCCAATCCCAGCTATCCGATCCATCCGTTCGGGTTTGTGATTGCGGGCGCGTCTATCTGGCATCTACCGAAAGGGCCTGGAGTCGATTTTATGGCGCAGCTTGAGCGCGCCATAAAGCATTGCACGCCGAAGCCGGTGGCGCTGGTGCTGAATTATCCCTGTAACCCTACAGCGGAGACAGTTGATCTTGCATTCTACGAGCCGATTGTCGAATTGTGCCGAAAGCACGGGATATTTATTCTTTCCGATTTAGCGTACTGCGAAATTTATTTTGACGGTAATCCGCCGCCTTCGATCCTGCAGATCAAGAACGCCAGAGATGTCGCAATCGAATTTACGACGATGAGCAAGACCTATTCCATGGCGGGCTGGCGTATCGGGTTTGCCGTGGGTAATAAACGTCTGATCCAGGCGCTGACACGTATTAAATCTTATCTTGATTACGGTGCGTTCACGCCGATCCAGGTTGCGGCAACGGCGGCGCTTAATGGGCCGCAGGACTGTGTGCTGCAGGTGCGCAACCTCTATAAAGAGCGCCGCGATGTTCTTATCAAGGGCCTTGCTGAAGCGGGCTGGCAGATACCGGAGCCAAAGGCTTCCATGTTTGCGTGGGCGCCGATACCGGAGCCGTACCGCGATATGGGTTCGCTTGCGTTTTCCAAATTGCTGCTGAAACATGCCGAGGTCGCTGTTGCGCCGGGCATCGGTTTTGGCGAGTATGGTGACAGCCATGTGCGTATTGCACTGGTGGAAAACCGCCAGCGCCTGCGCCAGGCTATTCGTAATATCAAGCAATTCCTGAATACTGCAGATGCAGAGAAGGTCAAGCGCGAGCTTGTTGCTTAGAGATTAAGTTATATACTCTTCATACTGCTGATATAGATTCTTACGTGTATCACTTTTATTGCGTGTTTCTCTAAATTTTGGGTTAACTATAGATAGGGTTACTCTTACTACGCCGACTGCTGCAAATTTAGAATCATTTGCTGGGGGGTGTTCTTTTTCGTATTTTTCAAAAGCTTTTTTGCCGCGTTCAAGATCTGCATGCACTTCTTGTATAGTGTTATAACCAGCACGTTTTAATTCTTCTACTAATTCAGATTGACTTGGATGATTATTAGGATTGATCCTTTTGCTGAACTGAATATTCAAGAATGTATTTAAACTATCTAAATTGATTTCTTGCTGGCTTAGTTTCTCAGGAGACTTGTTTTCTAATTCTATAAGGGCTGCTTTTCTGTCTTTTATGAAATTCTCAAACTGTGTGTCTGCTACATAGAATAATGCACTTAATGCATTGAGAGACTTCTTTAAATGTGAAGGGACATCTGCATCACTTTTATAGTCAATGAAGTGTGAAATCACTGCCCATGCGTGCATAGAGATTGTTCGTATTTGTAACTCAAATTGGATATTTTTTATATCATCATAGCGAGCGCCATTTAATTCTTTCTTTAATTGGAGAATAAAATGTACTGACATATAACCAAAAGAATCCGTGCTTTGGTTCACCTTATCTTCATAAGATACCACATCAAATTCTTTCTTTACAAACTCTTCAATCTTATTGATGTCTTCTCTGAAGAGGCAAATGATTCTTAAGCCAACGATATCCTTAATTTGAATAAAGGGATCAAAATTTGAAACCTTTTCTGTGTCAGTTTGGCGGTCACATTTTCTTAGTAGTGATTTTACATCTTTTATTCTCTTTTCAATTGTATGAACTTTTATTTTTTCTTTTTGTATCTTCCTATTTAATATGAATTCTGCCTCGTCACGTAAAAGTTCAAAAAAAGGAAATTTTTTCTTATATTCTAGTTCAATATCGTCATTAATTTTTTTGGACATATCATTTACAGAATATCAGAAGTTATGCTAATAGACCTGCTTAAAGTCTAAAGAATTGTAAATGCTTGAAGAGATATATTCAACATGAATGAATACGGTATAGATAAAGCACCTGCGGATACCCGCATCGTGGTGGCGATGTCAGGCGGGGTGGATAGTTCCGTCGTGGCTGCGCTATTGAAAGATCAGGGGTATGATGTGGTTGGCATCACACTCCAGCTCTACGATCACGGCGCGGCTATCGGTAAAAAAGGTGCCTGCTGCGCGGGGCAGGATATTGCGGATGCGCGTAATGTGGCGGCACAAATCAACATTCCCCATTATGTACTGAATTACGAAAATACATTCCGTGAATCGGTCATGGATGATTTCGTGGACAGTTATTTGAGCGGTGAAACGCCAGTGCCATGCGTGAAGTGTAACCAGTCCGTCAAGTTTCGCGATTTGCTTGGCACGGCGGGTGACCTGGGGGCAGATGCGCTGGCGACGGGGCATTATGTGCGCCGCGAAATGGGAAGCGCCGGGGCGGAACTGCATCGCGCGATCGATAAAGATAAGGACCAGAGCTATTTCCTGTTTGCGACCACGCAGGAGCAGCTCGATTTCCTGCGTTTTCCGCTGGGCGGGTTTCATAAGGAATATACGCGCGAGCTTGCACAGAAATATGCTTTGCAGGTTTCTGCAAAGCCGGACAGCCAGGATATCTGTTTCGTGCCCAACGGTAATTATGCGGGGGTGATTGAGAAACTGCGGCCCGGTGCATGCGACCCGGGCGACATTGTCCATGTAGACGGTCAGGTGATTGGACGTCACGAAGGTATTATTCATTACACGGTCGGGCAGAGAAGGGGACTGGGGGTTGCTGCTGCTGAACCGCTGTACGTCATCAGGTTGGATGCTGAAAAGAAGCAGGTGGTGGTGGGGCCGCGTGAAGCTTTGCTGACCAAGCGTTTCCTGGTGCGTGATTTGAATTGGCTGGGAGGGAATACACTTCTGGAGCATGGAGCGGAAGTACAGGTACGTGTGCGCTCCAGCCAGATGCCGGTGGAAGCGGTTATTAAGGCCGCAGAGGGTAAAGCGGCGGCGGAAGTGACGCTGCTTGATCCGCGCGAAGCCGTGGCTCCGGGGCAGGCTTGCGTTGTCTATGCGGGAGATCGCGTCCTGGGTGGTGGCTGGATTACCAAACAACGCTCCTAACCCTGCTAACAAGGTTGCATAAAAGCGGAAAACTGTTCATATTATGACGAAATTCCTTAGAGGTTATATATGCTGAACCCGATTGTCGATCTGATACTGACCATCATGCACCTGTATAATTATGTGCTGTTTGCCTGGATGATCCTGAGTTTCCTGATCGCTTTCAATATTGTGAACCGTTACCAGCCTGCGGTGCAGAAGATTAATCTCGCGCTTTTCAAACTGACCGATCCGCTTCTGCGCCCGATCCGCAAATACATGCCGGACCTTGGCGGTATCGATATTTCTCCGGTTATCCTGATCCTGATATTCAACTTCGTTGAAAGAACGCTGGTTTACTATTCTTTCCACGGCTAACGCCCAATTAGCAGCCCCTGTTTTCCGTTTCAGGAAAAGGGGCTGCATCCATAACGATAATTATTTTCCGCTCAGTTTTTTCACTTCTTCCAGCACTGCGCCTGCATGGCCGTCGGGTTTGACCTTTTCCCAGACATGCGCGATTTTGCCTTTGCCGTCGATCAGGAAAGTGACGCGGTCGATGCCCATGTATTTCTTGCCGTACATGCTTTTTTCGACCCATACGCCGTAATCGTTGCAGGTCTTGATGTCTTCATCCGAAGCCAGGATGAAGGGCAGGCAGAATTTCTGCTTGAACTTGTCGTGGCTTTTCACGCTGTCTTTGGAAACGCCGATAATCACCGTATTCGTTTTCTCGAACTCGGCCATATGGTCGCGGAATTCCTTAGCCTCTACCGTGCAGCCCGGTGTATCGTCCTTCGGGTAGAAATAGAGGACGACATTTTTTCCGCTCAGTTGTTTCAGGCTTACATGGCCTTCGCCGTCCGTCGGCAAATCGAAAGCAGGTGCGGCGTCGCCGCTCTTCAAATGTGTCATACTATTCTCCGTTTACAGTTTAAGCCGGCTGGATGTGGCGTGCGGCCCATTCCTGCACGTCTTCCAGGGCGAGGTTACTCAGCGCTTCTTTCTGCATGACGCTGACGTTCGGGCCGCGCGGGGCGCAGAGCGCGGGATTGGAAAAGCGGGAAAACAGCACAAGCGATGGGCAGCCTGTGGCCGCGATAATATGCATTGGGCCGGTATCATTGCCGATGGCGAATCGTGCGTGTCGTGCAAGTTCGGCTATTTCGAGCAGATTGGTCTTGCCTAGCAGATTGATCGTATCCGGGCAGATCGCTTCAATAATGGAGATGACCGATTTTTCGGACTGGGTGCCGATGAGGACTGGCGCAATGCCTTTTTCCTTGAGCCAGGTGCAGAGCGTGCCGTAGTTATGGGCGGGCCAGCGCTTGCCGGGGCGATGTTCGGAGCCGCCGGAAATGATTAGGGCATATGCATCCGGGAGGTTAAAGTGGCCGATGCTCGATTTCAGCCAGCTTATATCCGGCGCGGGCATATTCTCGATTCCGGCAATGGAAAGCTGCTGTTTCTGACGTTCTAATGTATGAAGGCTGCGGCGTTCCGGTGTATTATGACGGTGCGACGCGCCTTTGGCGGTTCCCACCCATTCCGGCACGGGTTTGCGCATCAGATAGAAATACCATGAAGTGCGCTCGGAAGTCTGCAGGTCATAGACACGTGAAAATCCGCCGGAGCGTATTTTCTCTATGTGTTTGAAGAAGTCGATCGGGTGATAGAGTTTCGGGCGCGTATCGATCCAGATATCGTCAAAATAACCGCTTGCGCGCAGCATGCCTGCGTAGGGCGGTGTCGTCAGCAGCGTGATGTGATCGTTTTTGTGATGCTGGCGTATGGCCTGGAATGCGCCTGTGGCCAGTACCACGTCTCCCAGGGCACCATGTTTGATGACAAGAATTCTGCTCATAACAGTTCCCGGTATACTTCTATGGTTTTACTGCACATGATTTCGGCAGAGAAATTATTGCGTACATGCCAGATGGCGTTTTCCGCCAGCTGCTGTTTTTGTTCCGCAGGCATTTCCAATATACGCTCGATGGCTTTGGAAAGTTCGTCTGCATCGCCCGGTTTTACCAGCAGTCCCGTTACGCCGTCAATGATCGTTTCACAAGCGCCGCCGTGATTGGTGGAGATCACCGCGCGGCCCATTGCCTGCGCTTCCACCGGAACGCGGCCGAATGCCTCGGGTTCCACGGAAGGGCATACCACGACTTCCGCAAGTGTGTAGGCCTCCGCCATGGAAGAGGTATTGCCTGCAATACGGGCGTTGCTTTCCAGTCCCAGATCGCAGATCATTTTTTCCAGTTCCTTGCGATAAGCAGGATGGCCGAGATCGTCACCCACCAGCAGGCAGAAGAAATTACGGTGGGGCAGTTTGGCCAGCGCTTCCACCAGCACATGCTGGCCTTTCCAGCGCGTAATGCGTCCCGGCATCAGGATAAGCGGAAGATCATCAGGAACGCGCCATTTTGCGGCCAGTTCGACCATCGGCTGATGGCGGATGCGTTCAGGAGCGAAGCTGTTGATGTCGACGCCGCGATGGATGATGCGCATTCGCGTAGGATCGATCGGGTAATTTGCTATGATATGCTCGGCGACGAAATTGGAGATGGCGATCACGCGGTCCCCTTGGGTCATCACGGCATTATAATGTTTCTTGAATTCAGGCGACAGGCCGTAAACCCCGTGAAATGTTGTCACGAAGGGAGTTTTGGTGCGTCTGGCGGCAATCAGCGCGCTCCAGGCGGGTGCGCGAGAGCGGGCGTGAATAATGTCCACCTTGTGTTTGCGTATAATTTTTTCCAGCTCCGCCGCGTTGCTCCAGATTGTGAGCGGGTTCTTGGTTGTGAGCGGAATGGTGATGTGCTCTCCACCTGCGTAAGCAAGATTGGGCAGCATGGAGCCACCTGCGGATGCCACAAGCGCGCGCATACCGGCACGGGCGATGGCTCCGGCGATCTCAATCGTGCCGCGCTCGACGCCACCGGCCCGCAGCTGTGGCAATACCTGCAGTATGACTGGCTGTTTCATAGGTTCAGCGCTTGCCCCTTAATGCTGTCCGGCGAATCCGGGTATACACCCCGAAATCGACAGGCAATTTGCGCCCATATAAGCCGATTATGACCCATTATGCAAAGGTCTTTTCTGTGTTGCGGGTGTTTGGTGCAAAAGGGTTGCAGAGGAACCATACCGCTATAGGATGGATTCCTCGCACAATGGCTGAAATACTGGGATTAGCTCTCGCTTGTAGTAGGCTTCCTTACCGGGGCACGTTTCTTGCGGCGCTGAACCACCATGGAGGTGAATCTTCCTGGTTTGGAGGGGGCTTCCACTGCCTCATCGCCATGTTCCACGACCTGGGTGGCTGGTTTGGCTGCATAGGCTGCTTCAATTTTCTGGGCAAGCGGCGGAGCTTCCTTCATTTCCGTCTTTTTCTGGCCTTTGCCCTTGAGCGACAACTGCACGCCGCCTTCCGAAAGTACCTTGATTTTGATTACTACGCGTTCGATCGGCATGGAATGGTCGGTTTTATGGCTATAGACCATCACATGCAGCGTATCCGCGCCCGGAATCGTGGTTTCCGGATATTCATAATGCAGTGCCATGAGCTGGCTGTAGGCTTTTTCCAGCGTATCGAACTTCTTTTCCGCGAGCACTGCGCGCAATACAGGGTGACCCCAGTTCGGATGGCGGGTTTTCGGGCGTTCCTTTTCGGGATGATGGCCGACATCGACATGCAGTTTTTCCGCAAGCAGCGCATACCGTCCGCCATTGACGCGCTTGATTTTAATCAGCGCATAATTACCGCGTGCGCCTTTTTCCTTTTCTTCCTCTGTGACATCATAGCCACGGATCCAGATTTTTATTTCCGTATGCTTGCCGGATGCATTCGGGGCAGGGGAATCCTTGGAAATGATGAAGCGGCTGCATATCTTATCCAGTGCTTCCTGTGCCTGCTGCTCGGTGGCGAAGCGGAAACGCCCTTCCACGGCTGCGGCTACGGCAGCGTCCTTCATCGTTGCAATGCGCGACTTGCCTTTTGCAGGCGTTTTTCCGGCACTGGCCCTGTGACCGTTGGAAACGCTATGTGTTTCTGTAGCAACTTGCATGATGGTATCCCTCTGCTGATAAGGTTTAATATCATCATTAGTAGCACAGAATTGTTAAAAATTTATGAATATGCTGATTAATTTGTATGTTTGGAGGGGAGGGAGGGTACGGTGGTCGTGTTTCAACGAACCAACCGCCCCCTCTGGCCCCCTCCCACCCACTGTCGCGGGGGGAGATCAGGGAGAATGACAGCGTATCATGCTGCTTCCTCCTACAGAACGACCTTCTCGATCGCGACGTCGTCCCCCAGGTTGAGGGGGGCGCCGCCGATGAGCTTCCGGAGGCGTTCGACGAGCAGCGGTTCGAGCAGCGCGTTCACACGCACGTCCCATGCTGCCGCCAGCACCTTCCACCACTCGATCCCGGTGATGTCGCAGACACCGTCGGTGGCGACCCCGTAGGACAGGGTGGTGCTCAGGTCGCGGTACGTCCGGTTGACGCCGTGCGCCGCGAACTTGAGAGAACGCTTACGCGTACGGGTCTTGACTGAACCGCTGTCGGTGTACCCGTTCTCGCCACGCTCGATGAACGCGAGTGTTTCGGTCACGAGTTCGGCGTTCTCGTCGCCTCCCATGGCAGCGATGTACTCCTCCTCGGTCATGCTGAGGTACGGAGGCATGCTGCCCTTGAACTCGTAGCGGGTCAGGCAGAGGAGCTGCTTTTCACCGTGCCGGATCTCCCGTGCGAAGGCACCGTCACCACGCATGTGCATGGAGAGGCAGCCGTCGTTCACGAGACCCCACACGGAGGTTGCGGCCCACTCCATCGTGTTGAAACCGAGGACCGGTCCGACGATGTCGAGGGCACTGAGCTGCTCCTGCTGGATGTGCTGTGCGACGTCGTCCACCTGGACTCCGCCGAGCACGCTCATTGCGGCGTTTGCCGCGGCGCGTCCGATGATGGCAGCTCCCATGTCCGTACGCAACAGCGGAAACTGCTTGCGTGAGACATTGGACAGGCTGCTGCCGTCGAACACACCCGCGAAGGCGCCGGTGTTGGTTTTAATCCCAAACCCCGTGTCTTCGCATGCGGTGGTCTTCGCGGTTGCCCGCATGACCATTCCGTGTCGTTTCACTTGCTCTCCTTAAACGACGAAGGGGGGCGGATGCCGTGTTGCATGCTTCCGCCCCCGCGTACTTGTAGTTGCCGCGGGGTGGGGCGCGAGAGACCGTTCGTTCGGTCGTCTCGTCGCGCCCCACACCGTGGCCGGACTTGCGTCAGTTCGCCACCGGCGGGTTCGCCGCCGCGTAGGCCGACTTGGTCAGCGCGAAGTTCGCGATGAGGTCGGCGATGCCCTCCGGGTCGATCTCCAGCGAGCTGGCGAACTCGAACCCGGCGGCCTTGGCGTACTTCCGGCAGACGCTGACGTCGGTGCGGCCCACGTAGACGAGCAGGCCGTGGCTGCGCTCGATCAGCTTGAACGGCAGGTCGCCGCCGAGCTGGATCTCCTCGGCGAAGTCCTCCCGCACGTCCTCGGCGGTGAACCGGGGGCTGCCCATCTCGCCGCCGTCCGTGAGCGTCGCGCTGATGTGGACGAAGTGACGGCCCAGGATCTGGCGCGCGCACGCGGCCATGTCCCTGGCGTCACCCCGGGTCTTCATCAGCATGAAGCTGGTGGGGGTGCACCCCACCACGGGGATCTTGCCCGAGCGGATGATCTCCTCGATCTGGGCGACCTCGTCGAGCGTCCCGATGGACTCGCCGCCGTCGGTGACGAGCTTGTCCAGGGTGTCGACGATGAGGTTCATCTCGCTCGCCAGGACGTACTCCGAGCTGTGGATGCCGGTCCCGTTGAACAGGTTGAACCGGACGATCGTGGCGTCGGCGTACGGCGAGTTGGCGATCTTCTGCACGAGCGCGTGGGCCAGCGCGATGAGCTGCCGGATCGAGCTGCGCATGCTGCCGGAGGCGTCGATGTTGACGTCGAGCCCGAAGATCGTGGACCCCATGCCGTCGGTGTCGGCGTTCTCGATGAACTGGGACGCCGGGTTGCCGGAGAGGACCGTGATCTGACCGCTCTCGATGGTGTAGTGCGCCGGGAAGCCGGAGAACACGCCGCCGAGGTCAGAGGTGCTGAGGGTGTCCTGAAGGTACGAGCCCGTCATGAACACGCTTTCGCTGCCGAACATGTGCTACTCCCTGGGGGATGGCGCTTAGATGCGCTCTGACATGGAATGCGGCTCGTCGTCGTGAGTCGCAGGTGCGGTATCGGACCGCGGGTAAAGCTTCGCTCGCGCATTGCTGTGCGAGATTCTGCGGGTGGTGCGATGAGCGTCAGGTAACACACTCACCGATAACAGGGTCCGCAGAATCAACATGCAACTCGAGAGTCTCAGTCTATCTATGCGCGAACACAAGTAATCGCCT
The DNA here is from genome assembly GCA_035765535.1 of Rickettsiales bacterium. Taxonomy (NCBI): domain Bacteria; kingdom Pseudomonadati; phylum Pseudomonadota; class Alphaproteobacteria; order Rickettsiales; species Rickettsiales bacterium. The sequence goes on along the minus strand of DASTXE010000006.1, from coordinate 240,692 downwards.
TTACTATACCATGGGACAGGAAGGGTTTTATATGAATATTATATGACAATGTGCAAATACGGTTTTTAACACGAATGTCATCATTATTGTCCGGTTATGTCATTAAACTGTAATAGTTTTATGATATCCATATAAAGAGTGGGATAAAAGTACTGGGTAAAAGGGACCAGGATGGCGGTATTAGAATTAACAGGCAGTGGTGTTGGCACGCAGTCCCAGTATCAAGTTAATATGGATACACCGGACGCGAGTGGACTGGAAGCGGATGTATTCTTCCGGGATGGCAAAGCTATAAAATTATATAAGGAAGATGACGGCAATGGGCATAATGTCCGCCAAACTCGCTTTGATGAGGATATTGAGGGTAAAATAGCTGCTCTGCAGGGGTTATCGCATCGCTGCCTTGTTTTGCCTCGAGGGGTGGTATACGAAAACGGCGAAAGGGCAGGATACTGGATGGATCAGGTCCAGCAAGGCGAAAGCCTCGTTGCCCGAATGACTCCTAAGGGACAGGAAAAAGCAAACCCTCCTATTACCAGGGATGATTTAGAGCATTTTATAAGCTCTCTGAGTGAAGCGGTGGAATATTTACATGCAAATGGTGTCCAGGCATGTGATTTAAATGAGAATAATATACTTGTCGTGCGCACGGCAGCGGGAAAGTTAGAACCCAGAATCATTGACACGGATTCCTTCCAGATTAGAGCTAATGGAAAAGAGTGGCTTGGACAAACAGTTCAAGAAAAGATTAGGGATCCTCGGGCGGCACACGGGGTATTCACAGATGAAAGCGACCATTTTTCTTTAGCGGTCTTGAGCTTCAACATTTTGGCCGGATACCATCCCTATCAGGAAGTTCTGGAATATATGCGGAATGATTGCTCTGTATATAAAGACCAGACTGCCGAAGATGCAGATAAATATGTTGCGAAGCGTGTAAAGCGTGGTCATCGCGATGAAGCTTTTATTCCCAAAGGACTCCAAGGGTGGTTTGAGGCGGTTTTTCAAAATGGCGACCGTTCTGCGATGCCTGATCGCAGCCGGTGGAATGAGGCATATGTAGCTAATTCAGCACCATTACCTGCGCGTCCTGCGCAGTCTCCAGTTAGCAGTCCAGCTCCGCAGTCTCCTGCGCCGGCTCCGTTTAGCAGTCCAGCTCCGCAGTCACCTGCACCGGCTCCGTTTAGCAGTCCAGCTCCGCAGCCTCCTGCACCTCCTCCGTTTGGCAGTTCGCCTCCGCAGTCTCCTGCGCCAGCTCCGTTTAGCAGTCCGCCTCCGCAGTCTCCTGCACCGGCTCCGTTTAGCAGTCCAGCTCCGCAGCCTCCTTCGCCTCCTCCGTTTGGCAGTTCGCCTCCGCAGCCTCCTTCGCCGCCCCCGGTTGGCAGTCCGCCTCCGCAGTCTCCTGTGTCGCCTCCATTTGGCGGTTCGCCTCCGCAACCTCCTGTACAGCCTCCCTCTGGAGGACAACCGCCACAATCGCCTGTACCGCCTCCGCCAAATAATGGCAGAGGGCAGAATTGGCGTCAGAGAATGGGGCGTAATTCTACGCAGAATCAGACATCGAATAATGATGCCAGCTATATGTGGGCAGCGGCAGCCGGTGCTGCTGCGGTTGGCGCTGCAGTAGGAGCGAGTAAATCCTATGAGGAGGAAAACAAGGAAGCGGTATATAATAATGCTGTGCTTGGGGGAGGGAGGAAACCAGATAGAACAGGTTCCATTTTTAGAACGGTGCTTGCAGTTGCTTTGGGAGCAACGGCTGTTTATCTGGGAGTTCAAGTGAACCAGAGCCGCAGCCGCTGAGAATTATTGCCGCAATATAAAATATATTATCAGGCATGCCTGGAGCAGCAGGATCAAAATAAATCTTACTCTGAAAGCGTTCTTAGCCGTTTTGTGGCGAAAGTATCTGCTTGCGATGAGCGCTGCGGGACTACCTCCTAATAAAGATAGAAATAGCAATGTGCTTTCCGGTATCCTCCAGCCACCGTTTCTCGCGGCGCGCTTATCTGTTCCATAGAGGATAAACGTCAGAATATTCAGCAGCAGTATTCCGCCTATGATATAGGGGATATAGTGAATCAACGTATCATGCACGCAGATTAACCACTGTTATGGTTGTGTAAGAAGCGGTGATCTGACTAAAAATCCAGCCCGGCTTTTTCGTCCGATGCGAGGCGCATTTTTACGATTGTATCGGGATCGGACACTTCGCCGTTGCGGGCGGGGTCGCCTTTCTTGATTTTATCAACGAATTCCATGCCGCTGGTGACCTGGCCCCAGACGGTGTACTGGTTGTCCAGGAAGCGTGAATCTTTGGTCACGATGAAGAACTGGCTGTCTGCGCTGTCCGGATCATTCGCACGCGCCATGGCCACTACGCCGCGCACGGCGGGAGTGTTGGTGAATTCAGCTTTCAGTTTTTTGCCCGAACCGCTGAAGCCGGTTCCGGTCGGGTCGCCGCCCTGCACCATGAAGCCTTCGATCACGCGATGGAATTTGATGCCATCGTAGAATTTCTGGCGCGTCAGTTCTTTGATACGCGCAACGGTTTTGGGAGCCAGATCCGGGCGCATCTGGATCACGACGCGGCCTGATTTGAGATCCATGTACAAGGTGTTTTCCAGGTCAGCAGCAGATGCAGTTTTTGCCACGAGAAACCCCGCTATGATAGTTGTAAATAGGATGAGAATACGACGCATGGAACTATACTTCTTCTTCCACTTCAGCGTCCACATCGACCGGCTTGCCGTCGAACTCTTTCAGCACATAGCCGCGGCCCCAGACAGTGTCGATATAGTTTTCGCCGCCCGCAGCGATGGTCAGCTTCTTGCGTAGCTTGCAGACGAAGACGTCGATGATTTTGAGTTCCGGTTCATCTACCCCGCCATAGAGGTGATTGAGGAACATTTCTTTGGTAAGCGTGGAGCCTTTGCGCAGGGAAAGCAGTTCGATGATCGCATATTCCTTGCTGGTCAGGTGCAGCGGCTTGCTGTCCACTTCAACCGAGCGTGTATCAAGGTTGACGGAGAGTTTGCCGGTGCGAATGACGGAATCGGAATGACCTTTGGAGCGGCGTACGATTGCCTGAATACGGGCAATAAGCTCGCCTTTATTGAACGGTTTGGTGAGGTAGTCGTCAGCACCATAGCCGAGGCCTTTGATTTTCTGGTCCGGGCCGGAGAGGCCGGAAAGAATCAGAATGGGAGTGGTGATACGGGCGGCGCGGAAGCGGCGCAGTACTTCATATCCGTCAATATCCGGGAGCATAAGATCCAGGATGATGATGTCGTAATCGTAAATTTTTCCGATTTCCAGCCCTTCTTCGCCGAGCTCGGTTGTATCGCATATAATGCCTTCGGATGCGAGTGAAAGCTCTATCGCCTTAGCGGTTGACGAGTCGTCTTCTACGAGCAGGACGCGCATTATTATCTCCCAAATTAAATATTATTTAATGGCAATGGTTAATATAAACATATTTTTAACGATTACACAACTTTAATCACGGAATATAACCATATTTTAGATAGATTTTACGCGAATGCGGCAGATTTTCTACTGCCTATCGCGTCGAAAACCCCCTGTATCAGGTCGGCGCGGTTCATTGTGTAAAAGTGGAATCGGGTTGCGCCTTCTGCAATCAGCGATTGGCACTGCTCGGCAGCAAATGCAATGGCTTCCTGATCACGGGCAACGGGATTTTCATCCAGCCCGATGAAGCGTTTTTCCATGCTGGCAGGGACGGAAGTGCCGCACATTTCGGAAAAGCGCTTGATATTGGCAAAATGGTTGATGGGGATTATTCCTGGAATAATGGGTATTTTAACACCTGCGGCCTCTGCACGGTCGCGCAGGCGCAGATAGTGGGAGTTATCGAAGAAATATTGCGTGATCGCACGTTTGGCGCCCATGGCTTCCTTGCGCTTCAGCACCTCGATATCCTGCTCGAAAGACGGGGATTCCGGGTGTTTTTCCGGGAAAGCGGCAACACTGATTTCGAAATCGCCGATTTTCCGCAATCCTTCAATAAGGTCGGTCGCGTAGCGGTAACTCTCTTTAGGCGGCACATATTCAAAGACATTGCGCGGAGGATCGCCGCGAAGCGCCACGATATGGTTTATGCCCGCCGCCCAGTGGGAGCGGGCGATTTCATCTACTTCCGCACGGGTCGCGCGGGCGCAGGTCAAATGCGCGGCTGCTTTGAGTTTGGTACGTTTCAGGATATCCGTAGCGATGCGGTGCGTATGGTCGCGCGTGCTGCCGCCTGCGCCGAATGTAACGGAAACAAATGCGGGTTCCAGGGAGGAAAGCTGTTCAATAGCGTCCCACATCTTGCCTTCCAGCTCCGGTGTTTTGGGAGGGAAGAACTCGAATGAAAGCTCTAAAGATTTTGACAAGCGGCGTTCCTCTGGTATAGGGGTTTTGCATGAGTACACGCAGAAAAAGCCATAAAGTCAAGATTGGAAATGTAACTATGGGTGGCGATGCCCCCATTGTCGTTCAATCCATGACCAATACCGATACGGCAGACAGGGACTCCACTGTCAGCCAGATTCTTTCCCTGGCGCGTGCAGGTTCCGAGATCGTGCGTGTGACGGTCAATAATGAAGAAGCGGCTGCGCAAGTTCCATTTATTGTGGAAGCGCTCCACAAGCAGGGGTGCGATGTGCCGATTGTGGGGGATTTTCATTATAACGGCCACCGGTTGCTGACTGATTTCCCCGATTGTGCGAAGGCGCTTGCGAAATACCGCATCAATCCCGGCAATGTCGGGTTCTCGGATAAGCGAGATACGCAGTTTGCGCAGATGATCGAATGCGCATTGAAGTATGATAAGCCCGTGCGTATCGGTGTGAACTGGGGCAGTCTGGATTCGCAGGTCGTAGCGCGCATGATGGATGAAAACGCTAAATTGCCGGAGCCGAAAGACGCGGAGGAAGTATCGCGCGCGGCGCTCATTTATTCCGCGCTCTCCAGCGCCAGGCAGGCAGAAGCGATCGGACTGCCTTCCGACAGGATTGTGATCTCATGTAAGGTCAGCCGCGTGCAGGACCTGATCCATGTATACCGTGATCTTGCGAAGGATTGCGATTATGCGTTGCATCTTGGGCTTACCGAAGCGGGGATGGGCAGCAAAGGCATTGTGGCTTCAACGGCGGCGATGGCAACGCTGCTCATGGAGGGTATCGGTGATACGATCCGTGTTTCGCTGACGCCGGAGCCGGGTGGCGACCGGACGAAGGAAGTCGTGGTTGCACAGGAAATTTTACAGACAACGGGCTTGCGTTCTTTTACGCCGATGGTGACGGCGTGCCCCGGATGCGGGCGCACGACGAGCACGTATTTCCAGGAGTTGGCCGGAAAGATCCAGAGCTTCCTGCGCGATCAGATGCCGGTATGGAAGACGCAATATAAAGGTGTCGAGAATATGAATGTTGCCGTAATGGGCTGTATCGTGAACGGACCGGGAGAAAGCAAGCACGCCAATATCGGCATCAGCCTGCCTGGAACGGGTGAGTCTCCGGTCGCGCCGGTATTCGTAGACGGCAAGAAGACGGCGACGCTGCGTGGCGACCGTATCGCGGAAGAGTTCCAGCAGATGCTTGAGCAGTATATTGAGAGCCATTATAGCGTACGGTAGTCCTATGACATTCCTGTTTACCTATCTGCATTTTCTGGGGGCGATGGTTCTAGTGGCATGTCTGGCAGGTGAACTTTTTCTGCTGTGTGCCGGTCCGCTTAATGAGGCCATGTTTAAACTGCTCAAGCGGATCGACATCGGATACGGCATCAGCGCCGGTCTGATGATTGCTACGGGAGTAGCCCGGATATTTCTGGAGAAAGGTGGTGCATATTATTCCGAAAATCCCTTCTTTCATGCAGCGATGGCGCTGTTTCTCGCAGCAGGATTAATCTCCGCTTATCCAACGGTAAAGCTTATTCGCGCGAAGCAGATGGGCGATATCGGTACTGCGGGTTATGCGAAAATCAGGAAACTAGCGGGACTGCAGCTGGTGATGATCGCCGGGGTATTATTCTGCATGATCGCCATGGCGCGTGGATTCTAGTTCGGCAAAAAGCCTCCCGACTGCATCGCCCAGAGTTTTGCGTAGTAACCGTTCTTTGCCAGCAGCTCCGCATGGGTTCCTTCTTCCACAATCTGCCCGCTATCCATCACCACAAGCCGGTCGAGATGCGCGATGGTGGAGAGGCGGTGGGCGATGGCGATTACGGTTTTTTCGCGCATGAGTTCGGAGAAACTTTCCTGAATGCGTTTTTCCGATTCTGAATCGAGCGCGCTGGTGGCTTCGTCCAGCACAAGAATGGGAGCGTTCTTGAGAATGGCGCGGGCGATAGCGATGCGCTGACGCTGGCCGCCTGAGAGTTTAATGCCGCGTTCGCCGACAAGCGCCTGATAGGCTTCCGGAAGCTGGGTAATGAATTCATCCGCATGGGCTTTTTTTGCCGCTGCGATCACTTCTTCATCCGTAGCATCCAGCCTGCCGCAACGAATGTTTTCCATCAGTGTGGTTTCAAACAGCGAAGTATCCTGCGGGATAACCGCAACGGACTCGCGCAGGCTCGCATAGCTGACCTGATTGATATTCTGCTTGTCGATCCATATGCCGTTGCCGGAAGTCTCATGGAAGCGCAGCAGCAGGTGGATCAGTGTGGTCTTGCCTGCGCCGGAACGTCCTACAATGCCTACTTTCTCCGTCGGTTTTATGGTCAAATGGAGGTTGTTGAACACATGCCTGCCATTGGGATAGGTAAAATTAATGTGGTCGAACGCAATCTCGCCTTGCGTCACGGCAAGACTCGGCTTTCCTTCATCCTTCATGGCCAATGAATCAAATGCTTTTACGAGCGGCTCGCCTGATTCGAGATCGGTGGTCTGCTGCAGCAAGCGCGAGTAATTGGAGGCGAGGTTGAAAAACAGCCGGTTCAGATTGTGCATATACTGATAGATCGCAACGAGGCTGCCGAGCATCAGGCTGTTGCCTGTGGAGAGGATCTTATAGATATAGAGCACCATGATCGTGAATTCGGCGATGACGATCAGCATCATCATGGTGAACCATTTCAACTCATTAATCACGATCTCGCGTTTGAGCGGCTCGGCTATATGCTGCAAGGCATTGTTGAGCTTTACTTGCGTATATCCGGCGAGATTGAATGAGATGACACTTACGATATTGCTCGCAAAGTCAAAGAAGAGCGAAGAATACTGGTGCTCGCGTTCATTGCGCGTATGGATGATGGGAATCAGTACGCGGTCGTATCGGATCAGCAGGGTGATGATGGCGATAGCGAATACGATCTCGATCAGTGCGATGCTGTGTGCGATGAAGGCAAGCATGGCGAAAGCGGAGATTGCCGTTACGATATTTTCAATATAGATGAACTGCTCGTCTGCGAAATTATAAAGCCCTTGTGAGGCTTTGCTGATGCGGTTGACGGTGTTGCCGGTATGGTGCTCCTGATGCCAGTGCATGGGCAGATGCGTAATCAGGTTGTAGTAATGTTTCTGGAAATTGTTCCTGACATTGAAAGCGATATTGCGCTCAATCAGGCGCGAAGGGCCATGCAGGAGCCAGAAGCCGAGCGTCAGCAGCACATAGACGGCAAGCCAGAATATGGCATCATGGAGCAAATCGCCGCCACCCTGCTGCAAACGGTTGATCAGCTTGCCGATAACGAAGGGCTGCCATATGGAAGTGAGGTTGGCGCCAATGGTCATCAGGTAAAAGACGATCATGAGCCCTCTTCCCGGTCCGGCATAATGCCAGCAGGTTTGCAAAAGGCGCAGATAAGGAACCGACGATTTATGTCTCATAGTATCCTCTGTTTCTGATGTAGTTTGGAATTTGCTTAAAAAGCTTTCCAGGAAATGCCGAGCAGAACGTTCGTTACGCGGCCATCCTGTGTGCCGAAGGGCAGGAGGCAGGAGCGGTATTTAATGACCTTGTTATTCGTATTGACGAATTGCCCCTCATCCACAACGATAGCTGCATTTTCCACAGCATTGCCTATTTTGCCCATAATGCGCGCGGCAGGGAAGTCCTTGAAATGTGGTGAAAGAGTCGTGCCGATCAAATCCGAAGAGCCGATGATCTGCTGCATCTCCGCTCCGACAAACTCATAGGTGTAGAGCCTTGTTTTGGCGCTTGGGTCGCGTATTTCCACACGCCAGAGGCAGCATTTGCCGATCACATCTTCCAAGGCGCCGTGATTGAAGCGTTCAATCTGCGGAAGAGGAGCTTCATTGCGTAAGCGGTCCCAATACTCGGTCAGGCGTTGGGTCAGGCGTTTTTCATGCATAGGCGGTTACATCCACTCCCCGAATTTCTTAACATACCACGTTTTTACCGTTTGTGTCACTATACAATAACCCAGCAGAATCGCCACCAGCCAGCCGAAATAAGCAAGCGGCAGGCTTGCCAGCCTCAGGCTTTCACCCAGCGGCGAGAAGGGAATATAGATACCGATCGCCATGATGACGAGCGTCAGTGTGATGACGGGCAGGGCGGCGCGGCTCTGGAAGAAGGGAATCTTCTGTGTGCGGATCATATGCACGACCAGCGTCTGCGATAACAGGCCTTCCACGAACCAGCCGGACTGGAAAAGCCCCTGATGCTCGGGCGTATTTGCCTTGAAGACATACCACATGACGCAGAAGGTGATCACGTCAAAAATGGAACTGAGCGGGCCGATCAGCATCATGAAGCGGGCGATGCCCCCTGCCTCCCATTTGCGCGGTTTATCCATATATTCCATGTCCACATTGTCCCAGGGAATGGAAATCTGCGAGATATCATACAGCAGGTTCTGCACGAGCAGCTGGATGGCAAGCATCGGCAGGAAGGGCAGGAAGGCGCTGGCGATCAATACACTGAAGACGTTACCAAAATTGGAGCTGGCGGTCATCTTGATGTATTTGATGATGTTGCCGAAGGTCTTGCGGCCTTCCAGCACGCCTTCTTCCAGTACCATAAGGCTTTTTTCCAGCAGGATGATATCTGCCGATTCCTTGGCGATATCCACGGCCGTATCGACTGAAATACCGACATCTGCGTCGCGGAGCGCTGCGGCGTCATTGATGCCGTCGCCCATGTAGCCCACCGTATGGCCAAGGCTTTGCAGCGAACGGATGATGCGGGATTTCTGGATGGGAGACATTTTGGCGAAGATGGTGGTTTCTTCCACCTTGCCTGCAAGCTCTTCGTCCGAGAATGTGTCGATATCCTTGCCCATGATGATATGGGTGTGATCGAGTCCTACTTCTTTACAGATTTTGCGGGTCACGATTTCATTGTCCCCCGTAATGATCTTGACGGCGACGCCATGTTCCTTCAGCGCAGAGATGGCGGTCAGGGCTGTTTCCTTCGGCGGATCGAGGAAAGCGATATAGCCTGCCAGGACCATCTGGGTTTCGTCCTGAATATTGTAGGTGCGGTCTTCCGGTGGCAGCCATTTGTAGGCAACGGCCAGAACGCGCAAACCTTCTTCATTTAATTCGCGCGCGATTTTGCGGATTTCCTTGCGCTTTTCTTCATCCAGCGTGAGGCTCGGCGAACGTGGATTTTTACGCTTCTCCTCAAGATGTGCGGTGTCGGTCTCTTCCTGTTTGCCGAAATCATCCGCTTCTACACACAAGGACAGTACTTCTTCCACCGCACCTTTGCAGACAAGCAGGTTGCGCGGAGCGTCGCTGCGCACGATGACGGACATGCGGCGGCGCACGAAATCGAACGGAATTTCGTCCACCTTACGGTATTCAACCTGCATGGCATTCATACCGTAATCATCGCCAAAATTCAGGACGGCTACGTCGAGCACGTTTTTCAGGCCCGTCTGGTAATAGCTGTTGAGATAGGCGTATTTCAGCACGTCCAGATTCTTTTCGCCATAAATATCGAGGTGTTTTTCCAGGATGATCTTGTCCTGTGTCAGGGTGCCGGTCTTATCTGTGCAGAGAATATCCATTGCGCCGAAGTTCTGGATTGAGTTCAGGTGCTTAACAATTGTTTTGCGCTTGGCCATGGCTACCGCGCCGCGTGCAAGATTTGCGGTTACGACCATCGGTAGCATTTCCGGCGTGAGGCCCACTGCGACGGAGACGGCGAAGAGCAGGGCGTCCGTCCAGTTATTCTTCGTCAGGCCGTTGAGGAAAAACACAATCGGCACCATGATGAACATGAAGCGGATCAGCACCCAGCTAACCTTATTAATGCCGATATCGAAGCTTGTAAGCGGACGTGTGCCCGTGATTTCCCGTGCCATGGTGCCGAAATAGGCGTCCTTGCCGGTGGCGACGACGAGCGCGGTGGCCGAGCCGGTGACGACGTTAGTTCCCATAAAACAGACATTTTCCATCTCCAGGGGGCTTTTTACCTCGCTCGTGCGAGAAACGGGGGTATCGTATTTTTCTACCGGGATGGATTCGCCTGTAAGTACGGCTTGGCTGATGAACAGATCGCGCGAAGTGAGCAGGCGGACATCCGCCGGAATCATATCACCTGCAGAAAGCTTGACGATATCGCCCGGAACGAGGTCGATAATGGAAACTTCCATCGGCCTGTCAAATTCCTTACGGGTGACGGTAGCAGTGGTGCGCACCATGGCTTTCAATGCTTCTGCGGCCTGGCCGGAACGATATTCCTGCCAGAAGCGCAAGACCGAGCTGATGAGAATCATGGTCAGCAGCACAATGATGGTCTTGAAATTACGGTCCTGCGGCGGGGCGAGCAGAACATCGGTAAACAGGGATATGCCGATCAGGGCTGCCAGTACACCGATAAACGGGTTAACGAATGCGCCTGCAAGCTGCTTATACCATGGATCGGGATGGTCGTGAGCTACCTCGTTTGCGCCGTAACGCTCACGACGGGCCAGCACTTCTTCTTCCGTCAGGCCATGAAAACCGGTTTCCAGTAATGCAATAGCGTCATCGATCGAGGATTTTGAGGCGCTTACAAGCGTTTCCGAGACGACCGGATCCTTCGCTTTTATGATATTCCTGACCGCTTGTTTCATGCAAAACGCTCCCTTAGGCAGAGTCAGTGCTTCAGCTGCTTACTTGCTTGAGTCAGAAGGAGAATATAAACTATTTTCCGCCGTTTGTCCCGGCGGAAGGTGGTGCCTGTCCGTTTTAACCGGGAATAAACGTTCCGTAACCCAAGCGACTACTATCGCCGTCAGACACTGCTACACCTTCTCAATAGTTAACGATGGAGATTGTCTACCCACGTGGAAAATGCCTGTCAAGATTAAAACAGGCTGAAACGAAAAGGAGGGGAAGCCGGATGAAGTGCCTGAGCGGAGCAAGCCTTCCGGACAAAAGAAACCGACGCTTGAGAGGGCGCCGGTCAAGGGGAGAGTTTAAAATACCAAATACGCCAGAACTTTTAAGTCTCAGTAATTACGCTGCTGCATAAATTACTTTTCGTTTAATCAGATTGAGCTGAAGCTCTATTTCTTCCTGTGTGATATTGTATGTCTGCTGAAGAGCAGAATAAAACTGACGGGGATCGAGCCTGTAATTGCGGATTTCTTCGTCTGCCAGCTTCGGCCATTTCATGCGAATAAGATCGTCTACGCTCTGCGAAGCATATTTCATCTGCTTTCTCTGGGGCTTGGCACCCAGCGGCAGCTGAAGAGTATAGCTCATAAATCCTCCTGTCGTAAGAATATTAGCAGGCTGAGGATTACAAAATAAGCGTAAGCATGCCATTCGTATGCTTAACGGTCATATAAGCAGCATATAAAGAGCGTTTATAATGACTTGAAAGTGAAAGGCATCTCTTTGCGAAGGCGGCTTTTCAAGGTGTCGAGTTCACCGGATAATTTCTGCGTTTCCGGATTGTCTCCCTGCCGGTCTTCTACGCTTGCCAATGACTGTTCGGCATTTTCAGCGGCGAGATAGGCAGCATCCCTCATATGAAGACCGATGAAGAATCTTAGAAGCTGCAGCTGAACTTTTGCTTCCGCCGAATCGGAAAGCGGTGTGGTGTTGGCCAGCAGCGCCTTCAGTTCATGCCGTATCATCTCACGAGTGGCATTCGTATCGTCTCTGGAAAACAGAATTTTTCTCTGCTGGGTGCTTTTGGCAATCACGGGATGAATATCCTGTATGACGTATTGTGGGCCTTTAACGTGAGACAGTACCGCCTGCAGGTCGGAGAAATCATATTCATTGCGCGACATGTCGAAAGGAGCAATCAGCTGTAAAATGTTTTTCTGATCTTTTACGCTATAGGAAACCACGATTGCCGGTTGCAATGCGGGTTGTTTTCTCTTTTCGTTCAGGAAGCGCGAAATTATATCCAGCCGGGACTGAAGCGCAGAATTTTCTGCCGATACATAGGACAGCTCCATATCGCTTAAGGACAGGGATTCTATATAGGCATCCATTGCGTAATGCGGAGATACAACAGGTTTGATGTGATGCTGGGGTTTCTTGACCTGTTTTACGGGCGGGGGTTCCGGCGCTGTGTATGAGGGGGGGACCGGAGTGGTACATCCGAGCAGAATGAGGGATAACGCCAGAAAGGGCAGACGGCGTAAAACAGCACAGGAAAACCTGGGATTCATACGGGGCCTTCAGCGTCATGGACGTATTGCGGGGAAGTAAGCGGCGGCATAGTAATATATGGTTGCCGTATAATCAATCTTTAAGTTATGGAGAATTTATATTAGCCTGTGCTATTCCATTCTTATTCTTAATAGATATACGCCTATATGGAACCGACGTCACCTGATCTGGTTATTGTCTGTCTTGAGGATCATCCAAGAGCAGTTATTCTTTTACGTGTTGCCCGCAACCGTGCCATGCGTATGGGGGGGCGATGGCGTGCCGTGTTCGTGGAAACGCCAGGGCAGGATGGACTCGATCCGGATGCTCAAGAGAGAATGTTGCGCCTTCTGACGCTTGCAGAGCAGATGGGGGGTGAAACGTCCCATATCACCGCCGAGAATTATACGCGTGCCGTCAAGACCATGCTGGAGGAGGAAAAAGGGCGCGTTGCATCTATTATTATAGCCCATTCCGAACAGCAGCAGCGCAGTTTTTTACTGCGCCGCACCCTTCCGCAGACCGTGATGGAGCAAGCGCGGAAGCGAGGGATTCCGGTCGAAGGAATTACGATCACGGGACATAATTACCGTTACTCCTTGTGGGAAAGGCTGCGTTTTTTCAGGCCGCTTCCTATTCTATACGGGTTGTTGGCCGTAGGGGTGGCATATCTTTGCGCATTCGCGCTCCAGGCGACATTGCCGCCTGCCTTATTCAGGATCAATAACCAGAATATCGGCCTGCTGTTCATGACCGCTTGCGCGTTTGCGGCGAGCCGTTTCGGACTTATGCCGGGGCTGATCGCTTCGCTGACGAGCTTTCTCGTCATCAATTATTTTCTAACCGTTCCCCATTACCATATCGATCTGAGCAATGTGACGGACATGCTCAATATGGGGATTTTCCTTTCGGCAGCTATGCTGATCTCTATTTTCACCAGCCGCACACGCGGTTTTGCCGAAAAAGCACGCAGACGCGAGCTGAATACGCAGGTATTGTTCAATCTGTATCAGGTCAGTGCGAATGCGTCTTCGTTAACCCAGGCGCTGGAGAAGCTGCATGCGCATATCGTACGCACCCTTAAGATGGAAGTGGCATTTTTCCTGCCTCCCGCTGTCAGCCCGGAAAATATCGTACTGACATTTCCGCAGGATGCAACGCTCAGCGACTCCGATATCAAGGCGATGGAATTATGCTGGCGTGAAATGAAGACAACGGGGCTCGGATCTCCTTCGTTCCGTGATTCTGCCTGGCGTTTCAATCTCATGCTGTCGCAAAGCGGTGCGATCGGCATTATCGGTGTGAAGCCGCGCTCGCGCAAGCAAGTGGATGTCTGGTTCGGAGGGATGATGACAGCGATTGCCGATCAGGTGGCAACCATTATCGAGCGTATGGAACTGGCCAGCACCATGGAGGCCACGCGCATCAGCGAGGAACGCGAGAAGCTCCGGTCCATGCTGCTTTCCAGTGTTTCGCACGATCTGAAGACCCCGCTTGCTTCCATTATCGCCGCGCTGAATATTTACCGCAGCCACGGTAAGCAGTTCGATCCCTCCAAGCGTGACACGCTGATTGAGACCGCACTCAGTGAATCCGAGCGGCTCGATAGTTTTATCACCAATATTCTGGATATGACTCGTCTGGAGAGCAAAAAGATCACGTTCAAGAAAGGCTGGTACCACCCTGGCAAGATTCTTGACGATGTGCTCAGGCGTCTTGAGTACCGGTTGCGCAATCATAGCGTTACATTGCAGCCGCCGGAGCATAATGTCGAACTTTATGTGGACCGGATGATGATAGGGCAGGTACTGCAGAACATTATTGACAATGCCTGTAAATATACGCCTTCCGGGACGACCATAGAGATCAGCATGGTTGTTGGCGTGGACGGGGGATTTGCCTATGCGGTACGCGACCACGGCAAGGGAATTCCTCCTGAAAAGCTTGAGCAGATATTCGATAAATATGCCCGTCTGCAGATGCGGGATTCCCAGGTCGCAGGCACAGGACTCGGTCTTGCTATCTGCAAGGCGGTCATGGACGGGCAGGGTGGAGCCGTTAAAGCGCAGAACCATCCGGAGGGCGGCGCGGTGTTCACTATCTGTATCCCGGACTGGCGGCCGATCTCCTGATACAATTTATAGTAGCATATTGAGTCAATATCCGGTACCATATCAGCTCATCTCACTGATTCATCAATAGATCAAAGTTTATGGTGAAAGCTGCCACCCCATCTCCTGCGGTTGAAGCATCTCTTGCAGGGATCAAAAAATGGGATGAAGCTATGGCGGCAGCGTTAGGGGTTCAGTCGGAAGATCTTTTCCGCACTTCAGGGTGTGAGGTGGAATGTCGTGTTACTACTGAGAATGAGAAAGTATTCAATAATCGGCTTAAGGCCCTGCGCAAAGGTAAATATCAGGGATATGTTAAGGATGCGGGAACAAAATTCTTACCTCGGTCTTTACGTCCCGGTTCCTGGCAGCAAGAGCATGAACAACGTTCTGAACGCAATCAGCTTACTTCAGCTTTTGAAAAGCATATGGCAAAATATACTGTGGAACCAACGACCTATATGGCTGGAGTCAATACGGATCGCAGGGTTGCCGATCCAACTTCCATACAAGACCAGCAGCATGGAGACACTCATCCTCAGAGCTACCTAACGGCTGAGATTGTTTCTAAGCCAATTGATTCTCCGATTGCGGCCGCTCAATGGCTTTCCAATGCCGGACAGCATATGATCGATACTGTTGAGGCAAAGGTGGAAAAATTGAGAGGGCGTCATAAATCCGGGCATGTGTTTGTAGATTTCCGCTCTAAACCCAGCACTACGTCCTGGGCTAATAGTGTGCATATGCATCTGGGGTTGAAAGTGGCGCTTCCAGCCCTGCTCGACAGCCCGGTTTTTTCTCCTGAACAAAAAGCTGGAATGTTGGAGCGTAATGTCCGGTTTTATCGTGAGAAGCTTCAGAGTGATGGCGGCGTGGAGACCAACGAAATCAAGGTTTGTGAAGATATCGAGCGGTTATGCAGCGAAAAAAGCGATCCCCGGATTATTCTGAAGACACCGGCTTATGCGGATGTCATCGGTAAAATCAAAGTGAACATGTTTTCCAGGCGCGAACTGGAAGGCGATATTGTTACCATTGATGGAGAAGATGTAAAAGCGGAAGAAGGCAGGCGGGCGGCAGGTATTAACGTGCCGCGGGACATTATTGTCGGAAATGGGGAAGAAGTCGAGAGGCGGTTTTTCTCTAAAGAGGATGAAATGAAGCGACGGTATGTCGGCAAAGATGAGTTAAGCCGTTTTGCCATAATATTCGGTCGTAAGCTGGAAGAGTTCAATCATGACTGCGCTCTTATCATAGCACCTGCAAAGACTTCCTATCAGCGTTTTGTAACGGATGGCATTGATGCTCCGTGTTTTAATGCTGCGGGGCACCGCAAGACCATGAATATCTTTGGGGCTTATCTTTTTCGGGGGGAAGGACGCACCGTCTTCGGACAGCATAATTCCACCGGGACCCCGGATATTGGTGATCTGCGTATTGAAAACCGTATTTTATGCTCAGAAGCGATAGGACATCCAAACCATGCTTATCCCAATCAGCGAGCGATGGCTTATGAGGTGGTTGAAGGCATGGAATATGTATTTGCCAAGGCGGCACAAGAATATGCAGTTCATGCACAGGATTATGCTGCTGATATTGTAACAGAGAGCAAGCTTTTTGATACCTATATGCGTTGCCTCGAGGGATTACCCAAAGGCGAATATCCAGATGATATTATTCCCCCAGGACAGCGTTTACCTGAGCATAAAGCGGAAGCTCTAGAACACTTTGAGAAAAAGGGCGGAATGGCTGAGGCGGTATACGGAAGCGATAGAATTGCAGAAATGGTTGAACGGCGCGCGGAGCTCGATAGAATTATCTACCACGATTATAGCCGTTTCAATGAGCAACCGGGTCCCCAAACGGTGCATGCAAAAGTAAAAGATGTTGTGGTAGATCCCGCCTATCTAACGCAACATACCGATAGAATGCGGTAATTGCGCCTTTTGCATGCACCGTGGGCAATATCAGTGATATTACGCGGCTGCGTCCTCGCTCACATTGACGATTTCCATGCGATATCCGATCCCCGGTTCTGTCACGATATAGATCGGCGCAGCGGGATTGGGTTCGATCTTTTCACGCAGCTGGCTCACATAGACACGCAGATACTGCATGTTGTCCACATGGGCGGCACCCCAGATATCTTTCAATATCTGTTTGTGGGTAAGAATCTTTCCGCGGTTCACAATGAAATAACGCAGCAGGTCGTATTCACGCGGCGTGAAGACGGATTTTTCTCCGCGCAGGAACACTTCGTGGCGCACCAGATCCATGCGGATATCGCCGTTTTCCAGATCAGGTTCGCCCACCTGGCGGGTGGCGGCCTTACGCAGGTTGGCATGAATACGTGCCAGTAACACATCCGGGTTAAAGGGTTTTGTCACATAATCGTCCGCGCCGGTTTCCAGTGCGGCAATGACTTCTTCGTCTTCGCTGCGTACGGAGCAGACAATAATGGGCACCTGCGACCATTCGCGCAGTCCCGTTATGACCTCTTTACCGTCTATATCCGGGAGGCCCAGGTCCAGAATGACAAGATCGGGACGCACAGAGGCAGCCAGGCGGATGCCTTCCTTGCCGCTGTCGCACTCTACAGTCTTGTAGCCAGCGGCTTCCAGCGCAATGTTGAACAGCTTACGGATCGGCGGTTCATCTTCGATAATCAGAATCGTATTTTTCTTCTGGTTCATAAAATCCTCGTTTTGATTGATTATCATTGGGACATTTTTCTTAATAGTAAAGCGATTTATGTAAAACTTATTTATTTTTGTTTCACGTCATATAGCGGCTTTATGCCATATGTTTTACCGTCAAAAATGGGTGTTTTTATGTCTTTGTTCAGTGGTGAAAGGAAACAACTATGGCGCAGGTATCGAGTATTAAGAATGCCTTTTTTCCTCAGAGTGGTAAATGGCAAGGCCAAGGTCAAAATGGCCGACAATCATCAGCAGATAAAGAAGATTATAACTCATTTTTCGCAATGTTCAATGCAGACCAGGGGCAATTAGGGCATGAATACGACATACATTGTAAATGGGAACCTTTCCGCGAACAGATTTTGCAGCAATGGCCGCGCCTTATGCGTAATGAGGTGGATGCAGCTGGACCAAACCGCGCTTACCTTGCAGCGCTGATCAGCATCAAATATAATGTCGATCGCAGAATCATCGGTAATTACCTGTCTAATATGGAAAGACATCTGCCGCTTATGTAGCGTAATGCAACCTTCCGGTTTTGTTCGTGAATAGATCAATATCTTAAAAAGATGGATATTGCTGTGTTCTAACGCTTCACCCGCGGAAGGGTATATGGTATAGTGAGGGGAATTTCATGCTTTTAGCCTTCCTTTCACCCGTAACGCTTCCATATGGCTTTGGATTATCAAATAGACTTTAACAGGCTTCCGGAACTGGTCAGGCGGGACCCGGAGAGCTGGAGCGGTGTTTCCTGTCTTATCGCCATGTTACGGGAGGATGCATCCCGCGAAGCGATAGAATCAGCTATAGCACAGGAAATTAGGGATTATCCCGGCATGACCGTGGCAGAAGGGAAAGGCGGCAGGCTTGCCTGCCTTGTAAGAGGGTATAGTCCCGGTTCTGTTCTGAATGTAATCCAATCTTATAAGTTTATCAATGATATAAAAAATGAATGGGAACAGGTTTGCGCCCTGCTGGAGGCACCCAGCCCTGTTGCCGCTGCAGGTGCTGCTCCGGTTTTCTCCAGGGGCTTATCTCTGTTGATTGTCGAAGATGACCGTATGAGCAGCCAGATGATCGCGGCGAGTCTACGGCAATATGGTGAAGTGACCGTTACGGGTAATTACCGGCAGGCCATTGCCAATTCCATGATTGACCGCCCGGATATTATCTTCCTGGATATTCATTACCGTGACGACACCAATGATGGGTTTGATGTCATGCGAAACCTTGCCAGTTTTGATGCGAATATATTTGTTGTCATGTTTTCCGGCGATAACGATCCGCTGACGATATACAAATGTCTGGCGGCGGGAGCTCAGGGTTTTATTTCCAAGCCTTTTAATGCGAACTCATTTGCTTATTACGTGGATAAGCTGCGCTCTCAAGCTGCCTAGTGTGATGTGTGGGCAGCATTGACCCATTTTTCCAGTGTCTGGGCGATGTGTTCGGGTTTGAATGGTTTATTCAAGTAATCGTCCATTCCGGCCTGGAGGCATTTTTCGCGGTCTCCTGTAATGGCATCTGCCGTAAGAGCAATAATCGTGGTGTGATGACCGTTTCCGTTTTCCATATCGCGGATTTTCCTGGTGGCTTCAAACCCATCCATTTCCGGCATCTGACAATCCATGAATATCATGTCGAATGAATCATTTCGGAGTTTCTCCACTGCTTCCTTACCATTGGTGGCGGTGCTCACATTGCAGCCAAGTTTCTCCAGTATCCGGACAATCAGCATGAGGTTCACCTTCATATCTTCCACCGCAAGAATACGAAGATTGTTAAATGCATCTTTCGGTGTGGCCTGTTGTGACTTCTGATGCTGAAGAATGCTATTGATTGTATTACGCGTCAGCAGCGGAAGCGTCGTGCCTTTTAGATTCGCATCCTGCAGAGCCTGCATTGCCGCTTTTAAATGTTCGGGATAAAGCGGTTTGACGAAAAAGGCTGCAAATCCTCTTTCCTGCAGATTCATGCTGGCCACCAGCTGGCCGACGCCGGTAATCATGATAAGCTTGGTGGTGATAGGAAGGGCAGCGGTTTGAATTTGATCCGCGATGTCCATACCCGTGCCTTCTTCCAGGCAATAATCGATCAATGCAAAATGATACGGTGTTCCGACCTTCTGTGCTTTCTCCAGCATAGAAAAGGCTTGGGGGGCCGAATTGCAAGTATCTACGTGCATTCCCCAAGTCTGCGCGTACTGCGTCAGAATGGTGCGGTTTATCTCTCCGTCATCCACAATCAGCACCCGCAAGTCTTTCAGATCGGTCTGATGAGGAGTAAGGCGCTCGGGGATTTTATCCGCTATATCCAGCAGGACATCAAAAAAGAAAACCGAACCCTTGCCCAGCTCGCTTCTTACATCAATGCTGCCCTGCATCATATCCGTCAGTTTCCGGCAGATAGTGAGCCCCAGCCCTGTTCCGCCAAAACGACGAGTCGTGGATTCTTCGGCCTGTGAGAATTTATTGAAAATATAACCGAGCTTATCTCGCGGAATTCCGATGCCGCTATCTTCAATTTCAAAATACAGCCGCGCTTTTTTATCAGGTGCCGTTTCTCCCCACGCGCGGATCAGGACATAACCCTGTTTCGTGAATTTAAGGGCATTGCCGACCAGGTTAATCAATATCTGGCGCAGCCTTGTAGGATCGCCTATCAAATGGCGGGGAAGGTCAGGGGCGAATTCCACAAGCAATTCGATGCCGCTTTCCTGCGTTTTGAGCGAAAACAGGTCCGTCACTTCCATAACCAGACTATTGAGATCGAATTGTACCGGTTCCAGAAGCAGTTTTCCGGCCTCGATCTTGGAGAAATCGAGAATATCATTTATAATTTCCAGCAGATTTTCTCCTGATTTCTTGATGATTTCCGCCCAGCTTCGCTGATCGGCATCCAGATGCGTATCCAGCAGCAGCGATGTCATTCCCAGTACGCCGTTCATCGGTGTGCGGATTTCGTGGCTCATGTTGGCAAGGAAGTCCGACTTGGAAATATTGGCTTTTTCGGCTTCTTCCTTGGCGCGTTTGAGTTCTTCTTCCGTGCGTGTACGCTTAATGAGTGCGACAAGCTGGCTGCCGATGTCGCGGATAATGTCCTTGAGTTCATCGTTCAGTAGAATCTGGCGGTCGGAAAAGAATTCCAGCACATAGGCCAGTTCATTATCCACTATGATGGGGAAAGCAAACGCGGATTGAATGCCGCATTCCGGTTCTTTGCGCATTCTTGTGAAATTGGGATCGTTCTGCAGATTGCTGTTCCATACCGGGCTTAATTTTTTCCACACTTCTCCGGGAATGCCTTCGCCGTGTTTAAGCGGTGTATCCCTCGTTGCCCGTTGAAATTTTTCAAAGTGAGCCTTCTCTTTGACATACCAGATTCCGGTTGATTTCAGTATGTTTTCCCTGGTATCGAGATAATAGGCGTGTCCCAGCGGCCAGCCGATGAATTTGCACATCTGCTCCAGTACTGTCCTGATTGTATCTTCCACGCTGGATGCACTGTTGGCTTCCGCCGCCACGGTTTTAAGAAGCAGAATGGTATGTGCGTCATTCTTAGCTTTTTCCTTGGCCTCCATGGCTTCAAACTGGGCGATCTCCATGCGTTCGATATAAGCGGCGAGCTGCTTTTCCATGCGCTCTTTTTCCGCAATTTTTGCCGCGAGGCTGCGATTGGCTTCCTCTGCCTTATTGCGTTCCGCTTCCAGCTCCTGCTGCATGGTAATGAATTCGGTGATGTCCGTGAGCACACCGACCAGCCGCAAGGTTTTTCCTGCCGCATCCTTCAGGGCAGAGGCGTAGCATTTGATGTGATGAATAGCACCCGATGCCGCATTAAATTTTAGTGTGACGGGGTAATGCTTATCGCTGTTGAGGTGATGCTCAATGAAAGCCTTGGCGCTTGGCTTGTCACTCTCATGCACCAGATCGTACCAGTCATCTATCTGCGCTTCTTCCAGCTGATCTTCATTGTAACCGAGCATGGTTTTGCAGTGCCTGGAAAGCCAAAGACTGTTTTTACGCACATCCCAGTCCCATATGCCGTCATTCGTGCCTTCGACTGCGAGTTCAAAGCGTTTCTGCGATTCGGCCACCATTTCATCGCGCTCCTTGCGGATGGCGGCATTCAGTTCATTCAGTTCGTCCGACATCAGCTGGGTTGCACGGTCCTGCATCTGCGCATCGCGATCGTACTTTTCATAGGCAAGTTCTATCAGCTGCAGCAAAGCTTTGTAGTCAACCGTGCCGTTGCCATCGCTTACTTTAATAATCTGTCTTTCCAGAAGCTTATGTGTCATGGACGGTCTTTCTTTATGCTTCTGCAATCAGGGTGATTGTCATGGTCTGGTTATGCAGGCTGCACTGATGTGTGATCGGGTGATGGCAAATCTCGCCGTACGAATAAAAACCTGTCAGTTGTGTTTCTCCCAATATCGTTTTGACGGCTTCGACTTCGTCCGAGACGCTCTGTCCCATTAGCAGGTTGCGGCCAACGCAGCTCACCAGAATTCCAAGGCTGGCGTTTGCGGAGTTACCTTTAAGAGATTCACGCGCAATGGTAGCGGCTTCGATGGCACCGTCCACAAGGTTGTCAGAGCTACCGCGCATAAGCTGCGCTATATATCCCTGCGGCACGTCACCGGCAAAAATAAGGCTATTTTCTTTTTCATCGATACCGACAATCGTGCGCACAATATCATGCGGGCTTTTGCTATCGGGGCGAATGCTTAATGGAAATAGTAAACCGCTGCCGGGCAGATTCTGCGCTTCATCGCCCAGATATTTCTTATACAGTTCCAGCGCGGGTTTTTCATCCAGTTCGTAAATGATGTTTTCGTGCGAGCGTGTGATGGTGCGTTCCGGGCCGAATTTAAGCCAGCCTCCCACGCTTCCACAGCTTACTTTGAAGCGGTCTCCATAAAACCCTATGGCAGCAACTTTGCCGGAAATCGGCAGTCCGTCCACACCGATGCCGGTCTGCTTGAAGCTGCTTCCGTCGCCTGCCAGTCCGCCGGTGATGGTGATGCCTTCGGGTAGATTTTCGCTTAAGCCTGTTACGAGATCGCTGCCGTTTACGCATAATCCGTCCGACAGTACAAACAGCAGGCGAAGCTGGGGAAGATTGAGTTCAGATGCCAGTTTTTTTCCTGCCCCCAGTGAATCATGTATATTGTCAACGGACGTAGAGGCTATTTTAATGGAAGTATGTTGAAGTTTGATCGCTGTCGATATAGCTGTACCCGACAGTGCTTCCTTGCCGCAGATTTCACCGCTGGTCGTGCATCCTAGCAACCGCGCTCCGGGATAGGCGATATATAATGCTTTCAGGTAAGCGTCCTTGTCCGGATATGCGGGAGAGAGAAAATACAATACGACGGTGGCATCGCGTAATTTTGAGGAAGCGAGTTCTTTTTCGGGGTTGCCATGGGAGATAAGCGTTTCGATCTGCATAAATTTCCCGAAGCTGGAATTGCTATTAATTATATTATAATATAGTATGAATATTATAGGTTGTGAGTTATTTTACTTTATAATTGATAAAAATCTATTAACGCCAAGCTTTTCGTTGTGTTTGATTTTGGGATAAAGAATTAATTTATATAAAATTTTACGCGTTTAAACAGGAGAAATCATGAATAAGCCGTCGCATACTGAATTAGTGTCGGCATTTCAACCTACTCTCAAGCAGATGGAGATTTTTGTTGCGACCATGAAAGCGCGTTCAAAACGCTCCAAAATTGAGATACTCGTGGTCGAAGACCAGCCTTTTTCCAGGCAATTGCTGACGGGGCTGTTGAAACAATTTTATACGGTTCATGCCGCTGCCGATGCGAGAGAGGGCTGGACATCCTATCTCAATTATGCACCCGATATCGTCATGCTGGATATTGAATTACCGGATATGGATGGCAACCGGCTTGCCAAGCTCATTTCCTCTATTGATCGCCTGGCCTATATCATTCTTGTGACGGCGAATAATAAGATAGAATATGTGCAGCAGGCTAAAGAGATACAGGCAAAAGGCTTTGTGGTGAAGCCGTACAGCAAGGATAAGATTTTATCCGTCATCCAGAAATTTGTATCAGAAAGAAATGCGAAGGGGTGATCAGGTATGTTATGGTTGTACGTATGCTGCCAGAAGTGTAAGATGGCGCGCTGATTAAAAGAACTCGTTTTGCTTTTTCAAATTGTTGTGCCAGAGATATGTTAATTGATATTATAGCGGAAGATGCTGAAAAAAAGCTGGTGGCCTTCGTAGAAAAGGTAAAGCAGCATAACTATTCCTGGGGAGCGTTATATTTTAAAACGTCGCAGCTTTCATACCGTCTGACCCATGAAACCGTATTACCCGCGCTTGGTTCCGTGCTGAAGGATAATCCGGCGGCAGTGTATTTTTTCCATAACGGGGATATCGTAGTGTGCTGGTCCGGTGTGCATCGCAGTATTGTGGAAGCGTTATATGGCTGTTTCTATCACCGGATTCTTCAAGACAATTTAAAAGATATAGAAACCTATTACGACCTGCAATCCGATGTGGACTCGGATCTGCTGCTGCAGCGATGCAGGCAGGAACTGAAACTGCTTCAGGAAAAGATGGCTGCCGGTAAAGCGGAAGTGTTTCATGTGACTGCAGAGCAGGTGGCCATGTTCAAGGCTATTGCAAAGGCGAGGATATTGCGCCCCAGTCCTGAAATACTGATCGTGGAGGACCAGCTTTTTTCTGCCAAGCTCTTGAGCGGTGTACTGGAGCATATGCATAAGACCTATATTGCACCTAATGCGAAATCGGCATGGGAGCTCTATTTGAATCATGCGCCTGACATTGTGTTTCTTGATGTGGAGATGCCCGGCACGAACGGGCATCAATTTGCTGAAGTGGTCCGCCGTTTCGATGAAGATGCCTATATCATCATGGTCACCGGGAATCATGATGTAGCGGATATTGTTGCGGCGCGTAATAACCGCGTGAATGGATATATTGTCAAACCTTACGGCAAAAAGAAGGTTACAGACGCTATTGATAAATATAAAACCGAACGGCACTCGAACCAAAGGGGGAATGTATGACAGGGCCTGTGGATTTAACCAATCTGCGTACGATGACAGATGGTGATGCCGAGCTCGAAAAGAGCCTCTTCGAAGAGTTTTTTATCTCGTTCGAAAAAGAACTGGCTGCGTTGGGAGACAGTATGGGAGCTCAGGATGTTCCTGCCTGGCATGCGCATTCCCATGCACTAAAAGGGATCAGCCTGAATCTGGGGGCGCAGAAACTCGGTGAGTTATGCAAGATTGCTCAGGACGAGGAAAATGCCCCGGCTTCTTTCAAGAGCGAATTGCTGGAAAAGATTAAGGCGGAATACGACGTAGTAAAGCGCTTCCTTCTCGATATTATTGCCACGGGATAATCTCCGTTACGCATGCGGGTTACATTATGAGCGGCACTGAGCTGAAAATGTTGCGTGAAATAGTAGCCTCCGTAAGGAGGCGCCTGCCATCGCGCAAGGTTATTGCAGCGCTGCTCGTGACAACCGGGATCGGGCTGCCGCTGAGTCTTCTGCTTTCCTGGCGCCTGCTCCAGCTGGAAAATCATAAAGAATTAGCGGATTACGAGCAGCGAGCCGATCATATTGCCGCTGCGCTTGATCAGGAATTGCGGGGCGATGAGAGCATTCTGCAAAGCGCCAGTTTTTTCATGAATGTGGAAAATGATATTCCGCCGCAGACATTTAATAAATTCATGACGCCCTATCTTCTGCTGCGCCCGGAAGTGGATTCCGTGATGTGGGTTCCTAAGGTGCATGATGCGGATCTCACGAAATTTACGGAACAGGCTGCCAGGCATTTGCCCGGTTATTTAGTACATACGGCAGATAAGAAACCAGACTCAGTGCCGGAGGGAAAACATTTTCCGGTGTATTTCCAATATCCGCTGAATGATATGCTAGGACTCGATCTGGCAACCATGCCTGATGTGCTGGATGCCATTAAGGTAGCCAAAAAACAAAATACCTTTGCATCGCTGAATTTTTCGATTCGGGATGTTATTAGCGGTGCCTCTGAAAAACATGCTGGTGCCGGTCCTCTGGTGCTGGATTTGTTTTACCCTGTATATCATAACGGTACGGAGCTTGCCGGTGTTGTAGGGCTGACATTAAATATGGATGGGCTTATTGCTTCCACAGGGGCGACTAATGCGGCAAACGATCTGCAGATTTCAGTTGCCAATAATTATGAAGGCATCTTCCCCGCTTTATCCGACAACGCAGGAGCATGGTTTAATATAGCCCAGTTCCTGGAATTGCAGACGGAACAGGTGTTCCATGTAAAGCGCGTGCTCAGGGTAGGCAACAGCACGCGTGAAATAATGTTCACCTTTACGAATGACACGCCCTGGCTGCTGCGGCATATGATCGTGTTTTCGGTGCTTATTGCCGGTCTTTCCATTATGACGCTGTTGGCAATCTACTGGCTTAACATTATTAAGCTGGCCGAAGCAAAGCAGCATGCGGAAATGGCCTCGAAAACCAAAAGCGCTTTCCTGGCCAATATGAGCCATGAAATCCGCACACCAATGAACGGCGTGCTCGGCATGGTCGACCAGGTGCTGGATACGGATCTGACCAAACAACAGCGCGACTGGCTGCAGACCGCTCACCAGTCGGCCGAGGCCCTGCTGGATATCATCAATGACATTCTGGATATTTCCAAGATCGAGGCGGGTCAGTTAACGGTGAGCCGTGTGCCTTTCAATCTGCATAATGTTATTGAAACGGTGACGGACCTGCTGTATCTGCGCGCAGCTGCCAAGGGCCTTGTGCTGATGGTGGCCATTTCTCTGGATCTGCCGCATCATGTGTTAGGCGATCCGTTGCGTCTGCGCCAGATCGTCATGAATCTTGTCGGCAATGCCATCAAGTTTACCGAACGTGGCCATGTGTTTATCTGTGTTGAGATGACCAGGCACGAACCGCCGGTCATGCATGTGGAAGTGCAGGATACAGGGATTGGGATTCCTGTGAAAAAACTGTCGCAGATATTTAATGAGTTTTCGCAAGGTGAAGAATCCACGACCCGCAAGTTCGGTGGCACGGGACTCGGCCTTTCCATCAGCAAAAAGCTGGTGGAGCTCATGGGCGGGGAAATCGGCGTGCGCAGTGCTGAAGGCAATGGCTCATCTTTCTGGTTTACGCTGCCGCTTGTTTCCGATCCTGCTAAACCGTTTATACAACAGCGAGCCCCTGAAGATCTACGCAACGCGCGTGTTCTTATCGTAGTGCCTTACCCGCCCGCGCAACAGCAGCTTGCAGGATATTTTGAGAGCTGGGGCATTAAGTGCGATAGCGTTGGCAACACCAAAGCTGCGTTAACACTGCTTTCCAATCCAGAGCTGACAGAAATACCGTATCGCTTCGTACTGATCGATACGGAGCTTCCGGGATGGATGTCGCTGGTGGAGAGGCTCAAAGGACCGGAGAGCAAGCATGAAACCCAGACGATTCTCTGTGTGCCTCCCGGCCTGATGCTGGATGATTATAATCTCAGAAAAAAAGGTATTTCCGGCGTCATCAGCAAGCCGCTTTACCAGTCCAACCTGTTTAATATGCTGGTGTATTTATGGGAACACCGGCTTGAGGATATTCCTGATTTGGTCACTAAGACCACGCTCGAGGAAGCGCTTCACACCACGCTGAAATCTGCCGGGCTGCCGCATCATACATTGCTGGATTACTCGCATGTCCACGCGCTGCTGGTGGATGACCAGCCGGTGAACCGCCAGCTTATGAAGATTATTCTTGAGAAGATCAAATGTAATGTCGATCTGGCGGAAGATGGGATTGAAGCCGTGGAGAAAGCAAAAGAAACTCCCTATGATATTATTTTCATGGACTGTCAGATGCCGCGTATGGACGGTTATGAAGCCACGCGCGAGATCAGAAAATTTGAAGCGCAGTCAGGCCGGCATGTTCCCATTGTTGCGCTGACGGCCGATGCAATGCAGGGGACGAAGGAGCTATGTCTTGCGGCGGGTATGGACGATTATGTCAATAAACCCGTCAAGCCTGCCCAGATACACCAGATGATGCAGGTGTATATTCCGGCGACAAGCAGTTAGGGTCAGAGGTTTAGTTTTTCTTCTCTATATCAATCTTCTGCAATCTGCTTTTGCGCTCCAGGTGCATCTCCAGCCACATAGCGTTGAGCGTGCCGAACAGCACGGCCATGCCCAGTCCCAGAATCCATGAAAAATACCACATTGTTTTTCTCCTTTAATACAGGTGATCGCCGTCATTTTTGATGGTTTCCTCGCTGACGGCCTGGCGCATGATGTGAAACGCCCAGCTCGTGTAGGTGAGGATGATCGGCACGAAAATAATGGCGGCTATTGTCATCAGCCATAACGTCATATGCGAGCTGCTTGCATCCCACACGGTCAGGCTCTGGTTCGGCTTCAGGCTGCTGG
The DNA here is from genome assembly GCA_035765535.1 of Rickettsiales bacterium. Classification (NCBI taxonomy): domain Bacteria; kingdom Pseudomonadati; phylum Pseudomonadota; class Alphaproteobacteria; order Rickettsiales; species Rickettsiales bacterium. Next base: position 212,844 of record DASTXE010000006.1, on the reverse strand, counting down.
GCAGCAGGAAGGGGAACAGGGAAATACCCGCGGTGGCGATCGTGCCTGCAACCATCAGGCCGCTGGCGATGAAAGCGGTGGCATGGCGCTTCATTTTTGTGAGCATGACGGTACCCGCACAGCCAAGAACAGCCAGTAACGGAACGATGAACAGAGCCGGATGGGACAGGTAGTTCTGCATCCATACGCCGGTTTGCAGCACGACCTGTTTATGATCCGGGTTGGATGGGCCGGCATGGTCAATGGTTCCGCTGATGGCGAAGCCGGTGATATGGTCTACCCATAATCCGCCTATAGCGAACAGGATAAGCCAGATTGTGAGTCCCGTATAGATGGTGCTTATCGCGCGTTCCTGAACGGGGCCGCGGGTTTTTGCGGCAAGGTAGACAGCGCCATGTGTTGCCAGCATGGTGACGCTGGTCAGGCCGCATAGCAGGGCGAATGGATTCAGCAGATGAAAGAAACTGCCGAAATAGCTATCCTGATAATGGGGAAGGTTCATCTCATCGAGATAGAACGGCACGCCCTGAAACAGATTGCCGAATGCCACGCCAAACACGAGCGGCGGTACGAGTCCGGAAGCGAACAGGGTAAAATCCCAGATCCGGCGATGTTTGGGGTTAGGGAACTTATTGCGGTATTCGAAGCTCACCGGACGAAGGATAAGGCTTACAAGCGTTAGGAACATCGCAAGATAAAAGCCGGAAAAGGCTGTCGCATATACGGCAGGCCATGCAGCAAAGATTGCGCCGCCGCCGAGAATCAGCCAGACTTGATTGCCGTCCCACACGGGGCCAACTGTATTGATGATAATGCGGTGCTCCGTATCCGTTTTAGCCAGGAATGGGTTCAGGAAGGCGACGCCCATATCGAACCCGTCCATCACGGCAAAACCGATCAGCAATATACCCAACAGCGCCCACCATGCAACGCGCAGTGTTTCATAATCGAAGGGAATAGGAATCATGGCATTTACTCCTTTATACGGTGATCTGGGCAAGCGATTCCGGGCTTAGGGAGGGGCCTTTCTTCGCGTATTTGAGCATCAGGTAAATATCCACCACCAGCAGGCTGCTATAGAAGATGACGAATCCCAGCAGGCTGGTCAGCACGAGTTCGGTTGAGGTCGCACTGACGCCGAGTCCGGTCGGCAAAACACCTTGAATGGCCCAGGGCTGGCGACCATATTCGGCCACGATCCAGCCCAGCTCGATCGCGATCCACGGTAGGGGAAGGCTATACAGCGCGGCTTTCAGCAGCATCGGATTGTCAAAGCGCCGCAGGACCGAGGCACGGAATGCCAGCACGTAAAGAAGAATGAACCAAACGCCACACAGTACCATAATACGGAAGCTCCAGAATAATGGCGTGACTCTTGGAATGAGGCTGAGTGCCGCCGTATGGATCTGTTCCGGCGTGGCTTTGGCTGGCTCAATGCCTTTGGCTTTCAACAGTAGGCCGTAACCGAGATCCTCAGCATGGGCAGACAGAATGTTCCTTTGGTCCTTATTTTTCGGGTCTGCTTTCACTGCGCCGAGCGCCTTATATGCTTCGATACCGCTTGCGATACGCTGTTCGCTTTCGGCGACGATCTCCTTCATGCCGCTGATCTTTTCGTTGAAGGTGCGTGTGCCAATCAGGCCCATGATCCAGGGAATCGTAATCTGGTAATCATTGCGCATATGCTCCTGGTCGGGGATGGCGAACAGTGTGAAGCTTGCCGGAGCGGGTTCGGTCTCCCACATGGCTTCGATTGCAGCCATCTTCATTTTCTGGTTTTCATTGACCGTATAACCGGATTCATCCCCCAGTACGACCACGCAGAGCGCGCTTGCGAGGCCGAAGGAAGCGGCCACGGCGAAGCTGCGCTTCATGATTTCCATATGCTGGCCGCGCAGCAGGAAGTACGCCGAGATGGCTAGCATGAAGGTGGACCCGCAGACATAACCCGCGCTTACGGTATGGACGAATTTGGCCTGTGCGACGGGGTTGAAGATCAAATCATAAAAGCTTCTCATTTCCATGCGCATCGTATCCGGATTGAAATATGCGCCGACCGGGTTCTGCATCCAGCCATTGGCAATCAGAATCCAGACGGCGGAAAGATTGGTGCCGAATGCCAGGCAGAAAGTGGCGAACAGATGCTGCACCTTGCTCATTTTCTTCCAGCCGAAAAAGAACAGGCCGACGAAAGTGGATTCGAGGAAGAAGGCCATCAGCCCTTCAATGGCGAGCGGTGTGCCGAAAATATCTCCCACATAATGGCTGTAATAGGCCCAGTTCGTGCCGAACTGAAACTCCATCGTGATACCCGTGGCCACGCCCATGGCAAAGTTGATGCCGAATAATTTTCCCCAGAACTGGGTTGCATCGCGCCAGATTGTCTTGCCGGTCATGATGTAAGTCGCTTCCAGTATGACGAGAAGCCAGCACAGCCCCAGCGTCAGCGGCACGAACAGGAAGTGATATAATGCCGTGGCTGCGAACTGCAGACGTGAGAGAACGATCGGATCCATGTGCATGGTTTACCTATGCTTTCGGGGTGGGAGAGGGTGAGGAGAGAAAGTGGTGAGTTGTGTCTTCGGTATTGGGGACGACTTCATGATGCCTGACAAAAAAGAACCAAAGCAGCGCCAAGGCCGTAAATTTAATGGCCAGCGCGATCGTGATGTCTTTTCTCAGATTCAGCTTCATGGGTTTCGTCATATCGGGATATGTCGTTAAGCCCGCAATTTATCACCCGTACTATGAGAAGGAATTGATCTTAGTCAAGTGACATCGGAAAGATATGACACAGTTGCACACGGAAAAGATGTGGCAATGTCTTGAATCAGGATTGTTCCTGCGGCGATCTGGCGTGAATTTCAAGGGTGTGTTTGCTGCCGCGGAAAATGTCGCTCAGGGCTTCATTGATAAGGCGCACGCGTTCGCTGCGTGGCATCTCCATAAATTTATCGGAAACGATATCGACAAAGAAATAGGTTTCCGGCCTTGCCCTTTCCCCGGAATATTCCATCTTTTTCAATGACTCATCATATATCCGCAGATGGACGGGCTTGAAGGCGGTTTCCAGCTTCTGGCGCATCAGGTCTATTTTTCGCATGCAGCAATACCCGGATAATTATACTTCCCAGTATTGCAGCATAAAACGCATTATTTTTCAAGATGATTGCAGTATGGCGGGTAGTAAACCCGCCATACATACCGAAAGATCACCTTGGCTTAATTTATTGAATCACAATAAATAAGGCAGCGTCTCCGCGCTGGATGTTAAGCAGCAGGGTTTTTGGATGCTGTCTGGCGGCTTCGATCAGCTCGGCAACGCTGGTGACACGTTTCTGGTTGACTGAAGTAATGATGTCGCCTTTTTCAATTCCCGCTGCAGCCGCCTGGCTTTCCGGATTCACATTTGTGACCTGAACACCTTTAACGGGGTTGCCCTCGGGCATATCGGCAAGGGTAGCGCCTTTCAGCAGTTTAATCTCGTTGCCCAAGGCTTCGGAGGACATTTCGGTCCGCTTGCCAATGGTGGTGCTGATCGTTTCGTGTTTGCCGCCGCGCACGATTTCCATTTCGACTTTCGCACCAATTCCCATAAGGCCGACGCGGTTGCGTAAGTCAACGGCGCCCGTAACCGGATGACCGTTGACGCTCGTAATCACGTCACCTTCTTTTATCCCTGCCTTCGCAGCATTCGATCCTTTTTCCACTTTGGCCACGAGCGCACCCTCATGCACGCTGGTGCCTATCGCACTGGCGATTTCAGGCGTGATATCCTGAATATGAACGCCAAGCTGGCCGCGCTCGATAGAGCCGTGCTCGATCAGCTGGTGCATGACATCAACCGCCATGCTGACCGGAATTGCGAAGCCTATGCCGACATTGCCGCCTGAGCGCGACATGATGGCGGTATTGATACCGATCAGGTTGCCTTTCAGGTCTGTCAGCGCACCGCCGGAATTGCCCGGATTGATGGCGGCGTCGGTCTGGATGAAGTTTTCATAGCCTTCGATACCCAGGCCGTTGCGGCCTAACGCGCTTACGATACCGGAGGTTACCGTCTGGCCGAGTCCGAACGGATTGCCGATCGCTACGACGAAATCGCCCACTTCCAGTTTGCCGCTGTCGCCAACCTTAATGGCAGTCAGGTTATCGGCTTTGATTTTTAATACGGCGAGATCGGTTTCAGCATCCTTGCCGACCACTTCCGCTTTAATTTTGCGTTTATCTTTCAGCGTTACGAAAACTTCTTTGGCATGTTCAACGACATGCGCATTGGTCAGCACATAACCCTTATCGGCATCGACGATCACACCGGAGCCGACGGCCTGCACTTCGCGCTCTTCCTGCGGCATGCCCCCGGGGAAGTTAAATAAATTGCGGAAAACCGGATCGTCAAACAAAGGGTTGGAGACACGCATGCTGGCTTTGGTGGAAATGTTGACCACAGCCGGGGTCACCTGTTTCAGCATGGGGGCGAGGCTCGGTTCCTGCTGGTCGTTCTTACCGATGGTGTCGATAAACGGAATGGCGGCCTGGGCGGGAAGCGCGCAGAGGGATGCTACGCCGGTCAGGAGGCTCGTAGCGATAAGGCGGATAACAAACTTTCTCATAATGAACTCCATAAGATTATGAACGGACAAAACGGTTTCTTGCATCAGGCAAGAGCTTATACGCATGAAGATGGATATAGTATGCGCTATGTATCATTTAAAGAGTGAAAAAGAGGATTGCTGTGTAATATGTTACATTATGCAATATGCGCGCACCAAAAACGCGCATGACCACCTCCAGAAGGATTAAGTGGTTCGCATTATGCTACACCGCTTCTCTTTGTTCAAGCAACTGATTGATGGTATTGAGCGCATCGGCGATCATCAGCTGTTTTTTATGGTCGAGTGCGTTGATGGAGTCACGCAGCCTGTTATGCAGAAGGTAAGGGGTCTCCACCACGAACTGATGCCCTTTGGCGGTTATATTGATATAGACGGAGCGGCGGTCGGTGCCGTCACGCATGCGTTTGACAAAACGTTTTTCTTCCAGCCGGTCGATTACGCCGATGAGTGTGCTGGAACTGACATGGATATTTTCCGCCAGCACAGCGACGGTTGTCGCGCCTTTCTCAAACACCTCATACAGGCACATGACCTGTGGGATAGTGAGATCGTATTGCTTGGTCAGGAAGCGTGAGTGGGTATCCATGCATTGCGCGGTTTTGCGCAGCAGTTTGATAATAGCACGCCCGTAATCATCCCTGCTTTGGGAGAAATGGTCTGTGCTGGCGCCGGTAGATTCCGGGTTGGCTATTTGAGCTGTATTTCTAAGAGACATATTTCCTCCGTTTTCAGGTGGATGTATATTAAATCGCAACACAAATCATTTGTATGCAAATTAATGCGAACGTATAAAGAATGCAACATAAAAAAGATATTTCCATAAAATTTACATGCGATTTTTCCGGAAGCGGTAACGCTGACTATCATCCGCAGATCGTTCCTGTTATAATCCGTTTATGCATATCGTTGATTCGGAACTTATCCGTCTGAGTTCACTTGCATTTGCCGATGAGGCGCAATGCGTGGAGGATCTACTTGCGCAGCTTGCAGGTTATGAAGAATATAAAGATGCTGCGCGCCTGCGGGCGATGAAACTGACCGAGGCCAGCCGTGCAAAGACGGGAAGCGGAATCGAGGCGTTCCTGCGTACCTACGGGCTCAATACGCATGAAGGCGTGGCAATCATGTGCCTCGCGGAGGCTTTGTTGCGCATTCCCGATGCCCATACGGCGAACCGGCTGATCGAGGATACGTTCCATAATAAAAACTGGAGCGCCTATGTCGGCGATGGGGAATCTTTTTTTGTCAATGCATCGAGCATAGGGCTATTGCTGACGGGTAAAATTGTCGGTCTCGGCCTTGGGCGAGAGGAAACGGCGGCATCAATGATCGGCAAGGTCGTCGGGCGGGTGGGGGAGCCGCTCGCGCGGGAAGCGCTGAAAGAGGCCGTGCGTATTGTCGGCGGTATGTTTGTGCTGGGTGAGACAATTAACGGCGCATTACAAAAATCCCAGCCGTATGAAAAGCAAGGGTATCGTTTCTCTTATGATATATTAGGAGAAGGATCGCGCAGCGACGCACAGGCGCAGGCTTATTTATATGCCTACCGCGATGCGATTGCCGCTATCGGAAAACACCGTGGCACAGCAGGCCTGCATGAGGCGCCGGGAATTTCCGTGAAGCTTTCCGCGCTCCATCCGCGTTATTTACTTGTGCATGAGGAAACACTCGTGCGCGAATTGCTACCAAGAGTGGCTGAAATTGTGCGGCTTGCTATGCAGGCCGGCATTAGCGTTTCCATCGACGCGGAAGAAGCCACACGATTCGATATCGGGCTGATTATTTTTCGTAAACTGTTCGAGCTGCCGGAGTTCCGTGATTATGACGGGCTTGGCTATGTGCTGCAGGCTTACCAGAAGCGGGCCGTGCAGGCGGTGGATTATCTGGCGGAGTTAAGCCGCGCGGCACGCAAACGCATGAACGTAAGGCTTGTAAAGGGCGCATACTGGGATGCGGAAATCAAGGCCGCGCAAATTGCCGGACTGCCGGGCTATCCTGTCTTCACGCGTAAAGAACACACGGATGTTTCCTATCTGGCATGTGCGCAGAAAATACTGGCGGATGGCGAGTGTTTCTATCCGCAATTTGCCACGCATAATGCGCTGACGGCGGCTTCAATTCTGGAGATGGTGAAGGAACGTAAGCAGCCTTATGAGTTCCAGCGTTTATATGGCATGGGTGAGGCGCTGCACGCGCAGCTGTTGCAGGAGGCACCTTGCCGCATTTATGCCCCGATCGGGAAATATAAGGATCTGCTTGCCTATTTGATGCGGCGATTGCTGGAGAACGGTGCGAACACCTCCTTCGTCAGGCAGCTTGCCGATCACGATACGGCGGCGGAAGAGTTACTTGCCGATCCGATAGTCAAGACCAGGCGAAGCTGCGGACGGCCGCATGATCATATACCCGCTCCGCCGCATCTCTATAGTGACCGCGAGAATTCGCGCGGCGTGGATCTTGGTAATCTCCATATGCTGCGGCAGCTGAGATTGGGGCTTGCTGAATTCCGGCATTGTTTCTGGCGAACGGCGAAGCCGGAAGATAAAGAGTATGATCTGACGATCACCGAGCCTGCGGACAGCAACAGCATTGTAGGATATGCACTCCTTGCCACGCCGGAACAGGCGCATCGTGCCGTTGCCGCCGCTAGTTCGGCATTTGGCAGCTGGAGCAGGACAAATGTAAAAAGCCGGGCGGAGACTATTCGTAAATTTGCTGTACTTTTAGAAGAAAACCGGCTGGAGATCATTGCGCTGCTGATGCGTGAAGCTGGCAAGACGCTCAGCGACGCGGTGGCGGAACTGCGTGAAGCGGTGGATTATTGCCGCTATTACTCGGCACAGGCGGAAAAGCTGTTGGGCGAGGAGGAGGTGCTGCAGGGACCGACTGGCGAGCGCAATAGTCTGGGATTTGCACCGCGCGGAGTATTCGTCTGTATTTCGCCGTGGAATTTTCCGCTGGCGATTTTTACCGGGCAGATTGTGGCAGCGCTGGTGACAGGCAATACAGTCGTGGCGAAGCCGGCGGAATGCACTCCGCTGATTGCAGATCTCGCGGTGAAGCTCCTACATAAAGCAGGCGCTCCCGAAACGGTGTTGCACTGCCTGCCCGGGAGCGGTGCAACGGTAGGGCAGGCGCTTACCGAGGATCCACGTGTAGCAGGTGTGGTCTTTACCGGTTCTACGGAAACAGCACGGCATATCAACCGGACCCTTGCTGCGCGCGAAGGCGCCATTGGCGTGCTGATTGCGGAGACGGGCGGGCAAAACTGCATGATCGTGGACAGTTCCGCACTGCCGGAGCAGGTGGTGGACGATATTGTGACCTCGGCATTCGGCAGTGCAGGCCAGCGCTGCTCGGCATTGCGCGTGCTTTATGTGCAGCAGGAAATAGCTGGCGATCTTATTGCATTGATTAAAGGGGCCATGCAGGAGATCAAAACCGGGAATCCATTTGCGGATTTTTCGGTGGATGTGGGACCGGTGATCGACGAGCCTTCGCGCGACAGGCTGCGCAAGCATATAGAACATATGACAATAGTAGGGCATCCTCATGCCCATTCGCCGCTCGATAGTGCACAGGAAAAGGCAGGGACGTATATTGTTCCGCATCTTTTCGAGATCACTTCCATTGCCGAACTCAGACATGAAGTGTTTGGACCGGTGCTGCATGTCATACGATATCAGGCGGACGAGCTGGCGGCCGTATGTGATGAAATCAACTCCACAGGCTTCGGCCTGACCTGCGGGTTTGAGAGCCGCATAGAGCAGAATATCGCACTCGTAAGGCAGCGTATCCGGGCAGGGAATCTTTATGTGAATCGCAGTATGATCGGTGCGACAGTGGGTGTGCAGCCATTCGGCGGGGAAGGAAAATCCGGTACGGGCCCCAAGGCGGGCGGTCCGCATTATCTGCTGCGTTTCCTGACTGAACGCACTTTTAGCGTGAACACAGCAGCTATAGGTGGCAATCTGGGATTGCTTTCCGGCTCTTAAGCAGTTTTTAGACCTTCACCACGACTGTTTGACAATATTCGTTAATTAAATGTTAGTAATTACCTTGCTACGATACAGCGAGTGTAGCAGATAACAGTTGCGATGGCCCATTATAACCCACCACCTTATTCTTCCCTGACCAGACGCACTAATCACAAGGCTATGGAGTTGCGCCAGGCCCTGCGGAAGGAGACCGAGCTTCGGATTCTGGAATCAAGTGCCGAACCCGCGCGCGAACATATCAGCAGTATGTGGGAAAAACTGACGCGCACGCATGAATCGTGGTTTCTTGGGGCTATGGAAGATTCCAAGGTCGAACATGTGCCCGGCCAGCCTTACTATCTTTATATTTCTCCTGAAGAAGATAAAAGCCGTGTTGAGCGGGAAGTCCGTGATGCAAGGGCGGCTGTGGTAGAGCAGATATACGCACGTGCAGGAACGCAGGATCCTGTCATGTGCACCGTCATTGACGACAGAGTCGTGGAAGGTGAACGGTTAGTGATTAAGAATCGCATACCAGCCACAGAAGAGAATCTGCCGCAAATTGAAGTGCGCGTTCTGCAGCGCAATCCGCAGACAGGGAGCCTGATTCCTCCGCCCGCCGATCAACACGGACTTCTCTATTTGCCGCACCCTTATGTGGTGCCCGGCGTCCGGTTCAACGAAATGTATGGGTGGGATACAGCCTTTGTCGTGCGCGGGCTGCTGCGGGACGGAGAGTTTCAGCGGGCCAAGTGGCTTACAGACAATCTTTTGTATGAGGTGAAGCATTACGGCGCGATTCTGAATGGAAACCGTACCTATTATCTGGATGAAAACAAACCGCGGTCGCATCCGCCGCTGCTGACTGGGAAAATACGCGATATTTATAATTACTATCGTTCTTCAGAAGAGGAATCTGCCATTGTGCAAAGAGATGCCATGGTGCCCTGGCTGAAAGATGCGATGGAACAGGCGGAACGCTATCATGATTTTTTTCTTCAAAAGCCGCATATACCTGCCGGTGCAGAAGAAGGGAATAACCACGTATTGTCCTTGTATGACAGCGAGCGTAAGACGCCCGGCGATGAAGTGCTTTATAGCGAGCCCGAGCATTACGATGTAGCGCGTAATGAGCTATCCGGTGTATATGACACGATTAAGGAAAAGCTGCAGCAGGATTTCGGCTTAGATATCGGGGCGATACTGAAAGCGCAGAATCTAGATGACCAGCAAGCGGCTGCAGTTTCCCGGCTCAGTTACCAGATGCGCAGGGATCTTTATTATATCGAGCAATATCTGACGCTCGATGAAGCGGGACATCCCGCACAGGATGCAGAGGGCAGGGTGCAGCTCTCGGAGCAATTCTACCGGGGCGACTGGGCCATGCGCGAGAGCGGTTTCGACCCATCGCGCCGGTTCGGTTTTTTTAATGTCGATATTATCAATCATATTCCCGTTTGCCTGAATTCCCTTCGCCATAAGATGGAAAAAGAGATGGGTGCTCTTTACGGGCAGCTTGCGCAGGACGAGCCGGGCATGCGCGAACATTGGCGGCAGAAAGAAACAGAATGGGAACAAAAAGCCGGACAAACCCGTGAAGCCATGCAGGAATTATGGGACCCGGGAGACGGAAACCGTCTTCCTTCATTCCGCGATAAGAATATCAATGAAGCGTTGAACCAAAAATACAATCTGCCGGAGTTTCGCGAATATGCCTATGCGACGGCACTGTTTCCTATGTGGGCCGGTGTTGCCACGCCTAAGCAGGCCGAGCAGATTGTCACCTACATCATGCCGCAGCTGATGAGCGCCAATGGTTTGAATACCAGCAGGCGCAAGGATACGGGAAGCCAGTGGGATTATCCGCTGATGTGGGCGCCGCTCCAGGTTGCTGCAATGGAAGCGCTTGAACGTTATGGTTATTACGAAGAGGCCTGGAAAATCGGCGAGCGCTATGCAAAAGCCGTTATCCGTGAATATGGACGAACCGGAAAAATGTGGGAGAAGCTTAGTTCTGAAACCGGTACGAACCAGACGGCTATTCATATCAACAAGGGATATGCCACCAATGACGAGGGATTTGCCTGGACTAACAGTGCTGTGGTGGAGATTATGCATGCATTGCCACGCCTGCTGCAGAAAATACAAGGCAAGAAGGTTACACATCCGGATATAGCGCCTGTGGACGGCGTCAAAACAGGTGAATTCGGGTATCCTGAGCCGCGGCATCTTGTTCATCTGACGCCTGCGCACGTCCGCTGATATTACTTGCCATCGCGCGGTAGTTTCCCCATAAACAGAAACAGTTATTTAATCTGCCAAGGTGTTTATGGTTATACGCTCCGCTATTTTCAATGCAGGCTTCTGGATTCTGATTCTTGTATTGGGGCTTTGCGGATTGCCCTTTGCACTTGTCTATCCTCCGGCAGTATTTACCGTTGCACGGCTGTGGGGACTGGGAACATTATGGATGCTTAAGGTGCTGTGCGGCATAACGTATGAAGTGCGCGGACGCGAGCATATGCCCAAAGGCGCTGCCATCATTGCTTCCAAACACCAGTCCGCGTGGGATACGGTCGTATACTGGATATTGCTCGAGCGCCCGGCTTATGTGCTGAAGCGGGAATTGTTGTTCTTCCCGGTGTTCGGATGGTATCTGATCCTGCTGAAGAATATCTATATCAACCGCAAGGCAGGCGCTTCCGCCATGAAGCATATGCTGCGTGAGGCAAAGCGCAGGGCTGCTGAAGGCCGCCCGATCGTTATCTTTCCGGAAGGCACGCGTACGGCTCCCGGCGCAACGGCGGTTTATCATCCGGGCGTGGCGGCTATTTATCAGAACCTGGGAATTCCCGTTGTACCGGTGGCTCTCAATTCGGGAAAATTCTGGTCTAAAAATGCATTTGTAAAAAAACCGGGCGTAATCGTCATCGAATTTTTAGAAAATATCACACCCGGTATGAAAAATCGCGATTTTCTGGCGAAATTGCAAAATGTCATTGAAGATGCATGCCAAAAACTCTAGGTTCTGTGGCCGATAGGTTATAGAATTCAAGGAGGAAGTAATGTCAGAGACAGCAAAGCTCACCATTGGTGATAAAACATTCGAGTTTCCAATCCTGCATGGTTCGGAAGGACCGAAGGTTATCGACATCAGCAAATTATACAGCGAGTCAGGTTACTTCACGTACGACCCGGGTTTCCTGTCTACCGCTTCATGCGATTCCCGCATTACCTTTATTGACGGGGATGAAGGCATCCTGCGCTACAGCGGTTACAACATTGCGGATCTCGCGGAAAAGAGCGATTTTCCGGAAGTATGCTACCTGCTGCTGCACGGGGAGCTGCCAAATCCTGCCCAGAAAAAGGATTTTATCGACAAGATAACGCATCGCACGCTTGTGCATGAACAGCTTCAGTTCATGTATCGCGGTTTTCCGCGCCGTTCGCACCCGATGGCGATTCTCGTAGGTGCAGTTGCCTCGCTTTCCGCGTTCTATCATGACAGTCTGGACATCAATAATCCTGAGCACCGCGAAATTGCAGCGATGCGTATGATTGCCAAGATGCCGACACTGTGCGCAATGGCGTATAAATACTCCATCGGCCAGCCGTTCGTCTATCCGCAGAATCGTCTGAGCTTCTCGGAAAACTTTCTGTATATGATGTTCTCCAATCCAAGCGAACCGTATGTGGTGAATCCGGTTCTGGCACGCGCGATCGACAAGATTTTTATCCTGCATGCAGACCATGAACAGAATGCTTCCACCTCGACGGTGCGTCTTGCCGGTTCATCGGGAGCGAATCCGTTCGCGTGTATCGGTGCTGGCATTGCTTCGCTTTGGGGGCCCGCGCATGGCGGTGCAAATGAAGCAGTGATTAATATGCTGCTTGAAATCGGCAGCAAGGATAAGATTCCTGACTTCATCGCCGGTGTGAAAGACAAGCGTTATAAACTGATGGGCTTTGGTCACCGCGTTTACAAGAACTACGATCCGCGCGCGGCAGTATTGCGCAAAGCATGCTACGAAGTACTGGCGGAACTCGGCAAACAGGACGAACCGCTGCTCGGTATTGCGATGGAGCTGGAGCGTATTGCGCTTGAAGATAAATACTTCGTGGATCGCAAGCTGTACCCGAACGTGGATTTCTATTCCGGTATCATTTACCGCGCCATGGGTATCCCTTCGCAGATGTTCACACCATTGTTCGCACTGGCCCGTACCGTTGGCTGGGTTGCGCAGTGGAAAGAAATGATTGAAGACCCGAAACAGAAGATTGGCCGTCCGCGCCAGCTCTATTCGGGCCATGCAGAACGTGCTTTCGTTCCGCTCGAACAGCGTAAATAATAGTGTTTAAGGGTGTTCCGCTTGCAAGTGGAATACCCTTTATGCTTGCGGAAAATATACTTTATTCGTTGCAGAGCGTGGTTTTGTACCACAATAGGGCGGCGCCATAACCTATTAAAAGGTGCATTTCAAGTTATGATATGCTATTATTACGGGTTAGGGGCGTTGCCTTCCTGCAGTAAAGTTGGAACGGTTGCCTGCTTTCCGGGTTATGTGCGTTGAATGCGCGTAAGGTGCGGCTGGCGGGTTAGATTCCTGGCTGCGTTGTGAGGCACGCCCCATATGATTATTCAGGGGCTTTTGATTTATGAAAACTTGCCTTGTTGTGGACGACATTCCTTTTGATCGCAAGGTCATCACGAACTACGTAGCAAGGCTTGGGTTTTCCGTCAGCGAAGCAGCCGGAGGCAAGGAGGCACTCTCTCTATGCCGTACATCCATGCCGGATTGCTTTCTGCTCGATCTGGAAATGCCCGAGATGGACGGGCTTGAAGTGCTGCGAGAAATACGCAGCATGGAAAACGGCGACGAAGTTCCCGTTATCATCTGTACCTCCCACGAACATCCGAGTTTTATCGGCCACGCCTATATTAATGGTGCGAGCAGCTATATCATCAAACCGGTGACGCAGGATAAACTCGAGAGCGAGTTCGGCAAACTCGGCATCCTCTAAAAGATATTCGCTCGCAGCGGTCTATCGTCTTTTAATGGTCTCCGGTTTTTTTACCGGCGCAGGTTGCAGCTGAGTTGCCGGCTGAACGTCACTTGAACCGTGTGCGATAAAATTGCTGATATCTTCCAGCACGGGTGCCTTGCTACGGAAGAAATCCGAGAATGCCAGCTTAATCCCCATATGGCCAACTCCGGGATAAACATCTTCCACCACTGTGTTGCCATATTTGCGTAATTTGGTTGCGAGATAGATGGAATTGTCCGGAGCAACTTCACTATCCTCGGCTCCTGTTATCAGCAGCAATGGCGGTGTGTTGGCATGCGCGAAATTCACAGGCTGCGTGTCAGCCTCCGGCACCTTACTGAAAATAGCTTTTACCTTCGGATCCTTGAAGGGTAGAAAATCATAGGGGCCTGCGATACCGATAGCGCCTTTCAGCCAGCCTGGATTTCCGCCTGCTGATTGCAGGTATTGCGGATTGAGCGTGAGCATGACGGCGATATAAGCACCGGAATCATATCCTGCAACGAAGAGACTGCCTGGTGTGTGGCTGTCCATATGCGCGTGTGCCCAGGCCACGGCCTGTGCTGCGTCCGTCATAAAGTCAGGAAATGTAACTGCCGGAAAGAGGCGGTAATCGGCCATCACAACAGTGATGCCCTTACTGGCCAGGGTCTGTGCAACGAACTTATCATCGCTCTTGCTCCCTTGCTGCCAGTTTCCACCGTGGAAAAAGACCATGACGGGATTGCCCACTGCATGCACGGCGGGAATATATGCATCCAGATGCTGTTGTTTATCGGTTCCGTAGGCAATGTCGCGGTAGACGGCGTAACCGTCATGTGGCGCGGTGAGGTTCAGTACCTGTGTCCCTACCGCGCACCCGCACAAAACCACTGCGCTGCACAGCGCCGGCAGCAGGCGTTTTAGTTTTTTCATGTGCTATGAGTGTGCATTGGATTGCTGCCACCATAGATACGCATGAAGATACGGACGCTTTCGCGCACGTGAACTTCTTTCTCATGTGGTGACGGCAATGGTTTGATGTTGAAGAGTATACGCACGTAGTACGTTCCTTTCAACATCGAAAAGAAATAAGATGCAGCACTGAGGGGGGCAGGGATGTGAAGATTACCGAGCTGGTTCTGCTGCTCAAGGAATTCCGCTACAATGGAAAGCATTCTACGTGAGCCGCTTTCATAATAACGCTGTGCAAGTTTGGGGTGTGCGCGTGACTCAGCGATCACAAGCCGGACTGTTGCCAGTCCTTCCTTGCTGGTTAACATATTCAAAAAGCTCATCCCGAATTTGATCAGCATGCATTCAATGTCCGGTTCCTTTCCGGTACAGAGGCTTTTGGACGGAGCATGCTTCTTACATAATTCACTGACGATTTCCGTAAACAGCATGTCTTTGCTGTGATAGTGCGCATAGACGGTTTGTTTGGTGACACCCGCTTCTTTTGCGATGGCATCCATGGATGTCTTCGAGTAGCCGTGCTTCAGGAAGAGCGTGATAGCCGCTTTCAGGATAGCCTTGTATTTGCGGTTATCGGAATTGCGTCTGGGTTTCATAAAAATCTGCAGTCAATGGCGGTTACCTGCAGAGGGCCGCCGGTTTTAAGGGTTATGTAATAGTATCATATTTACATTAAAAAGGTTTCACAATCTTAATAGTCTCGATATAAGACATTGTTGAATAAGGAATTAGTACATTTTTGCTGAGATTTTTCAACAAAATTATGCGAGTCTAGGTTGTGGTTGGTGTTGTTCCTTCTATTATACAGTGTTTGAATAGACAAAGGCTGGCAAAATACTTTACATGCGAAACGGTCGTGGTTACATTGCCGCCACTTGCCTGCGGCTCCTATGTGAAGAGGGGGCGGTTTTTGTTAAATTAACTTACAACGCAGTTTATACATTATGACAGATAGCCCTATCTTAGGCCTGATCCAAGGCTACAAGAATTTTTACCGTAAATATACAAGCGAACGTTTTGAAGAATATCGCCAGCAGGCGGCAAAGGGACAATCGCCGAAGGTCATGGTGATCGCGTGCAGCGATTCGCGCGTGCACCCTTCGATTGTCATGCGTTCGGGACTTGGCGAAGTATTTCAGGTCTGCAACGTTGCCAACCTCGTTCCGCCTTACCGCCCGGACAAAGGCACGCATCACAGCACGAGCGCCGCGCTGGAATTCGCCGTAGGCACGCTGAACGTGGAACATGTCGTGATTATGGGGCATAGCGGTTGCGGTGGTATCCGTAGCCTGCTGGATGGTGCGCCTGTTGCGCTCGACGGCGAATATAGCTTCATCGCGCAATGGGTGGATATTGCCAGCCAGGCGAAAAGCAAGGTGAAGGACCTGCCGCCGGAAGAACGTTATCATTGCTGCGAGCTGGAAGCTCTGAAAACCTCTCTTTCCAATCTCATGGGATTCCCCTGGGTAGCCGAGCGCGTGGTGCAGGGGACGCTTACCGTGCATGCCTGGCATTTTGATATAGAAACCGGCGTTATCATCGCCTATGATGCCAAGACGGATACGTTTTCTCCCCTGGCAGAGGAATAATGGCACGTACAGCTACGCAGGAAACCGAAGAGGAAGTGCTCGCACTGCATCCCAAGTACGGTGACCATGTCATCGGACATAAGGCGCAGGAGCAGCAACTGCTCGGGCTGATCCATGCGAAGCGCCTGCCTCACGCGTTGCTGATTACGGGGCAAAAAGGTATTGGCAAGGCGACGCTTGCCTATCGTCTGGCGAAGTTTCTGCTCGCTTACCGGGAAGATGCCGGAGGCGGATTATTTGGCGATGCATTACCGCCGCCGGAATCCCTGCATATCGCGCCTGACCACCCGACAGCGCGGCGCGTGATGTCCGGAAGCCATCCGGATCTGCTGGTGCTGGAAGGCGATGACATCAAAATTGACCAGATACGTCGCGTGCCGGAGTTTCTTTCCTATACGCCTGCGGAGAGCGAATGGCGCGTCGTCATTATTGACAGTGCCGAAGCCATGAATCGCAATTCCGCCAATGCGCTGCTAAAGACGCTGGAAGAGCCTCCTTCACAGGCCGTGATTTTGCTCATCAGCCATAATCCGGGAGCGCTGCTGCCTACCATACGCTCGCGTTGCCGTGTATTGCGGATTTCCGCGCTGGATGCGCAAGGGTTTGCTGATGTGATGCGCCGTAGCGCACCGCAGATTGATGAAGGCAATTACGGTAAATGGGCATTACTGTCGGGCACTTCTCCCGGTGTGGCGTTGGAGCTGGTGCAGGGCAGGGCGGATGAGCTGTATGAAGAAGTTGTGAGATTATTGTCCGGGGCCGATACGCTGAAACTGCATGCCTTCGCGGAGCGGTTTGCGCGTAAGGACGCGGAAGCGGAATGGCAGATATTGAAGCGTCTGGTGCTATGGCTGATTGTCCGTATGGCTGCGCTGGATAACGGGCTTGCTGGGGAAGTGTTCAGTGGTGAGCGCGAAGCGCTTGAGGGTTTACGCGCCAGCAAACCGGGTTATTTCTGGACGGAGATGTGGGAACGCGCTGGCAACCTTTTCGGTGAGACAGAACATCTCTATCTCGACCGTAAACAGGCTGTGATTACGCTATTTAGATTATTTTTATAATTTATTGTATGGCGGCACGCTGCCCCCGTTCCGGCTCCGCCGGAACTTCCCTGCGAGGTCGTCGCTTCGCTCCTTCGCGAATCCACGATAGGACTAATTATAGAACACCCTTAGTTGAAGGGATGTCGCCGCTCTTGCGTGCGTCGATCTCAATCGCATCACGCAGTGCGCGTGCCAGTGCCTTGAAGCAGGATTCCACGATATGGTGGTTGTTCTCGCCGTACAGATTCTCGACATGCAGCGTAAGGCCGGCATTGAATGCAAATGCCTGGAACCATTCGCGGAACAGTTCTGTATCCATATCTCCGAGTTTAGGCTTGGTGAAATTTACTTTCCAGATGAAATAGGGCCTGCCGGAAATATCCAGAGCAACGCGCGTCAGTGTTTCATCCATCGGGATCAGCGAGGAACCGTAGCGTACAATCCCGCGGCGCTCTCCCAGCGCATTAGTCACAGCCTTACCGATCGCGATGCCGACATCCTCGGTTATGTGGTGGTAGTCGATATGCAGGTCGCCTTTGGCCTCGAGCGTGATGTCGATCAGGCTGTGGCGTGAGAGCTGTTCCATCATATGGTCAAGGAAGCCGACGCCCGTAGAAACGGAATATTTGCCTGTGCCGTCCAAATTGACGGTGACTTTGATCTGGGTTTCGCTGGTGTTGCGTTCGACGGTTGCGGTTCTCATAAATCCTGTGCGGTAGAATCATTAATTCGCGCATAATAATAAATAAAGCCCTTGAAATCCATAAAAATCTAACCAAATATAGTAGTTAGCTACAATCAATTTCAGGATTATATACAATGGAAGACACACGCAACAGCTTATGGCACGGCACGACGATCCTTTCGGTACGCAAGGACGGTAAAGTCGTGATTGCCGGTGACGGACAGGTGACGCTTGGCGCGACTGTCATTAAATCCACGGCGAAAAAGGTGCGCAGGCTTGCCGATGGCAAGATTATCGCCGGGTTTGCTGGGGCGACGGCTGATGCATTTACGCTGTTCGAGCGGCTGGAAGCGAAGCTTGAGAAGCATCCGGGCCAGTTGACACGCGCTTGCGTAGAGCTTGCCAAGGACTGGCGCACGGACCGTTATCTGCGCCGCCTGGAAGCCATGATGGCGGTGGCGGATAAGGACGTTTCCCTTGTTATTACCGGCACGGGGGACGTGCTGGAGCCGGAAGGCGGAATTATCGGCATCGGTTCGGGCGGAAATTATGCGCTGTGCGCAGCCCGCGCACTGGCTGACAGCAAGCTCAGCGCAGAAGAAATCGTGCGTAAATCCATGAAGATAGCGGCCGATATCTGCGTCTATACCAACGAAAACATTACGATTGAGACGCTTTAAAGCTTCATAAAGTTATTCAAGAAAAAACCCGGTCTTGATTCAAGTCAAGGCCGGGTTTTTCTTTGTAGCGTATTTATACCTCATCACATCAACAATATGAGGTATATTTATGAATAAGATTTTTGCGGCGCTATTGGCCACTACGCTTATCTCCGGCAGCGCTCTGGCAGCGGAAAGCAAAGATGGCAACTGGCTGGTGCGCGTGCGTGCGATTGACGTCATGCCGCAGGTCAGCAGCCAGCTTTCCATCGGCGGTACGGTTTCGGTGGATAACAGCGCCGTGCCTGAACTCGATATCACGCATTTCTTTACGCCCAATATTGCGGCGGAGTTGATTCTTGCGACCACGAAGCACGATCTGCGTACAAGTAGCGGTCTGGATGCAGGCAGTGTCAGGGTTTTACCGCCAACGCTCACCATGCAGTATCATTTTACCCAGTTTAACGCGGTGAAACCGTATATCGGCGCCGGTGTGAATTATACCGTGTTCTATGATGCCAAGCCGGGTGTGCTCAATAACGTCACCTATCAGGATAATTTCGGCGCTGCCTTGCAGGCAGGTGCGGATTTTCCGATTGCGGATAACTGGTATTTCAACATTGACGCCAAGAAGCTATTTCTCAGCACTACGGCTAAATTCAATAACGAAGCAGTGCGTGCGAATGTGGATCTGAACCCGTGGATTATCGGCGCGGGTATCGGCTACAGGTTCTAAGCCTATGTGCGCAGCAACCGAGAAGGATAAGGAAGCAGCCTGCTCAGGCAAATGCATGGGGGGCTGCTCCAAGGGCGGCAATCGTCGCTGGATCATTGCGGCGTGTGACGGGCATATTGCGTTATTGCAGCAAAAAGACGGAGGGCTTGTACAGATAGCGCCTGAGCAAATCACCGTCTTTACTTCCGTGCAGGCCTTCTGGCAGGTCATGGATAAAGCAGTACGCAGCAACGAGGTGGATCAGATTATTATCGTTGGCAGCGAGGGTAATATTGCCTGGGTACAGCTTCTGCTGCCGCCGGATGCGCTCAAGCGCGTTGTGGCCGAGATACGTTATCCGCTGATGACGCGCTGGCTGGAACCATCTTCCGATCCTGAAATGCTGGTCAAAGTTCTGGAGCTGGTGCTTAACGCGTAAGTTTATCCGTTTTGTTTGATATAGGTAGCCGTGTCGCACATGCCTGCTTCCGAGCAGCTGTTGCAGACATAGTCCCTGAGTCGCTCCACGTTATCGATGACGATCTTTCCGCTCGCGGCATTGACGCCGATTTCCTTCAGTTGTTGCAGGCTGCGGGAAAAGGTTTCGGGTTTCATTCCCAAGTAAGCGGCGATGATATTTTTTTCCACGGGCACATCGATTGCCTTGCGGCCGGTTGTCTGCTGCCTGCAGAGATTCAGCAGGAAACACCCCATGCGCTGCGCAGCGGTCAGTGTGCTTAGATGTTCCAGCTTAAGCTGAGTTTTAGCCAGCCGGTCATTCAGCAGCGCCATAATATAGTTTGAGAAGGCTTTATCGCCGTTCACCGTTTCGCGGATGATTTTGGCGGGAATCATCGCTACCTGCGTATGCTCGTCCACGACTTCCATATTGCTTGGATAGCTTGCATGGGGAAAAAGTGAGGCTTCGCCTAGAAAGTCGCCCTCGGCGCATAGGCCTACCACCGTTTCCTTGCCGTCCGGCGTTTGCCGGGTTAGGCGCACCCAGCCATGCAGGAGGATGAAGAAATGCTGCGCAGCATCGCCGTGGCAGGCAAGGTTCTCGCCTTTGGAAAATATTCTGGTTTTAATATGCGGTGCGATGGTTTCCCAAGCTTTTGGGTGTTCCCGGAACAGGAAATGTTCCGGCGTCAATGTAAAGCGTTCCATGCCTCTTATGCAACCCTGCCATGGCGCGTCTCACCGGAGTTATGATAGCTGTCAAATAACGAGCTGACGATGCGTGCGGCCTGCGGTATCCTTTCATCGACAGTGATAACATCGCCGTCGATCCTTAGCAAGCCGCTATTGGCAAGGTCGAGCAGGGAAGTGCGGATAGCGGGAAAGTCAGGCAGGCTCGCGGTCTTTTTCAGATCAAGTGTCAGATAACACATGATTTCTTCGATGAGGAGGCGGCGCAGTCTGTCTTCGTCGTTCAGTAGAAATCCGCGTGCAACCGGCAGTGTTCCGGTATTGATGGCCTGCGCATAGTCTTGCGTATTAGCGGTATTCTGGAAGTATCCCTGCTGCAACATGCTGATGGCGGAGGTGCCGAATCCTATCAGCGGCTCTGCTTCATCTGCCGTATAGCCCTGAAAATTGCGCCGTAATGTATGTTCCTGTTTTGCCTTTGCGAGCGGATCTGCGGGTAAAGCGAAATGGTCGATTCCTATAGGAATATATCCTGCATTTTGCAAAGTTTGCACTGCGACTGCGTGCAGTTCCAGCCGCTGCTCATCCGAAGGCAGCGTTTCCGGCGGGATGAGAAACATATTCTTCTTTTTCCAGGGTACATGCGCGTAGCCGAACAGGGCGATCCTGCCGGGGGCAAGCAATGCGGCATATTGCGCCGTCTTGCGGATGGATTCCGGCGTCTGGCCGGGTAGGCCGTAGATCAAGTCGAAATTGATATCGTGAATGCCGTATTCCCTGCACAGGCGTACGGTTTCATACACTGTGGCGAGCGGTTGCATCCTGTTAATTGCTTCCTGCACCTGCGGATCGAAATCCTGCACGCCAAGGCTGACGCGGTTAACGCCTTGTTTTGCATAAGCGGCGATTTTGGCTTCCCCTACGGTGCGCGGATCAATCTCGATAGCGATGCGTGCATCGTCCATTATATTGAGATGCGTGCGAATGGTATCCATGCAGTGGTTGAAATCTGCCGGTGTAAGCATGGTGGGCGAGCCGCCGCCAAAATGGATGGAGGCGATATTTAACTTTCTTGTGCCAGAGGTTTTAGCGAAGAGCGCAATCTCTAGCAGTAACAGTTCAAGATAGTTCCGCACAGGCTCATATTTCTTGGTGATGTGCGTGTGGCATCCGCAGAACCAGCAGAGTTCCGCACAGAACGGGATGTGCAGATAGAGCGACAGGGGCTTGTTAGCAGGCAGTGAAGCGACGGCATCGGAGTAAGTTTGCGGATCGATAGCGCGAAAATGCGGTGCGGCCGGGTAACTTGTGTATCTGGGAAGCTGGGAAGGATACCGGCTCAATATTGCGCTTATGCTGTCTTGCTCCATATCAGTAAGACAGCTCCCATGTGTCGCGCCATTCGGGAGCGACGTAATTGACGATCAGTGATTTGCGGATACCGTTGATGCGGCGCTTGGAAAAACCGTGCCAGGTGTTTGCGCCGGGGATAAACAATATCGCTTTGTTCTTCGCGTAAGGGGCGGAATAAACCAGCTTATGCTGGGGCGTGTCGTCATAGACATCCGTGCCGCAATTCGCAAGTGCCGGTTCATCCGATAAATAGATCAGCAGCGTGAATTTCTTTACTTTGATATCCGTATGCGGTTCCAGCCAGAAATCTCCTGTGTCTTGGCAATATTCGATCCGCAAGGCTGCACCGGTGAGATCGGCTCCGGTAACATTGCGGATAGTTTCCCGTACTTGCGAGGAGTTAAACGCGACGGCGCATTCACGGCATACGGGGAATTGATCCTGATTGGTTTTCGTGAAGTAGACCCGCTTGGAGTTATTTGTCTCACGCCTGCCGTTGAAATCCATGTCTTCCGGTGCTGCAAACGGTAAAGAGGTGATGGCATCCACGGTTGCAGAAGGAAGCGTTTCCTGCATCAGCCAATGTGCATAAGGCGTATCGCGGCGGTCTGCCGTATCAAGGGAGCGGGTGAAGCACTCTGCTATTTTATCAGTTACTTCATGGTCATATCCGGTGGAAAGCACAGGCGCTGAAAGAGACATGGGATGACCTCAATAATCGGATTTAGGTACAAATAAACGTTTGAAAGTGGCAGAGATGGTATGCCTTCCGATATTTTTGGTCAGCGCGGCTTCGGAAGCGAGCCAGTTGAACATGATATAGCGGCGCGGGCCTTCATACGGCGCATGGCCGTGCCAGGAATTATCCGTGCGCCGGAATGCCAGAAAGTTTCCACCTTCGGGCGGCACTTCTGCAATCATATCGTTAATATTGTGCTCGTTCCTGAGCAGTCTTAGCCTTCCACCCTGCGCGTTCCATTCCTTGCGGTTCAGGTAGAGCAGGCAGGTGACAATTTTGTCTTGTGAGTCGTTATGGATGCGTCCGTCACGCCAGCGGCAATGACCCCGCACAGTGACCATCAGCGGTTTGCCCGCCAGAGGGATGTTGAATTTTTCTTCCATCAGTGACTGTAGTCTCGGACCTGCGATATGCTGAACCAGCTCAGTAAATGCAGGGCCGTATTTCAACTCCGATAAGGGGAAGATACCCGGCTGGGTGATATCCGGAAAATCGCGGTTTATTTCGTCCAGCGCTTCCTTGCCCAATACGTTGGAAACACTCAGATAAGGGAATGGCTGCGTGACGGTATCGGTAGCGGATATCTGTTCGTAATTCAGCATGGCTTGAACCTTTTCTGGCGTATGTAACAGGTTCTGCCGATGAGCGGCTTGATCTATATCAAGCGGTCGTGTTAAAGGAGCATAAATTAACTAAAAAACTATGTTCTGACCATTCACCTTCTGCTAAATAAGGGCAGCAACATCATATCAGAGGGGACGTTATGCGTAAGTTTCTGAAAATCATTGCAGGGGCGGTTGTTTTACTCGTCATCGGCGTTCTGGCGCTGCCGTTTGTGGTGCCGGTGGAGAAACTTGAAGGGCCTGTGCTTGCGCAGATTGAAGCCGCAACGGGGCGCAAAGTCGGCATCGGCAAGCTGTCGCTTTCGGTATTCCCCAATATCGCGCTGGCGGCCGATAATGTCACGCTGAGCAATCCCGCATGGGCTGGTAAGGGCAACATGGTGGAAATGAAGGCACTGCGCATCGGTGTTGAACTGATGCCGCTGCTGCAAAAACAGGTGAAGGTAACGGAACTGACATTGCAGTCGCCAGTGATTGACCTCATCCAGAATGGCAACCAGGCCAACTGGCAGTTCACGCCTGCACAGGCTCCTGTTTCTAAAGAACGGGCGCAGGCTGAAAAGCAGCAGGATGCTGGAATGGGGGAAATCATTATTCCCCAGTATATTCAGATTAAGGATGGTAATCTGACATTCCACAACAAGCATTCCGGCGCGACGACGAAACTTACTGGAGTGAATCTGGAACTGAAAGCGCCGGAGCCCGAACAGAAAGCGGATTTCGATGGCAGTCTGATGCTCAATGGCAAAAAGATTACATTATCGCTTTCGATGCTTAAGCCTCTGAAGCTGATGAACGGTGCAAAATCTGATGTAGATGTAAAGCTTGCATTTGGTGACCTGAAGCTTGCCTGGCAGGGAACGCTTGCATTCGCGGATACGGTGCCGGTGCTGACGGGCAAGGTTTCCATTCCTGAAATCGATACGGGTGCGCTTTCCGGCGGTGAATCAGGAGCTGCTCCAAAGAAATCGGCTCCTTCTGCTGCATCTTCTGAGCACTGGAGCAATGACCCGATCGATTTAAGCGGACTTAAGAGCGCCAATGCCGATCTTAATGTGACGATCGACAAGCTGATTCTGAAGAAAGCAACACTGCATAATATTGAACTGGCCGTGCGTCTGGCAGGCGGCAAGCTGAATGTAGCGAGCAATGCTATTGCTGCTTATGACGGTACCGTTAAGTTTGTACTGGATGCAAGCAGCGCCAATACGGCAGGAGTGGCGGTGAATATTGCGGGTGTTCAGGCAGAACCGCTGATGCAGGATTTCGCCGGGTCTACAAAAGTCTCCGGCAAGCTGGATCTGCAGGCGCAGACCGCTACTCAGGGCAGGTCCCAGCGCGAAATGGTAGCGGCGCTCGATGGCAAAGGCAGCTTCCATTTCAGCGATGGGAAGTTCAAAGGCATGGATCTGGCGAGCGTGATCCGCAATGTGGGGCTTGCAGCACAGGATAATAACAGTAAGAGCACGGAGTTTTCCGACCTGACAGGGACGTTCACTATTGCGCACGGTGTTGTTTCCAATAATGACCTGAAAGCAAATTCACCAATGCTGCGCGTGAGTGGTGCAGGCACAGTGGATCTTCCGGGCTGGGAGGTCAATTATCTCGTGCAGCCGAAAATCGTAGCCAGTGCACAGGGGCAGGGCGGAAAAGATGCGAATGGCATTACGGTGCCTGTCCGTGTGGAAGGGCCGCTGGACGCGCCACATTACCGGCCTGATGTGAGCGCGGCCATCAAGGCGAATGTTGGCAATCCGGCTGCTGTGAAAGATACGATTAAACAATTCAAAGAAAATCCTGGCGGTGCGCTGCAGGGTATTTTGAGGTAAAGAGCCATGAAAGAAAAAATCATTTCCACAGTGAAAACACTGGGAGACGTTGCGGCACAGGCCGCAAGCGGTGCTCCGGCGGCAGAGCAAAACGGCCCGGAATGGGCAGGGCAGGTGGCAGTGCTCACCGGGGTGCTGGCGGCGCTCACGGGTTTTTTAACGGTCCGTTCCACGATGCTTACGAACGAAGCGATTTACGAAAGCAACCAGGCGATCTTATCGCAGACCCAGGCCTCGGATGCATGGGCGGAGTATCAGGCTAACAGCATTAAGGCGCGTATTGTCGAAATGCAGCTGATTCCTTCCAGCGGAATCAGCCCTGGTGACCGGGAAGATCTTACGAAGATGGACAAGGATCTTCGTGGGAGGCAGCCGGGCAACAAAGAGGAAGCTACCGCTAAGACACAGGAACGGCAGGCGCATCTGGATATGGGGCTCAAGAAGCTCAAGCAGAAAGACCTGCTCGGCTATGCAGGTATGTTGGCGCAGATCGGCATTGCGCTTGCTTCGGTGGCGGCACTTGTGAAGCGGCGCAGTGTGTTTTATGCGGGCGTTGCGACGGGAGTAGGTGCCTGTGTGATAACAGCTTACGTATTTGCTTCGGTCTATCTGGCGGGATGAGCCGTGCCTGCGGGGGCGGTGCGTGTGCGCACCGTTGTATCCCCCGCAGGCGTGGTTCAGCAGTTGAACATCAGGGTTGCGGCCCTGTTGTTCGGTGACAGTCCGTCGAAGGAGACGTCCCATCCTGACCCCAGTGGTACTGCGGTCATGCTCTGGCCGCCTTCGAGTGTGAACCGGCACGTAGCCTTGTCCCCGTAGATGCTGAGGACGAATGTGTCGGTAGGTGCCGGATCTGAGTCATTGACACCCTTCGCTCGGGAAGCACCGGCGATGTTCTCGATCTCGACGAACACGTGGCCCGGCGGCAAATAGGCGTTGCTGGTCGGATCGTGCGTCGTGATCTGCACCACGATGTCCGTTCCGTTCAGCCATGCCGCGTGTTGCCATGGGATCGGTGGGGCGATGACCTTGCACCCGTACATGTCGAACTGCTTCGTCACGTTCCCGTCGCGTGGCAGGTTGTTGATATCGAACTTGTCGTTGTCGCAGGACTTGGGGCCTGCGGGTTCCGACGGAGTCGGTGTACCTGATGTGGACGAAGCGCTGGCCGACTCTGAGGTCGATGCCGACGCCGAAGCCGAGGCGGATGCCGAGGCTGTGGCCGGGGACGGAGTTACCGCGACGGTGGCGCTCACCCTAGGGGTGGCGTCGGACGACGTGTGACTCGTCTGGAGCCACGAGAACGCGCCGAGGCGGATGGCGAGAAGCATGGGAAGCAGGAATGTCACCGCTCCCAGGATCGCCCACTGCCACGGTGGTCTGTTTCTTCTAGTACGCACCTGAAAATCCTCCCTGTGAAGGTGCGGTGGATAGAGAGTAAAGGGATACTCTGAAATCGTTCGATAAACCTCCTGAGGTTTGAACAATAGGACCAGTCTATTATAGCCGAAAATAGTAAAGTGTATTAAAGCAAATACGTTAAGGTTTTGTGACAGGAAGAAGGCTGCCGATTGCGCCAAAGGCTCCCAGTTGGTATAATGGCGGTTCGCCGAATACGGGAGTTTACCCGGAATTTAACTGGAACCTTATGGGAAATCAGCATAAATATTGTCCCACTAACGAGGTGCGGTCATGTCCTGACTGTGGATTGCTGAGCGTTGCGCCGGAAGCCTCGTGCGGTATGGCGGTGATCTGCCCGCGCTGTTACCGGGTGCTCAGGCGCTGGCGCAGCCATTCGCTGGACTATATTCTGGCCTGTTATGGCGCAGGGTTGATCTTTTGCATCGTTCTACTTGCGGCTCCGTTCATTCATATCATGCTTTACGGACGCTTTCAGGATACCACCCTCTGGACAGGGGCAGAGGTGCTCGACCAGCAACGGCTGCTGCCGCTGGCGGGAGTAGTGCTTGCCACGACACTGATCATGCCGGTGGTGCGGCTTATATTGATGAATATGGTGCTGGTCGGCATCCGGCTGGAGACATGCCCATTTTACCTTATACGGCTTTTCCGCCTTCTGCGGCATATCTCGCCCTGGGCAATGCTGGAGGTTTACCTGCTGGGCGTATTGGTAGCGTATACGCGTCTGCATGCAATGGCATTTGTGCAGGTAGATACGGCTGTGTATGCCTTATGCGGTGCGATCATCCTGACGGCGATGGCGGATGTCTCGCTCGATCATGAAGAAATATGGCAGAAGCTCCGGCGTGGAGGGCAGGCGGCGAGCGATATGATTGGCAATGCGCTCAAGCCGTTGCTGGGTTGCCATGAATGTTTTTATGCCAGCGATATCGCTCCCGGCCAGCGCTGCCCGCGTTGCGATGCGCGTGTTTTCCGACGCAAGCGGCACAGCATGCAGCATAGCTGGGCTTATATGTTGGGAGCTTTTGTGCTTTATATTCCCGCCAATGCATTCCCGATGATGGATATCACCAAGCTCGGGCGGACCTGGTCTTACACGATCACGGGCGGCATGCTGGAGCTGGATCATGCCGGATTCTTGCCACTGGCGGTGCTGGTGTTCATAGCGAGTATTGCGATACCGTTGTTCAAGCTGCTCGCGTTGCTTTATATCCTGGTGACGACCAAACTTGGCATACGCGGGCATCTGGTGACGCGCATGCGGCTCTACCGCGTCATACGCTTCATCGGCCGCTGGTCGATGGTGGATGTGTTCATGCTTTCCATCATGGTGGCGCTTGTGCAGTTCGGCAGGCTTGCGCAAGTGACTTCCGGCATCGGTGCGCTGTGTTTTGCGGCGGTGGTGGTGCTCACAATGCTGGCGGTAGAGAGCTTCGATATCAGGCTGATGTGGGATGCTGCCGGAAAAAATCAGTTGGAAGAGGACAATCGCTCCTCTATGGTAACGGCATGAACGATTCCCGTCCCATACAACAACCTGTCGCCACAGCCATGACACGCAAGCGCCGCAGGCTTTCGCCTGTCTGGACAGTGCCCATGGTGGCAGGCTTTATCGCGATTTATCTCGGCTGGCATACATTGTCCGAGCGCGGCGAGGAAGTTACTATCTCTTTTAATACAGCGGACGGAATCATTGCGGGACAGACGCAGATCAAATATAAAGCCGTTTCGCTTGGTACGGTCTCTGAAATCAGCCTCGACCAGGATCATAAGCATGTGGTTGTGAAGGCAAAAATGACGCGGGACGCACATGATCTGCTGACCGACCATACACGGTTCTGGGTGGTGAGGCCGAGGCTTGCTTACGGCAGCCTGTCGGGATTTGAGACGCTTGTGTCGGGTGCATATATCCAGTGCGATCCCAATGGCGGTGGCGGCAAGTCGCAGGATCGCTTCACCGGCCTTGAAGAGCCGCCAGGAGTGCGTGCGGATGAACCGGGAACGATCTATAAGCTTCAGGCGGATAAGCTCAGCTCCATCACGGTCGGATCGCCGGTTTATTACCGCGATATCAATGTCGGCGAAGTGCTGCATTACGATATTGGCGACGGGTACGGCCCTATTGAGGTTTCTATCTTCGTCCATGCGCCTTATGATAAATTCGTGCATTCGGAAACGCGTTTCTGGAACAGCTCCGGCGTGAATGCCAATCTGGGACCTGCAGGGCTTCAGGTGCGGTTTCAATCCATACAATCCTTGCTCATGGGCGGTGTGACATTTGCGACCAAGAAAGAATATGCGACCGCACAGCAGGCGGATAAAGAAACGCACTTCAAACTTTATGACGATCAGGGAACGGCAGAGGTCGGTGATCTTCACAAACATATCTCTTATGTGACGTATTTTGAGAGTCCGGTCACGAATCTGCAACCCGGTTCGCCTGTGAATTTGTACGGTATCCAGATCGGCGAAGTAAGGGATGTGAAGCTGTTGTTCGATCCGCGGATTCCAGAAGCTAAGGTGCGTGTGGCGTTCGATATTCAGCCGGAGCGTGCTTTCCAGCTTTCGGATGACGATGCCCATAATGCTCTGGAGATTACGCGGCGCATGGTGAATAAAGGCTTCCGCGTTGAGGTGGATGCAGGGCTGATTCCCGGAAAAACAGGGCTGGCCATTGAAAAGTTGCCGGATGCAAAGCCGACAGAGGTGGCGATGGAAGGCGATGCAATCGTTATGCCTTCGAGTGCTTCCGGCGGCGTAGGCGGCGTGCTGGATAAGCTCAATCACATTCCGTTTGCCCAGATAGGCCATAATTTGAATGCGTTGATTGAAAGAGCGAACGGCTCCATGCAGAGCATTGACGAGAAATCGGACTTCCAGCGTGATGTTAAACGCGCGATGGATCAGGTCGGCGATGCGGCGCGTTCCGTTCGCCTAATGACCGATTTCCTGAACCAGCATCCCGAAGCGCTGATACGCGGGCGCGATACGAAGGAGAAATAAGCCATGCGAATTAGAGCGTTGGCGTTGTGTGTTTTATTGTTGGGGACGGCCTGCAAGTCACGCGAGCCTGACTATTACACATTATCATCCGTACCCGGCAAACCACTCCCCGGCCAGCACCTGACGCTTAAGCTGCGCAGGCCCGCCATTGATATAACACTCGACCGTCCGCAGATGGTGCGCATGGATAGCACGTATCGGATTAAGTATGATAACGGTGCGCAGTGGTCGGAGCCGCTGGACCGGATGCTGGAGCGCGTGCTGGCGCAGGATATTGAAGAGAGACTTCCCGGCAGTGTAGTGGTGACCGAATCCGGTCAGATGGTGACGGAAGCGGATGGAGCGATCGATCTCGATGTCCGTCAGTTTGGTGTGGGTGCGGATGGCCGCGCTATCGTTCAGGCGGTTTCTCTGGTCAGCAGGACAGGTGAAAAGAATGGCGTACCGCATTCTGTGATGCTGACGGGAGGACAGGGGAGCACAGGCAAGGCTGCTGCCCAGAGCCTGAGTGAATTACTTGGCGAGCTTTCCGACAAAATCGCAGCAGATGTGCGCAAAGGTAAGAGAAAGTAGCAGTAAAATTGTAGCTACTGCAGCTTTTCGGCATACCAGGTTTCACCGATCTCAATCTTTTCACGGCCTTGCGATTCACGCCATTCATTGGAATCGCGCAGGGAGTAAATGCAGCCGCAATATTGCTGGGCGTAGAATTCTTCGCGCTTGGCGATTTCATACATACGAGCGGAGCCGCCGGATTTGCGCCAGTTATACGTCCAGTAAGTCACGCCAGGATAATGTTCAGCAGCGCGCAGGCCGCAATCATTGATCTGGTCCATGTTCTTCCAGCGTGAAATGCCGAGTGAACTGGTAATAATCTTAAAGTTGTTTTCATGTGCATATAATGCTGTGCGCTCGAAACGCATATCGAAGCACATCGTGCAGCGTACGCCGCGTTCCGGTTCGCGTTCCATGCCTTTGGCGCGGGCAAACCAGTTCTGTACGTCATAATCCGCATCAACGAACGGAATACCCATTTTCTCGGCGAAGCGGATATTCTCTTCCTTGCGGATTTCGTATTCTTTTTTGGGATGGATATTCGGATTATAAAAGAAAATCGTCAGGTCGATGCCGTTGGCCAGCATCTGCTCCATCAATTCACCCGCGCAAGGCGCGCAGCAGCTATGCATCAGCACACGCTTTTCCCCATCTGGCGGAGTCAGATCGATGTGTTTGATGATTTCCTGCATAGCTGCTTTTGCTCTCTTGTCAGTTCTTGTCATTCCTGCGGAAGCAGGAATCCAGATTTGGTTATGCTGGATGCCAGCTTTCGCTGGCATGACAAGTGTTTATCTTAAAGTCCGTAATTCTTCACCAGTTCTTCGGCGATCTGTACGGCGTTCAGCGCAGCGCCTTTGCGCAGGTTATCCGAAACGCACCACAGGTTCAGTCCGTGGGGAACGGTATGGTCTTCGCGGATGCGCGAAACGTATACGGCATCTTCACCCGTAGCTTCCGCCGGGGTCTGGTAGCCGCCGTTTTCACGGCGGTCAATCACTGCCACGCCTTCGGCTTCTTCCAGAATCTCGCGAGCTTCGTTCGCTGAGAGCGGACGCTCGAATTCGATGTTGATGGATTCAGCATGGCCGACGAACACGGGCACGCGCACGCAAGTCGCGCTGATCTTGATGTTCGGATCGAGGATCTTTTTCGTCTCCTCTACCATCTTCCATTCTTCCTTCGTGCTGCCGTCTTCCATGAATACGTCGATATGCGGGATCACGTTGAATGCAATGCGCTTGGAGAATTTTTTCGGATCCTTGTGCTCATTCATGAACAGGCCTTTGGTCTGGTCATAAAGTTCGTCCATCGCTTCCTTGCCAGCGCCGGAGACGGACTGGTAGGTCGAAACGACGATGCGCTTGATCTTTGCGGCGTCATGCAGCGGTTTCAGCGCCACAACCATCTGCATCGTGGAACAGTTGGGGTTGGCGATGATGTTGCGGTGGCGGAAGTTCTTCAGTGCCTCGGGATTCACTTCCGGCACGACGAGCGGGATTTCCTTATCCATGCGGAAGAAGGAAGTGTTGTCAATCACGACGCAACCTTGTGAGGCGGCGCGCGGTGCGTGGATTTTGGATACACTTGCGCCCGGCGAGAACAGAGCAATATCGGTTCCCGTAAAATCATATTCATCGAGCACTTTCGCTTTCAGGATTTTGGTATCGCCGAAGCTGACTTCCTTGCCTTCGGAGTTCTTGGAAGCAAGCGCAACGACTTCGCTGACCGGGAATTTGCGGTTTGAGAGGATTTCCAGAATTTCGCGGCCTACGTTACCCGTAGCACCGACGACTGCGACTTTGTATGACATAAATATCCTATTTTAAATTAGTTATGCTGCTTTTTCGGCCGTTTTGGCGAGTGACGCAAGTGTCTTGACGATGGCATCACCCATCTCGGTAGTCGACACTTTCGTCGCGCCTTCCTGCATGATGTCGCCGGTGCGCAGGCCCTGGGCCAGCACTTCGGTGATGGATTTTTCCAGCAGGTCAGCTTCCTTGCCGAGGTCGAACGAATAGCGCAGCATCATGGCGAAGCTCAGGATCGTTGCGATCGGATTGGCAATGTTTTTGCCTGCGATATCCGGTGCGCTGCCATGCACGGGTTCATAGAGCGCGGGCATCTTGCCGTTTGCGTCTTTCGCGCCGAGAGACGCGGAAGGCAGCATGCCGAGCGAACCGGTGAGCATCGCTGCGCAGTCGGAAAGAATATCGCCGAAAATGTTGCCGGTGACCATGACGTCAAACTGCTTCGGGTTACGCACGAGCTGCATGGCGGCGTTGTCCACATACATATTGGAAAGCGCGATATCCTTATATTCCGCATCGCGGATTTTTAAGACTTCCTCGCGCCACATTTCTGTGCACTCAAGCACGTTGGCCTTGTCGACCGAGCAGACTTTCTTGTTGCGCTTTGCGGCCAGTTCAAACGCTACACGCGCAATGCGGTGCACTTCCGGGCTCGTATAGACCATCGTGTTGATGCCTTTGCGCGTGCCGTCCGGCAGCGTTTCCACGCCACGCGGGGTGCCGAAATAGACGTCGCCCGTCAGTTCGCGCACAATCACGATATCGAGGCCCGCGACCACTTCTTTTTTCAGCGTGGAAGCGTCAGCCAATGCATCGAAGCAGATGGCGGGGCGGATATTGGCAAACAGGCCCAGTTCCTTACGGATGCCGAGAAGGCCGCGTTCCGGGCGCACAGAGTAATCGAGCGATTCCCACTGTGTGCCGCCGACCGCGCCGAGCAGGATCGCGTCTGCCTTATGCGCTGCGTCCAGCGTTTCCTGGGGCAGGGGAGTGCCGGTTTTGTCATACGCCGTGCCGCCGATGAGCGCCTGGCTCGTCGTGAACTGCGTGCCGCGGTTCTGGTTGAGCCATGCGATCACTTTTTCCGCTTCGCGAACGACTTCCTGTCCGATACCGTCACCGGGAAGCAAAAGAATATGTTTAGCGCTCATAGATTTTATGCCTTCTTCTTAAGTAAATCTGCAAATGATGGGCCAAGATTGCCCGGGAAAACCTGGATGTCCTGCCATACGTTGCCCACAACGTAGGGTTCGGTGGCAAGCCATTTATCAAAATCGGCGCGGGTGGCGAAACTCGTGGCGACCATCGAACCGATCATCTTCTCGTTTTCGTCCGTGAGCGCAATGCCGCAGATGACATTGCCTTCCGCACGCAGCTTATTCAGCCCGTCAATATGCGTCTGCCGTGCCGCCATACGGCGTTCAAGCGCTTTCTCGTCCTTGCCGTCATGCGCAATGACTACGAATTGCTTCATGGTTAAGCCGCCTTATACAGCCAAGGAGTTGCGGTTTTCTGCTTTGCTTCAAACGCCCCGATGTCGCTCAGCTTTTCCATCGTCAGGCCGATATCGTCCAGGCCGTTCAGCATGCAATGTTTGCGGAACGCATCGACTTCGAAAGCGAAGCTGTGGTTGCCTGCGAGGACTTTCTGCGCCTGCAGGTCGACCGTGATCTTCTGGCCGGATTCTGCGGTCTGGAGCAGTTTTTCTACATCGTCTTTCGGCAGCACGACCGGCAGCACGCCGTTCTTGAAGCAGTTGTTGTAGAATATGTCGGCGAAAGACGGAGCGATCACGCAACGAATGCCGAAATCGAGCAAAGCCCACGGAGCATGTTCACGTGAGGAGCCGCAGCCGAAATTGTCACGTGCGACGACGATCTGCGCCTGCGTATACGGTTCGCGGTGCAATACGAAATCATCGTTACGTTTGCCGTTCACATCATAACGCATTTCATAAAACAAACCTTCTTTCAGGCCCGTGCGCTTAATGGTGGTCAGGAACTGCTTCGGGATGATCATGTCGGTATCGACATTTTCAATCGGCAGCGGAGCGGCAATCGCGTTCAGTGTGGTGAATTTCTGCATTAGCTTACCTTTCTTACGTCAGCCAGTTTACCCGTGATTGCAGCGGCGGCAGCCATTGCGGGGCTCATGAGGTGCGTGCGTCCGCCGCGGCCCTGACGGCCTTCGAAATTGCGGTTCGAGGTGGAGGCGCAACGCTCACCCGGGGCGAGTTTGTCGGCGTTCATGGCCAGGCACATAGAACAGCCCGGTTCGCGCCACTCAAAGCCTGCTTCGATGAAGATCTTGTCCAGGCCTTCTTTCTCGGCCTGTTCTTTCACGAGGCCGGAGCCGGGCACGATCATGGCGAGCTTCACATTGCTTGCAACCTTCTTGCCTTTGGCGATTTTTGCCGCTTCACGGAAATCTTCGATACGGCCGTTCGTGCAGGAGCCGATAAAGACTTTGTCGATTGGTACTTCGGTCAGTTTCGTGCCTGCCGTCAGGCCCATATATTCCAGCGCGCGTTCGATGGTCTTGCGGCGGGATTCGTCTTTTTCCGCCTTCGGATCAGGCACGGAGCCGCTGATCGGCAGCACGTCCTGAGGGCTTGTGCCCCAGGTAACCTGCGGTTCGATTTCTGCGGCATTCAGTTCCACGACCGTGTCGTATTTCGCGCCTGCGTCGGAAGTCAGGGTTTTCCAGTATTCAACGGCCTTATCCCAGTCTGCGCCCTGCGGAGCGTAAGGACGGCCTTTGATGTAAGCGAAGGTGGTTTCGTCCGGCGCGATGAGACCGGCGCGCGCGCCTGCTTCGATCGACATGTTGCAGATCGTCATGCGGCCTTCCATGGAGAGGCCTTTGATCGCTTCGCCGGCATATTCGATCACGTAGCCCGTGCCGCCTGCGGTGCCGATCTTACCAATGATGGCGAGCACAATGTCTTTCGCGGTGACGCCTGCGGGCAGTTTACCGTCCACGCGCACGAGCATGTTCTTTGCATGTTTCTGGATGAGGGTCTGGGTCGCGAGCACGTGTTCCACTTCGCTCGTGCCGATACCGAAAGCGAGCGCGCCGAACGCACCGTGGGTCGCGGTGTGGGAGTCGCCGCAGACGATGGTCATGCCCGGCTGTGTCAGGCCTTCTTCGGGGCCGACGATATGCACGATGCCCTGGCGCTTGTCGTCCATCTTGAAGTAGGTGATGCCATTTTCGCGGCAGTTATCTTCAAGCGTCTGCACCTGGAGGCGCGCGGTCGGGTCTTTGATGCCTTCCTTGCGGTCCGGTGTGGTGGGGACGTTGTGATCGGCTACGGCAAAAGTCGCATCCGGGCGGCGGACTTTGCGTCCGGCTACGCGCAGGCCTTCAAACGCCTGCGGGCTCGTGACTTCATGGATCAGGTGACGATCGATATAGAGGATGCAGGTTCCGTCTTCGGAACGGTTGACGACGTGGGAATCGAATATTTTATCGTAAAGCGTTTTCATGGGGAAATCCAGATGAAGGTTTACAGGTCCAGGGATACTAGACCGGTTAACCTTAATCTAGTTCCCCTGAAAAATTACTGCGCAGCGGTAGTGGTTGTAGTGGTGGCTACTTCGCGCTTCTTTTCTTTAATTCGAGCTGCCTTGCCGGTCAGACCGCGCAGGTAGTACAGCTTAGCGCGGCGAACGTCGCCACGGCGTACGAGAGCGATGCTGTCGATACGCGGGGAGTAAAGCGGGAAAATACGTTCCACGCCTTCGCCATGGCTGATTTTGCGTACGGTGAAGGAGGAGTTGAGGCCAGCGTTCTTGCGGGCGATGCATACGCCTTCAAAAGCCTGAATACGTTCGTTGTCGCCTTCAACGATTTTCACGTTGACGCAAACGGTGTCTCCTGCGCCGAATTCCGGGAAGGTTTTGCCTTCCGCGAGCTTCGCGGTGTATTCCTGTTCAAGTTTCTGTAAGCTGTTCATACAATTCAATTCCCTGTTATCTTTATGCCTTAGGTGTCTCACGGCGAAGCGCCCATAAATCAGGTCTCGACGTTTTTGTCAAGTTTTCTGAATGCGCAAGACGCCATTTGCGTATCTGCGCGTGATTTCCCGACAACAACACATCCGGTACGGATTTCTCTTCCCAGATAGGCGGTCTAGTATAATGAGGATATTCAAGGAGTCCAGTGAAATCGCCGTCTACAGCGAAACTTTCTTCGTTTAAGGAATCTTCCGCACCCATGACGCCAGGTAACAGGCGTATACAGGCATCCAGCAGGGTGAGGGCAGCGATTTCTCCGCCGGAAAGTATGAAATCTCCGATGCTTAGCTCCAGTGGCTCATGTTTTTGCAGAAATCTTTCATCCACGCCCTCAAACCTTCCGCAGATAAGTATCAGATCTTTCTGGCATAATTCATGCGCGATCTTCTGATCGAAGCGTTTGCCGCGCGGGGTAAAATATATCGGGAGAGCACCAGGCAACTGCGATTTGGCATGTTCGAGGGCTTTATCCATGACGTCCGGCCGCATGACCATACCTGCACCTCCGCCATAAGGCGTGTCGTCCACGGTGCGATGCTTGTCCGTGGCAAAGTCCCGTATCTGGATTGGGTTTATGTTCCATAAGCCATTTTGGAGCGCCCTTCCGGCCAGCGAATGACCGAGCGGTCCGGGAAACATCTCGGGGAATAATGTCAGGATAATGGTGGAAAAGTTTTGTTTCATCGCCAACGCTATAGCATATAGTTTGTGCAAATCCAAAGCCTCTATAGTTTTAATACTGTTTTTCCCGTTTATCCTGTGGAAGTATGGATGAAATATTGTTAAGGTGTGTTTCAGTTGTGGGTGCTACCTATACTGGCACAGCGTTTGGGAATAAGAATATGAGAAGGTTAGCCGTCATTGGCTGGTGTGTGGTTGCTGCAGCGAGCTATAGTGTTGCGCGTGCGGCAGAAAAAGGAAATACCCTTCCGTACTTCCATTGCAACCGCCATCAGGCTGGTGAGCTGGCTTCCCTGATTTGCAGCAGTGACGAGCTGATGTCCCTGGACCGGGAAATGGCGGAAGCCCTGGCAAACGCGCGTAACCAATCGCAGGATGATCCGGCAGAAGAACATGCCCTGCAAGTTCGGCAGGAACATTGGCGAAAGAATCTTAATGAGCGCTGCGTTACCTTGCAAAAAGAAAAAGCCGATGTGCGCAGGAGCGAGCTGGATTGCTTGAGGACAGCGTATCGTGAGCGGCTGGTGGTGCTGAACCGGCCGGATATTTCTCTGCCGCTTACGGATGAAAAGGTTTACGAGATGGCGGCCTATCTCGGAGATAAAACCTGCGCGGATATCTCACGCATCGGCGAGGTTGAGAGCCCGCAGGCGCTACGCGAGTTTTCCTGCCGGTATTTCACAATCGATCCAAAACAGGCAGCGCGTATCTTCGGAAGTTGTCGCAACATGGAGCAGTTTGCGCCGGTCTGCGATCAGTCGCGCAAGGCCGATACTATTGTGGGCTTATCACAATATATCTCACAGCTTGAGTATATGCGCGGTGGAAGCACCTGCGCTGAAAATGTAAATTCGTCGCATTACCGCTCCGCCAAGATAGATGAGTTGCTGCTTCTGAATGATGGCGATGTCGATCCTGTCATGCTGAAGCAGGTCGATATGTTCGATGAAAACCAGCCCTCCAACCCAATTGCGACGCAAATCCAGCGCTGGTCGCAGCAGGGGCTATGGGAAAAAGCGCAGTACCAGACACTCAAGCGCTTACGGGTTCCGGCAGAAGAGGGGCTGGTGGCTTATTATATCCAGAAGTTCAAATGGAATCCGGCCAAGGCACGCAAAGTCGCACAATATTATATGGTGTATCTGGCCAATGATTATCTGGGCGGAGGCGGTAATGCCTCTGGGGTGGTACGTGTAGCGGATCTGAATGATCTGGATATTTATCTGAAAGGCGACGATGCAGCACGTGCCCGTTATAAAAACCAGCTGGGGCGCTTTCTGCGGCTTGCGGTGGTGAATGACTATCCCCTCGACAATATACGCAAGCTGCTCGATGACGGTGCTCCAGTGGACGGAGGCGGAAGAGGGAAGGTGGATACGCCGCTTATGCAGGCGGCTTTGCGACCGGATGTAATCAGGCTGCTGCTTGAACGCGGCGCGAATATCAATGCGCAGAACCATTTCGGCAAAACGGCGCTAATGTATGCGATTGAATACGGTAACAAGAAGGCCATAACGGCACTGATGACGCATAAACCGGATGTCTCGCTTTCCACCTTCGATACGGAGGAATGCGAAAGCAGCTCTATCGCCCTTGAGGCCGGAGGACGCACGGCGCTTATGTATGCCGCATGGTACAGCACGCCGGATATTATAAGAGAGCTGATCGCCTATGGCGCTGATCCCAGCACAAAGGACAGCGAAGGCGAAACCAGCTTTAATTATCTGGATAAGAATGCAACGCTTTCCTCATCCGAGCGGAACACGGCGGAAATGCTTCTCAGTAAATGAGCCTTGTGGCTTTTGCAGTCGTGAATGCATATTTTCTAACTTTTTTCACACGCTCAGCATGACGACGTGCACTACGCAGTTTTGCTAAAAGAATTCTACTTTTATATTAGAAATGCTGCGGGGCAGCAATGCACGATTTCAGGGTCAATAGGCTAGAAAATATAAATTATTTATTGCGCGGCAGGGGTGGGGACGTATAATGGGCAGTCATTTTTATAAACAGGGCGTATGAAGTTAAGAGTCAGAGCTGCACGAATCGAAGACCAGGCGGAGATTTTAGCGCTTGCCACGATTGCCGGTATCGGCATGTCATCGCTGCCTCAGGATAATGAGGTGCTGCGTGAGAAGATTGAAAAATCAGCACGCAGTTTTGCCGGAAATCCGGTCCATCCGAAAGAGGAAAGCTTTCTGTTTGTGCTGGAAGACCTGGAAACGGGCAGGCTTGCGGGGACAACAGGAATCGTAGCGCATGTGGGATTGCGCAGGCCTTTTTAT
This sequence comes from Rickettsiales bacterium, assembly GCA_035765535.1. Classification (NCBI taxonomy): domain Bacteria; kingdom Pseudomonadati; phylum Pseudomonadota; class Alphaproteobacteria; order Rickettsiales; species Rickettsiales bacterium. Next base: position 174,091 of record DASTXE010000006.1, on the reverse strand, counting down.
TCCTATAAGCTTTCCACGATTTCGCAGGCCTCTTCCGGTATAGGTATTTACTCCATGCAGCAGGTGCTGCACATGGTCAATGACTATACGGGCGCATCCGAGGTCGGTTCTTTATTCCTGCATCCGGATTATCGCCGTGACGGGCTTGGCAAGTTTCTTTCGCGCTGCCGTTATGTGATGATCGCTGAGTTTCCGCAGCTGTTTTCTGAGGTTGTGATTTCGGAAATTCGCGGCGTTCAGGACAAGGACGGTAATTCGCCGTTTTACGATAACCTCGCCCGGCATTTCTTTAAGATGGGCTTCAGCGAGGCTGATTATATTTATGCGACGCAGGGCGGACAGTTTATCGCCGACCTGATGCCGAAATATCCGATTTACGTCAATCTTCTGCCGCAGGCGGCACAGGAAGTAATCGGCGTTCCGTTTGAGGCTTCACGGCCTGCGATGGAACTTCTGAAGCTGGAAGGCTTCCGGTACGAAGGATATGTGGATCTGTTCGATGCCGGACCGACCATGCAGGGAAATGCACATGATATCAGGACTGTGCGCAATAGCGCGAAAGCGCCCGTAGCGGAGATCCGCGCTGTGGCTTCCGAGCCATATATTATCAGCAATGCACGGCTCAAAGATTTTATGATTACGCGCGGACATATAGAGCAGACACGCGACGGGGTGGCGATCACACCGGAAGTCGCGGAAGCAATACAAGTGAAGATAGGAGATGAAGTACGTTATGTCATATAGTGGAAAATTATATATCAATGGCCAGTGGAAAGCTGGCAGCGGCAAATCGTTCCAGTCGTTCAACCCGGCAACCGGCAAGGTGATCTGGGAAGGTAACTCCGCAAATAAGGGCGAAGTGGATGCTGCGGTGGATGCGGCCCGTAACGCGTTTCACGAATGGGGTTTCATCAGCGTGGATGAGCGCGTGAAAGTAGCCCGGAAGTTTCAGGAAATCGTGATGAAGCGCAAGCAGGAACTGAGCGATGTGCTGGCTCAGGAAACCGGTAAGATGCTGTGGGATGCGACGGCTGAAATTGCTTCCATGGCAAGCAAGCTGGACGTGGCGCTGCAGGCTTACAACGAACGTACAGGCGAACGGTTCTCGGATGCCAGCGGATTCAAGACGGCACTACGCCATAAACCTTATGGCGTAGTGGCGGTTTTTGGGCCTTATAACTATCCCGCGCATTTGCCCAACGGGCATATTGTTCCGGCGCTCATTGCCGGCAATACGGTCGTATTCAAGCCCAGTGAACTGGCGCCGCTCGTAGCGGAAAAAATGATGGAATGCTGGGAACAGGCGGGACTTCCTGCAGGTGTCGTCAACCTTGTGCAGGGCGAACGTGATACGGGCAAGGCTCTTTCCTCCAATCCGGGGCTGGACGGGCTGTTTTTCACCGGCAGCACTGCAACGGGCAAAATCCTGAACCAGCAGTTTGCCGATGCGCCGCATAAGATTCTGGCGCTCGAGCTTGGCGGCAATAATCCGCTTGTTGTGCATGAAGTGGAAGACAAGCAGGCGGCAGCCTATTGGACGATTCAGTCCGCCTATATCACGACTGGTCAGCGTTGCACCTGTGCGCGCAGGCTTATCGTGCCGCTGGGCGCTGAGAACGATAAGTTCATCTATGCGCTCGTGAAAATGACGCAGACCATTCGTGTCGGCGCCTATGATGCCAAGCCGGAACCGTTCATGGGGCCGTTGATTTCCGATACGGAAGCCAAGCGCCTGCTGGATGCACAGGAGCAGCTTATCCGCCTGGGCGGCAAGCCGCTTGTGCAAATGAAGCGCCTGCATGAGACGTTGCCGTTCGTTTCCCCAGGGCTCATTGATGTCACTGATGTAAAAGACCGGCCGGACACGGAATGGTTCGGTCCACTGTTGCAGGTAATCCGCGTGCCTGACCTGAAGGCAGCGGTCGAAGTAGCGAATAATACCGCATACGGTTTATCTTCCGCTATTTTCAGCGATAAGCGCGAGCATTATGATTATTTCCTGAAGCATATCAGGGCAGGTATCGTTAATTGGAACCGTCCGTCGGCAGGTTCCAGCGCCAATCTGCCGTTTGGCGGCAGGGGCTTAAGCGGTAACAACCGTCCTACTGCATACTATGCAGCGGATTACTGTGCTTACCCAGTTGCGTCCAACGAGGCGACAAAATCGGTGATACCGCCGCAGCCAGCACCCGGCATTCAATTGTCATAAAATTCTGTTAGAAACTTGCAACGCTTGGCTGTATAATACACGGAAATTTTATTTTGGGGGTTTTATGATGAAAGCCGCATTGTTAGCAACTGCTTTGCTTGTGTTACCGGCATTCGCCAGTGCACAGGAAGCAGAAGAGCCTAAAAGCCAGAATCAGCTGAATGTGAAGCATTGCCATGATGCCGACGAAGCGCAGGCAACGCTCGATCTGACCTACCAAGCGGTTGTCAAGGAATACAGCTACGATCCGCGATTCCTGAAATATCTTGAAACGGCGCAAAAAGCATGGGTCGCTTTCCGTGATTCCGAGATCAATGCCGTTTTTCCTCCCGAGTACCGTCATGCCTATGGTTCCATGGAGAAAACATGCGAGTGCGACCTGAGAAAAAAAATTATCTATGCGCGTATCATGGAGCTTGAACAGTGGCGCAGGGGCGTTGATATCAGCCAGGGCTGCAACGGCACTATGAAAGAATATAAGACTCAGTAAGCGCAGCTGAGGCTAGCAGATATTGGTTTAGCCGTTGAGTATCATGGGAGGTGTCTCATGATACCCAACGAGTATGAATAAGACGGGTTTAAAACGTTCGTTTATGATCCAGTAATGTTCGTTCCTCATTTACCCTGGATTCCCCAGTTTTTCCTTTACAGTTCAAATAGGGTTTTTCGATATTCTGGGAGTAATTCAGAAAGATGAAGCTCTGGTATCCACTACAATAAAGCTGCGAGGCTTTTATCCTGAGCACAGTGGCTTCACTACGGAAATGAGTGCCTTCGAGAGACCGTTTCTATGCTGATCCAATGAATTTTTGAGGAGAGATGACAGACCGCCCTGCCATGCAGGACGGTCTATTTTTCTCAATTGCAATAGGGGCTTTTCCCTTCGGGATTGCCGGTGATGAACATATTGCATTCTTTCTGGCGGCGGCTTCTCAATTCGCCGCCATTATTTCTGAAACCGGGCATGGATGCGCCGATGGCATTCCAGTTGCTGCTCGCAAAATTACCGGCGTTCATGCTCATGAAAGAATGCAAACCACCGCAGCCTGTATTATAGGCCAGACTCGTCAGGGCATCGAACTGCGCCTGCGATATGCAGTAATTCGCAACAGCTTTGTTCACGCAATCGGAGAAGCCCTGTAACTCTCTAGCAAAGGTCTGGTTTGCACATGTCAGCAGATCCGCCTGAGAGAAGTTGTTCGGGCATACCTGCACTTTTGTGCCGTTAAGTTCGCACCAGTTCTGGCTCGGGTTTTCATAGAGATCGAGACCGTAACCGAACGTGATATGTCCATCCACACTCGGGCAGCTGTCAGGATGACAGGGGTGTGATTCTTCTGCTGCAAGCATGGTCATACCTGCGCTGTCCATTACAAACTTTGTTTTGCACATGGGGGCGGTCTGTGCGGGGGGCTGGCCTGAACACTGAATAGTACCGGGAGCGCCCGAGGAGCCGACTGTCGCCTGGTTTGGATTGCGGTTGATCAGGCCGAAGATCATATCCAGCTTACTCCAGTTGCCCGGATAATTTGGCCTGGGCTCGTTACTGCCGGGTGCAACCTGATGTACGTTCCATGCGAGGTCGCACCATTTCAGAATGGGGTCAGCGATGATTGTACCGATTTGCATGAGTGCCCCTGCACCCGGAATGCCAAGATTTTCTCCGAATCTGTCAAGCGCGATCGACAACGGACCGTAGAAGAAGACGTGCGGGGTGCTGTCGTTATTCGGAATGACGGTGATCGGGCTCGCGGTCACCATTTCGTGGCTGATTTCCATGGTGGGTGACCAGATGCCATTATGCGTGGGAGTGTCGGATACTCGCCACATCGTCCACACATACCCGTCGCTTCCACGGTAGAATACCTGCATGGGTTTGCCAGCGTCGGAGCCGTTGAAAGTGTTAATGGTTCCGCGGTCGGTATTGGGGGTGCCGAGCTGATCATTCCCGGTATTGTCCTTGTTGGGGACATAAGTCGCTACTGCCGGATCACTGGTCATGATCGGGCCCAGAGACGGATCATACAGCAGTACCTGAGAGAAGTCCTTAGCAGCGGCGGGCGGGACGGGCTGATTCCATGTACCTTTCGGGCCCGGACTCAGCTGCCACATATGCCTCAGTTCTTCTGCGGCCCCGCGATAGAAAATCTCAAGCCTGCCGTCGGGATTGACGGCAGCGGCAATATTACTGGTGACGACATCGCCCAGATTATAAGGCTTCGACCATCCGCTGCTTCCGCTGCTGCTGTAAGTGTGCCATACATATAGAACGTCACTCTTATCCGGCGTGTTACCCGTCATCAGCGGGCCTGGGTAGAAAATATGAATTGTGTTGCCCACTGCAATTACGGTCAAGTTGGCTATACCATTCTTACCTACTTTTAGATTAACAGGATCGGTCCAGCTTCCCCCGTGGTCTTCCAACTCCCAGATATTGCCGTCATCGGTCGAAGACAGATAGAATACCATGGTGGTGCCGTGGAAATTGATCACGGATACATTGCTGCGCGGATGCGTTTTATTGTCCTGCAAATGATGAGGTACGAGAGACCACCAGCCGGGGATATGCGCGCATGCACCGAAGAGGCAAGCTTCCCAGGCGGCATGGGTCTGCCAGTCGTGCCAGATATTGAGCGAGCAGGAAGGACCGGTTACCAGCCCGGCCGTAGAGGCGGTAACGGCGATACTGGCCAGTTCGCACCAAGGGTCAATGCCGACATAGAAGAATTCAATACGTTTGTCACCGGGATGCAGCATGGCCACGGGGTCGCTTACCGCATTGACGACGGCCGGCGGCATAACCGGATTGAACGGTGTCCAATGATTGAAAAATGGTGGTGAGAGCAGTGGGGGCAGATCATGTATGGCACTCCATACCCATCCAAACACGTTTCTGCTGAATACCATCAAATCGCCGTTACGGTCGATCGTGCCGGTAATGCCGGTATTGAATACGGCCAGTGAGTAAGCTTCCTGCCTGAATTTGAGCGAGCAGGTGGAAGCCATACTTACAGAAGCGTTTTTGGTGGCGTGGAGGAACGTACATGCGCAGCTTGAAGGCCATGCTTTGTAAGCGGATTTATCATCCATGCTTGGGCGCGACCAGTTCTGGTTGGCTGTGTGCACAGTGCCATCCGGGTCGACCGAGTTGACGACGGCAACGTGACCGATCCCTGCGTCGTTAATCCCGCAGCCCATTCTTCCGTTAAACATCATCAGGTCGCCTGGTGCCGGTTTATTGGTGTGGACCCAGGAACCGTCCGCCGGATCTTTGCTGTTGGGACCGCTGTCGCAATAATCTGCCGGATTGCCGCGCAGATCTATGCCGTACTTGAAATGGAAGTAGCGGTTGCCGAATTCCATACATTGATAACCGCCGCCACCGATATCCGTTGCATAGGCTTTACTGTAGTTAGGATCGGTGGTCGGAATGGAGGCTTTATTCGGATAAGTATTGAAACCGTCTGTGGACCAGGTGTCTCCGTAGCTTAAGCAGTGGTTAGAGTTGAATGCCGGATATCCATCGAATGAGAATACGTTAGGTTCATAAGGTATCTGAGCATCACAGGTTGTGCAATAAATCGCTTCACCTTTCTTGTTTTTGCAGAGCTTATTGCCTGCGCCGGCACCCTCTGTCTGGCTGCTGGTGCAGTCTGCCGCAGCTCCCGCACCGGGTTCGCATGTGTTGTCATCTGTGTTAGCCGTATTTTGATTGGCCAGGGCATGGATATAACAGGTGGCCTGAGTTACTTTGAAATCAGTATAGCCGTTCTTGCTGCCGAAATTCTGGTTAACAAGCGTCACCATTTGGGTTGTGGGATTGTAGTGATCAACGACTGCAATATGTCCTGAGCAACCTCCGAAAGGATCATCGCAGCCAGAATAGACAGCAACGTCTCCCGGTACAGGAGAGCCGCCTTTCGGTATTACCTTGGAGCCCGGATGTGTCTCACAAGGAACGCCGAGCTGGTCATTATCGCCCGCAATATTGATTCCCCAGCGAAATTTAAAGTAACGTATCGCAAGTTCGCGGCAGATATAACCGCCGGAAGCGTTCGGGTTACCCGGAATGTAGTGGTAGGAGCGGAATTCATTGGGAGGACTTGGCGGATCGTCATTGGTGTTATGACCGTCATTAGAGTAGACGCTATGGCCAGCGCAGTTATTAGGATTAAATGCGGGAAAGCCGTCGCAGGTCAATGTAACCCATTCGTTACTGCCGTCGCCGCATACGGTTTTGAGGCCGAGTGCCTGTGCAGTCGGAAAGCTGGTCGCTTTTGCATAGGCGGAATAGGCTTTATGCGGGGTAAGAAAGAGCAGGCAGGCTATAAGCCACCACAGAGTGGATATAAGGCTGGAATGGAGCGAACCAGCGTAGCGACCCGGCATATCTTTTACCTTCTTTTTATCGCTTTGCAGAACCCAATGCGGTTCCTCAAGTAAAACCATCATAGCACATAAATGTTAACGTTTTATTACGCCGGAAAATTTTTAGTAAAATTTTGCCTATGCCGTGTAACGTTATGAAACTATTCGGTTATTTCTAACCCTGTTCCCCCTGCAATGCAAGGGAAACAGGGGGATAGGCTTTTACTTCTTTTTGGCCGCCTTGCTTTTTTGGGCGGGAGCCGTGCCAGCCTTGGCTTCGATCGCGTCAATCGCTGCGATAGCCGCAAGATTGATGATATCGGAAACCGTAGAGTTCATCTGAGCGATCTGCACAGGCTTTTCCAGTCCGATGATGATCGGGCCGATGGTTACGCCGTCGCCCAGTTCCTGAAGCATCTTGGAAGAGATATGCGCAGAATGTAGCGCCGGCATCACCAGCACGTTGGCCGGACCGGACAGACGGCAGAACGGATACAGCGCCATCAGGTCCTTGTTCAGTGCGACGTCGGCCGACATTTCGCCGTCATATTCAAAATCGACTTCCATGCTGTCCATGACGTTGATAGCGTCACGCACGCGCTGTGCCTTTTCGCGCATCGGGTTGCCGAAGGTTGAGAAGGAGAGGAACGCCACGCGTGGGTCATGCCCCATCTGGCGGGCTTTCTCAGCGGTTTTGACTGCTATGTGGGCCAGTTCTTCCGCACTTGGCAGTTCATGTACAGTGGTGTCGGAGATGAATACAGTCCTGCCTTTAGCGATCATGATGGTCATGCCGAAGATGGACTGGTGCTTCTTATCCGGAATAATGCGGCGCACGTCCTGCATACATACGTTGTAATTTCGGGTGACACCGGTCACCAGCGCATCACCCTTGCCGAGTGCGAGCATGGTTGCGGAAAAGATGTTGCGATCGTTCTTAATAACGCGTGCGCAGTCACGACGCAGGAAGCCCCGGCGCTGCAGCTGCTTGTATGCATAATTAATATAGGGTTCAAGATTATCCACCAGCGAGGCATTGACGATTTCGAGATCCTGACCGTTTTTGACGCCCATGCGTTTCATGTTCGCCTTGATCTTCTCGGTACGGCCTACCAGTACCGGTGTGCCGTAACCGTTATCGCGCCACTGTACGGCGGCACGAATCACACGTTCGTCTTCGCCTTCGGCAAAGATAACGCGCTGCGGATTGTTCTTGAGCTTGCCGAAGATCATGTTCATTCGGCCTGCGGTCGGGTCGCGACGAGCAGCCAGTTCCATGCGGTATGCATGTTCGTTCTCGATAGGCTTACGTGCAACGCCGGTTTTCATTGCGGCTTTGGCAACGGCCATCGGGATCGTGGTGATCAGGCGCGGGTCGAACGGCGTCGGAATGATATATTCCGGACCGAATTCCATTTTACGGCCGGAGTAGGCGGCAGAAACTTCTTCCGGCACTTCTTCGCGAGCGAGTTCCGCCAGCGCTTCGGCAGCGGCAATCTTCATCTCATCGTTAATTTCGGAAGCATGAACGTCGAGCGCGCCGCGGAAGATGTACGGGAAGCCCATAACGTTATTGACCTGGTTCGGGTAATCCGAACGGCCGGTTGCGATAATCGCGTCCTTACGAACTTCCATCACTTCTTCAGGGCGGATTTCCGGATCGGGGTTCGCCATCGTAAAGATGATCGGGTTTTTCGCCATCGCCTTCACCATTTCCTTGGTGACGGCACCTTTGACGGAAAGACCGAGGAAGACATCCGCACCGGTCATGGCATCCAGCAGAGAGCGCTTGGACGTTTTAACCGCGTGAGCGGATTTCCACTGGTTCATAGTTTTATCATTGCGGCCCTGATAGATGATGCCTGTCTTGTCGCATAGGAATGCATTTTCGTCCTTAATGCCGAGCTTTTTGATCAGCTCTAAACAGGCGATACCGGCAGAGCCAGCGCCGTTGACGACGACAACCATGTCCGAGATTTTCTTGCCGGTGATATGCGAAGCGTTGATGAGGCCGGCGGCGCAGATGATGGCGGTGCCGTGCTGGTCGTCATGGAAGACGGGGATGTTCATCAGTTCGCGCAGGCGCTGTTCGATGATGAAGCATTCCGGTGCAGCAATATCTTCAAGATTGATACCGCCCCAGGTCGGGCCCAGGTATTTTACGCAGTTGACGAATTCATCCACATCGGCGGTGTCGACTTCAATGTCGATCGCGTCGATATCGGCAAAGCGTTTGAAGAGAACGGCCTTGCCTTCCATAACCGGCTTGGAAGCCAGCGCGCCGAGATTGCCCAGACCCAGTACGGCAGTGCCGTTGGAAATAACAGCGACAAAGTTGCCCTTGGCAGTATAGTCATAGGCCTTTGCCGGATCCTTTTCGATCTCCAGACACGGAACGGCGACACCGGGGGAATAGGCCAGCGACAGATCGCGCTGCGTCATGAGCGGTTTCGTCGGGGCGATTTCCACTTTGCCGGGCTTGCCGTTGAAATGGAAATCTAGTGCTTCCTTATCGGTGATAGGATCTTTTTCTTTTGCCATATTAGTTCCTGGGAGCGTATAAGAGTTTTAATCTCTCGTGAGTGTTAAATCTGAGCTACTGTTTTTTATGAAATTACAAAGCGGATCACCTTATTTCCATACTGAAGAAGCAAATTCAAGTAAAAAGATTGAGAATGCTGCGGTGCAGCACAACATTGTAGCTGTAAACCCGCCCGTCACCCCGGCCATGCAGCAGTATCTTGCGTGTAAAGCCGTCCACCCGGAATGCGTGCTGTTCTACCGTATGGGCGATTTCTATGAGCTGTTCTTTGAAGATGCCGTTAAAGCCTCGGCAATTCTTGGGATTGCGCTAACCAAGCGCGGCAAGCATAACGGGGAAGATATTCAGATGTGCGGTGTTCCGGCCCATAGTGCGGACGGCTATCTGGAGACATTGATTGCCAGCGGATGCAAGGTTGCGATCTGCGAGCAGATGGAAGATGCCGCGGAAGCCAAGAAGCGCGGCTCCAAATCCGTGATGCGCCGCGAGGTGGTGAGGATTGTTACGCCGGGGACGATTACGGAAGATACGCTGCTGGATGCGCGTCAGTCCAATTACCTGTGCTGTATTGCCAAGGTGGCAGGGGAATATAGTCTTGCCTGGCTCGAGATTTCCACGGGCGAATTTTACGTCAGTAATCCCGCGTTTGGCTTGTTGCCATCTGAAATCGCCCGCATCAACCCGCGCGAAATCATTCTTTCCGAAGCACTGGCCGCTGAGCTGGCAAGCCACGAGTTCTGGCAGGAATGGAAAGGTGTCGCGAGCGTGCAGCCTTCCGTGCTGTTCGATTCGCAGAAGGGAGAGAGGGGGCTTAAGGACTATTATAAGATAGCGGCGCTTGATGCAGTCGGCGATTTATCGCGTGCGGATATGGCTGCTTGCGGCGCATTGGTGGAATATATCAGCCTTACGCAGATTTCAGCGATGCCGCGGCTGGAGATACCGCGCAAGCAATTGCAGAATGCCGTGATGGCTATTGACCCTGCGACACGCCGTAATCTTGAACTGGTGATGACGCTTTCCGGCAGCCGCAGCGGCAGCCTGCTTTCGGTGATCGACCGGACGGTGACGGGTGGGGGGGCGCGTCTGTTGATGTCCTATCTGTCTGCACCGCTGACTGTGCCGCAGGCGATTTATGCACGCCTTAAACAGGTGAAATATTTTGTAGAATCAAATAGCTTACGCGCTGATCTGCGCGCGCTCCTGCGCCAGTGCCCGGATATGGAGCGTGCGCTTTCACGCATCTGCCTGGAACGCGGCAGCCCGCGTGATCTGATTGCGCTTAAGAACGGGCTTGAGACGGCGGAACATATACGCAGGCAATTGATTTCACTGGAAAATCTTCCAGCAGAAATCATGCGGCATCTGGACGCGTTTGGTGGGCATGAAGTGCTTGCGGCGCGGCTGCAGGCAGCGCTTAAAGCGGAGGTGCCGCTGCTAGCGCGTGATGGGAATTTTGTGCGTGAAGGCTACAGTCCGCCGCTGGATGAATTCCGCATGCTGCGCGATGAAAGCAAGCGGCTGATTGCGGCGCTTGAAGGGCGCTACCAGCAGGAGACAGGCGTCAATACGCTGAAGATACGTTATAATAATGTGCTTGGTTATTATGCGGAAGTGACTGCCATTCATCAGAAAAAGATTACAGAACAGTTCATTCATCGCCAGTCGCTTGCCAATGCGTTGCGTTATACTACGACGGAGCTTGGAGAATTGGAGCGCAAGATCAGTGAAGCAGCGGACCGGGCAATCAAACTGGAGCTGGAGATATTTGAGTCGCTGGTGGCCGAGATAAAAGCGCAATCGGTTGCTATCGCTTCGCTCGCGCGTGCGCTTTCGGCGCTGGACGTGGCAGCGGGGCTGGCGGAGCTTGCGGTAGAACAGCGTTATGTCTGTCCGGTGCTTGATAATAGCACAACGTTCGATATTCGTGGCGGCAGACATCCGGTGGTGGAGGTGGGGCTTGCAAAGTCAGGGCAGGGGCAGTTCATCGGCAACGATTGTGACTTGAGTGAAGTCCAGCGACTGTGGTTGCTGACCGGGCCTAACATGGCCGGTAAGAGTACGTTTCTGAGGCAGAATGCGCTGATTGCGATTATGGCCCAGATCGGCTCCTTTGTTCCGGCGGAGAGTGCGCATATCGGCGTGGTCGATAAATTATTCAGCCGTGTCGGCGCAGCGGATGATCTTGCTCGCGGGCGTTCCACTTTCATGGTGGAAATGGTGGAGACGGCTACGATCCTCAATCAGGCAACACAGCGCTCGCTGGTGATCCTGGACGAAATCGGGCGCGGTACGGCGACATTTGACGGGCTTTCGATTGCCTGGGCTGTGGTGGAGCATCTGCACGACCAGATACGCTGCCGGAGCCTGTTTGCAACGCATTACCACGAAATGACGGCGTTGGCTGCGAGCCTGTCCGCACTTTCCTGCTGGACGATGAAGGTCAAGGAATGGAAGGGAAATGTGGTCTTCCTGCATGAAGTGGCCAAGGGGGCGGCGGACCGTTCCTACGGCATTCATGTGGCGCGGCTTGCGGGATTGCCGGAGCCGGTGCTCAAGCGGGCGACGGATGTGCTGCATACGCTGGAAGAGACGCAGGGCGTAAAGGTGGCCAATAAGCTTTCGGACGATTTGCCGTTGTTTAAGTCCCTGCCACCGGTTGTGGAGCCTGTTCATAAGCCTTCGGAGGTGGATAAGGCGCTGGCAGGCGTTAATCCGGATAATCTCACACCCCGGGAGGCCATGGAATTGATTTATAAGCTCAAGGCGCTTGCAGCCTGATTTTGAAGGTTCCTTTTGACATGCGCCGGGACTTATGCAAAATGACGGCTGAATTATCAGTATTTAGAGTTGTTTTTGGCCCATGAGCGATCGTATCCTTATTCTTGATTTTGGTTCCCAGTTTACCCAGTTAATTGCGCGCCGCGTGCGCGAAAGCGGCGTCTACGCAGAGATTTTTCCCTGCACGGTGGAGCCGCAGAAGATTCAGAATTTCATGCCAAGAGGCATTATTCTTTCCGGTGGGCCTTCCTCCGTACATGCGGATTTTTCACCGAAAGCTCCGGAAATCGTATTTCGACTTGGCGTTCCGGTGCTGGGCGTCTGCTACGGTGAGCAGTTGATCTGCCAGCAGCTTGGCGGTAAAGTAGAAAAATCCGATGACCGTGAATTCGGTCGCGCGGAAGTCGGCGTGAAGGCTAACAGCAAGCTTTTTCGCGGGGTATGGGAAGAAGGCCAGAACTACCCTGTGTGGATGAGCCATGGTGATAATATCACGGCGATTCCGGACGGGTTTCAGGTGATTGCCTCAACGCCATCCGCGCCTTTTGCAGCGATTGCAGATGAAAGCCGCCATTATTACGGTGTGCAATTCCATCCGGAAGTAGCGCACACACCGGACGGTGCGAAGCTGTTGCGTAACTTTACGCATAATATTGTCGGCTGCAAAGGTGACTGGAGCATGGAATCCTTTACCCAGCAGGCTATTGACGCTATTCGCCGTAAGGTCGGCAAGAAGCGTGTGATCTGCGGCGTGAGCGGCGGCGTAGATTCCTCGGTGGTCGCGGCGCTGCTGCACAAAGCCATTGGCGACCAGCTGACCTGTATCTTCGTGGATACGGGCCTGCTGCGCGAGAATGAAGGCACACAGGTGAAAGAACTTTTCGCCAGCCATTTCCATATTCCGCTGACCTATGTAGATGCGAGCCTGCTGTTCCTGGAGCGTCTGACCGGTGTGCGCGATCCGGAGCAGAAGCGCAAAATTATCGGCGAAACATTTGTTGAAGTATTCGAGAATGAGGCGAAAGCTGTTGGCGGAGCTGATTTCCTTGCGCAGGGCACGCTTTATCCGGATGTGATCGAATCGATATCGTTTACGGGCGGGCCTTCGGTTACGATCAAATCGCACCATAATGTGGGCGGTCTGCCGGAGCGTATGAATATGGGGCTGGTGGAACCCGTGCGCGAATTGTTTAAGGACGAAGTGCGTAAGTTAGGTCTGGAACTTGGCATGCCTGCGGACATGATCGGCCGTCATCCGTTCCCGGGGCCGGGTCTTGCGATTCGCATACCGGGCGATATCACGGAAGAAAAACTGCGCCTGCTGCGCCGTGCGGATGCGATTTACATCGAAGAAATCCGTAAGGCTGGACTCTATGACAAAGTGTGGCAGGCCTTCGCTGTGCTGCTGCCAGTCAAAACCGTAGGGGTCATGGGCGATGCCCGTACCTATGAATATGTCTGTGCGTTGCGCGCTGTCACCTCGACAGATGGTATGACGGCGGATTTCTTTGCGTTCGACCATGCGTTCCTCGCGCAGGTCTCTACGCGTATCATCAATGAAGTGCGCGGCATCAATCGCATCGTATATGATATTACGAGCAAGCCGCCCGGCACTATCGAGTGGGAGTAAGACATGGCAGAAGATGTCAGCTTTTTTCAGGAAATTGATGAAGCGTTGCGTGCTGATAAAATGGAACGTTTCATGCGCCGCTATGGCAAGCTGCTTCTGGGCGCGTGCGTAGCGATCGTGGTCGGGACGGCGGTTTCCGTCTACTGGAAAAGCCATGTGCATGCGCTGAATGAAAAGCAGACCAGCATTGTGCTCGATGCAAAGGGTATGATCGACACCGGACAATACGCTGAGGCCGAAAAAGCGCTGGAAGCTGCAGGCAAAGACGGACGTATCTCCGCTGTTGCGCGTATGCTGCAGGCGGATGCGCTCGTGCATGCGGGCCAGTTCGACAAAGCCGTAAAAGTTTATCAGGCGATCGCCCAGGATTCCGGTGCAGATACGGCCATTCGGGACAGGGCCGCTATTCAGGCAGATGTGATTGCATCCAATCATCATCTGCAGGTGTCTGCGCAAAAACTGCCGGATGCCTGGAATCGTCCGTTTTTTGCGGAGGCGGGTGAGTTGAGCGCGCTGCAGCTGCAACGTGCAGGCAAACATAAGGAAGCGCAGGATGCGCTGCAGAAACTGGCAGATGATCCGGGCGTACCGTCCTCACAGCGTGCAATGGCCGGAAACCTGCTTGATATGATACGGGGAGAAAAATGATGTACGGAGAACTCCGCTTGCGAAAGCTTTCTGTAGCGTTGCTGCTTGGCGTACTTGCCGCGTGCAGCAGTTCGGATGACACACCGAAACTACAGGGGAAGCGCATTGCTGTGCTGGCGGATTACTCCCAGATCAAAGCGGATGATTCTTTAAATAATGTAACGGTGAATGTGCCGGATGCTGAGCGGAACAAAGACTGGAGCCAGGCTGCTGGCGGGCAGCAGGGAATGACGGGGAACCTTGCGATTGAGGGATTCGACCATCATGACCGTAAGAGTATTGGCGATGGCAATACGTGGGAACAGCCGCTTTATACCGCACCGGTTGTAGGCAACGGCGTTGTCTATGCAATGGATTCCAAAGGCTATATCACAGCGCATGATGCTGCCGATATCAGTGATGTGAAATGGAAGAGCGAAAGCGCGGTGGAGAAAGACGAGCCGGATGTTCTGGGCGGCGGTCTGGCTTACGACAGCGGTCATCTCTTTGTCACCACGGGACGTGGTAAAGTGTTTGCCCTGAATGCAGCGGACGGTAAGGTGGTATGGCAGCAGGCGATTGATATTCCGTTGCGTGCCGCGCCGAAAGTGGCGCAAGGCAAGGTGTATGTATTGTCGGTCGACAATCAGATGTTTGCGCTGGATGCGGCTACTGGCAAGCAGATATGGAACCAGCGCGGCATGAATGAAAATGCGGGATTCCTTGCTTCCATCTCGCCTGCAGTTTCAGATACGATGGTGGTCGTGCCGTATTCTTCCGGTGAAATCCATGCGCTGGATACGCAGAGTGGACAGGATTTGTGGAACGACTCGCTGCTCCGTCCGCACCGTACTTCCGCCACCTCGATCTTTTCAGGTATCGGCGGCGATCCTGTTATTAAGGATGGTATTGTCTATGCAGCGGGAAGCGACGGGTTTGCCGCCGCATTCGATCTGCAGAACGGCAGGGTAGGCTGGCAGCAGGATATTTCCTCGCTCAATACGCTCTGGGTGGCCGGGGATTTCATTTATATGATTTCCAACAATCAGGAAATCGCCTGTCTTTACCGCGCCGATGGGCGTGTAAAATGGGTAAAGCAGCTGCAGCGTTACGGCAATGAAGACAGCCATACCGATCCATATTTCTGGCAGGGACCGGTGATGGTCGGCGGGCGTCTGCTGGTGGCGGATACACATGGAGAAATGCTCGCACTTTCCCCTAAAGACGGTTCCACGCTTGAAACGATCGATATTGCCAGCGGCATCACTTCCGAGCCGGTGGTGGCAGGCGGACGCTTATATTATGTGACCAAGAACGCTAAACTGCATGTAATGTGGTAAAAGTCTACTATGCCTAGTTGCAAATAGTAGTTTTTAGGGCTTCCGCTGCTCACGTACTTTAACGTACGCTCCGCTGCGGTTCCCTAAAAACTACTATTTTCACTGGCGGCCTAGCGACTTTAGAACTTCTGTTGTTTGTTTCGGGCTGTTCGTGTAGATTCCACGGCAATTACTGAACTTAACACTTTGTTGCCATGTCTTTTACTATTGCCATACTGGGCCGGCCTAATGTCGGAAAATCTACGTTATTCAATCGCCTGACGGGAACGCGCTTTGCGCTCGTCGACGATATGCCAGGTGTTACGCGTGACAGGCGTGAGGGCAAAGGCCGCATCGGACCGATGGAATTCGATATTTTCGATACAGCCGGGCTGGAACAGGCCCCGAAAGGCTCGCTGGCGGCTCGCATGACGGAGCAGTCCCAGGCAGCGCTTGAGCAGGTGGATGTGGCCCTGCTTGTGGTGGATGGGCGTATCGGCGTGACGCCGGATGACCGTTTTTTTGCCAAACTTATCCGCAAGAGCGGCAAGCCCGTGATACTGGTGGTCAATAAATGCGAAAGCGGTAAGGCCAAGGAAGGATTTGCCGAGGCTTACTCGCTTGGAATGGGCGAACCGGTTCCGATTTCCGCCGAACATGGCGAGGGTATGGCCGATCTTTATAATGCGCTTGCGCCTTACGAAAAGAAATTGAAGGTACAGCCGAAAGAAGAAGCGGAAGAGGAAATCGAGGAGAATGAAGCGTCTTCCATTCCTTCCGTTATCAATATTGCGATTGTCGGACGCCCGAATGCAGGGAAGTCGACCCTTTTTAATAAGCTGCTCGGTTATGAGCGCGTATTGACCGGGCCGGAAGCTGGTATTACGCGTGACTCTATTGCGGTGGATCTTGAATATGGCGGCAGGGAACTGAAGCTCGTGGATACAGCCGGGATGCGCAAGCGCGGCAACGTCCATGCCAAGATGGAGAAGCTTGCAGTCGAAGACAGCAGGCGCAGCATCCAGTATGCCAATGTCGTTATCCTGATGCTCGATGCGGAGTTCGCGCTGGAAAAGCAGGATCTGACGATTGCCGATCATATTGAAAAAGAGGGCCGTGCAATTGTCGTAGCCGTAAATAAATGGGATAAGGTTAAGGACAAGCAGAAATATCTGGCCGACCTGCACGAGCGTCTGGAAGATGTAATGCCGCAGGTGAGCGGTGTATTCGTGCAGCCCATCTCTGCTGAGCGCGGCACGCATATCGACAAGCTCATGGAAGCGGTATTCAATGCTTACGAGACTTGGAATAAGCGTATTCCCACCCGCAAGCTGAATACCTGGCTGGAAGAAGCGATGGTGCGCCATTCGCCGCCGATCGTAAATGGAAGGCGTATCAAGATTCGTTACATGACGCAGATCAAAACCCGCCCGCCCACCTTTGCCGTATTTGTCAGCAAAGCGGACAAACTACCGGACAGCTATCAGCGTTATCTTGTACACAGTCTACGGCATGTCTTTAACATGCCCGGCGTGCCGGTACGGCTGGTGCTCAAGACAAGCAAGAACCCTTACGCCGAATAACTGATTTATTTTTAAACAGTTATTGCGATGGTTGCGCCGATCAAATCACTGTGGGACAAAACACAACCATTAATTGTCCAACTTTGGGAATTGTTCCTTTAATGGTTATATTGACTGGCCATATTCTGCGGAGGCGAGTATAATATAAGGTATCAAACCATAAGCTGTAAGAAGAGGTAGGCGGTATGGCGAAACCGTCTGATTCCGGTGCAGGAGCTACTGAAGGCAAATCCACCGTTTATGCGCAGGCGATGGAACATCTGGTCGGTGTGGTGCGCGATCTTTCGCGTGCTCGCGATCTGGATACTGTGGCTGCCATCGTGCGTGAAGCTGCGCGCTCATTAACGGGTGCGGACGGCGCGACATTTGTGCTGCGTGACGGCGATCAATGTTATTATCTGGAAGAAAATGCCGTGGCGCCGTTATGGAAGGGCCAGCGTTTTCCGATGTGCGCCTGTATCAGCGGCTGGGTGATGACGCATGCGAAAGCAGCTGTCATTGAAGATATTTACAAAGACCCACGCATCCCGCTGGATGCTTACCAGCCCACTTTCGTCAAAAGCATGGCAATGGTTCCCATCTGTCAGGATGCTCCTATCGGCGCTATCGGTAATTACTGGGCGCAGCAGCGCATGCCGACGAAAGAAGAGGTGGACATATTACAGACGCTTGCGGATATCACCTCGGTGGCGCTGGAAAACGCCCAGCTTTATTCCGAGCTGCAGCAGAAAATCCGGATCCTTCAGAAACAGCAGGCGCGCATTCATGAGCAGCGTGATGCGCTGGAATTATTTACGCGTGCGATGGCGCATGATCTGCGCGAGCCCATTCACACCATTACGGCTTTTATCGAGCTGATACGCCAGCAGGCTTTGCCGCCTGGCAAGGTGCAGGATTATTTCCAGCATGTGAAATCGGCGTCCGAGCGTATGGGAAGGCTGGTGGAAACGGTCTTTCTCTATACGCAGCTTGATGATCCGTCCAGGATGACCAAAGAAGCCTGCGGCATGACGGATGTGGTGGAAGCGGCGCGGCAAAATCTGGGTAAACTCATCCAGGAGCGCCGTGCTCTTATTACCGCAGATGCGTTGCCGGTGGTACATGCTAACAGTTCGCAGATGATGCAACTGATCCAGAATCTGATCTCCAATGCCATACGCCATAATAACCAGCCGGTCTGTATTCATATCAGCGCCGAGCAGCGCCAGCATGACTGGCTGTTCTGTGTGCGGGACGATGGGGCAGGCATCCCTCCGGAATTGATGGAAAAGGCATTCCAGCCGTTCAAGCGTCTGGGTGAGACAAAAGATTGCACTGGGCTTGGGCTGGCCATCTGCCGCAAAATTATCGAATTGCATGGCGGGCGAATCTGGGGAGAATCTTCCGGAAAAGGCGGCATGGCCTTCTTTTTTACGCTGAAGGGCGAAACGCCTGCGGCACATAGTTTGGATTCCCAGCCTGGCGTTACTTATACAGGTACATCCGCTACGACGACACCTTCCTCTTCTTCCTCACCGTCCAGACCTTCGGCGCTTGCGACCGTACTGCTGGTGGATGACCGTGAGTCTGACCGGGAACTGACCCGTATCCTGATGGAAGATGCGGGAATGGAATGCAATCTGATTGCGGCGTCAAACGCGAGCGAAGCATTGACGGTTATCCGCCAGCGTTTCAAGGACGGGTTAGCCGTGGATCTCATGTTGCTGGATATCAACATCCCGGGCATGGACGGGTTTGAGTTGCTGGAATATATGCATAAGGATGCCGCGCTTAAAAATATTCCTGTCGTTATGTGCACGGTCTCGATTTACGATAAGGATGAAGCGCGCGCCAAGGGTCTTGGTGCGGTTGGGTATGTGATGAAGCCTGCTTCCATACAGAAGCTTAAACCGATCCTCGAGAACCTGCCTTCCATCCGTTATATGAAGGATGGCGAGCATAGTTATCTGCTCAGGAATGCAGCTTGATATTTTTTTGCGCTTAAGCACCGCGTGAGGCTCTCACTCCCGCTTAGTCGCTAGTCGTCGCTTGCGAAAGTTCCTTGATAGATCAGTTGGTCAGTGCGACGAAATTCTTCAGCAGTGCGTGGCCGTGCTCGGAAGCGATGCTTTCCGGGTGGAACTGTACGCCGTGGATGGCATATTGCTTATGCTGCAGACCCATTATGATACCATCCTGCGTTTCGGCAGTGATCTCAAGGCAATCCGGCAGCGACGATTTCTCCACGATCAGCGAGTGATAGCGTGTTGCGTTGAAGGGGCTCGGCAGGTCCTTGAACACGCTTTTGCCAGTATGATAGACGGGACTGATCTTGCCGTGCATCGGTTCCGGTGCGCGTATGACCTTACCGCCGAACACCTGTCCGATTGTCTGGTGGCCGAGGCAGACGCCTAGCAGCGGCACCTTGCCTGCGGCTTCTTTCACCAGCTCAAGGCAGATACCGGATTCATCCGGCGTGCCGGGGCCGGGAGAGATGACAATGCCTTCAGGTTTCATTGCCAGCACTTCGGCTGCGGTCACGGCATCGTTACGCCTGACGACGACCTCTTTGCCCAGCTCGCCCAGATAATGCAGCAGGTTGTAAGTGAAGCTATCGTAGTTATCCAGCAGCAATATCATGCGAACCTCCATGCGTCCTGCGCGGCGCTCATGACGGCGCGCGCTTTGTTGCACGATTCCTGGTATTCGGCTTCCGGATCGCTATCCGCCACAACCCCGCCGCCTGCCTGCGCGTAGATCGTTCCGTCCTTGATCAAGGCAGTGCGCAGTGTGATACAGGTATCCATGGAACCGTTTGCCGAGAAATACCCTACGCAGCCGCCATAGAAACTGCGGCGTTCCTTTTCCAGCTCGTCGATGATTTCCATCGCGCGGATTTTCGGTGCGCCGCTGACGGTGCCTGCCGGGAAGCCTGCGACCAGCGCGTCGATCATATCAAACCGTTTGTCGTCTACCATGCCTTCTACATTGGAGACGATATGCATGACATGTGAATAATGCTCGATGACCATACGCTCGGTTACCTTGACCGTGCCGGTCTTTGCAATGCGGCCGACATCGTTGCGTCCGAGGTCCAGCAGCATCAGATGCTCTGCGATTTCCTTGGGATCCGAAAGCAAATCTTCGGCAAGCGCTTTATCTTCTTCTTTATTAGCACCGCGTTTGCGCGTGCCAGCAATCGGGCGAATGGTGACGGCTCCGTCGCGCAGGCGCACAAGGATTTCCGGGCTGGAGCCTACGAGAGAGAATGTACCGAAGTTCAGGAAGAACAGGAACGGCGAAGGATTCAAATGGCGCAGGGAGCGGTAGAGCGAAAAATGTGGCAGGCGGAACGGGGCATGAAAACGCTGTGAGGGCACTACCTGGAAGATATCGCCCGCACGGATATATTCTTTCGCGCGTTCTACCATGCCGTGATATTCTTCGCGCGTGGTGTTGGAAGCAAAAGGAAGCGGCTCCATCTGCACGCGATGTTCGGGCAGAGTAAGGGGCTGGCGCAATTGCTGCACGGTTTCGCCTATAATTTTAGACGCGGCTTCATAGGCCACCTCTGCGCTGGCGAATCCATGTTCTTTCCATATGGGAGTCACTACATGAAGCTCACCTTTGACGGAGTCGAAGATAATCATGATGCGCGGGCGCATGAGATAGGCATCCGGCAGGCCGATAGCGTCCGGATTTTTATCCGGTAGTTTTTCCATCAGCTTTACCATGTCATAGCCCATATAACCGATGAACCCAGCGGCCATAGGCGGCAGATGTTCGGGAATGTCGAGCCTTGAGCTGCGCAGCAGGGATTTCAATGCGGCAAGGCTGTTTTCCTCTACCGCTTCAAAGTCCGCTTCATTCAGCGTTCCGCGGCGGTTGATTTCCGCCTTGTTACCACGGCATCTCCAAAGCAGGTCAGGCTTGAGGCCGATGATGGAATAGCGGCCCAGATTCTCGCCGCCCTGCACGGATTCCAGCAGGAAGCAGGGTTCGCCTGCGCGCTGGAGTTTCAGCAATGTGGAAACGGGCGTTTCGAGATCCGCAATAATAGTGGCGCTCACGAGCTGCGGAATCTTCCGGTCGAAGCGCTGGGTGAATTCACCCTTGTCAGGCAGAAGCGTGTAATGCATCACTGTGCGCTTTCATCTGCGGCTCCTGTAGCCCGGTTGTTAACCGAGACAGGGTATTTCAGACGCAGATAGGTCAGGTAGTTTACCAATGCATCATTCACCAGTGTTTCTTTTACTTCCTTGCGCACCGGTTCCAATGTTTTTGCATCCGGATTGGCGGGGGCGGGGATGACGGAAGAGAGCGAGGCGATCATATAGGCGCCGTTCTCAGCCGGATAGGCATGGGTATAACCATGCGGTGCAAGGGTGAACAGTTCCTTCACGAGGGCGGGCGAGAGTTTCGTATTGCCATCCGCCGTCGTCAGGCTGCTGCGTTTGATGCTGCCGGAAGGAGTGGAAAAAAGCGCGATATTCGGCTTCTTCCCTGAGCGAAGTTTCTCCGCCGCATCTTCCGCTGCCTGTTTCAGCAAAGTCTGCGTGTTCTGCGCTTTCAGAACGGAAACGATCTGATCCTTCACCTGCGCGAGCGGGCGGGCGCTGGCGGGCGTGACATTGTCGACACGCAGCACGAAATACGAACCATCAGAACCCTGCATTGCCTGAGAATGATCCTTCTCGACGACGGTGAACGCCGTCTCCAGGAAGTTATCGTAGGCCGGAATAGAGGCTGGCTTATTCTCTTCCGTTTTTCCTTCACGGCTGATCTGTTCTACCTTTTCAACATTCAACCCGATGCTTTTTGCAGCATCTTCAAGCGTCATGCCGCCTGCCATCGCGTCTTCCAGCTTTTCCGCCATATGCGATACGGTATCTCCTGCCTTTTCTGCACGGATTTCCTGAATCAGCTTGTCGCGTACATCGGCCAGCGGCACCGCGCCAGGCTGAACGATTTTGGAGACGTGGAAGATATGCCAGCCGAAAGCGGATTTGATGGGCTTAGTCACTTCACCTTCTTTGAGCGAAAAGATTGCCTGCGCTTCTTCATCTTCTAGACCGTCTTTGGAAATCAGGCCCATGGAAGTCTTGCCCTTATTGGTAACGGGTGCGCTCTTTTCCACCTCGGCAAAAGATTTGCTATGCGCAAGTTGCTCATATGCCTTGTCTGCATCCGTTTCCGTTTTGAAGACCATCTGCTCCACCTGACGTTGCTGCGGGCGCTGGAAATCCTGAGCATGATCGTCGTAAGCCTGTTTTATGGCTTCGTCGCTGACTTCGATCTTAGGCTGAATATCGGCGATCTTGAGATCGACATAGCTTACGCTGCGATACTCCGGTGTCAGGAATTGCTGGCTATGCGCGTCGTAATAGGTTTTGATGTCCTGTTCCGTGGGAGCGGCAGCGTTCTTAAGGGCGGACGGCGCAATGAGCCACAGATCGGCGCTGCGTTTTTCCTCGTGATTGATGTATACGGCACGCACGAATTCCTCCGGCGCGTCGATACCGGAAGTGATAGTGTCAGCCAACAGTGAGACAGCCATCTGCTTGCGCAGCTCCCCCACATACATTGAGTCCGTCATCTCATGCTGCCGTAATACGGCGAGATAAGTGCCCTTGTCGAACTTGCCGTTTTTATCCTGGAAGGCCGGATTGGAGGCGATGATTTTCAGGATCTGCTGATCGCCTACTTCAATACCCTGCGCTTTTGCTTCGTTGCGCATCAGAATATTGTTGATCATCTCTTCACGCACCATGGACGGAACGCCCAGCTTTTTTACCAATTCTTCGTTATAGGATTTGCCGAGCTGTGCCTGAAGGGCTTGCAGACGGCGATGCAGCACGTGGCTGTAGTCCTGTATCGAAATCGGTGTGTCACCCACCACGGCCACAGATTGAGTGCCCAGTCCTCCGCGGAAAACGTCGCCGATACCCCATATCCCGAAGCTCAGCACCAGCAGGATGAGCAGCAGTTTACCGAAGAAGGTATGAGCGGAGGTGCGGAACTTATCAAGCATTTGTATTCTAACCCGTTAATTAATTCGGCAAGAACGTTGCATAAATTACGAAATTATGCAACGTATTATGAAAAAATCATGAATGGGAAGAGGTTTATGCCATACCCTGAACTTAATGGCTATGCGTTTGAACAGCTTAAGGTGGGCATGTCCGCCACTTTCAGCCGTACAATCACGGAGACGGACCTGCGCAATTTTTCCGGTGTCTCGGGCGACACCAATCCCATGCATCTGAACGAGGAATATGCGCGCACCACGCCGTTTGGAGGGTGCATCGTCCACGGCATGCTGACGGCGAGCCTGATCTCCACGGTCATCGGCACGAAACTGCCTGGGCCGGGCTGTATCTATCTTGGGCAGACATTGAAATTCATAGCGCCTGTCTATGTCAACGATACGGTTTACGCCGTGGCGACTGTCAAGGAACTTATTCCTGAGAAAAACCGTGTTGTGCTGACCACCCAATGCTTTGTGAAAGACAAAGTTGTGGTGGAAGGTGAAGCGGTGATTAAAGTTCCCGCGAGGTAGGCTTCTTTGTTAATCCTGCGTGATACATCCAAAATTCCTCAGCAATATCTGGGGGCGGTTGCAGCTATCGGTAATTTCGACGGTATCCATCTGGGGCACCGGGAAGTAATCGGCCGGGCGGTGGCGCTGGCGCGTGAATCCGGAAAAGTGGCGATAGTACTGACATTCGAGCCGCATCCGCGCCGCGTGTTCCGGCCTGAATTGCCGACGCTCAGAATCATTCCCTTTGTCGAAAAAGCCCATTTGCTGAAGGAATGCGGCGTGGATGCCATGCGCGTGATCCGCTTTACGCGTGAATTTGCCCAGACCACGGCAGAGCAATTCGTCCGTAATATCCTGCTTGGGCAATTGCAACTGTCGCATGTGGTGACGGGAGATGACTTTATTTTCGGCCATAACCGTGAAGGAAATATCGATTATTTGAAGAAAATGGCGGCTGAGGAAGGATTCGGCTATACGGTCTGTCCGCAGGTTTCCGTGGGCAGCGACCGCTGTTCCTCCACCCGTATCCGCGCCTTGCTTGCGGAGGGCAGGGTGGAAGAGGCTTCTTCATTGCTTGGGCGGCCTTACAGCATCACAGGCATTGTGCGCGACGGCGATAAACGCGGGCGCCAACTCGGTTTTCCGACGGCGAATATACGTCCCGGGCGTATTTTTACACCGGAAAATGGCGTTTATGCTATTCGGGCACGCATTGGCGGGCGGCTGGTGGATGGGGTAGCCAATCTCGGCGTTCGTCCTACTTTCGGCGAAAATCGGTTGCAGCTGGAAGTGCATCTGTTTGACTGGGAAGAAGAAATCTACGGCGAGCATATGGAGACATATTTCATCGGCCAGATACGCAATGAGCGTAAATTCGATGGGATCGAAGCACTCAAGAAACAGATTACTGACGATTGCGGGCAGGCGAGAATCATGCTAGAGTCATGTAAAATATAAGGTATTACAAAGCCTATGGAAAAACAGCCTGAAATGCGCCGCGGCCTGATGTTCGTGCTTTCTTCGCCCTCCGGTGCTGGCAAGACCACCATTTCCCGGCGTATGCTGGAAGTGGATAAGGAGATCGCTCTTTCCATTTCCGTCACGACGCGCCAACGCCGCAGCAATGAGATTGACGGGCGTGATTATTATTTCATTACGCAGGATCGTTATGCGCAGATGATTATCCGGGATGAATTGCTGGAGCATGCGACGGTGTTTGACCATCATTACGGTACGCCGGCCCAACATGTGTATGACAGCCTTGCTTCCGGCAAGGACATCTTGTTCGATATTGACTGGCAGGGTACGCGTCAGCTGGCCCAGAAAAGCCGCGCTGATCTCGTCAGTGTATTTATCCTTCCGCCTTCGATCGAAGAATTGGAGCGCCGTTTGCGCACACGTGCACAGGACAGCGAGGAGGTGGTTGCGCGTCGCATGGCGAAGGCGGCTGCTGAAATCAGCCACTGGCAGGAATATGATTATGTGCTCGTGAATGACGATCTGGAAAAGACGATCGAGGATGTCGTCTCGATCCTGCGCAGCGAAAGGCTGCGTCGCCAGCGGCAGGTTGGTGTTGCCAAGTTCATTGAAAGCCTGGTGAAATAATCATGGCAAAATGCGGTTATGTTGCCTTGATCGGTGCGCCCAATGCTGGCAAATCCACTTTGCTGAATGCTCTGACGCGCTGCCGGATTTCCATTATTACTCCCAAACCCCAGACCACACGCGGACGCGTGCGTGGCATTGCCAATGAAGGCGAGAGCCAGATTGTCTTTGTCGATACGCCGGGGATATTCGAAGCGAAGCCTAAGTTCGAGAAGGCAATGGTGGATGCTGCCTGGACCGGAGCGGAGGAGGGGGATGCTGTAATTCTCGTGGTGGATGCACATCGCGGGCTGGATGATGATACGAAGCGGATTGCCGCTTCACTGGGTACGCGCACGAAACGGGCGATACTGGTGCTGAACAAGATCGACAAAGTGGAAAAGCAGCGCCTGCCGGAACTGGCGCAGACGCTTTATGAACTTTACGATTTCGAGCGCAGCTTCATGGTTACGGCACAACGTGGCGACGGGGTGAAGGATATTTTGAAATACCTTGCTTCCACCATGCCGGAAGGGGAATGGCTCTACCCTGAAGATGAAGTGACGGATATGCCGGAGCGTATGCTTGCGGCGGAAATCACGCGCGAACAATGTTTCCTGAAGCTCCATGCCGAGCTGCCTTACGGGCTGATGGTGGAGACGGAGAAGTGGGAAGAAAAAACCGTTAAAGGCAAGCGGACGCTGAAGATCAATCAGGTGGTCGTGGTAGAGCGCGAAAGCCATAAGAAGATAGTTCTCGGCAAAGCAGGCGCGATGCTCAAGAATATCGGCGCGGCTTCACGCCGCAAGATCGGGCAGGCGCTGGATGCGGATGTCCATCTGTTCCTATTCATCAAACTGCATGAAAAATGGAAAGATGATCCGCTGAGTTTTGCCGCCGCCGGGCTTGAATATAAGAAATAGGTATCTTGCCCGATTGCGCGGCTAAGTGTAGAATCGGCCTATGCAATGGTCAGACCGGGCAATCGTATTATCATCGCGCAAGCTGGGGGAAAATTCGGCTGTCGTGCGCGTGCTGACGCCTGAGCATGGGCTTTATGCCGGGGTGGACCGGGGCGCGTTCGGCAAACGTAAACGCGGCATTTATCAGACAGGCAATATCGTTTCGGCGCACTGGCAGGCGCGGCTGACGGACCAACTGGGCATGCTCGACTGCGAGTTGCTTCATCCTGTGGCTGCGACGGTGATCGGCGAGGCACGCAAACTTGCCGTACTCAGTTCAGCGGCGGCGCTGGTGGAAAAGATCTTGGTGGAACGCGAACGGCAGGCTGCTATTTATGTCGCATTTGAAACGCTCATCGAAGCACTGTGGCATGATGGGGATTATCTGGCGGAATATGTGCGGCTGGAATTTGCGCTGCTTGCCTGTTCCGGCTTCGGTGTCGATCTGGGCCAGTGTGCTGCGACCGGGCAGACGCATGATCTGGCGTATGTATCGCCTAAATCTGGACGGGCCGTCAGCCGTGATGCGGGTAAGCCTTATCACGACAGGATGCTGATTCTGCCCGGTTTCATGGGCAACGGGGGGACACTGGCGGACAAGGTACATATCCGCGATATTATCAACGGCATCAAGCTCTGCGGCTATTTTCTTGGCGAGCGTGTGTTCAGCCAGCGTAACGTGACTATGCCCGCCGCGCGGGTATTGCTGGTAAATATGTTACATAACAGTCAGCTAACGGCTCCGGCCTGAAGAAAACTTGACTTGCCGGTATGTAAAGCGGTATTATATGTGCTGAAAACCCGGTTTGGGAGCGCCGTTAAGTTATGACGATAACAAACGCTATTAGCATCGGCAGTCCGCAACCCACAGCCACGGCGCTTACGCCGACGGGCTCTTCTTCCTCCGGCCTTTCTTTCGGTGATATTCTTGATGCTGTGAACCCGCTGCAGCATATTCCCGTTGTTTCCAGTGTATACCGCACGCTTACAGGCGGCACGATCTCTGCTACATCACAAATTGCGGGAGACGCTATTTATGGGCTTGCGCTCGGCGGAGGCACGCTTGTCAGCGCGGCTATTGGCGCTGCGCCTTCCGTGGCAGAGAATGTAACCGGGGTGGATGTGGCAAAAGCGGCGGTGAATGCCGTTACCGGCAACTCATCTTCTTCTTTGACAGGTGCCAAGGAAACAGCGCTGGTACCGAATGCGGATGCCGATCTTAGCAGCGCACCCGTTTCGTCTGCTCCGACTACACAGACAGCTGCCTTATTCCCGTTCGATAAGAATCCGGCCACGACCGCCGCACAGTATCACAAAGCCCAGATACTGGGGCATGTGAACAATCTCCTGTTACACATGTAAGGTTGCTATAGTTTTGGGCCGCGGCGCATCAGCACCAGCACAATAATCACGATCATTATCGCGCTGAATCCACTGCCCACATAAGGGCCGCCATAATAAAGGCCACCGCCACCACCGGCAATCAGCAGAACAATCAAAACAACCAATAACAGATTCATACTTCCTCCGATTTAGAGACTGTTTGTAAAGTCTTTCAACCTACCGTAAGGAGTAATAAAAAAGCGATATAGAGTAGTCGGTTAACTTCTTGGGGCGTTGAGGGTCTTGATTAATTCGCCAGAATCAGCGTGTGCCAGTGGCCGCGTTTCACGCGCCCGATCAGCCGCAGTCCCTGCAGCCTGTGAGCGGCCAGCACCATGCGTTCCTGATTCGCGAGCAGGCCTGATAATACAACTATGCCGCCGGGGAGAAGCGCTTTTTTAAGCAGCGGGGCCATCCTGACCAGAGGACGCGCGAGGATATTGGCGACGATGAGATCGTAACGAGCGTGCTTCTTGGCGAGCTTGGTGTGGTAACCATCACCGGCGGCGGTGCGCATCAGTTTGCTGATGCGGTTGTTGTGGGCGTTTTCGCGCGTGGTTGCGGTCGATACGGGATCGATGTCGATCGCGGTCACGGGAACGTGCCACAGCTTTACCATCGCCATGGCAAGGATGCCGGAGCCGCAGCCCATATCCAGAGGGTTCCTGAACTTCCTGCGTTTTGCAAGCATTCCCAGTGCTAGCAGGCAGCCGCTGGTGGTCGCGTGTTCACCGCTGCCGAATGCAGCGCCCGCATTCACTTTCAGGGCAATCTTGCCGTGAGGCGCGGGATCAGAAATATGCGAGCCATGCACGTAAAACCGACCGATGTTCAGCGGCGGAAAGCTTTGTTCCACTTCGCTCACCCAATCTTTTGCTTCTAACTTCTTTATCTCGTAATGCGGCAGCTTGTTACCAGCATCCGCCAGCGGCGCCAGCTTTTCCGCCATGAATGCGTCATCCGGCT
Source organism: Rickettsiales bacterium (assembly GCA_035765535.1). NCBI lineage: Bacteria > Pseudomonadati > Pseudomonadota > Alphaproteobacteria > Rickettsiales > Rickettsiales bacterium. The sequence continues at coordinate 145,617 of DASTXE010000006.1, read as the reverse complement.
GCGTTTCGGTGAGAATATCGACGTACCAATCATTGGAATCTTCCTCCACCTCAAAACTGGAAAGCGCAAGCGCCATATCTTCGAAAACGGTTTCGGCTGCCAGCACTTGAACGCGCGGCACGAAGAGCCGGATCTGCCACTGCGCAGCGGGCTGATAGAAAGGGTTGGAGCGGATCTGGTGGTTCAGCATGTCAGAAGCCTGTGAGGAAGATTAAGGTGCAATACGGCATCGAGGAACTTACGTTGTAAGTGGACGCGCTTTCAGTATCGCTGGTCGTACAATCATGGGCGATAGATGAGTTTTTCTTATAGGCAAGCACTTTACCGTAGGCAGGAAGGCCGTCATCCATCTTAGTGTCGATCTGTGAAGCTTGTGTTGGGGTAAGAATGGGAGCCTGTGTGATGGTGTACTGAATCGTACCACTGATGCTTTGATGCATGCCGCCGAGACTAATGATATTGCCGTAATAAGTCGGGTTGGTAGGGGTAAAGTAACTTCCATTGCCGGAAGCAATGGAGCCGAACCATGTAACGGAAAAGCCGGTACCCTTGATACTGCCTGCCGGAACGTTCTTTCCGATCACAGCATCATTCACACCGCCAGAGCCGCTCTGGTTGCTTAAGTTCTGGGTGAACATACCCGCAAGGCGTAGGTGCTGCCAGAACAGGAATGTTTCCTGCGCCTGACCGGCGCTGTTGGTGTTGTAGATTGTGCCATCGCCATTGCCATTACATGTGCCGCTAGTACCCCCGCCTGCAGGGCAACCGACAGAATCGGTTCCCCATACGGTGGTAGCCGCGGAAAAATCACCCGGCAGGGCCTGGTAAGTCTGCCGGAAATTGCTGGCGGCAGTGATGTAACTGTCCACATCCGTCATGACAGTCTGGAGTTTGGAGGCGTCGAGCAAGGACTGGCCGTAGAGCACGCTGCCGATCAGCGCGCCTATAATGACGAGCGTAATCGACAATTCCACTAAGGTAAAGCCTTGCAGATGCCTGTTTTTCATGTAACCTGTCCCTGTTATTCGTGCCATTGTAGCATAGATTGCCATAAAAATCACCGCAATGAAATAGATGTTTATGAGGATAAGGTTTTTATTTTTCACACTTATTTTTCTGCAATCGCAGGCATTGGCGGCTGAGCAGATCCGCATGGTCGGCTCTTCCACCGTCTACCCGTTTGCCGCGAGCGTGGCCGAACATTTCGGCAAAGCTGGGGATTTCAGGACGCCTGTCGTGGAAGCGACCGGGACTGGGGCAGGATTTAAACTATTCTGCGGCGGAGTAGGGGAATCGTACCCTTATATCACTAATGCCTCACGTGCGATTGTTGCAAGCGAGCGCACTAATTGCGAGCATAACGGCGTAAATAAATTTGTAGAAATCAAGTTCGGCTATGACGGCATTACCATCGCCAACTCGATTAAAGCGCCGGTGTTCAAGCTGACGCGCAAGGATATGTTCCTTGCTCTTGCCCGCGATATTGCCCGCGATGGCAAACTCGTGCCCAATGACTATACACGCTGGAGCCAGATCGATCCTGCTCTGCCGGACCAGCCAATCAAAGTCTATGGCACTTCGCCTGTTTCCGGTACGTATGACACGTTTATTGAGCTGGTCATGAAAGCTGGCTGTGCGCAGGTAAAGGCGTTTGCGGATGCTATCCCCGATCCTAAAAAACGTGAGCATTCCTGCAAGCGGCTGCGTGAAGATGGCAGGTTTATCGAGACCGGAGAAAATGGCAACCTGATTGCGGAAAAGCTTATGGGGGATCCGGACGCAGTTGGAATTATGGGATTCAGCTTCCTCGAAGAGAACGAGGCGAAGCTACATGGCAGTATTATTGACGGTGTAGGTCCGTCATTTGAGTCTATCCAGAATGCTCAATATCCTGTTTCACGTCCGCTTTATTTCTACGTCAAGCTGCCACTGGTTGCCGGTATAAAGGAATATATTCAGGAGTTTCTTAGCGAGGCCGCTATCGGTGATGAAGGGTATCTGGTGGAGAAGGGGCTAGTGCCGCTGCCTGCCGCCATGCGCGAGCAAATCAGGGCGCAGGTGATGAAAGAGATTCAATAATAGTTTACTGGAACTGAAACGACAGTGCACAATTCAATCTGTCGGGGTTAAACTGTACCGAATATTGCTGCGTTCCTGCTGAGCCATTATTGTCGAAACAGTTCGTGGCGGCATAAGCTGTCGCTGCGGTGTTCGGAGTGCAGGCGCTGCCGGTTCCGTTCAACCATGTGACACCATTATTTTTGCCTTCCCCCAGCGAACCTGCGGCATATACGGAGGCGCCGCTGCTGCCGTCGGTCGTTTGCGAGTTCACATAACAGGCGGTGATATTGCCAGATTGCGGCAACCCGTCATCCGCTTTAGTGTCTATATTATAGGCCTGCTGCACCGCGATTCCGGGAGTGCTCAATGTGGAATCGATCGACCAGCCGATTTTAGTGATGGTAGATACACCATAAAAATTATGGCCAAGACCGCTATATACATAGACGTACATAGCGTCGCCCCCTACTTTGGCCTTAGGTATCCAATCCTGAATAGCAGGAGTGCTGCTAGCCGTAGTATTCGGCCATGATGCGGGAGTAATTATATTAGGATAATTCGTACCTGTTTTGACATTGGTATCAATCAGACCGGCAGTGCTCAAGTCCTGCCAGAATACCGCCAGTTCGCCGCATCCGGCCTGCAAGCCGCCATTGCCTGTCGCAGTGTTAGCGCAGTTGCCTTCCAGCAGGCCGCTGCCATCGCCTTCGCCGTTGTAGCTGCCTCTGGATTGAAAACCATTGTTAGTGGCGGCGGGATCAGGAATATCGCCCGGAAGATAGTTGAATTTGGTTTCAAACATATGCACTGCCGCCTGGTATTTATTGATCTGGCTGATCTGACTGCTCACGGCTGCGGAATCGATCAGCGTGCGCCCGGCAAGCACACCGCCGATCAGCAGGCCGATAAGGACCAGGACGATACTCATTTCCACTAACGTGAAACCGGAATTTGCGCGTGGCTTTGAAGGGTATGAAACAGGCATGGCTGAACCGTTCCTCATATTGCAGTATTATTATACCTTTGAATGATTTCCCTGGCTACGCTTTTGGCATCGTCCAGACGGAAAGGCGGCGTAAACAGCATGTTACCGCTTGCTTCCAGCGGTTTGGCCAGGCCAAGCCGGTAGAGTTCGTCAATGAATTGCTGATGTTTGGGAGAGACGAAATCCGGGGTGGCATAAATATACACCGGTTTACCGGTCGCGCAGGCCTCCGAGCACATGGAGATGGAGTCGCCTGTCACAACAACCGCATCTGCGATGCCGAGCATGCCATAGAACGGGTTTGCCTGTGAGTTGTTCGCATCATCCCATAAGTGGAGATAATGCGGTACGGTGATCGACTCTTTTATTGCCTGCGCTGCGCTCGCGCTTGTGCGCCTGCTTGTGGTGACATACAGAGAACCGCCGGAGTTTTGCGCAAGCGCGGATGCCATACGTGCGAATTCTTTTGCTCGCGAGGCTTCAAACCGCCGCGAGCCTGCATCGCCTCCGACCAGCACAGCGATTTTCGGTGCATTCAGCATGGGCATTTTGGTCTGCCATATGGCAGCTTCGCTCGCCAGAATATCCGGTGTTACTCTGTGAGGGGCGCCGACCGTGACAAAGAGATTGGGGGCTGGTTTTGCATTATCGTGCTTCGGTGCTGCGATCAGGTCGAAATGACGGGAAGGGAAGCCCGGCCATTGTATCTGTGCGATGAAGGTCGAAGGATTCTGCGATTTGATGTAGGATGCAACAATGCCGAGTCTTCTGGCCGTGGACAACACAATATCCGGCCAGGGCGGGGAAAGGAGTTCCCTGCTCTGGCTTGTCAGGCCCAGTGTATTATGATTCAGCAAGATGTTGGGAATTCGTATCCACTCATTGAATTCGATCTTTTTGACTTCGAAAGGGGTTTCCAGCGCTTCCGCGACGCCCAGCGTCTGGCTCGTGTTTCCCTGCCGCTCGTCCAGCAGCGCCCATATTCTCTTATTCGTCAGATTCATCATACCGTCCGCTTTTCAATCCTGCTTCGCAAGACCCTAGCGTATTTATGCCGTCAATACAGCAAAAAATAGGTATGGAGTTTCGAGTGACTTAGTGGCTGTGCTGGGGGATGCTGTTAACGATCTGCTCGTTGCGACGCCTGAATTCATCCAGCTCATGTTTGCGCATGATGCGCTCCAGCGAGATGTCAACCAGATGCATGAAAATGAGCATAATCTTTTCCGTCTGCTTCTGGATTTTTGTTGCGATCGTATCGGTAAGGGTAGCAAGAGCGCTAAGAGAATCCTGTCCCATTTCGTGGGCGCGGGCGCGAAAAGTATCGAGTGCCGTGAACATCTTGCGCAAAGCTTTTTCAATGCGCGCGCGCGCGGGTTTTTTGCGCGAAGGCTCTTCCATGATGCTGATATATTCTTCCGTCAGCACATCCGTGGAATCCGCAATGTCACTGATGAACGGTTCGACGAGCGCCAGCTGTTCCTTCGGATTTTTGGCGAGTTTGCTTTCCACTGTCGAGGCGAGTTCCTCTGCCAGATCATACAGTGCAGCTATTTCGTCATACTGCTCTTTCATTTCATCTTTTTTCATATATACTCCGCTTGACCCGGGACAAGCTGAACCCAGCCTGCTTTCCGCGGTCTTCCTCCGCATTATAATAGGTATTTACTAAAATTGCATTAATCCGTTCACTCGTCGAAAATAATTATATGGCTTAAGTATAGGATTTTAATATTACACTATTTTGACGCAAATATGACAATTTGATGAATATAATATTGGATTTTATCTATTCATTCAACTAACTGAATAATATATTTATTATGAACAATGTGGTGACAGAGCCTCTGGCGGTAAGGGTTTTACTGATAGCAGTAGCGGTACTGTTTGTGGGGGTATTCGTTGCCATGCCGCTGGCGGTCGTGTTCATGGAGGCGTTCAAAACGGGAATACAGGCTTATTTCAGCGAGCTTGGGGGTGATTATGCTAAAGCCGCTATCAAATTAACGCTTCTGGTCGCTGCGATTTCCGTGCCGTGCAATATCGTATTCGGGCTTGCTGCAAGCTGGGCCATCGCCAAGTTTAATTTCTTTGGAAAGCGTCTGCTGCTCACGCTGATCGACCTGCCTTTCTCCGTCTCGCCGGTTATTGCGGGGCTGGTATATGTGTTGCTGTTCGGAGCGAAAGGGTTTTTCGCCGGTGCGCTTGAGCGCTGGCATCTGTCTATTCTCTTTGCGCTTCCGGGACTCGTGATCGTGACGATCTTCGTGACGTTTCCGTTTGTGGCGCGTGAGCTGATTCCGCTGATGGAAGAGCAGGGGACTTCTGAAGAAGAAGCGGCGATCATGCTGGGTGCCAATGGCTGGCAGACTTTCTGGCATGTGACGCTTCCCAATATCAAATGGGGGTTGTTTTACGGCGTTCTGCTATGCAATGCGCGTGCGATGGGAGAGTTCGGTGCGGTGTCGGTCGTATCCGGCCATATTGAAGGCCTGACCAATACGATTCCGCTGCAGGTCGAAACACTGTATAACGAATACAACACTGTCGGCGCATTTGCGGTCGCTTCCATCCTGACAATGCTTGCGCTGTTTACACTCGTCATAAAAACTTATATTGAGCATAAATTCCCGCATGAAATCAAGGCGATGAAATAATGAGCATCCAGGTTCAGAATATCTGCAAACGTTTTGGCGACCAGGTCGTTCTCGACAACGTCAATCTTGAGGTGAAGACCGGTGAACTGATTGCCCTGCTCGGTCCTTCAGGTTCGGGCAAAACAACGCTGTTGCGCATTATCGCGGGAATGGATATCGCGGATTCAGGTACGGTATTGCTGGACGGGGATGAAGCGCTTTCCAAGAAGGCTGGGGAACGTAATGTGGGATTCGTATTTCAGCATTATGCGCTGTTCAAGCACATGACGGTTTTTGAGAATGTGGCGTTCGGCCTGCGCATGCGCCCCAAACAGTTCCGTCTCAGCGATTTTGAACTCAAGCGCAAGGTGATGAAGCTGCTGCATCTCGTGCATCTGGATAAATTCCATAGCCGCTATCCGTCGCAGCTTTCCGGCGGGCAGAGGCAGCGTGTGGCGCTTGCGCGCGCGCTGGCAGTGGAGCCGAAACTACTGCTGCTGGATGAGCCGTTCGGTGCGCTGGATGCAAAGGTGCGCAAAGAATTGCGTCGCTGGATGCGGCGTCTGCATGACGATATCAATGTGACAAGCATTTTCGTTACGCATGACCAGGAAGAGGCCATGGAAGTGGCGGACCGCGTGGTGGTGATGGGCAATGGCCGTATCGAGCAGGCGGGCACTCCCGGCGAAGTGTATCACCATCCGGTGAATTCTTTCGTGTATGACTTTCTTGGCAATTATAATGTTTTCAAAGGCTGGAAAGACGAAGATGGTAAAGCGCATCTTCTGGAGTATGAAGCCAAGGAAAAAGAACAATTCACCATGCCGGACATTAAGAGCCGCAGCAGCTGGATGAACCGCTATCCTGAGATTACAGGGTTGCTGCACCGGATACTGCCGGGAGTAGTCTCCACTCCACCTGCACTCTCACCACCGCAGAAAGCGGCTGCGGATGTAAAAAAGCTGGGTAAGCCCGTGAAATTATTTTCGCGTCCGCATGAGATCTACGTGACTAAAACGCCGGATGAGCATGAATATGTCAAAGTACTCGTGACGCATCTTAACCCTGCGGGGCCGCTGGTGAAGATAGAGATGGAGCGTTTAAGCGGCGAGGGGCTGACAGCAGAAGTTGCTAAGGATGTGATCGATAGTCTTGCGATTAAAAAGAACGATTATATTTTCATCCGCCCGAAAAATACGCGTGTATTTGATGAGTAATGGTTAGAGGCTAGCTGTTGCGCAGCAGCTTTTCCGAGCGTACGGCCGTGATCTCATTTTCGAGCGCGCTTACACGTTCGTTCGCAGCTTTATGGAGTTTGCGGGTTTTGAAATGGCTCATACCGCCAATGAATCTGCCGGTTATCAGCCCTGCGACAAATATCAGAATAGCAAACAGGAATACCGGGAGTGTAAGGCCGTAAGGCAGAGGAAATAAAGTCAGCTCAAGCCGGGAACGGTTTGAGACGCAGAAGACAATGCCCACAATCACAATCAGGGCATACAGGCAGAGTTTCAGGGTTTTCCTGATAACGGTCAACATAGTGCACTATGCCGAGAGAAGTGGGTTCCCGGCATGACATGTTTCACCGTACGGTTCATGCCTGGTCCGCTTTGTTTATCTTTTCACGCAGTTCCTTGCCGGTGCGGAAATAGATAGCATGGCGTTCGCCGATGCTGACTTCCTGGCCGTTCTTTGGATTGCGTGCGACACGTGCTTCGCGTTTGCGGATCGAAAACGCACCGAAACCGCGCAGTTCTACGCGACCGCCCTTTTTCAGAGCTTCCACCATTTCATTAAGTATTGAATTCACAATCTTTTCAACATCACGCAGATAAAGATCGGGAAATTTCTTGGAAAGGCGCAGTATCAGGTCTGATTTTGTCATAATTTTTACTGTTAATTATATATTACAGTGGATTAGGTTGCCATATCGCGTTCAATCCGTCAAGCCTTTGTAACAGGTGTGCGCCAATTTTTCCATTGGCAAGTTGGGTAAGTTGCTGAAATAGCGAAGGATCTTCCTCCTCTAATTTTACGTCCCTGATCTCGAGATGCGGGTCGATTTTTCTTTCTTTGGCAAGCCATTGGACAGCTTCGTCCTCACCGCCGAGTTCGTCTATGAGGTTTGCCTGCAGTGCCTGGCGACCCGTATAGATGCGTCCGTCTGCCAGTTTTTCTGCGGTTTCAAGCGGCATATGCCTGCGTTCCGCAACGATGCCGACGAACCAGTTGAAGAAATCCTTGATTACGCCTTCAATGACCACATTCTGTGCAGCGGTGTATTTTTCCAGCGGATTAGGTGCGGCTTTATTCGGGCCGGATTTGATCACGATAGGGTGTATGCCTAGCTTTTCCGCCAATTCCGTGGCTTCAAACGCTTCCATGATCACGCCGATGGAGCCGGTAATGGTGCCTTCACGTGCGACAATGCGATCTGCGCCGAGCGAGGCCATATAACCTGCAGAAGCTGCCATGGTGCGCATGACGGCAACTACCGGTTTCTTCTTGGAGGTTTTTCGCAGATCCAGATACAGTTCCTGGCCGCCGACGGCGCTGCCACCGGGCGTATCCAGCCAGACGAGCACGGCTTTTGCGTGCGGATCTTTTGCGGTTTTATCGATGAGTTTTTCCATCTTCAGATCGTCGGTAATGATGCCGTCGACTGTGATGCGGGCGATATAATCCGTGCGTATGGGAGAATAGCGCGAGAATTTTTCAAAGGCTCCCAGTGCTGCAATCAGCGCTATCACTATCGTAATAATCCGCCATTTGTTCAGCTGCTGTTTCAGGCGGTTACGATCGAGAAGCGTGTCAGCATTCAGGGACATAAGTTACAGCCTTCTGGGGAATCGTTTTCGGATGCCCGTTACCTGCGTGAGCAGATAACGGGCAATCCATCGTCAGTTACTTAGACTTTTTAGCCTTCTTGTCGTTGGCATCGTTCAATGCCGCGCCAAGAATGTCGCCGAGGCTGGCGCCGGAGTCGGTGGAGCCGTATTCCTCGATCGCACGCTTCTGTTCATCTGCTTCCAGTGCTTTGATGGAAACGGTGACTTTGTGCGCGTTCTTGTCCACGTTGGTTACTTTCGCATCAACGCGGTCGCCGACTGCGAAGCGGTCAGGGCGCTGTTCCTGACGGTCACGGGACAGGTCCGACTTCTTGATGAAGGCGGTGATGGTATCGTTGATCTTCACATCGATGCCACTTTCCTGGATGCCGGTGACCACGCAGGTAACGACACTGCCTTTCTGCAGACTGTCGATTGCGCCGCCGGACTCATTGCCGGAGAGCTGCTTGATACCGAGGCTGATGCGCTCTTTTTCTACGTCGATAGCGAGGATCCTGGCCTGGACCGTTTCGCCCTTCTTGTAGTTCTTCACAGCGGTTTCACCCGGTTCGGTCCAGCTGATGTCGGAATGGTGAACAAGGCCGTCGATATCACCGTCCAGACCTACAAACAGGCCGAAATCGGTGATGTTACGTACGGTGCCTTCAATCGTGTCGCCAACATTGTGCTTTTCAGCGAACGTTGCCCATGGATTGTCGACGCACTGCTTCATGCCGAGGCTGATGCGGTGCTTCACGTTGTCGATGTCGAGGATCACCACTTCAACCTGCTGGCTGCTGGAGATGATCTTGCTCGGGTGGGTGTTTTTCTTTACCCAGCTCATTTCGGACACGTGAACGAGGCCTTCGATGCCTTTTTCCAGTTCAACGAACGCACCGTAGTCCGTGATGTTGGTTACGGTACCCGTGAAGCGCTGGCCGATATGGAACTTGCCGGCGATGTTTTCCCACGGATTCTGTTCGAGCTGCTTCATGCCCAGCGAAATACGCTTGCTGTCCTGGTCGAACTTGGTGACCATAACTTTTACGGTCTGACCGACATGCAGTACTTCGGACGGGTGATTGATACGCTTCCAGGAAATATCGGTAACGTGGAGCAGGCCGTCGATGCCGCCCATGTCGATGAACGCACCGTAATCGGTGATGTTCTTGACCACGCCTTCCAGCTGCTGGCCTTCGGAGATCTTGCCGAGCAGTTCGTTGCGTGCTTCGACGCGGGATTCTTCGAGGATAGCACGGCGGGAAACCACGATATTGCCACGCTTGCGGTCCATCTTGAGGATAATGAACGGCTGGGTGATGCCCATGAGCGGGGTGACGTCGCGGATCGGACGGATGTCCACCTGGCTGCCCGGCAGGAAGGCAACAGCGCCTTCGATATCCACTGTGAAGCCGCCTTTGACGCGGCCGAAAATGACGCCGTCAACGCGTTCTGCGTTAGCGCAGGCGCGTTCGAGGCGTGCCCAGGATTCTTCGCGCAGCGCTTTTTCGCGGCTGATAACGGCTTCGCCATGCTTGTTTTCGAGTTTTTCCAGGTAAACTTCGACTTCGTCGCCGACACGGAGTTCCGGAATTTTGCCATGCTGCGTGAATTCCTTAATGGAAACGCGGCCTTCGGATTTCAGGCCGACATCGACTACGACGATGTCGTTGTTTTCGATAGCGACGATAATACCTTTGATAACGCTGCCTTCGGACTTTTCGCCGGATTTAACGTATGATTCGAACAGTTCAGCGAAGTTTTCACCAGTGGCGAATTCGGTGGTCTGGTCGTTTACTGCGTAGGCAGCTACATTGTGAGCCATAATCTCTTTTCCTAAATAAACGGCAATTGCCTCTGCCGCGAGGGTTGGTTAAGCAGCGCCGCTTAAGTTAAAATAATCCTATATCACAGGCGCTTGTGATAGTTGAGTGAGCCGCACACTATACACATTGTATGTGAAATGGCAAGCAATTTGATTGAAAAATCAAGCGCTCCGGCCGGTTTTTGATGCCGGATTTTCCCGCAATTCACATGAGCAATTTTGATAGCGGCGGCGGTTGATTTGTATTCATTATGCACTAAGATGCGCGGCATGAACATCAAAATCGCCACCTGGAATGTCAACTCCGTCCGCAGCCGCATCACGCATCTGACCGGCTGGCTGCGTGAATATTCACCTGATATCGTGCTCCTGCAGGAACTTAAAACCACGAACGATACATTTCCGGCCATGGAGATCGAGGAGCTCGGTTATAACATCGCGATGAACGGGCAGAAGAGCTATAACGGCGTGGCCATTCTTTCCAAGCTGCCGCTTGATGACGTTATCATGAAGCTGCCGGGAGATGAAGCAGACCTGGAAGCGCGTTACATAGAGGCGGTGGCGAGCGGGAAGGGATTTGCGCTTCGTGTTGCTTCGGTTTATGTGCCTAACGGCCAGTCTCCCGATTCGGACAAGTTCCAGTATAAGCAGCGTTTCCTGGCGCGACTGAGAGAGCATGCCAAATCATTGCTGAGGTTGGAAGAAATACTGGTTATAGGCGGGGATTATAATGTTGCGCCGGATCCTATCGATGTCTACGATCCGAAATCGCTGGACGGGACAGTCTGTTACCATCCGCTGGAGCGGCAGGCTTTGCGCTCGATCATGCATTTAGGTTTCTACGATGCTTTCCGCGTTGCCAATCCTGACCGCCAGACTTTCAGCTGGTGGGATTATCGGGGCAACGGGTTCGATGCAGGCAAGGGCATGCGTATCGACCATCTTCTGCTGTCTCCGCAGGCAGCCGACAGGTTGCAATCATCCGAAGTGGTCATGTCCGTGCGCGTGTTGGAAAAACCTTCCGATCATGCGCCGGTGGTGTGCGTTCTGGATATAGGTGAATAGCCGTTATATGCCGAGCGTATGCTGCTCTGAAGCAGTTGTCCGATTCTTGTCCACCGTTTCCATATGCGAAGCGGGCTTTTCAGATGCTGCCCATTGCTTTTTCGGCTGAGCTCCAGTTGCTTCCGGGCCTGTTCTTTCCAGCCTTACCCTCGTGCTGTTATCCATGACGACTTTATACCCTTCCGGTACAAGTCCATCCTTCATGATATCTTTCAGCACTTTTTCCTCCTGGCGCGCGATACGGCTTTCGCGGAAGGAGCTGGTCAGCTTGTCGACAAAACCGGACAGGATCAGTGTCCAGCCAAGTTCTTTGGTCACCAGGCGGGTCTGCTCGGCTACCACGGTGCGGTCTTCGTTAAAACTTCCGTCAGGGTTACCATGTTTTTCCAGACGCCCGAAATGATCCGCCATGCCGGTTTTAATATCATTCAGGCTGGCACCGTGGCTGGAGAACCAGTGATTCCAGCCTGCTGACCATTTCTGGGGAATAACGTCGTAAATCTTAGTGCCCAGCTTCCATGAGAGCGTATCCACGCTCGGCTTGTCCCTCGCTTCGAGAATACGGCTGCTGCGGTTGACGAGATAGTCACCGGCGAATATAGCGCCCAGCGTTGCAAAACGGGCGCCCCATAAATCCCATGCGCTGTGATTTTTGACCCGCTTATGGATCTCCAGCTCAATCTTTTCCTCAATGCTGCGCGGTTCAGGATCCTTGTGCATGGATTCGGGTAGAATGTCCGTATCCTTTTTCAGCATCTTATTGATCTTGTACGCAATCTCTTCGCGATGTTTGACCAGCGGCGTCATGATGGTGGTCGCGATCATCCCGGCGATCATCATGAAACTGATTTCCACGCTTGATCGGATACTGTCGGTCAGATTGGTCTTGTTGGTGCCGCCGAAGGTCTTTTCAATGGCCTGGACGATATTCTCCTTGAATTTCTTTACACCCGGGCGCGGGTTCATCCCGTAAGTGATACCAAGCGAAAGGCTGGAGTTGAGACCGAAGCCGATGACGTAAAAATTCAGGAAGTTGGTGATTCTGCCGCCGATGGTATTCTCGATGCTTTTTTTCGGAATATCGGAAGGGGCATCGACCTCGATTTCCTTGCGCATAGGCAGGGCGGCAGCGGACTTCGACGCTTCATCATGGACGACCGGGTGATCTTGATCTATTTTATCCATGTCCGGTTGCTTATCCTTACGGTATCACCGCCGCGGTTGCGGAGGTTGCGGCTTGTTTACGTATTTCCTGCCCCTGCTGCCAGCTTGACTGCGGTTGCGGTAATCTGTTTGTTTTGGGTTCCACCGGAATATGTGCGCTTTCATCATGCGGGGGAATAATGACGGTTTCTCCGGTGGCTGCAGATTGGGATACCGCTTCCGTTACGGACGATTTCTGTTCCATATGTTTGCTTGCGCTAAAACGGCTGCCGACATAGGCGGTGCCAGCCGTTAATGTTGTCAGGATCAGGTCGAAGACGGCAAGGTCGGACCATTTGCGAATGGTCTGGCTGTTTGCGTTCGGGCGGACTTTAAGAATGGCGTTGGTTGCAACATCGCCTACTGCGCTTTGTACGTTGCCCGCTCTGCGGGGGCCGAGTGCCGCAAAAATAGCGTAACCAAGCCCGAGGGACATCAGGCGGCCTTTGATCATGCTGCCCCATGTCTGTTTAGGTTCCGGACGTACCTGGGAGGGATCGATATCGTCGTGACCGAGTTTTTTGTCGATCCATGCGGCAATCTGCGTGCGCCGGTCTTCAAAATATTTGGTTACCGGCAGCAGGATCGTTCCTCCGAGCGATAAAGCCAGCGTGAGGACAATCGAGCTTGCCCACTGTTCCTTGCTGCTGCCCCATATTTTCTGGGATGTTTTGTTCTCTGCGAATTTACCGAGGCGGGGCGTAAGCCAGGTGCGGCCCGCTTCAAATCCTTTATTCAGGAAGCCTTTGCCGCTTTGCGCCCAGTCCGCGACGACGAGCGAAAAGAGCCATATGCCTACTCCCTGAATGCCTCCCCATAGCGCCATATCCAGTTTGATGTTGCCGGAGGAACGCGCCAGTTTCGGAGCGTGTTTATCCTGCTGCCGGTCGGGGGCTGTCGTCTGGTCAGCAATATTGTCCGCGTTGTTCTGCGCAGTTGCCATCGTGTGCCTGAAATGCATTCTTCTACATTTCTTATATTACACGAAGTGCACGTAAAATATTGTTACAATTATGTGAATATTAAGCGCTTTTCCCTTAATAGGTGTATAAAAAGGGAAGGGAAAGTGAAGGCAGGTTGCAGAATCAGGGCTTCCTACGCAAAGAGATTGAAATAATTTACTATTCCCTGCGCCAGTCGGTGGTGCCGTCCGGACGGTCTTCCAGAATAATACCCTGCGCTTTCAGGTCATTACGTATTTTATCCGCTTCTGCCCAGTTCTTTGCCTTTTTGGCGGCAATACGTGCGGCGACAAGCGCGTCAATGTCACCGCTGTCGGAAGTATCGCCTTTGAACCATTCTTCTGGATTCTGCTGGAGAATGCCGAGAATACTACCTGCAGTGCGTAACTCTTCCGGTGTGCAGGCGTGCAAGGCGCTGAGTGCCTTGGGGAAATTCATATCGTCATGCAATGCCGCCAGGAAGTCAGCGCTCATATTATTAGTTGCAGCTCCTTCCGAGAGCTTGCGGTAAAAGCCATCCAGTTCTTTCTTTGCGTCTTCCATGAGCTTTTCATTGAAGTCGAGCGGCTCGCGGTATCTGGTTTTAAGCAATGCATAACGAATCACTTCGCCCTTAATGCCTTTATCCAGCAGGTCGCGCACGGTGATGAAATTCCCTAGCGATTTGCTCATTTTTTCGCCGTTGACGGTCAGGAAACCGTTATGCACCCAGTATTTGGCAAAGTGCGATTCGGGGTAAGCGCCGCAGGCCTGTGCGATCTCGTTTTCATGGTGCGGGAACATGAGGTCTGCACCGCCGCCATGGATGTCGAAATCGCGGCCCAGATATTCCGTGCTCATGGCCGAGCACTCGATATGCCAGCCCGGTCTGCCTTTGCCCCATGGGCTTTCAAAGACGCTCGATGCATCGTCTTCCGCGTCGGCAGGTTTCCACAGTACGAAATCGTTCGGATTGCGCTTGTAGGATTCCACCTTGATGCGCGCGCCGGATTCCAGTTCTTCCTGCACGCGGCCGGAGAGTGCGCCGTAAGCAGCGCCGTAGCTCGACACGCTGAACAAGACATGGCCTTCCGAAACATAGGCTATATTGTTTTTGATCAGCTGCTCGATCATCGCGATCATCTGTCTGATATGCTCGGTGGCCTTTGGCTCTTTATCCGGATTCAATACGTTCAGTGCGGCCATGTCATCATGGAACCAGCCCGTGACTTTCTGTGTCAGTTCCTGAATGGTGATTTTCTGGTTTTTGGCTGCGGTATTGATCTTGTCGTCCACATCCGTGATGTTGCGGATGTAGGTGACTTTCGGGTAGGTGTGTTTCAGCAGGCGGTACAATACATCATACACCACTACGGAGCGTGCATTGCCGAGATGCGCGCGGTCATACACCGTAGGGCCGCATACATACATGCGCACATTCTGCACATCCATCGGCGTGAAAGCTTCCTTCTGGCGGGTGAGGGTATTGTACAGGTGTATCATATCTTATTTAGCCTTTGTGCGACCTTGTTATAACCGATGAGTGGAAGCAACTGCTTCATTTCCGGTCCGTGTTCGACTCCTGTCAGCGCCAGCCTGAGCGGCAGGAACAGTTCCTTGCCTTTGCGGCCGGTTTTGGCGGAGATGGCTTTTGTCCATGTGCCCCATGCGGTTTCATCCCATGGCTCAGGCGGCAGCAGCGCCAGCGCGTCCTGTAGATACGAAGCATCGACTACAGGGGCATTGACTTCGCCATGGATAATATCCCACCAGCTTTTGGCTTCGGCGAGTGTCTTAAGATTAGCGCGTATGGAAAGCCAGAATGGCTCATCAGCGAAGCTAAGCCTTTCTTTTACACTAGAGAAAGGAAGCTTATGCAGCAGCTTCTCGTTCAGCCGTTCCAGCTCCTGCGGGTCATAATTTGCGGCAGCGCGACCAAATTTTTTGATATCGAAAGATTCTATCAGTTCTTTCATATCCGTAAAGGGTTCAACAGGATCGCTCGTGCCGAGTTTGGCAAGCAGGCTATTAATAGTCATCGGTTCGATGCCGGCTTCGCGCAAGCCTCGTATATCGTTGCCGCCCACACGTTTGGAAAGCTCACCTTCCTTGGTTTTCAGCAGCGCCAGATGGCCGAACTGCGGCGGAGTGAAGCCCAGTGCTTCAAATATCTGGAACTGTACGGCAGTGTTGCTGACATGGTCTTCGCCGCGCAGTATATGGGTGATGCCCATTTCGCCGTCATCCACCACGGAAGCCAGCGTGTAAAGCGGCACGCCGTCCTCGCGAATCAGCACGGGATCGCTCACATGCGCCCCCTGGAAGCGGACTTCACCGCGCACAAGGTCGTTCCACACGATAGGTTTATCTTCCAGCAGGAAACGGTAATGGGGCTTGTGGCCTTCGGCTTCGTATTTCGCTTTTTGTTCCGGTGTTAGCTGCAGGGCCGCGCGGTTATAGATCGGCGGCTGGCCGCGTCCGGCCTGAAGCTTGCGTTGCATGTCCAGTTCTGCCGCGGTTTCATAGCATGGATAAAGCCTGCCAGACGCTATAAGCTTCTGTTTTGCCTGTTCATAAGATGTAAAGCGGTCGGACTGTTTCTTAAAATCGTCCCACTGCATGCCTAGCCAGCGCAAATCCTCTTCAATGGCAGCTTCATATTCCGCTTTTGAACGCTCCGTGTCCGTATCGTCCAGACGCAGCATGAAACGCCCGCCTGCCGCGCGCGCAAACAGGTAATTTACCAGAGCGGTTCGGATGTTACCGGCATGCAGGTAGCCGGTGGGCGAAGGAGCGAAACGGACGAAAACAGTCATTGGGAGCTATAAATGTTAGGTGTGCTAACATCGTTTTTAGGCCAAAATGCCCGCATTACAAGGGAAAAACTATAAATAAGTTATTTTATCCCTCATTAACAATTATTTAAGCATTATCGGGTAATCTCCAACCTATGTGTCAACACAACATAGGACTTTTGTCATGCGTATTTTGAAGAAAACAGCATTACTTGCTACAGTATTATACGTCAGCAGCGGGGCTCTTCTCTGGGCTCAGGATGCCGCCGTGCCGCCAGCAGTAGATGCACAGGATCTTCCGGTTCTTGCACCCGGCGCTGCGCCAGCGCCCATATCGGTACCGGCGCTCGTTCCGGCCCCTTCACCTGCGCCTGCTCCGGTGTCTGATAGCGGCATGCAGCGGTCGCTGCCTCCAGCGGCACCGGTACAGCAATCATTACCGCCTATTTCCCCGCTTCCGGCCACGGGTGCGGAAGCCCTGCATCTTCCCGGCGAGCAACATCCCGGCAGCGCATCTTCCGAAATGCCGCAGTTAGCCGCTCCTTCTATGCCGCCCGCTCCCGCTGAAGAGGCGCCGAAGCAAACTGCCGATACCAGCGAAGCTCCAAAGGAAACTCCGGTTAAATCCAAGCATCATGGCAAACATAAGAAGCATGCAAAGCATCATCACAAAGGAAAAGTGATGGTTGCGAAGGCGATTCCTGTTGAGCCGGTGACATCTTACCGCCTGCCGAGCACGATCTATAACAAATCCTATGATAAGCAGAATCGTCATTTGCCAATGGCGTATTCTGAACAGGATTACGATACAATGGTTTATACCACGATCCTCAACGACGATATCAATGGCTTACGCAGCCTGCTCAACACGAAGGGGCGTGATATCGATATGATTAATGCGCAAGGTGACACGCCGTTGATTGCTGCCGTGAAAAATGACTCACCCAATGCGGTGCGCCTGCTGGTCAAACGCAATGCTAACCGCGCTATTGAAGACCGTAACGGATATACGGCGCTTCAGCTTGCGGAGCATATGGGCGATTCAGTGGTAATTCAGGCCTTAATCACGGAGTAATTCGTTGATCCCGGTCTTGCTGCGCGTCTTTTCGTCAACGCGTTTGACGATGACGGCGCAGTAAAGGGAAGGGGAATTCGGCGTTTTGCCTGGCAGTGAGCCGGATACCACCACCGAGTAAGCCGGAACGCGGCCATAGATGATTTCACCGTTTTCACGATCGACAATCTTGGTCGAAGCGCCGATGTAAACACCCATCGAAATCACGGAACCTGTTTCCACGACCACGCCCTCGGCGATTTCGCTGCGTGCGCCGATGAAGCAGTTATCCTCGATAATGACGGGGCCGGCCTGCAGGGGTTCCAGCACGCCGCCGATACCGACACCGCCGGAAATATGGCAATGCCTGCCGATCTGAGCGCAGCTGCCGATCGTCGTCCAGGTATCCACCATCGTGCCTTCGCCGACATAAGCGCCGAGATTCACGAAAGATGGCATCAAAACGACATTCGGGGCGATATAAGAGCCGCGGCGCACAAAGCAGCCCGGTACGGAGCGGAACTTTGCATTTGCATAAGTGTCTTTATCCCAGCCTGCGAATTTAGAGGGAACCTTATCATACCAGTAGGACGGGCTGTTGCCGTCATGATAGATTGGACCGCGGACGAGCTCCATGTCGTTCAGACGGAAGGAAATCAGAATCGCCTTTTTTACCCACTGATTCACCTGCCAGCCGGAGGCTGTTTTTTCGGCGACGCGCAACGTGCCGGAATCGAGCTGCCCGATGATTGTTTCAACGGCGTCGCGCACTTCACCTTTTGTGGCGGTATTGATGCCGTCGCGGTTTTCCCATGCGGCTTCGATGGTCGTCTGTAACGTCATGGCCTTCGTCTTCCTTTTTCTTTCAAGGCATCCGCCTCGTTTAGGTATGCACAGTACTATCCCCCAGAGGAGTTGCGTACAACTCTTCCGTGTAGCCGATGTGCAAATTATTTACTATTTCTTTTTCGGCAGCAACGCGAATAACGGGTCGGTCAGCGCCACCGGCAGGCAGGATATAAGCCACAGGGGAAGGTAAAGTGCAAGCGGGAATGCAATCCTCGCTTTATTTTTTTGTATACCACCCATGATGATATCGGCTGCACGTTCTGCGCTCATAATGAATGGCATGGGGAATTCATTGACGTCCGTCATCGGTGTTTTGATATAACCGGGGCAAATGACGGAGACATGCACGCCGTCCTGTTTCAGGTCGCCGCGAAGTCCTTCACCGAATGCGCGCACCGCATTCTTGCTTGCGCTGTAGGCGGGGCAGCTCGGCAGTCCGCGAATACCTGCGAGCGAGCTCATAACGGCGATATGGCCCTGACGGCGCTGCTGCATGCGCGGGATGATCGGCAGCACGCTATTGAGCACACCGTCTATATTGACGGCAAATATCTCGCGCAGTTTTTTCTGGGACTCTTTTTGCCCGCCAGCTCCGGCGGAAACGCCAGCATTGGCGATCAGCAGGTCGACAGGGTGTCTGTCATCGAAATGCTCAATCCAGTCGGACATGATTTCATCATCCCGCACATCCGCGAGGCCGACTTCGACCTTGGCGCCTTTGCGGGTGCAGTAGTCCGCGACTTCCTTAAGCCGTTCCTGGTTGCGGCCCATCAGGCCCAGCACAACACCTGGCATGGCATAGGCCTTTGCCAGTGCTGCGCCCAGACCGCTGCTTGCTCCCGTGATGAGGATGTTGGTGCTGCTGCTTGGCATCTACAGACGATTATTCTTCCGTAGCTTCTTCGTCCTGCTCGCCGGCTGCCGACTCGTCTTCCTTGACGGAAGTGGCGGAGACGACTTTTTCACCTTCGGCGGTCTTCAGAATCGTAACGCCCTGCGTGTTGCGGCCAGCAATGCGAATGTCCTTCACCGGCGTGCGGATGAGCTTTGCCTTGTTCGTCATGAGCATGATCTGATCGTCATCCTCAATCGGGAAGCTTGCAATCACACCGCCATTACGTGCCGAGGTCACGATGCCGACGATGCCGGAACCGCCACGGTTCGTGACGCGGTATTCATAAGCGGAACTGCGTTTGCCGTAGCCGTTTTCCGTGATCGTCAGCAGGAACTGCTCCGCGGCTGCGAGTTCGGCGTAGCGTTCTTCCGTCAATGTGATCGCCTGAACGCCAGCTTCTTCTTCATCCGGTGCGCTGACTTCAGTATCTTCATCCCCGGCGCGGCGGCGCTGGGCAGCCATTTTCAGATATGCCACACGCTCTTCGGTCGTGGATTCGATGCCTCCTAGCACCGACATGGAGATAAGCTCGTCACCCTCGGCCAGTTTCATGCCGCGCACACCGTCGGATGTGCGGCTCTTGAAGACGCGGACGGCATCGACCGGGAAGCGCACACACTTACCGGATCTTGCCGCCAGTAGGATCTGGTCGGTTTCCTTGCAGGTCATGACACCGATAAGCTTGTCGCCTTCATCGAGCTTCATAGCGATTTTGCCATTGGCGCGAATGTCATGGAAGTCCGAAAGATCGTTACGGCGCACGTTGCCCGATGCGGTGGCAAACATGATATGCATGTTATCCCACTGGGTTTCGTCTTCCGGCAGCGGCATGAAGTTCGTAATTGTTTCGCCTTCGGCCAGCGGGAAGATATTGACCAGCGCTTTGCCGCGCGCCTGTGCTGTGCCCAGTGGCAGGCGGTAAACTTTGAGTTTGTACACCTTACCGTAGTTCGAGAAGAACAATACAGGGGTGTGGGTGTTGGTGGCGAAGACTTCGGTCGTGATATCCTCATCGCGAACGGCCATTGCCTGCTTGCCTTTGCCACCGCGACGCTGTGCGCGGTAGGCGGAAAGCGGTACGCGCTTGATATAACCGCCGAGGGTGACGGTAACGACCATATCTTCTTTCTGAATGAGCGATTCGATGTCGATATCGGAATCGGATTCCTCAAATACGGTACGGCGCGGGGTGGCGAATTCTTCACGCGCTTTCAGTAATTCGTCTTTCAGGATGCCCAACAGTTTTTCACGCGAGCCGAGAATAGACAGGCATTCGCTGATTTCACCGGCGAGCTGCTGCAGTTCTTCGTCGATTTTGCTGCGTTCCAGACCGGTCAGGCGCTGCAGACGCAGTTCCAGAATGGCTTTTGCCTGCGTTTCGGTAAATCTGATCTTGCCGTCTTCGATCCTGTTGCCGGAATCGTCCACAAGTGCCAGCAGCGCGCCGACATCGTGCGCTTCCCAGCTGCGGGCCATCAGTTCGTTCTTTGCAATAACCGGATCGGCTGCGGCGCGGATAACCCGGATTACTTCGTCGATATTGGCAACGGCAATTGCAAGGCCGATTAATACATGGGCGCGGTCGCGGGCTTTGTTGAGCAGGAACAAAGTGCGGCGCGTGATGACTTCTTCGCGGAAGTTCACAAACGCTTCAATCACCTGTTTCAGGTTCATGAGGCGCGGGCGGCCCTGGTCGATAGCCAGCATATTCACGCCGAACGAGGTTTGCAGCGGGGTGTAGCTGTAAAGCTGGTTCAGTACGACTTCGGCCACCGCTTCTTTTTTCACTTCCACGACCACGCGCACGCCTTGCTTGTCGGATTCGTCGCGCAGATCGGAAATGCCTTCGATGCGTTTTTCCTTCACCAGTTCGGCGATACGCTCAACCATGCGCGCCTTGTTCACCTGATACGGAATTTCGGTGATAATGATGGCCTGTTTGCCGCCCTTGAGATCTTCAATTTCGGCTTTGCCGCGCATAATGACTGAGCCACGGCCGGTATGCATCGCGCTATGGCTGCCTGTGCGGCCGAGGATGATAGCGCCGGTGGGGAAGTCCGGACCGGGGCAGACCTGCATCATTTCGTCGATGGTGACATCGTTATTGTCGATATAGAGGCAGCACGCATCGACCACTTCACCCAAATTGTGCGGTGGAATATTCGTTGCCATACCCACAGCGATACCGCCTGCGCCGTTGACGAGGATATTGGGGAACTGCGCCGGAATAACGGTGGGTTCTTTTTCCGAACCGTCATAGTTATCCTGGAAATCGATTGTGTCTTTATCGATATCGGTCAGCAAGGCATGGGCGGCTTTGGCAAGACGGGATTCCGTGTAACGCATTGCCGCTGCGTTGTCGCCGTCCATGGAGCCGAAGTTACCCTGGCCATCCACCAGCGGCAAGCGCATGGAGAAGGGCTGTGCCATACGGACCAGGGAGTCGTAAATCGCGGAGTCGCCGTGCGGGTGGTATTTACCCATTACTTCACCGACGATACGGGCTGATTTGCGGTACGGTTTGTTCCAGTCGTTCCCCGTTTCGTGCATGGCGTACAGGATGCGCCGATGCACAGGCTTCAATCCGTCGCGCACGTCGGGCAGGGCACGCGATACGATCACGCTCATCGCATAGTCGAGGTACGACTTGCGCATTTCGGATTCGATTGAGACCGGCTGGAGATCAGATTTCAGGGATGAAGATTCCACAATTACTTCCTGTAAAAATAGGCGGTTTTTTCCTTGCTCTTCTTGATAAAATATTAACGGTTATATAGCAAGGTTTTTTGCAGTTTCAGATGAAACAGGACAGGTTGTGGGGAGAGGCGGGAAGAGCCGGAATAACATATTAAAATTGCTTATGTTATCCGGCTCAGAATTTTTACGTATAATTTCCTTTATCGAGATGCACCTGCCATTTCAGGTTCAGCGGCGGTTACTCTCGCAGTTGCGCTCTCTCTGGGAACCGGGGGAGCCTGTGTCGCAGTCGCATTTCTCCTTGCTTCCAGTTGTAAATCTTCAGGTAGCTTAGCGTCGACATCGTTAACCAACCCTTTAACCTTGCTTCCTGCATAGGTGGCGAGCTTCTCGTGTGTTCTGATGGCTTCCATTGCTCCGCTTACAGCTTCCGCTACGACTGCGGCTTTACTTCCTTCTGCAATTACTTCATCTCTGCGCAGCGCTTCTGCGCCATCGCGTATTGTCTGCGCCAGTTTCTCTGTAAGTTTTGTATCGAATTCCGGATTTTCAAGTTTCCCTCCCTTCGATGCTGCGCTGTGCCATGTGCTTACGTCCTTATGCACATTTGCGGCTAAGTCGGTTGAACCCAGGTCACGGCTATCTGTTTTTAATGCTGTTGCTGTGCTGCTCATAACTCAACTCCTGTTTGTGTTTTGTTGGTTTCGCCAATATAGCCAGTTGAGCCCCAAAATAAAAATGAACTTTTTTTGACAGTTTGTTAACCTATTTCCTCTACTATCGCGCGCATATGCATATTCATTACATCACGAATACACGGCAAGGACTGAAGATCGGCGAGCGAAACCAGGCGCTCGGTGTGGTCGACGCGCTGCGCGAGCGATTTCAGGATGCGATCATATTGGAACATGATGTCAGTGATGTCGGTAGGATAGAAGCGATTATCGAACGATATAGCGGCCAGCATATCGTGATCGGCGTGAGCGATGCAGGTGTACAGGCTTTTTCACAATTGCCGAAGCCGATGCGCCATATCGCTGTGCTTATCGGACATGAAGTGCCGGACGGGCTGGAATCCGTGCAGGATAAAATTACGGTACTTGCTGTTCCGGCTTATGATCAGCGCTGTCCGGAAACATTCGGAAAAGCTATAATCGTTCGCACGGACGGTGTGGCTAATACAATGACGAAGGAAAAGGCGGATTTGGCTTATCAGGATTGGAAAAATCGTTTTACGTTCGCGCCAGACCAGCCGGTGATTGCCGTGATGCTGGGCGGGAAGGTGGATGGCAGGAACATGCAGCGAGGAGAAACGGCGAAGATGGCGGAATATGTCGCTCAGCAAGCTAAGGCATCCGGAGCTTATGTCATTGCCACCAACAGCCCGCGCTCAGCGATTTCGGATACACAGGAGTTTCTCAGCGTCTTATACGGCTCAGGCTGTGGTATGCTTTTCTTCCCGTTCCATATGAAGAACCAGAATAATGAAACGCCTTACCGGGCCATGGTGGGGGCGGTTGCTTCCTCCCCCCATAACCGAATTGTGGTCAGCGGCGATTCGGTCTCCATGCCGTGCGAAATTGCGCGCGTAGTGGAGCCTTCGCAGTTGTTCCTGTACCGTGTCAGCAACATGAATCCGCAGAATATGGCCTTTATGGAGTGGATGCGGGATACGGGGCGAGCAGGGATTATCGAATCTTCCGGTGATGGATTTACCGAGTGGCCTTACGCTATGGTTGCAGCGTCACGCACGATGGATGCCGGACGCCGAATAGCGCATGCAGTGGCGGAAATCGCAGTCTCCCAGTGACAAATCCTCCCAACTCTGCTAAGCAACAGGCTTTAACGTACCGGAATCCCAAGTCAGGAAAGAGAATGTTATGAACGATAATCCCGTATTTTCCCAGATCGAAAAGACGATTAACGACAACTCCGTTGTGCTGTTCATGAAGGGAACGAAAGACATGCCGCAATGCGGTTTTTCGGCTACCGTTGTGCAGATCCTCGCCCGCTGCGGTGTGGATTTCAAGGATGTGAACGTCCTGGCTGACCCGCAGCTGCGTGACGGCATCAAGCACTTCACCAACTGGCCGACTATTCCCCAGCTTTACGTTAAAGGCGAATTTGTCGGCGGCTGCGATATCGCGCGTGAAATGTATCAGTCGGGCGAGCTGCAGGCTCTGCTGAAAGAGAAAGGGCTGGCAGCGTGAAAATTGCGATAGCCGGGTGCGCAGGGCGCATGGGGCAGACGCTGGTACGCAAAGTGCTGGCGACCGATGGCGTAACGCTGGGTGGCGGCAGTGAGCATACAGGCCACAAGCTTGCGGGCCATGAAGTGGGCAGTCTTGTCGGCGTACCCACGCCGGATGTGCTGATTACCACGAACCCGGAAGATCTGTTCATCCATGCGGATGCGGTCATTGATTTCACTGCGCCGGAATATAGCGTGATGCTCGCGCAGCTTGCGGCCAAGCACGGTAAGGTGCATGTGTGCGGCACGACTGCTATCAAGGGCGAAAGTCTTACGGCTATCCAGGCGCAGACGAAGCAGGCGCGCATTGTCTATTCGTCGAATATGAGTATTGGTGTGAATGTGCTGCAGGGGCTGGTGGAGAAAATGGCTGCTATCCTTGGGCCGGAAGAATGCGATATTGAAATCGATGAGATGCATCATCGTTTCAAGGTGGATGCTCCTTCAGGTACGGCGTTGATGCTTGGTGAAGCGGCTGCACGCGGCCGCAAAGTGGCGCTGGCAGATGTCATCAATCATTACCAGCACGGTGTGCTGGGCGCGCGCAAGCAGGGAAGCATCGGCTTTTCCGTGCGCCGCGGCGGCGATGTGATCGGCGATCATACGGTGACGTTTGCCTGCATGGGCGAACGGATTGAGGTGGCTCATAAAGCTTCCAGCAGGGAGATTTATGCTACCGGTGCCATACGCGCCGCCATGTGGGCGAATAAGCAGAAGCCGGGTTTCTACAGCATGAAAGATGTTTTAGGTATTTAAACTTTATTGTTCCTGTTTCGGTCTACTGATCTCCGCAATGAACCTAACGCCTTCGGCGACTGAAGAGCTCAGCCTGCTGGCTTCGCTTCAATAATCTGAGTTCCTAAGACGGAAGAAATGAAAAGGGAGGCCGGAGCCTCCCTTTTTTGTTTCCGCTATTTGCGATGCGGATGCGGGTGTTCATGTTTCACCTTGATATACCATTGCTGTAGGATGGTCAGCAAGTTGCTCCAGGACCAGTAAATCACCAGCCCGGATGCAAACGAGGAGAACAGGAACAGCATGACGAGCGGCAGCAGTTTCATCATCTTTGCCTGAGTGGGGTCGGCAGGCGGGGGAGACTGGCGCTGCTGGATGACCATGGTGAGGCACATAATGATCGGCCAGATGCCCAGGTGAAGCAGGGCGGGCGGTTCCCAAGGGATAAGACCGAACAACGTGAACAGATTCGTCGGGTCCGGTGCGGAAAGGTCATGAATCCAGCCGAAGAACGGTGCATGGCGCATTTCCAGTGCGACATACAATACTTTGTAGAGCGAGAAGAATACCGGGATCTGGATGAACATGGGCAGGCAGCCGGATGCCGGGTTTACCTTCTCGCGCTTGTAAAGCTCCATCATGGCCTGATTCATTTTCAACGAATCGTCCTTGTGGCGTTCACGAATCTCGTTGATCTTGGGCTGCAGCAGCTTCATCTGATTCATGGAGCGGAAAGACTTGCTCGCCAGCGGGAACATAAACAGCTTCACCAGTACCGTCAGGATCAGAATGGCGATGCCGAAATTACCCGTCAGGTTATAGAAGTAGGTCAGCATTTTCAGGATGGGTTTGGTCAGGAAGTCGAACCAGCCCAGATCCACGGCGTGGTCGAACAGCGGAATATGGTATCGGCTGGCGTAATCATCCAGCACGGCCATTTCCTTGGCGCCAGCGAAGAAGTGCAGGGTGGTATGTGCCTGCACGGAGCCGCGATAATCTACCTGGAAATGCGGACGGTCTTTAGCCGAATAATAGCTGAGTTTCGAGGTAAACTCTTTCTGTTCAGGGACAAAGGCAGCCAGCCAGTATTTATCGGCAATGCCAAGCCAGCCGTTTTTAGACTCGTAAGATTCCTCTTTGTTATCGATCAGTGTTTTGTAGGTGGCTTCGTGCAGCTTACCGTCAAATACGCCGAGCGGACCTTCATGCATAATGCCGGATGTCGGATGTACCTTGATATCATAGACGCGGTTGATGAAAGCGTAATTGCTTAAGGCAATGGGATTACCGGTCGCATCCGTTGCGCTGCATTCGATGGTGAAGAGATATTTTTCATCCAGCGAGATTTTGGCGTAGAAAGTGACACCGCTTCCGTTATTCCAGGAAAGGGTCACAGGCTGTGTGGGGGTAAGCTCGGGGTGATCAGCGGTCCATACCGTATCTTCCGACGGTAGTTTTATATTTTTGTTATCGGACAGCCAGCCAATTTCCGCGAAATAACCGTCTTGTGCCGGAGCCGGGGAAAGCAGAATGACCTCAGGGCTTTTGGGATCAAGCGTTTCACGGTACTGTGCGAGGGAGAGATCGTCAAAGCGCAGGCCCTTCAGATTCAGCGAACCCTGGACATCGGTGGAATGAATGCTCACGCGTGGGGATTCCGTCAGCAGTTCCTGACGGGATTTCGGCGTCTGGGTTTCTTCGGGTTTATTCAGACCTTCCGATTGCGCATGTATTTTTTCAGCAAGCTGTGCCTGCTGCTGGCGCGGTTTTTCCACGAAATGCTGCCAGCCTGCCATGATCAGGAAGGAAAGGGCCATGGCAAGAATAAGGTTTTTCAGGTCGGATTGTTTGGTCATGCTCTCTAAACTTTATGGGATTGTATTTGAAATGGACTAACGGCTTTCGGGCTTGCTGAACTGCCTTAGGAAGCGGCTCTCCGGCGACAGGACAAAAGTAGTATCCTTCGGGGTCATGGAGCGGGCGTAAGCCTGCATCGACCGGTAGAAATCATAGAACTCCGGATCTTTGCTATAAGCGTCGGCAGAAATCTTGGCTGCCTGCGCATCGCCTTCGCCGCGCGTGATTTCCGCCTGCTTCTGCGCATCGGCAAGAATGACGGTACGCTGGCGCTCAGCTTCGGCGCGGATGGTCTGCGCTTCCTCATCGCCCTGTGCGCGGTAGGTAGTGGCTTCACGTTTGCGGTCGGCTTGCATGCGCTTAAAGACAGCTTCGCTGTTTTCCGGGGGCAGGTCGGCTTTTACGATACGTACGTCGACAATCTTAATGCCGAAACCGCCCTGTTCCTTCGTGCTGTTGCTATCGTCTTCATGGGAGCTATAGGTCTGCTTGGAGACCATATCCCGTATCTGCTGCATGATCTGGTCACGCTTCGGCGATAGCAGGTCGCTCAGCGGTACGCTGCCTATTGCCTGACGCAGGCTGGAACCCAGGAGATTGGCAAGCTGCTGGTTCATGGCGGAAACGCGGTTGCCGCCGATACCTGCCGCGCGTGTCGCGCGGGCGAATGCCAGCGGATCCACGATACGCCAGCGCAGGAAAGCTTCCAGCTTGATACGTTTTTCATCGGAAGCATTGATCTCGATTTCGTCCGGCATGTAATATTCCAGCAGACGGTTATCGAAATATTCGACTGTCTGGACGAACGGCATTTTAAATTTCAGTCCCGGATGCAGTTCGATTGCAACGGGTTTACCGAACTGTGTTACGAGCGCGGTCTCTGTCTGTTCGACAACATACAGGCTGTTATAGAGTAGCACGAGTGCGGCGACGATGAGAATGATGACCGGTGTGGGGTTAAAGCGCATTATTGCTCATCCTTCTCGTTATGCGGTGCGGATGTGGTATGAAGGCCGGTTCCGGCCAGCGGCAGATAGGGCAGAACGCCTGCTTTATTATCCACAACGAATTTATGTGCATCCGACATGACTCTTTCCATCGATTCGAGATACATGCGTTCCCGGGTGACTTCCGGTGCCTGCTTATACTGGGCATAAATGGAGTTAAACCTTGCAGCATCGCCCTGCGCGCGCGCTATGACTTCCTGTTTATATCCTTCGGCTTCCTGTACGATACGCTGTGCCTTACCGCGGGCTCTGGGAATGATATCGTTGCGGTAGGCCTCGGCTTCGTTACGTGCCCGGTCCTGGTCAGCGCGGGCGGCCTGCACATCACGTGCAGCATCCACCACGGCGCGGGGGAAACTGGCATCCAGCATGTTCACGTTAATGATGTCGATGCCGGAATGATAGTTATCTAGCGTTTCCTGCATGAGCTGGCGCACATCGTCCTGCACTTTCAGCTTGCCTCCGGTCAGGGCGGCATTGATAGGGGTGCGGCCAATTACATCGCGCATGGCGCTTTCAGCGACGGAGCGCACGGTGGTTTCCGGATGGGTGAGGTTGAAGATGAAATCTTTAGCGTCGCGCACTTTCCATTGCACGTTGAAGCTCAGATTGATGATATTTTCATCCCCGGTCAGCATGAGGATTTCATCGTCGCGGCTATCGGTGCTGGTGGTGCCCATGATGCTGCGTGAGGACATGCTTTCGCGGTCGCCGGAAAGGGTTACCATGCGAATGGCTTCGCTATTGACGATCTCAACGCTTTCAAACGGGGCGGGGAGGTGATAACGAAGGCCGGCGGCCGCTATGCGGTCGAATTTGCCGAACAGCAACACTACACCCTGTTCGCCCGGTTGCAATTGGTAGATGCCGGAACCCAGCCACAACAGGACGAAGAATATCAGCGCAAGCAGGATGCTGCGGTTTCCGTGCTCGCCATCGAACAATTCCCTGAAGCGCTTTTTGACTTCGTCCAGCATTTCATCCAGATCGCCGGGACCGGAATTTTTCGGCGGATAGCCACCCGGTTTCCAGCCGCCACCGCTTCCGCCGCTGCTGCCGCGAGGTTTTCCCCAAGGGCCTTGTTCGGAATTATGGATAGTCACGCTGTTTGTCATTGTACGCCACCCGAAGATTGCAAAGCATTATCTATTTAGACGTATTATTTTATACGTCAACAGTTCTGGCAGTGTTTCATTCCTTTGAGGATTCGTCGAGCACTTTATAATCGCCCTCGATCACATTGCCGTCGTCTTTATAGTTTTTGTAATTCGTTGACGGCCTGGGGCCATTCTGTGTGAAAGAATGATTCATACCCGTGCGCAGTCTCAGCAGTAATGCGCTTGCCATGCCAAGCACGAGCAACAGGAAAATGGCGCATATGATGAAAAGCAGTCGAAAGATAAACATGGCGGTAATTGGAATGCGTGAGGGTTAATAAAGGAAGGTCTTTGCGATGCGGCAAGAACGTCGGTTCCAATGAAGGGCGCAGTCTGTCATAGGGGGAGGGTATTTTCAAGTGCTTTAGATATTGTCTTGGAAACCAACGTGGCTCTTTTAGGCGGAAGATTTTAGGTGTGATGCATAGTTTTCTCTTTTGAGTGTGGTGTTTATGCAACGCGGTTTGATGTTGATTTATCTATGGTTTTTAACGCTTTTTTGTGTGAATCTTCTGCAGAGTCAGGGAAAACCTTGCCTTTTGGAGTGATGCAGGAGATTTCCTGCGTTTGAGGTGCCCGGGAGCAATTATCTTGTATTTGCCGAACGAAACTGCTACTATTTAAGAGCCTTCGGGGAACTGAGGGACCTATAACTTGCTTGTTATAATCTAGTTCATTATCGGCTGAAAAATGTTGGTACTGGATGTAAAAAAACACTGAAAGGTACTATTATGAATACTTTGATCGCTCTTCTTAAGAACCAGAACGGTGCCACTGCAATCGAATATGGCCTGATTGCCGCTCTGATTTCGATCGCTGCTATCGCGGCTATCCGCGCTGTCGGTGGTAACCTGACGAACACGTTCAACAACGTTTCAGCTAACCTGAGCCGTTAATTCGAGCTTACGGAAAACCCCTCCGCTGCTAATGTGTGGCGGAGGGTTTTTTATTTAGAGACCATTTATAAGTCTACTTACCTTGCTGCGAATAGTAGTTTCCTGGTCTTCCGCTGCTCATGTACTTGAACGTACATTCCGCTGCGGTTCCCGAGAAACTACCATTCTCGCTAGCGGTCTAGCGACTTTTAAATGGTCTCTTCTTTTTTATTGGAAGCTTCTTTCATCTGATCGGCCAGTCTCTTAAGCGCGTGGCGCATATCGCGCAGAATGTGGGAAAACTCTCCCTTATATACTTCTTCCCGACCGATAAATACGTAATCGCAGCTTTTCAGTCCCAATTCAGGAATTAATTGTGCAGCGGCTGCACGCATTCTGCGTTTGGCGCGGTTGCGGATGATGGCATTGCCGAGTTTTTTGGTGGCTGTGAAACCGATGCGTACATGTGCATCATCTGGCGCGTTTTCCTCTTTGCGAGGCCGCGACTGAACAATAATGGAAGGTTTGACGAATTTGAAACCGCTTCCCGCTGCCAGAAGGAAATCCGCACGCTTCTTCAGTATACGGAATTCCGGCATATTATGAGAAAAGCTATTAAGCGGAGAGGCGCTTACGGCCTTTGGAGCGGCGCGAAGCAATCACCTTACGGCCGCCAACGGTAGCCATACGGGAGCGAAAGCCATGACGGCGTTTGCGAACGATTTTGCTGGGCTGATAAGTACGTTTCATGACTGAATTCCTAGAATATATAGCTTTGAGGCGCGATTTATAGTGACAATTGTCAGGAATGTCAACAGCTGATGCGCTATTTTGCCCCGAGCATTTCCTCCAGTTCCAGCCAGCGTGTTTCGGCTTTGGAAAGATCCTGCTGAACTGATGTATAACGCCTTGTTATTTCATCAAAAGCATCTGGATTCTGGTTGTAGAGTGTGCTGTCCATCAGCATTTCCTTAAGCTGCGCCAGTTCGGTCTCCAGATCGGCGATCTTTTCCGGCAGTTTCTCATGTTCATGCTTGAACTTAAAGGATATTTTCTGTGCTGCGGGCTTTCCGGGGGCAACAATGTTTTCTTCTTTTGCAATCGGGACTTCTTTTTTGCGTGCTGCGGCGATCCGTTGCTGTTTTGCCTGATGGTAGTCGCTATAGCCGCCCAGGCAACCTTCTACTATCCCATTTCCTTCAAAGGCGAGGATCTCGGTCACGGTGCGGTCGAGGAAGTCGCGGTCATGGCTTACGACAATGAGTGTGCCTTCGTAATCTGCCAGCAGTTCCTGCAACATGTCGAGCGTATCCATGTCCAGGTCGTTTGTCGGCTCGTCGAGGATCAGCACATTGCCCGGATTGGAGAGGAGTTTTGCCAGCATCAGCCGGTTCTGCTGTCCACCGGAAAGGGTTCCCACCTTATCGCGTGCGGATTGGGGATCAAACATGAACATTTTTAGGTAACCGCAGACATGAACCGTGCGCTGTTCTTCGCCGTGCCCGATGCTCACGCGGTCGCCGCCTTCCGGGCAGAGCGTTTCCCAGAGGCTTAGGCCGGGATTGACACCGGAGCGGTTCTGGTCGAAATAGCTGAAATCCACTGTTTTGCCGCGCGAGATGCGTCCGGCATCCGGCTCGATTTCGCCTGTCAGCAGCTTAATGAACGTTGATTTGCCCGAGCCGTTCTTGCCTATGATCCCGATGCGGTCGCCGCGCAGTATGCGCAGGCTGAAATCATTCAGGATGGGGAGGTTGTCGTTACCGTGCCGGAATGATTTGCTGACGCTTTTGAACTCGGCGACGATTTTGGAGGATTGCACTGGTGCGACGGCATCCAGCTCAATCTTCTTCATGCGCTTGTTAAACGCTTCCTTGTCGGATTTCAGTTTTTCGCGCAGGCGGCGCAGTTCCGAAAGGCGGCGCTGGTTGCGTTTACGTCGTCCCGTAACACCGCCTTGCGTCCAGTCCACTTCCGCTTCCAGTTTCTTCTGCATGTTCTGCAATGCGCGGGCTTCGTGCTCGACAATCTGTTCCATCCAGTCGTCAAACTGCGCGTAGCCGCCGGGGGAGACGCGAATGCCGCCTTTATCGATCCAGAAGACTTTACGTGAAACGTTGGCCAGGAATGCGCGGTCATGGCTTACGCAGACCACTGCGCCGCGGTAAGCGGCAAGAAATTTTTCCAGCCATTCGATTGCGCCGAGATCGAGATGGTTGGTCGGTTCATCCAGCAGGAGCACCTCCGGTCCGGCCACGAGCGCGCGCGCAAGGGCTGCGCGTCTGGCCTGGCCGCCGGAAAGCGCTCCCATCAGTGCCTCTGGATTCAAATCCAGCGGGGAGATAACGATATCGGCCAGATGCTGCTTATCTTCAGTCTGCTCTTCCTTCGCCAAACCGGAAAGCACGAACTGGCGGACGGTATCGTCCGGATTGCTGTCGATCGTCTGTGCGAGATAGCCGATGGTGAGGCCGGGATAGGCGAAGCGTTTGCCCGTATCCGGGTCCAGCTCTCCTGTAATCAGGCGCATCAATGTCGTCTTGCCGGCGCCGTTCTTGCCGACAAGGCAGATACGGTCATTCTCGGCGATATGCATTTTTAGCTCTTCAAAGAGCGGTTTTCCGCCGAAAGTGAGGTTTACATCTTCCAGGCTAATCAGTACGCGGTCGGCCATTTCTTAGAGTATTAGTTAAATAGGATTAATGGATTTTCTGCCCTCTACGGCATTGTGACAAGCGCCTGAATATACTATATTGAATAAATATGATACGACAATTTGAACTGGTGGAGCGCGTGAAGTCCTACGATCCGGATGCGGATGAGGACATGATCAACCGCGCTTATGTATTTGCCATGAAAGCGCATGGCAGTCAAAAACGCGCTTCGGGCGACCCGTATTTCTCTCATCCCGTAGAAGTGGCGTATATGCTGACCGAGTTTAAGCTCGACACGGCTTCCATCGTCACGGCACTACTGCATGACACGGTGGAGGATACGGAAGCGACGCTTGCGGATATCGAGCAGTATTTCAGTAAGGAAGTGGCCTCGCTCGTAGACGGCGTAACGAAGCTTACACGCATCGAAACCAAGTCCGAAAATGCCAAGCAGGCTGAGAATTTCCGCAAGCTGCTCGTGGCGATGTCGGAAGATCTGCGTGTGCTGATGGTGAAGCTGGCGGATCGCCTGCACAATATGCGTACGCTCAAATATATCAAATCGCCGGAAAAGCGCCAGCGCATCGCCCGGGAGACGCTCGATATCTACTCGACGCTAGCCGAGCGCATCGGTATGCGCAAGGTGAAGGAAGAATTGCAGGATCTCGCATTCGCCGAGCTTTACCCGGAAGCGCGTGAATCTATCGTTAAGCGTTTGGATTACCTGCGTGAACAGGATAAGGCACTGGTCGAGAAGATCGAGAACCACCTCAACAAGACGATGACGGAAGCGGGGATCGAGCATTTCACGATCAGCGGTCGTGAAAAGCGTCCTTACTCGATCTGGAAGAAAATGGAGACGAAGAATGTCAGCTTCGAGCAGTTGAGCGACATTATCGCTTTCCGCGTTGTGGTGAATACGATTCCGGAATGTTATCAGGTGCTGGGGGCGATCCACTCAGCATATCACACGATTCCCGGACGTTTTAAGGATTATATCAGCACGCCGAAAAACAACGGCTACCAGTCGCTGCATACTTCGGTGATCGGACCGGGGCAGCACCGCGTGGAAGTGCAGATCCGCACGAAGGAGATGCACGACATCGCGGAATACGGTGTGGCGGCGCACTGGTCTTATAAGCAGCGCCATGATTATAAAAAAGAGGGCAAGCAGTATCGATGGATACGCGAGCTGCTGGATATTCTCGATCGCTCTTCCAACCCGGAAGAATTCCTCGAGCACACGAAGCTCGAAATGTATCACGACCAGGTATTCTGTTTCACGCCTAAAGGTGACATTATCGCCATGCCGCGTGGGGCAACGCCGGTGGACTTTGCTTATGCCGTGCATTCGGGCGTGGGCGATACCTGCGTCGGTGCGAAGATCAACGGCCGTATTGTGCCGTTGCGCACGCCGCTGAAAAATGGCGACCAGGTGGAAATCATTACCTCCAAAACGCAGACGCCTTCACCGACCTGGGAACGTTTCGTCGTCACCGGTAAGGCGCGTTCGGAAATACGCAAATTTATCCGCACGCAGCAGCGCGCGGAGTATATCAATCTCGGCAAGGCGATCCTGACCAAGACCTTCAAGCAGGAAAATGAAGACCTGACCGACAAGATGATGGAAGCCGCGGGAGAAAAGTTCGGCAAGAAGACGCCGGACGATATTTACGCGGAAGTGGGCGAGGGGATACTGAACCGCACGCATGTGTTCGAGGCGATCTTTCCCGACCGCAAGCTGACTTCCGTGCAGACGAAGAAGGGCTCGCTGCTTGCCCGTCTGCGCAAGAAGCCGACGTCACCTGCGGATGCGATTCCGATCAAGGGGCTGATTCCCGGCATGGCGATGCATTTCGGCAAATGCTGCCACCCGATTCCGGGCGATAAGATTGTCGGCATTGTGACGACAGGGAAGGGCATTACCATCCATACGACGTCCTGCGAGACGCTCGAGAATTTCTCGGAAACGCCGGAACGCTGGATCGACGTGGCGTGGGACAGCAGCACCGGTATTCCGCATGTGGCGCGCATCAAGGTGACGGTGCTGCATGAAGCGGGCGGGCTTGCAACGGTGACAGCCGTTATCGCCAAAGATATGGGCAATATCACGAACCTGAAGATCCTTAACCGTTCCTCGGATTTCTTCGAGTTGCTGATCGACGTTGAGGTGAAAGATATCCGCCATCTGAATTCCATCGTGGCATCGCTGCGTGGGAAGGAAGAGGTGCAATCGGTAGAGCGGTATTACGGTTAGAGATTACTTGTAAAGTCTACTATGCCTTGTTGCGAATAGTTGTTTTCAGGCCTTCCGCTGCTCACCTACTTTTACGTACGCTGCGCTGCGGTTCCCTGAAAAAAGCCATTCTCACTAGCGGCCTAGCGACTTTCAAAGCAATCTCGTGGGGTAAGTTATCTCGCAAAAATCTGCGTCTGATCCTGGAAGGATTTGAATTCCAGCGCGTTGCCGCTGGGATCGAGGAAGAACATCGTTGCCTGTTCACCTGTTTCACCTTTGAAGCGTATGTAAGGCTCAATGATGAAATCTACTTTGCCTTTCAACCGTTCAGCCAGCTTGTGCCATTCCTCCCACGGCAGGATTACACCGAAATGGCGTACCGGCACATCTTTCCCATCCACTGCGTTTTTGGCAGCGGTTGCGGTTTCTTCCGGCTTCACATGCGCAGATAACTGGTGGCCGAAGAAATTGAAATCTACCCAGCGTTCCGCTTCACGACCTGTGGTGCAGCCGAGCAGGTTGATGTAAAAATCTTTGGTAGTCTGTATGTCATTTATAGGAATGGCGATATGGAACGGGGAGAGCATCAGCCGGCGACTTTCTGGGCCTGCATCATTTCCACTATCTGGCGGATCGGAGCGAAGCTCCTGCGGTGATGTGGCGTAATGCCGAACATCGCAAGCCCTTCATGATGCAGTTTCGTGCCGTAACCGGCATTGTGCTGCCAGCCATAATGTGGGTATTCCTTTGCCAGTTCTTCCATAATTCTATCACGCGTTACTTTGGCGATGATGGAGGCAGCGGCGATAGAGACGCATAATGCATCGCCTCCGATAATGCCGTGCATGTCGCAGGGAAGGTCTGGCAGCTGGTTGCCGTCAACCAGCACGACATCGGGGCGCAGCGGCAACAATTCAAATGCACGGCGCATGGCCAGTTTGGAGGCGCCTAATATATTATGCTCGTCGATTTCTTCGACGCTGCAGATGCCGATACCTACATGGGCTTCTGCCATAAGATGGCTGTATAACGCCTCGCGCCTGGCCTTGAGCAGTTTCTTGGAGTCGTCGATACCGTCAGGCAGTATTTTCTGTCGGTCCAGTATCACACAGGCGGCTACTACCGGTCCGGCTAAGGGACCCCGCCCAACTTCGTCAACACCGGCAACAATGCCGGTATATTCCATTTCACTGTCGAAGCCTAGCGAGCAGGGCAATGGACGGTCTCCTTTATGTTATGCCCGGATGGGCATTAGGCTCATGCAGCGGCAGTTTATTTGGAAGCGAAGCGTTCCACAGAACTGGTATAGAGCGGCCATTCGTTCTGTGCAATCATGCTGAGTGAAAAATTAGCATTGCCGAACAGTTCGGAATAGACCCAGTAATTGCCGATCACGTTGACGACATAATCACGCGTTGCGGCATAGGGGATGGATTCGATAAACAGCAGCGGATCTTTCTGTTCGATAGAATGCTGCCATTTTTCCAGTGCACCCGGACCTGCATTATAAGCGGCAAGCAGGTAGACGAGATTGTCGCCGATGGAGTTCATTTCCATCAGGTGCTGAACATATTGCTGGCCGAGCGCCATGCTGACCGCAGGTTCGCCGATGGAGCCGCGTACCCTGACACTGCGCGCCATTGCGTGCGCCGTATCCGGCATGAGCTGCATCACGCCGATTGCGCCGCTGGGGCTCAGCGCATGCGGGTTAAATGCCGATTCCTGCCGCATGATGGCAAACAGCAAAGCAGGTTCAAGCTTATAACCGGAAGCGGGTTTCCAGTCCGGCATAGGGTAAAGATTATTGGCGTCGCTCTTGCGCGTGGCATATTCGATCGCCATGCTCAGCTGTACGTTCGGCGACACGGTGGAGTTGCCATTGAGATGGCGTGCCAGAATGCTGTAGAAACTTGTATCTTCCGCTGCAGCCATTTCAAGATAATGCTTGGCGGATTTTTCATTCCCGGCGGCGGTAAAAGCGCGGTATGCCCAGAAGGCTACGGTAGCGCGGTCCGCTGTGGGAAGTTTGGTATTGTCCAGTATGGCGCAGAAATATTGTGCAGCCTGTGCTGCATCCTGTTTTGCGAAAGCAGCGAGCCCTGCTTTCCAGCGGGCACCTGCGAGTTCACGCAAGTTGCTGGGTTCGTTGCGGCGAGCAACTTTGACTTCTGTCGGTTCAATCTGCTTCTGCTCGGCAGCAGCAGTTACGACCGGTGATACGGTCGGTGCGGGTTTCGCATTGTCTTGCATGGCGGTCAGCAGTGCCGGTGCAGTAAGAGCAGCGGCGGCTGAAATTGCTGTGGCCACCAGTAACAAAAGGAAACGTGCGCGTGAAAAAAACTTCACCATGTTTTCCCTATTTGTAGTTATCGGGATGTGAAAACATATCCCATAAATATCAGAAAGCAAGCCGGAATCGTCCCTAATTATCTTAGTGTACTGTTCTCAATATGTTAATGGATGATTTCTATCTGTTCCGGGTGCGTTATATCCATCATTGGAGCATGATAATAATGTATCCAGCCGCGCACGCGCACCTTACTGCCTGTTAAGGATTGCAGGTATTTATCGGTGAAAGCGCTCGCGTATTTTTGTGAGACAAACACGGCAAAGTTGCCTTTCCAGTATTCGCTGAAATTGATGTAAATATGACCGTGATAATGGTTGATACTGACAACTTTACCTTCGACCAGTTTAAAGCGGTTGATGAACTCGGCGGTTTCCTGGGGGGTGATGATCCGGTAGTACGGATTGGCCCACAGGCCTATATTTTTACGTTGAGCTTTATGTTCTGCTGCCAGCATCTTCTCGATAACGTCAGAAGGAGTATCAGTGAAGCTGTAGGTCATTGCCATTCCGGCTTCGAGCATCGCGCCCTGTATCCAGTGCCCCTGCATATCGTATACTTGTGCAAGTATCCGGTTATGGCGATCTGGTTTAGCCACTGCATATTGGATGCGAACTTTCCGGCTGAGGATAAGCGAACTTAGCGTCTGTTTTGCTTCATCGCCGAGCGGTTCACCCAGGCGGCCGTGATGCGATGGCGTATTGGCTTCCTGTGCATTCGGCGCTTCAATTCCCGCCAGCCTTACGGTTTCACCGGAATCGGTGATGAATGATTTTCCGTTTATCACGGATTTAACAGTCCGAATCTCTTCCTGTGCCTGTGCGGCAAGGGCAGGCAGCAGCAGAAAGCAATATATAAAGAGGCCGTGTAATATCCGAAAGCGTGGATTACGTACTTGTAATGCTGATTCCATCATGATGAAAAGGACAGTATGGCATAGTAGCAATTGTGTGGTCGAGTATGATCACTTTAACCGAAATCACAAGGAGTTCAGTCATGAAAAACATACTTTCCCTGTTAGTGCTGGCCAGTTCTGTCGCTTTTGCCCAGACCGCGTTTGCAGCAGATGCAACTGTCGGAGCTTCCACCAAAACGACGATTGAGTCGCCGACTGCGGCTGTTAATCAGGTGGCTCCGGGCGTCACTACCGGAACATCCGTTTCCACAACCGTTACGGATACGTCTTCCAAGCCGACCGGCGGTACGCTGAAGGATGGCACAAAATATGAAGTCGGCAGCGATAATACCATCACCTTAATCAATCCGGACGGTTCAAAAAACGTAGCTCCGGACGGAGTGCTCACCAATAAGGACGATACGACATTTAATGTCAAAGAAGGTAAGATCGTTACCCAATAACCCATTATTATCTAAAATAGGGGGCGCGGCAGAAGCTGTGCCCCTTTTTCATGTATATCAGATGGATAGTTTAATTATGCTCACTATTCTGAGTGTGATATATATGCATCATTGCTACTATAGGTAGCAAAGATGAGGGTGTTATGGATTGACACTTGCGTGTAAAAAGATTTCTTGTATAAGCGTGGCATATCATTTTGTTTATAAAATATAAATTTTTTATCATGCCATAATGGCATCACACTTAAGGCATGAAGGAATTTTTTGTGCTAATGTGGGTGTCTTGGGAATGTGATGCTGGGTGCGCCTGCTGTATGAGAGGCGGACTTTAGTATCTGAAAAACAGCATGGCATAGCAGGATCATTCAGTCAAAATTATATGAACAATATCTCGCGTATTTTTAAAAATTCTGCCTTGTGGCTACTGTTTGGCGATGTCGTTGCGCTCACAGCTGCCTTTACGATCAGTGAGCTTGTGGCAGGTATTATCAAGCTTCCTTACTATTATCAGGCGGGGGTATTGCCTACAGGGGTATATTTCATCCACCGCCAGGCGCTGATCTTCTTCTATGTAGGCATGTTTTCACTTTTCTGGCTTGGCGCTAAAGGGCATTACCGTCACAGGCTTCCTTACTGGGAGAAAGTTTCGCATATATTGCTGATTGCCGGTCTTGGTGTGGTCGCCAGTATTTTTGGTGAAATGCTCGCGGATAATACGATCTCTTATGCCTGGTTCGGCGGTAGCTGGACACTGTTTATCATACTGCTGGCGGGGAATCGCAGCATCGTGCAGAGATGGCTTGATTCCAGGGGAGAATGGAAAATCCCGGCGATTTTGATCGGTACCGGGCCTTCGGCTGCTGCCGTCATGCATGCGCTCAGCCGTGAGCCGAGCATGGGATTCTATATCACTGTGCAGATGAACCCGAAGGAAATTCAGAACAGAACGTATCCGAATGCCTGGAAGGAACTGCTGGCGGAATACGATGCGGGACATGTTTTCCTTGCGCTGGAATCCGCTGAATTCGAATCGCAGAGTCACGCACTGAAATTCCTGGTCAGGGAAAGGCTGCCTTGCTCTATCATTCCGCCCTGGCTTGGTTTGCCCACCGGCACGCTTTCGCAACATCACTTCCTGATGCATGACGTTCTGCTGCTGCATGATACCAACAGGCTCTACCTTCCGGTTCCGAGACTGTTGAAGCGCGGATTCGATATATTCTGCTCCAGCCTGGCGCTGTTGATGCTGCTGCCTCTGTTTGCCGTCGTTATCCATCTGGTCAGGAAAGATGGTGGCGCGGCGTTCTTCCTGCAGGATCGCGTCGGCAAGGATGGCAAGACGTTTAAGTGCTATAAATTCCGTTCCATGCGTGTTGACGCGGAAGCATTCCTGAAAACCTACCTGCAGGAGAATCCGGCGGCGGCTGAGGAGTGGCAGAAGTTCCAGAAGCTCAAGAACGACGTGCGCATCACAAAGATCGGCAAGTTCATCCGCAAGGCCAGCATTGATGAGCTGCCGCAGTTTATCAATGTGCTTAAAGGCGATATGAGCCTTGTAGGCCCGCGTCCGATCACGCCGGAGCAGAAAGATTTTTACGGGGATGATTTCGTCTATTACGAAAGCGTGCGCCCCGGCATTACCGGCCCGTGGCAGGTCAGCGGACGCAATAAGCTTACCTTCCCTGAGCGCGTGCGCCTTGAATGCAGCTATGCCCGTAACTGGAGCTTATGGATGGATATCGTCATTATGATTAAGACGCTGCCCGCATTGCTGGAAAAAGAAAGCGCTTTCTAGAGACTCTAGTATAGGTAAATAAAAAGGGGTTTCCATCATTGGAAACCCCTTTTTTGCTGGCGGTTCTTTGCTTACGCTAACGCGAGCGATCCTCTAGTGTCGATCACTTTCTTGTTGCTCAGTTGCGCCTTAGTGACGACTTTGAAAGCGTCATGCGCGGTCAAGTGTACGACAACATCTGCCTGCGCAATACCTTCTTCCAGCGGAACGAGCGTATAACGGTCGCTTTGCTTCATGAACGGTTCTACTACGATGACAGAGCCCAGATTGGCCTGTAACAGCTTGTCGGCTACCGTAACAGAAGGGGATTCGCGGAAATCGTCCACATTTTCCTTATAGGCAAGGCCGAGCAGGCAGATAATGGGATTGGAAATCCCTTTCGCAGCTTCCTTCACTTTCTCGATTACCCAGTCCGGCTTGCCGTCATTCACCAGACGCGCCGTGCGCATCAGCGGCGTGTGCTTGGGAGCAGCATCGATAATGAACCAGGGGTCGACCGCGATGCAGTGGCCGCCTACGCCGGGGCCGGGCTGCAGAATATTTACGCGGGGGTGATGATTGGCAAGCTTAATCACTTCCCATACATTGAGGCCCATAGCATCACAGGCGAGGGAGAGCTCATTAGCGAAAGCGATCTGCACGTCGCGCGAGGCGTTTTCCACCAGCTTGACCATCTCAGCAGTTTTAGCATCCGTTTCCAGCAGCTTGCCTTTGACAACCTTGCTATAGAATTCGATGCCGCGCTGGGTCGCGCGCGGGCTCAGGCCACCGACAGCGCGATCGTTAAAGATCATTTCATGCATCGTCTTACCCGGAATAGCGCGTTCGGGGCAGTAGACATAATCAACTTTGCCTACGAGTTCCGGCCTTTTGGCTTCAATGGTGGCTTTTACGTTATGTTCCGTTGCGCCGACCGGAGAGGTAGACTGCAGGATAACGAGATCGCCTTCCTGAACGACCTTAGAGATCATGGTCGCTGCCGATACGACGAGCGACATATCCGGCTGGTGTGTGTGATGGTCGACCGGGGTCGGTACGGCAATCATGAAAATATTGGAAGCGGAGGGAGCGGTAGCTGCCTTCAGCTTTCCGCTCTGCACGGCGGAAGCCACTTTTTCGGGCAGGCCCGGTTCCTCCAGATGCACTTTACCGGCATTTACGGTGGAAACAATATGTTCGACAATATCCACGCCGAGAACATTAAGGCCGGCATTGGCGGAGACAGCGGCCATCGGCAGGCCGATATAGCCGAGCCCGAGAATAGTAAGATCGTATTTCATGAAAATTAACTGTGCCTGTTATTAGCGGTTATAAACTCCGGATGTTCTGTAATCTGCGGCAGGTCCGTGCGGCTGCCAAAAGAATACAGCATCCATCCCAGCTCATAGCTACGGCACTCTTTGCGTAGTGTCAATTGCGATGGTGGTGCATAGTGATCCGAAGTTCCCGTAATGCTATTAACGATGGCTCTGGCTATGCGTCTCTTTTTGCTTATTAATTCGCCTTTTCGTATGATGGATCGGTAAAACATTCCTTTTTCCGGGATCATCATGCTCTGCTTAAGCTGGTTATTGCCGAACAGCCAATTAAAGCCTTTGATGATGGCTTCATGTGCTCCGGGAATGCCGCGTTTTTCAGCAAAAGCCAGGAATAATGGCGCCATGCCGCCTTGATGGACGGAATAAACTTCATAATTATCAATGACAATTCCCCTGGAGGAATTATAGAACCACGGCCATTCCCCCTCAGGACCCTGCAATAGCATCAGCTTTTTGACGGATGCGTCTGCCAGTGCCAGCGCTTCTTCATTCCCGTAGGCGGTGCCGTAGTGATAAAAAGAGGTAATCAGATAGGTCTGGGTAGCGAAAGATGAGAAATTCTTCCGGAAGCCCGTTGCGGTATCATAAAAAAGACCGGACGGGGCCAGGTAATGCTGCTTGATGCAGTGGTAAAGCGCATGCGCTTCTTCTTCAAAATCGTTAGAGCCTTTCATTTTCTGCTGCGAGATGCCGGACAGAAGCAGGCCGATATCCTGCGCACGGAATTCCACCCATCCTTTGCGGTTGAACACCAGGTTGCGGATGCGGGAGTAAACGGGCGCTTCAAGGGACTTTCCCAGTTCTGCGGCCGCCCAGAGGGCCATGCCAAAGGCATATGTCGGGACGGGGCGTTCCAGCAGATGCTGAGCATTCTGCTTCAGCATCATTTCCAGATCATAGCTTTTTTCTTCATGGTTATGGCTGCAAGCTGCCAGTCCCAGAATGACATTCAGCGAATAAAATGTGTCCCATGCCGGCAGGGATTCGTTCGGAGCTTCACGGCCGTCCAGATGATAAATATAGGACCAACAGCCCTTCTCCGGCATATAACAAGTGCTGAGACCTTTTTTAACGTATGTTATAAGTGGTGACATAATATCATTAATGAGTGTTTACTAAGTCCTACTATATGCACGATTAGGAAGAAATTGTCACTGCTTTTTGTTTTACATATCCTATTGATTAATAACAGTCTTATCTTTTTATCCGAAAATTTTTTCTCGTAATGAAACAATTATTGGATGAGTTAGTATAAGCTCATTGTAATTGGAAATTGTTAAGAAAACTTAAACAGGCGCAATAATTTATTCAGGCAGCCTGTGGTTTTCTGAATTTTATGATTTGGGCCGGGTTCCCACCGACAATGGCATAATCCGGCACATCCTTGGTAATCACTGAGCCAGCTGCAAGAATAGCGTGATTGCCGATTTTTCTTTTAGGCAGGATAATGACGTTGGCGCCGATCCAGACATCGTTGCCGATAGTGACGCTATGCCAGACATCACCTTGTTTCTGGATAGGAACGTCGAGCGAATCATGAACATGGTTACCGCTGTATATTTTTACATCCGGCCCCATAATGACATTATCGCCGATCGTTACGTTCTTTGCGATGACGCAGCGTGTGCCCAGTTCGCTCTCATTGCCGATGGAGATATTGGGAGAAATGTCGGCACCGCTTTTAACACGGATCTTTGAGCCGCACTGGCTTAAAAACTGCCTGACAAGGAAATTGCGTATATGCGGAAAGAAAAGCGCGTACGGTCTGTAATCCTCCGGCGTATGCCTGAATATGGCGATATAGAGAAAAAAGGTAAAAAGACGATATAGCTTTGTGAATGGGGTTTCATTCGTTCTTGCCATGAGCTTTTGTTTGGCGGGCATAGTTACCTCCTGCAAGTTAATGCTACTGCGCAGCGGAAGAGGGCAGAAGCTTCAGCAATTCATTTCTGTAAGTATCGATAATGTCTTTCCTGCGGATAAAATCCAGTGCACCTGATGCCTGCATCTGAGCGATATTACGTTTTAATTCCGCTTCGTTCTTCAGCAGATGCTCAATGCCCGCAGCGATATCTTCCACGGAGGCAGGGTTACAGGCATAGCCGATTTTCGTTGTATCGAAGTAGCCGTCAATAGCCTGGCCTTTGGTGAACAGAACGGGAACGCCGCAGAATAACGCTTCGGCATAGACGAGTCCGTAGGTTTCCGTAAAAGACGGCATAACAAGGGCAGAGTATTGCCCCATGATCTGAGTCAACACATTGTTGGCAATCGGGCCTTTGAAGTTGATCCGCCCGTCAATATTGTCGTTGTCAATAACTTTGCGCAATTCCATCAGGTCTTTTGCGCCGCCACCACCGTAGATATCCAGAGTGATTGCAGGGTATTTCGCGGCGAGCTGGTTTACGGCCGCAATGGTGCTTGCGATGTTTTTATTTTTCCTGTCGCTGAAGCGCAGCAGCGTAATCAGGCGTGGCGCTGAACTGACACTGGAGGAGGAGAGGGCGTCAAAACCCGGCAGGACAGGAAGATTGCGGCATTTGCTGGGGTCAAGGCCCACTGCTTTTTCAAAATGCGGAACGACCCATGGTGCATAGGGAAAAATAAGGGTAGATGCCTTGGCGATTTCGCCGAATCGTTTCCAGAGATTGCGTTTGAATTTAAGCAGTTTGTAATCCGAGCCGCCCTGGATGTCGCACACCAGCTTGCAGTTATATTCGGCAGCCAGTTTCTGGCCGATGATGCCTTCCACGGTGATCTTATGCGCTTCGATAAGATCCGGCACGATGTTCTTCTGCTTCATGTCGGCGCTGATCCAGTCCGCCACGGCTTCCAGTCTGCGCTCCCAGAACAGTCCTTTAGGAAGCGCGCCGTAAGCGACCGCAGTGCGGTCTTCACCGAACGGAATGCTCGTAATGCCCCCGAGGCCATTAACACGGTTCAGCGAATAGACCACATGACGAAATTCCGGCGTGGCTTCCACCAGGTTACGTATGGCTAACGTTTTATCCGGCTGCAGCGGATCGGGATAGTCATTGCTGATATGAACGATTACTGGACGCATTTTCCTTACCATAGTTTAGAGCAAGCACTGTCGCCAGCGCCAGGGTTGTTGTAGTGGCTACC
Organism: Rickettsiales bacterium; assembly: GCA_035765535.1. Classification (NCBI taxonomy): domain Bacteria; kingdom Pseudomonadati; phylum Pseudomonadota; class Alphaproteobacteria; order Rickettsiales; species Rickettsiales bacterium. Next base: position 101,062 of record DASTXE010000006.1, on the reverse strand, counting down.
CCTTGGAATGCAATAGGTTCCGTGAGGCCGTCGATGAGCAGGAATACGATGAAGGCCACGTTTAACTGTACGCCGGATCTTACGGAGTAAAAAAGCTTGGTGAAGATAACCGTGATGAATAGTGCCAGCCCGACCAGTCCGACCGATACACCAACCTGCAGAAGCGCGTTATGGGCATGGTCGGCAGTAAAGCCCACCTGGGCGCTTGCTTCAGGAATCAGTTTGGTTGTGGAGCCATACCCCCATCCGAAGAAGGGGCGCTGGTGAATCATCTCTATGACCACTGCCCAGATTGCCGTTCTGCCGGTGCCGGATTCAATTTCGCTCGCGCTACCGGAGCGTGCTACGAGGGCGAATAATGCGTCGATATTGATCCAGTTGAGCTGGACAGCAAAAATGAACAACATGGCCACACATATGCAGCCGAAGATAGCCGCCAGGCGGGCAGGAAACGGTTTCATAAGTCCTGCAATGCCGATGGAGATGAACAGTGCCATCAGGGAGGTACGGCTATTGCTCATCAGCAATGTTGCGAAATTTATGACGACGCATAACCAGTATCGCATCGGTAGTCTGCCGGGGATATATTCCCGGTAATAATACAGCGTAAGCAGGCAGATGGCGGAGATGTAGCCAGCAGTATTCGCGTTGCCCGCGATGCCGGTGAGCCTTCTTGTCATGACCAGCTGCCCGCCATCCCAGTCTTTCATGCGCCCAAAGTCCGGGTTGACGAAATACACCACAATGGAAATCGCCATCACCAGCGTACAGCCGTAGATAATAGGCAGAAGCATTTCCCGGTTATCCAGCACCTCCGACACCATAAGCATCAAGAAAATAATTGAAAATAGTGAAAATGCCGCTGCTGCGCTATAGAGAAAATCAGGCGCGTAAAAACACGATGCCGTAATCAGGATCAACAGCATGAAAAGGCAGATATTGTCGATTCGGAGAAGCTTTCTACCCCAGAGTTTGAATGAGCCGATGCAGAACATGAATGTCAGCACCCAGATACCCATTTTGATAATCACCTGCAGGTCGATGGATTTATCTGCAATGGACCTGGCGCGAAATACGGCTTCAATGGCGAATGCATTAATAAATAATACGAATTTCGTTATGTTTTTTAATTTGTTAGTGACTTGCATGGGCGCCTGGCTGTGCCAAATTGGTGGTTGTGCTTATATTAAAAGCCCCTATTATCTATAGTCCTTTATAACTTGTGGCAATTTATAAATATGAACAAACATTATAAAATAATGCTTATGGCGCTCTGCAGCAGCTTTTTTTGCGCTGGAGCAACTTTTGCTAACCCCACTGTTTTCACGGGCGACGGAACGGATCAAACCAGGGAAATACAGGCTCTTTTCAATAAAGGCGGTGATTATGTTTTCCAGGGGACGGTCAAGACCGGCGAGGTGCATGTTTCCGGGCAAAACCTGACAATTGATTTTGCGGACAGGGCGGTGCTTGAACCTGCATCCCAGGTTAACGTATTGTGGCAGTTTGATAATTCCAACATTACTCTCAAGCATATCAATGTCGATGGCAAAGGAATGGCGCAGACGGCCGTCAAAGTGCTGAATGGTACTTTCAGGGCTGGCGATGTGCATATGGTCGATCTGGGATACCCAAGCCAGACAGCAACGGATATGGTCGCAGGGCTTTGGCTCGAGGGGACGAAATCCGTTGCTATTCGTAAAGCGGTTTTTGCAGATTTTCATAGCGTTGGCGTCGGAGCTTATGGAAACGGCCGTGGAGCTGTGCGGGGCATTGTATTATGGCGCACCGGTCCGGTGGATATAGGCACGTTTGAGATGTCCGGCGGCGACGGTAAAATGGATAACGACTATTTCCAGGCGCAATTGGGCACGGAAGGCGGCGTTATTCATAACGTAGTGGCGCGGTATAATGGCTATACGCGCAGGATCATTAAAATTCAATCCGGCCAATGGACGATTGAGAATGTAGATATTCGCAAAGGGCCGGACTTTGTGGCAGATAATCCGGAAACGGAAGCTGGAACCCATAATCTCAATGCCATTGACTATGCGACCAGTGCGCCCGGCAAAGTCGTGATTAATGGCGGTTATATGGATTGTACCGGGTTTGCTGTATGCGTATCCAACAGCGGCGGCGGCGGAGCCCAGGTTATTGCAGGACCTAAACTCGTTATGGAAGGCAGCACCCATAAGGTCATCAGGAACGACCCGGGTACCGGCGGTAAGCAGAATAACGATTCTATCGGGTTCTATACGCAGAATGAAGATGGCGGTTCAGGGATTGAGGGGGCTACGCTTGTGCATTTTGGCGTTGCGGCGGTGCTGAGAGGCCAGCAGAGCTATGCCAAGGGCGCTAAATTTGTTGATCCTGTGCATTTTGCAGCGCAGATCGGCGAGTTTAACCATAAAAGCTCCAACCAGCGCTTTGTGGGTAATGAAGTTTCCACCAGGACGCCGGGTTATCTGAAATCGGGAGTGGTGAGTGTCCTGAATGCCAAGGATGTGAAAATTGCCGATAATAAATTTACAGAGGAAGGCAATTCACAGCATGCGATGAAGTTCTTTGATTTCAAGCATAAGGAAGCAAGCGGCAGTGTTTTTGGCAATCATATGCCAGCACGTGTTGAGCCCGCTTCAAACGCTCCTGCGTCCATCAGCGTTCAGTGATTTAAGGGCATCCGCAATTGTCTTTAGCGGGATGCCTTTTTGAACGCAGTGCCGGATGATTCCTTTAAAGGAAGCAGGTGAAATGCCATGCTCCGACGGTGTATTGCTTACATCATGTGTATAGATGATAAGCCAGCCGCCGTGGGTTGCAACCTGGTCTATGAGATTGCGGACTGTTTCCCTATTGCGTTCGTAGAGCGGAACGCTTTTGAGGCAGTAAAGATCGGATTCGCCTGCGTTGATACCCTGAATGCCGCTGCGGGCAGAATCATAATGCTGCTGCACGAGTTTCTTTGCTCCTAGGCTCATGCCCCATTGAGGATAGGAGAAATTGGCTAGTTTCAGGTTGTGCGCAGCTGCAGCTTCGATATTACGTTCGCAGGAAGCCGTAACCCTGCGTGTGCTTTCAAAAGAGCAGTTGATGTGATCGTAAGTATGGCAGCCGATTTCATGTCCGCGCTTTGCAAGATCCGTGACTTGCTCTGCTGTTGCCAATACTCCGCCGGGGCTATTTTCGCCCAACTGACCAAAACAGGTATAGAATGTGCCTTTTGCGCCTGCCTCTTCCAGGGCAGCCGCGCCCGCAATGGCGGCGGTCTCAGGAAAATCATCGAAGCAGATGCTGACGCAGCGGAAATCCTGCGGAATGCTGCGCATGGATTTGCTGAAATGGCAAGCAGCTATCTGATGCAGCTTACCCAGTGCCTTTTCCAAAGTATTGGTGTTTTCGTAAGTTTTATACTGCCGTGCGGGCATATCAGTCCTGCTTTTAGGTGTTTTTCAGATATTTATGGGCGGTCAGGATTGCGGCTGCCGCTCCGGCGATGCTTGCAAGCATACTGACGAATACCGCACCCAGAGCACCGAATGGTTTTGCGGTCAGGCACACCAGAAGACAGGTCCCGATGCCTATCCACAGGCGGATGATATTGTAGCGTGGCAGCTGTTTGTAGATGATGATAACGCTTTCGAGGGGTTGCAGTATGGCAAAGAACACGGTAATGACGCCCCAGAAGTAAATATTATTTGTATATTCCAAATATTTACCGTGATACAGCAGCTGTACGATCGGTTTGCCGAAAATGGATATACCTAAAGACAGTACAAGGCTCACGGCTCCGTAGAGCATGATCTGCGCGTTCATGACTTTGCGGATGTTACCGCCTGTGCCTGTGGACTTCTCGTGGAAATAGCTTTTATCGATAATATCCATGCTGCGTATGACAAGTGCCAATGGCTGCATGACACCGCGCATGGCCACATAGGCGGCCACTTCCACTTTTTGCGGGCAGAATATACCTAGAATAATGACGGGGGCCTGCATATACCCGGCATAGCCAATCACGCCCATCAGGGAGGAGATGGCATTGCGGCGCATGTCGCTACGCAGGTAGTTCCAGCCGCCTTTGAAATCCGGCTTGCCTACGATGAAGATAATAATGAGTGATTTCAGTGTGGTGAAAACGAGCAGTATGACCATTACTTCATAGAAGCTGAATGTCTCATGGGTAAAAATAAGTCCAGTCACCAGCAGCACGTAAATGCAGGAAGTGATGAAGGGGATAATGATCTTCTTATATTTTACCAGCATCATACGCTCGAATTCGAGCTGCGCGTAAATGGAGAAACAGATGGTGGAGGCGGTAGTGATCAGGGAAAAGTCACTGCCCGGCCAGAATATCCATGTAATGACAGACAGTACTGCAAGCAGGCAGAGCAGGGGAACTACGGCGACAATCTGCTCCGCGAGCACTTTCCTGCCCCGGCTCATCAGCACATGTGCGCTCAGCAGGGAGTTCTGTACAACATAGCTGTTGCGCTGGACGCCCTGCAGGATCAGCGCGGCTGAAACGGCCATGCCGTATGCAGCCAGTTCCGTGTCTTTGTAATAGCGGGTGAACAGGATCGTCAGCAGGAAGTTGCCGCCTGTAAACAATACCTGATCACCCAGGCTTATCAATCGGATAAATAACCGGTTATTGAGTATCTTATGAACGATAAGCTTCATGTGGAGGGAAACAGATTAGAATATCCGTTCACGCACGGTGATAGAATCGCCCGGCAGCACGGGAGTATCTTCCGTGGCGTTATAACGTTTCTTTTCATCACCGACACCGCGGTCAATCAAGATCTTGTTCTGAGCAGCGCGGGGCGTATAGCCGCCTGCCGTTGCGATGGCTTTGAACACGTCAATCGAGGGCTGCCATACGTAGCTGCCCGGATTCTTTACTTCACCCAGGATATAGAACGGTCGCGTGCTGATCACATCTACGGTCACGAGGGGGGTTTTCAGATAACCGCCTTTAACAAGGGTGGAGGCCACTTTAGCCTGCAGCTGTTCCTTTGAAAGGCCCTGTGCCTCTACATCGCCGATGAGAGGAATGGTGACGGCACCATGACGGTCCACCGTGTATTGGCCGTTCAGGTTTTCTTCCATGTATACGGTCAGTTTGATCACATCGCCGGGATTCAGTGTATAAGCAGCGGCGTTTTTAACATCCGCAGGTGCATCCTGCGACGCAGCGCCGGGAATGGCGCAACCAGACAATATGGAAGCTCCCAGGAGCATCGTGATGCATACTATACCCATGCGTAAGGAATCGACGGCTTTCATAGACCTTCTCCTAAAGTTTCGTGTTCAGTTTAAATTATGCTTTCTGCCATTCTTTGAATAGCATGAAAGCGTAGCTGACATTGGTGTTCCAGTAACGGCGGAACATACGTTTCGGCTCCTGCGCCAGGCGGTAGAACCATTCCAGGCCGATGCGCTGCATCCATACCGGTGCGCGCTTTACAAAGCCAGCCTTCACGTCAATGGAGCCGCCTACGCCCATCAGGAACGGAACATTGATAATGTCCTTATACTGGGCCAGAAGGCGTTCTTTCGTCGGGCTGGTGATGGCGATGAAGAGGCAGTCCGCATTGGAGGCGGCAATATCACGGATGATCGATTCTTCTTCCTGCGGCGTGAAATAGCCGTTGCGATAGCCCGCAATCTGCAGCTTCGGGTATTGCTGTTTGATATTGGCGACGGCCTGTTCCAGAACTTCCTGTTTTGCGCCGAAGAAATACGGGCGGAAGCCTTTTGCTTCGCAGAGTTTTAGCAGGTTTTCCATGATGTCGACACCGCTGACGCGTTCGGGCACCTTATGTCCGCACAGCCTCGCTCCCCAGACGACTCCCATACCGTCAATATTAATCAGGTCGCTCGCGCAGACATCTTCATATAGTGCTTTATTTGTCTGCATGTTCACAAGTTTGGCTACGTTCACCACAACATGCTGAAGACGCTTGCGCGTTACCATGGCGCGTTCTGCAATGGCGATGGTTTCTTCCATGGTGATCGCGTCCATGGGAGTGCTCATGAATGTGATGCGGTGTGTGGGGTTTTCGAGATAAGTTGCTGCGTCGATCATATTAACCTGCTGCATACCGGAATGTGTTATTTTCTGCGGTTTCACCGGTCAGCAGGTTCACAATGCGCTGGCTGGCTTTTCCGTCCCCGTAAGGATTTACGGCATGCGCCATTTTCCTGTAAGCAACTTCATTGTCGATCAACGCGCTGGTTTCTTTGACAATCTGGTCGGCATGCGCGCCGATCAGCTTTGCCGTTCCGGCGGAAATCGCTTCCGGCCTTTCGGTTTTATCGCGCATTACCAGTACGGGTTTGCCCAGTGACGGACCTTCTTCCTGAACGCCGCCGGAATCGGTGAGGATGAGGTAGCTGCGCATCATCAGGGCAACGAAGTCGGGATAGCCCATCGGTTCGATCAGATGAACGTTTTTCATGCCACCCAGCATCGCATGCACGGGTTCCTTGATATGATGGTTCAAATGCACCGGATAGACGAAGTCGATGTGCGGATAGCGCTCGGAGAGGGTTTTGATCGCGCGGCAGATTTCTTCCAGGCCGCTGCCGTAGTTTTCACGGCGATGGCTCGTGATCAGAACGACTTTTCTGTCCGGAGCGATATGGGACAGGACATCGCGGGGAGCCTGTTTAAGCATTTCGCAGGTTTCAAACACGGCATCGATTACGGTATTCCCGGTGACATAAATCCCTTCGGTGATGCCTTCGCGGCGCAGGGCTGCGGCGGATTCGTCAGTCGGGGCGAAGCTCCAGTCGCACATATGGCCGATAAGCTTACGGTTAATTTCTTCCGGATACGGAGAATAATTATCCCCGGTGCGAAGGCCTGCTTCGACATGAGCGATATGCAACGGGGTGTTGCGCAGCTGGTTTTTCCAGAAATGGTCATAGCTATAGAATGCGGCCAGACCGCCGATGAATGCCGACGTGGTATCACCCTGAACCATGACGGTGTCGGGGTGTACTTCTTCAATCACGTCGAATAAACCGGAGAGGAGTTTTCCCGCGAGGTGCGAAAGAGGCTGCTGGTGCCTCATAACGTCGAGCGTGAAATCACGTTTAATATTGAACCAGTCGAGGATCGGGAATAACATGTCCGTGTGCTGGCCGGTTGCGCATACAACTACTTCTAGAAGTGGGCTTGCTTTCATTGCCCGTATAACGGGAGCCAGCTTGATGGCTTCCGGACGGGTGCCGACAACAACCATAACACGTTGTTTTTTACCGTTTAAGTTTGTCATTTGAGGAGATAGCATGCTAACCGACTGAAAGTTTTAGGGTTAAAATTATGCGCAGCCATATCCTAAAGAGGTACGGATTGCAAGCTTTTCCATCCAATAAACGTTGAAGTGCGGTAAAATAATTTCATTTTTTTAAGTATATTTCTTGACGAATGCGCCTAAAATGGGCAAAACGCCTTGTTTGAGTTATTCCATTTTGAGATTATCAGGTCATGTACAGCAATTCCTCTTCTACCCATACGATGGATTCGATTCCCAGTTTGCAGGATATCCTGTGGATGTTGTGGCGCCGCCGCTTTCTGATGCTCAAGATTATGCTGACGACTTTGATACTCGGAGTATCAGTTGTCTTCCTTCTTCCCAGTTCTTATAAAGCTACCGCCATCGTCATCCTCAGCGACCACTCGCTGAACCTTGCCGACTTCCAGGATGTGACGGAAGGTACCAAATTTGACGAGACCACCGTACAGACCGAAGTGGATATTCTCAACTCTCTCGCAGTAGCAAAGCAGACGGTTCAGGCAACGGCGCTCGATAAGGCCCCGGATTATGCGTCTCTTAAGAGCATGGACGATGTTCTTGATAAGTTTGTCAGCCACCTGACCGTTAAGAATGCAGGAACCTCGCGTGCGGTTGAAGTGTCCTTCAAATCACATGACCCGGAACTTTCTGCTAAAGTTGCCAATGCTCATGCCGCTGCATATTTTAATGAACAGGTGACTCTGAAAAAAGAACGTCTGGCGAAAGTGAGCCAATGGTTCGAAGCGAGAATCAAGGATGCGCAGGCTGACGTTCAGCAGAAATCCAAGGCGGTGGAAGATTATCGCGCCGCGCAGAATCTGGTGGTCGGTAAGAATGAAGAGCAGCTGATATACCAGGAAATCTCTAACGTTGCTGAGCAGTTACTGGTAGCGGAAGGTGATCAGTACGCTGCTAATTCGAAAATCACGGCTATCGACAGCGCCAAGAAAGAAGCCCATCCAAATGCTTTGCCGGGAATTATCAATTCTAACCTGATTCAGAACCTTAAGGCACAGGCCAGCACCACGTCGCAAGAGCTGGGCGCATTGCGTTCCAAATACGGTCCCAATCATCCTAAGGTTATAGAAGCTGAGAGCGAGTTGAAACAGATCAACCACGCTATTGCCAGCGAAGAAAACCTGATCAAGAGATCTGCTTACACGGATAATACCGAAGCGACGGCTCAGGTGAAAATGCTGAGAGAGCGCCTGCAGGTTCTGAACCAGCAGGAAAATGACCTGCGCGGTAAGCAGATTGCGCTCAGTGGTCTTCAGGCGCAGGAAGAAGCCAGCGAAAAGCTGCTGAACAATCTGCTGAAAAACTATGCAAGCATACAGTCGCAGGAAACGCTGGCCCGTCCGGACGCTTACCTTGCTTCTCCGGCTGTTCCGCCGGATAGCCCGACACCGCCCAAGAGCCTGCTGCTTGCTATCGTCGCTGTGTTCTCGGTGAGCCTGGCTCTGTTTACCGTATTCTTTATGGAAATCATGCGCGGCGGTATCCGCAATTTCGAAGATATACGCAGGCTTGCACAGAAACCGATCGGCATTATTCCGCAGATTGCGGAACCTCTGGCAGCGATGCTCAGCCGCGAAAATACCATCTACAAGGAAGCTATCAAGCGTATCTATATGTCCGGTATCATGAACAGTGCAGCCCGCGCGATTCTGGTAACTTCCGCGCTTCCGAAGGAGGGCCGCAGCACCTTTACCGTTTCCATGGCCTACTATCTGATGTCGCTTGGACATAAGGTGCTGGTGATCGATGCCGACTTCATGTTCCCGACCATCAGCAAGATGACCGGGGATGCTAACGGGCTTGGCTTTACCGATGCGCTGATCGACAACGAGTTAGTGTCCAAGGCTATTGTGACGGACAGGAACGGATTCTGCGTCATGCGTGCAGGCGGCCAGGCGCTGCATGCGCCGGATGCGCTGAGGTCCACGAACCTGCGGACGTTGCTGGACAAGCTGAAGCAGAACTATAATTACATTCTTATCGATTCCTGCCCGCTGCTGGCTAACTCGGAAGCTAACTCCATCGCTGAACAGGCAGATGGCATCATGGTGGTTACCGAGTGGATCAAGACCCCGCGCCAAAGCATTAACAATATGCTTGCGATCCTGCAGGGGATTACGACTCCTGTGCTGGGCGTGGCGATCAATAAAGTGGATATCGGCAAGTATAAAACCATCACGGTTGGGTCTGACTTCCTGCTACCTAAATTAATCAGCGCGGCTTAGGAGAAGACATGCGGCCATGCCGTATAGGGTGTTTTCGGGTTATTGCATCGGTTGCCGCTGGCATCGTGCCTTTTCTTGTTATTCCGGAATCGGTATGGGCTGAGCAGCAGCAGGAGGTGAATCCGGATCTGCAATCGCTTCCATCCAATGATACTCCGGCACAACAGCAATTATTGCAACAGCTGCAATTGCAGCGGCAGGAAACTTCCACTACGCCTGTCGATGATTTACGCAAAGAAAAAGATCAGGCACCTATTCCTGATTACGTGCCGCTTGAGCAGAAACAATCCACAACGCCCGATGACGTGTTGACGGTCCGTAGAAGGGCAATTGAAGACAATCTGCCAATCGGCGTAAAGGCTGGCGGTTTTCTTATTAGCCCAGGCATCGAATTGCAGACGGCGTATGACGATAATATTTTCCTAACTCCCTCTGGCAAGAAATCCGACTGGATTACAGATGTCAAACCGGCGCTCGGCATACAGTCCAACTGGGAACGTAATGCTATCTTCCTGGGCGCGGAAGGTGATTTCGGCTTTTACCGTAATAACGACCAGCAAAGTTTCTCTGATTATGGTGCGCTCGCTTCCGGACAATATGATATTGCCCAGGACACCTATGTCATTGTCGGTGCTTCCAGTGTGAAGAGGCATCAGGAACTTGGAGCGGTGGCAAACAGTATCGGCCAGCAGCCGGTATCCTATAAGACGACAGCGGAGAATGTTGAATTCGTCCGCTCGGTAGCAGCCATTAAGCTTGATGTAACAGGACAGAACCAGGATATATCACTCTCCGGTGGGATTCCATCTGGGTTTGCAGGCTTTGGCGATGTGCTGGATCGCAATGATAAGAGCGCCGGTGTGACGATCAAATATGAGACCATGCCGGATAACAATATATTCGTCAGTACGCTCTATGACCGTACGCGCTTTTCGCTTCCTTCCGGACCTGACCAGACTTCCGCAGGTACGAACAATAAGCTAGGTTATGAATTCAGCACTCCGCGCGGCATTGCAGGAAGCGTTTTCGGCGGATACCTCTATCGCACTTATGAGGAAGGCACTTCCTCCACACGAAAACCCTACCTGGGTTTTAATCTCGGCTGGACATTTACAGATATGACAAAACTGTCGTTGTTCATGGATAAAGATTTTAACGATGAAACCGTCGAAGGCGCTGCCGGTGTCGTTCATACGATTCATAAAGTTTCGCTGGAGCAAAAATTATCGCTCAGCCTGACCGGAACGGTATTCGGCGGAATGGACAATGTCGATTACGTAGGCGGTGATCCTGCATTCGATCGCAATACGAAGCTCTATTACAGCGGCATCAATTTTCAATACAAGCTCGCTGAGGGTATCGGTTTGAAGCCTCAATACCAATATTCAAAAAGAACCTCTGAATTCGCCAGCGACAATTACACCGATAACCGCGTGTATCTCTCGCTGCTCTACATGTATTAGGCTGCGACCAGTATCCTGTCTTGCCATTTGGGGAGCTGTTTCTTTCTTGCCCGCTTTGGTTTCGCTTTTACTTCCACCAGTCTGCCATCTTTCCAGATATATTGTGTCACAACGGTTTTGGTCATCGTGGTTACGATATCGCCGTTGGGCAGTTGCAGCACGTCGCAGCCCTCATCCAGCGCCTGTTTGATGAGCTGGGCGGACTGGCGGATATAAGCCGGATGGTTCAGCATTTCTATTTCGCTCATCATCTTTGACGGAACTGGCGTTTTTACATGTTCGGGTTGTTTGCCGCTGCCGGAATTCGCCGATAAGTTCAAAGCCAAAATGTGATCTTCTTTATGCGGTTTCATTATATCCTCCGGGCGGTCTTATTGCGGTTTTAAAGTGGTCTTATTTAATGGCGGTTTTAGCAGCGACGGTATCCACTCCACCCAGGACAACATCTACTTTGTGTCTAGGGCTGTTGATGGTAATCAGCTCGCGTTCGATTGTATCGTATGCGCTGCTGACGAACCTGCACATCCGCACCAGGGTTTGAAACTCTTCGCGCGAGAAGGCTACCGTTACGTTCTGTCCATCAAAGGCTGTAAGTTCCATATCTGTCGTCGTCATCAAGTTCTTGCTGAGGGGCATAGCCATACCCTAACTATAGGACGACCGTCAATGCGTGTTTTGCAACTTTGCACTGAAAAAAGAGTTTTCCTGAATGCTCAGATATTTGCCGGGTTTCCTTGCAATCCGTGCTCTTCATGTTAGCATGAACGCATAGCGTGTTGGCCGTTTTTTCGGAATCATCCGGCGGATGCTTTACCTACTGTCGCGCTTATCGCAGCGCGGTTTTCACTATTATTTACCGGCATTGAAAAGGGAGAGATTATGCGCCTTGTTCTTTTTATTCTTTCTGTTGTAATTGCGTGGAGTGAGCCGTTATTCGCTGCCGATCTTATCAATTTTGACAGTGCCGAGGGCATGAAGCGGCTTGAGCGTTCGCAGGCAAAAGTAGATTTCTTTCCACTCGCCAATCATTTTGAGAGCCAGGAGAATAAACTATTCTGCGGTGTGGCTTCTTCCGTAATCGTGCTCAATACACTGCGCCTGCATAATCCTGCCTACGCCAAGCCGCAGGATAATGCGCTGCTTTCCAAAGCAGAGAGGCGTTACATGCCGAAGGGATTCGATCCCATCTATCATCGTTATTCGCAGGACACTTTGCTGAACAGCCATACCAAAAGCAGGATGGCGGTGTTGGGAAAACCCGTTCAGATTAACGGCAAGCCCGTTTCCGATTACGGTCTGCAATTGTCACAGCTTGCCGCGCTGTTACGCTCATACGGCTTGGATGTTACCGAACGTGTTGCCGATGCATCGCTCAGCGATCTGGTTATCCGCAAGGAGTTGACAGATAACCTGCAGCAGGCGGGTGATTATGTGCTCGTGAATTATTCACGCAAGGCGCTTGGGCAGGAGGAGTTGGGGCATATCTCTCCGCTTGGAGCATATGACGCACAGTCTGATTCATTTCTTGTGCTGGATGTGAACTCTATGGAGTTTAACTGGGTATGGGTTCCGGCTAATGATCTGATCGCGGCCATGCGCACGTTCGACACGGTGGAGAACCGGGGGTATCTGCTGGTGCAAGAGGGGAAGCTGCAAAAATAGCGTAGTTAATTGTATGAATAGTTGGATAGCCGCTAGGTGTGCTTCTGTGATTTTTTGATGGCATCATATTCATGAGGATGCGTGAAATCATCGCGCGTCAATTCCAGTACTTTTTGAAATTAGCATTATTTTACGGTGTTTATCTTCTGCGACTAGGGCTGTTTGCTATGGGTGATCCTGAAGATTCATGAGTAGGAGTTGCCGCAGGAGTGGATACCGTATCTTCTACATGCGCTTGTGCTGCAGTTACGCTTTTCATTTTTGTTAAACTATCCTTGAGTGAAGAGAATAACGCTGTGCTAGTTAAACTGGATAATCCAGAAAAACTCATAGCTGGTACGGGAGGGACAACATCGTTTTCTCTAAGAGCGGCTCGATTTTCTGTTGATGATTCGGAGGAGCCATGAGTTGCTGTGGGCGTGGATGGCTTACTTTCATGTGCTTGTGGTTGAGCACTATTTTGGGCAGCAAGAAGGCTTGAGGTTTGTGCTAATGCATACTCTAATAGTGTAGATATCATCGCTTGGTTAATCAAATCAGGCAGTTTGGTAGTAGCCATAGCTTGTGTAGGGCGTTCCATATCGCGCTCACCGAGAGAGGTTTGAAGCGCCAAACAATGTATTCCCCCATCTCTTATCGTTAAGTTGGTTTCACCAGAAGCAAGTGAATTACGCAACCTACGCTTAAACTCATCATCTGTAACGGGACCAGATTCCATCGTGTCCAGTCCTTTGCCACTCGCAAGTGCAGAAAACGTTTTATCAAACTGTGAACGTCCCCATTCCAATTCTTTAGCGGCAGGCCGGGAGCGAACATCATATTCCTTTAACTTTTCAAAGACTTGGTTAAACAGTATAGGATTATCTACGATATCTAGGCGTGTCATAATATTATAACCTCTGCCCACCAAATCCCTTTGCAAATCAACTGGCATACCATCTGTAATGATTGTATCTCCTACAGTAATAAAATTATGATTCTTCTTTAGATTATCATTTGCGATTACATTCTCTTCTCCAACGATCTGCTTAATCTTTTCGATAGTTTCAGCGCTAAGAAGGTTGCTATCAAGAAGTATCTCTCCTTTAGGTAGTACGTTCATGTACTCATCGATGTGAAAAACATACCTATAATTTGTCCGTGATTTATCCTGAATAACTGGGACTTGAATTACAGAGATAGATGGATCTACCATTTTACGGAGCACATGCTCCAATTCCTTGCAGTCGGCCTCAGTTCCCTTTCCGTTGGGCCTATCGGGATAATATCCCTGAAATATTGTATTGCTTCCAGCATGGTAAAGTAGATTTCCTCCCTGGATATCATTGCCGAGCACAGTAAGTATCATGTACCCTTCTGATTTGAGTATCCTGGCATGCTCTTGCTGCGCATGACCGTAAGCTTTTTGTATAGCTTTCTGAGTTTTCCCCGGTTCTATATATTTATCTTTCTCTTGTTCTTCTGGATCGAGCTCTGCGCTTTTGTCCTGAGCAGAATCGGAACTTAAAGTTCTTCCAACAGCCACTTGGAGCTGAGGGATAACAAAGAATGGATCCTGAGTATAAATCGTTCCTATATCTTTATCTTTAACACTATTGGCTGCGCTTGCTTGAACTTCCCCCCCAGCAATTTCAATTAATGCTCGCGTGATTTCCCATGCGAGCACGGTTGAAAACTTCTGCCCTGGCGCAGGAACAGGATCTTTCATATAAAAACGGGGTGGAGTTATAAAATTAGTGTTTTTTCCAGGATCATATAAAGTCCCTGTTTCCCCGGTTGCAGAACTTTTCAGGGTGTCTTTTTTATAGCCCCATCCATATCCTTCAAAATACATATGTGTATTTTCTATATAACATGCTGAATATAAAGGTAATTATTGATTTTTGATAAACTCGAATAGTCTCGTGTTCGATGATATCTCTATTTATAATAATCGATATAAGTTAATATTGTATAAATACAGTTATCCATTGCAGGGATATGTGTAGTGGTACATATCTTTATAAGTTTCTGCCAAGCCTAAGGCCTAGCCTGTAAGATGGTTATTAATTTGTATGGAATAATTCTGGTTTTTCCCACATAGATGCTGTAATAAATCCCCCATATAAGTGCGGGTGTGGCGGAATTGGCAGACGCATCAGATTTAGGTTCTGACGGGGCAACCTGTGGGGGTTCAAGTCCCTCCACCCGCACCATGCTTACAGTAATTACCGCCGTGGGCTAAAAGAGAGGGAACGCGCATGCTGCTGGTCATTGACGCAGGCAATACCAACACTGTTTTCGCAGTGTTCGACGGCAACAAGCTGATAGGGCAGTGGCGTATGGCGACCGATGCGCGACGCACGGCCGATGAATACTGCGTCTGGCTGCTGCAGATCATGCGCCATGAAAATATCGAACCCAAACATATCAAGGCTGCGATTCTTTCTTCCGTCGTGCCGCAGGCGAATTTTGCCTTACGAATGCTGACGCGGCGCTATTTCAATACGGAGCTGCTGATTGTTGGCGAGCCGAACGTGCAACTGGGGATTCTCGCGAAGATCGAGCGTCCGCGCGAAGTCGGTGCGGACAGGCTCGTCAATGCCGTGGCGGCCTGGCATAAATACAAAAAGCCGATGATCGTCGTGGATTTCGGTACGGCCACCACATTCGATATTGTGGATGAACGCGGTGATTATATCGGCGGTGTGATCGCTCCGGGCATCAATCTCTCTCTGGAAGCATTGCACAAAGCGGCGGCAAAATTGCCCAACATTGCGGTAGAGCGGCCGTTCCAGGTGATCGGCAAGGATACGGTTTCGGCCATGCAGTCGGGTGTATATTTCGGCTATGTAGGACTGATTGAAGGCATTGTCTCGCGCATCAAGAATGAATATGGACGGGCAATGGATGTAGTGGCCACCGGCGGGCTCGCACCTTTATTTGCTAAGGCAACGCCGATGATTGACGCGCTGGAGCCCGATCTTATAATCGACGGGCTGCGGCTCATTTATGAAAAGAACGTAACAGCTTAACTTTTGGAACTATAATATAAAATGACATTTAATATCAAGGAATACGCGGACGAACTGCTGTTCATCCCGCTGGGCGGTTCTAACGAAATCGGGATGAATCTCAATCTCTATGCCTATAAGGGCAAATTCATCATGATCGATCTGGGCATCGGTTTTGCCGATTCGCATATCCCAGGCGTGGATATTCTGCTGCCGGATATCACGTTCATCTCGAAATACAAGAAAGATCTGCTCGGCATTGTGTTGACCCATGCGCATGAAGACCATCTGGGGGCGGTGCCTTATTTATGGGAAGAACTTGGGTGCCCGCTTTATGCGACGCCTTTTACGATGGCCGTGCTCAAGGCGAAGCTTGCCGATGAAGGACTTCATTTCAAGATGCCCGTGCATGAAGTGCGTCCCGGCCAGAAGATTCAGCTCGATCCGTTCGAGTTCGAGATGATTCCACTCACCCATTCCATCCCGGAAATGCAGGCGATTGCGCTGCGTACGGATAAAGGCGTGGTCATGCATACGGGGGACTGGAAGCTCGATCCGGCTCCGTTGGTTGGTCCGGTGACGGACGAAGTGACGCTACGCAAATATGGCGATGAGGGCGTGCTTGCCATGGTGTGCGACTCCACGAATGTTTTTTCGGATGGCACTTCGGGGTCGGAAGAGGGCGTGCAGGAAAGCCTGCAGAAAATTATCGCGGATTGTAAGAACCGCGTTATCGTGACGACATTTGCTTCCAACATCGCGCGTCTGGAATCCATTATCAAGGCAGGGCAGGCGGCTGGCAGGCATGTGGCAATTGCAGGGCGTTCGTTGCGCCGCGTAATCAACGCTGCCGTTGAAAGCGGTTACCTGCAGGATATCAATCCGCTTCTGGGTGAGCGTGAGATCGGCGATGTGGCGAAGAACGATATCCTCGTGATCTGCACGGGCTGTCAGGGTGAACCGCTGGCTGCGCTTTCCAAAGTGGCGCGCGGCGAACACCCGAATATCCGCCTTTCGCCCGGTGATACGGTGATTTTTTCTTCACGCAAGATTCCCGGCAACGAAACCAAGATTTCCTATACGTGTAACGCGCTGACGCTGCGCGGTATCGAGGTGATTACGGAAGGGCGCCACCATGTGCATGTTTCCGGCCATCCGTGTCGTGACGAGCTGACGGCGATGTACCAGATGGTGCGGCCACAGATCGCCGTGCCGACGCATGGCGAAGCGCGTCATATCCATGAACATGCAAAGCTTGCACGTTCGCTGCAGGTGACGGAGACGGTGGAAGCGCGCAACGGTTCCGTGATTCTGCTCGCGCAGGGCAGGGCGATGGAGATCGCGCAGGTGCAGTCAGGCTATATCGCCGTGGACGGCAACTCGCTTATTGCCGCTGACAGCCCTATCATCCGCACGCGTCGCAAGATCCGCGAAGACGGTTGCGTGGTGGCGAGCCTTGTCATCAACAAGGATAATGAGCTTATGGCTGAGCCGCGCATTTCCGCTCCCGGTTCACTCGATCAGAACGAAGATAAGGATCTGTTCCTTGCGCTGCGCGATGAGATTGACGATGTGCTTTCTCGCATGCGTCCGAAGGACGGGGTGGATAAGATCACCGATGCTGTGCGCACTGCTATCCGCAAACTTCTGCGTGACGAGCTGGGCAAGAAGCCCGTGCTCGATGTGCATGTGCTGAAGGTGTGACGGCGTCATGGCGCTGCTACTGCTCTATCTGAAAGCGCTTATGTTCGGCATAGCCGTGGCGGCTCCGGTGGGGCCGATGAATGTGCTGTGTATGCGCCGTACGCTTGCCTATGGCTGGAAATACGGTGTGGTAACAGCGGCGGGAGTCGCGGCGAGCGATGCCGTATATTCTGCTATTGCCGCGCTCGGGCTTACGCGGGTTTCGGATTTCTTATTGGCGCATGAAGTGGCGTTCCATCTGTTTGCGGCGATCTTTCTCATCGGCTTCGGTATAAAGATTTATTTTACGAAAGCTGAGCCGGAGATTGAGGGCAAAGAGTGCCGCTCCACTATTTCTATCCCTTATGCATTCAGCAGCGCCATGCTTATGACACTGGCAAATCCGCTGACGGTGATGTTTTTCGTGACCAGCTTCACGGTGCTTGCGCCGCAGGGCGGGTTCAAGCCGATTGATTGCGGTGCGGTGGTTGCTGGGATATTCATGGGATCATGCGCGTGGCTGAGCGGCGTGGTTATCAGCGTTTCCTATTTCCGCCATGTGATCAGCGTGCGCGTGCGTGAAATGATTGACCGTGTTACGGGTGTGGCGCTTGTTGCGTTTGGGATTTCCGAGCTGGTGCGGTTTTTCTGAGACGCCAGTACACGATAAGATATGCGAGAATAGTTGGGCAAAGCCCTTCAGCGATATATCTTTTGGTAACTTCACTATAAAAGTGGCCATCTAGGTGGTATTGCATAGCAAGGGCTATTGTACAGGGGGGAAGTAATACCAATCCATACCATAGTGGAAGTCTTCCTAATATAGCATATCCACCTGCGATAAATGCTGCTGATGTAAGAAGTATGAGTGGCACAGTCATCAGGAATGCGAATATACTGAATATGGCAGTATCAGCTAATAAAGTCATAGCCTGATAATTAATATCCTGAAATGCACGATCTTGTATGCTTGTTATAATGAAGTAGCCAGCAAACGTTCCGAAGTAGAGGATACAGTTTATGATTAAGAATGAGCAAGTGATGCGCAAAACTTCTTTCGCCGGAGTCATTACTGCGCCCCTTTTATTTTATCTGATGTGTAAGCTAGGTATCCCATACGGATATAATACTCATTGCGTACATTTCCGCCATATTTTCCGGACGTGTTAATATTCCGGTTTGTTAGTGCGTGATAACGATTCAGCTTGGCAGCATAAGATAATGCATCGTCAAGTGGATAACCAGCAGCAGCGGCTACTACACCGTAATTGAAGTTTCCAAAGTTAATGTAGTCTTTATCTATTAGGACATCTCCTTTACTATCTTTGAGCGATGAAGATATTCTTTGATAATCCATAGTACCGTTAGGTTTAAAAGCCTCAAACATAACTGCATCTTTGCTGATCCAAGAAGAGTTCTTTATGTTTTCACCAAATTGGGCATTTGCTGATAAGGACACACTTGCAGGCATTAAAATAGATTTGCCTGTAGTCGGTCATTAACAGTTGTTCCATCATTCAATTTGACAGGATTTTTAACGATTGCGGGTGATGTATTTGCATCATTTATTATTTGGCCACTATCAGCGAATTGATACTCTGTTTGACGATGGGGAATACTGCTAACTTCACTTGAACCATTTGTCCATCTACCATGCCAGTCGCGCGGTTGGTCCGGGCTGTATTTACCCAATAGTATTGGATTGGCCAGTGCCAACATCATATGAGCTTTTGCTAATGCGGGGACATTGTTTATCTCGTGCGGTATATGGCTATCCCAGTCTTCAGGGTGTACCCGCTTTAATAGGTCATTAGCGCGGGCGATATAACGCTGTGAGCGTTCGGTTAATTGATCAAAAGAAGTGTTATTGAGGCATTCTCCATCCAGCATGATGCCTTTGGGAGTAAGCGTGAGTTTGCGTAGTGGCTGGAAGTTCATCATACCTCGCGATCTTATTGCGCGGATATCTTATAGGTTTCGAATTATATTGTCAAGGGATTATTCCCTCATTGTTGTATTCCCAGTGTTTCTTCCACCAGGTAAACCGGGCGGTGTTTGGTTTCGGTGAAGATGCGGCCGACATATTCGCCGATGATGCCGATGCTCAGCAACTGCACGCCTCCCATGAATAGCACTGCGACCATCGTGGAGGCGTAGCCATGCACGGGATTGCCGAAGATCATGGTCTTGACGATGATTTCCAGCGCCCAGAAGAACGAGACCAGCGAGATCACCGCGCCCATATAAGTCCAGATATGCAAGGGGACAGTGGTGAAGGAGAAAATGCCTTCCAGCGCGAATTTCCACAGTCCCCAGTAATTCCAGCTTGTGGTGCCTGCGGCTCTAGATTCGCGGTCAAAGTAGATTGTTGTCGTGGAGAAGCCTGCGAAAGCGAAAATGCCTTTCATAAAGCGCGTGCGTTCCGGCAGGCGTTTCACGGCATCCACCACCTGGCGGTCCATCAAACGGTAATCACCGGTGTTGGGTGGAATCTTTACGGTCGAGACGGCGTTGATCGCACGGTAAAACCATCCGGCGGATTTACGCTTCAGCCAGGAGTCGGTAGGGCGGCTGCGGCGCGTGGCGAGCACGACCTTATAGCCCTCTTTCCATTTTGCGATCATTTGCGGAATCATTTCCGGCGGGTCCTGCAGATCGGCATCGATCGGAATGACGACCCTGCCTACAGTATAGTCTATCCCTGCGGTGAGCGCTGCTTCCTTGCCGAAATTGCGTGACAGATGCACGACCTTAATACGCGGGTCCTGACGATGGAATTCCCGGAGTTTGAGAAGCGTATCGTCGCGGCTGCCGTCATTGACGCAAACAATTTCGTAATTCGTGGTGACCTGTTCGATGCAGGGCTTCAGGCGCGCGAACAGTTTCTCCATGACTTCGGACTCGTTGAACATCGGTATCACGACGGAAATCTCGATCATGGGCCTTACCTTTTCAGATGCTCTATCAATTGTGCGAATGCGCGGGCGCGGTGGCTGATGGCGTGTTTTGCTTCCGCTTCCATCTCAGCGAATGTAATTTCGCGCCCTTCAGGGATGAAGATGGGATCGTAACCGAACCCTTTGTTTCCGCGCGGCGGGAAAGTCAGTGTGCCGTCCACACGGCCTTCAAATATCTGTGTTTTGCCTTCAGGGGATGTCAGCGCAAGCACACAGATAAAATACGCAGCCTGTCCTGTAGGTTCAAGCTGCTTCTGTTTCAGCTCATCATGAATGCGCTGCATGGCAATGCTGAAATCTTTAGTTTTGCCAGCCCAGCGCGCGGAATAAATTCCGGGGGCATCGCCCATTGCAGGCACGCAGAGACCTGAATCGTCTGAAAGCGCATGCAAATGGGAAGCTTTCGCGGCGGCTTCGGACTTGATACTGGCGTTTTCTGCAAAGCTTGCGCCGGTTTCTTCCGGCTCCGGCAGGTTCAGTTCCGCCGCCGATACGACATCGATCCCGAACGGGGAGAGCAGGGCGTTTATTTCCCTGACTTTTCCTGCGTTATGGCTTGCGATGACGAGTTTCTTCATGCGAGCCCCAGCGCCTGTTTCTGTAAGAGAACCAACTCACCAATGCCTTTCTTGGCAAGGTCCAGCATGGCTGCGAATTCTTCTTCGCTGAAAGGCGTTTCTTCTGCCGTAGACTGGACTTCCACGAGTTTACCTGTGCCGGTGATGACGAAATTCGCGTCCACCTGTGCTGTGCTGTCTTCTGTATATTCCAGATCGAGCACGGGGACGCCATTTACCACGCCGCAGGAGACGGCGGCGACAAAGGAATGAGCGGGGAATACTTTGATTTCGCCTGCCTTGTGCAGTTTCGTGAGTGCGCGGTGCAGCGCTACATAGGCTCCAGTG
Organism: Rickettsiales bacterium; assembly: GCA_035765535.1. NCBI lineage: Bacteria > Pseudomonadati > Pseudomonadota > Alphaproteobacteria > Rickettsiales > Rickettsiales bacterium. Next base: position 79,855 of record DASTXE010000006.1, on the reverse strand, counting down.
ATGGAGGCGGTGCGTGTGCCGCCGTCAGCTTCGATCACGTCGCAATCGATGGTGATCTGACGCTCGCCGAGTTTGTTAAGTTCGACCACAGCGCGCATCGACCTGCCGATCAGGCGCTGGATTTCCTGCGTTCTGCCGGATTGCTTGCCCTTGGCAGCTTCGCGTGCGCTGCGGGTGTGGGTGGAGCGCGGAAGCATGCCGTATTCCGCCGTGATCCAGCCCTTTCCGGTGTTGCGCAGGAAAGGCGGAACGCTGCTATCCACCGAGGCCGTGCAGAGCACTTTCGTTGCGCCGAACTGCACGAGGCAGGAGCCTTCCGCATAGCGGCTGGCATCCGGAGTCAGGATAATCTGGCGAAGGGCGTCGGGCTGGCGTCCGGCGGGGCGTGTCATAATTCCTCATCTGTCTATATACGGAACCTCTTGTTTTTCATATTTTATCATCACATGCAAGTATTTGCTTTCTTCAGCGTTTGCTTTATAATGTGCGCCTATTGAAATCCGGCAATATTGCCCTATCTTAACGGGGAGATATCTGACCAACAACATCGGACGAGAGAGTTATGAGCGAAGAACAAAATAAAGCACAGGAAAACGCGGAGCAGGCGGAGCCGGTAGTCGCACAGGAACAGGCTTTTGCAGGGGAGCAGGACGAAACTGCGCCTCAGGATCAGACGGCAAAGTTCGAGGAAGAAATTGCGCGTCTGAAGGATATGTATATGCGTGCGATGGCGGAGACGGAAAACGTGCGTGCCCGCGCTAAGCGTGAAACCGAGGATACCGCGAAATACGCGACCACGAAATTTGCCCGTGATATGGTCAATATCCTTGAAAACCTCGTGCGTGCGGCTTCCTGCATTACGAAGGAACAGCGTGAAGGCAGCGAGATCGTCCGCCAGGTGGCTGAAGGCATCGATATGACGGTGCAGGAATTGGGTGGCATCTTCGAGCGCAATGGTATAAAACGCATTGATCCGCAGGGTGAAAAGTTCGATCATAATTTCCATCAGGCCGTGGCTCAGGTGGAAAGCACGGATGCGGCGGCGGGAACGGTATTGCAGGTGCTGCAAGCCGGTTACAAGCTGCATGACCGCCTCCTGCGCCCTGCGATGGTGACTGTTGCTACAGCTCCGGCTGCCAAGGCGGACGCTGCGAATAATGCGGCTTAAAGAAGGATTGCGCCCATGGAGCTTAGTGTAATGAAACTGCTTCTGATCCTGGTTATCGTGCTTCTCGTGTTCGGGGCTGGGAAGCTGCCGCGCGTGATGAACGATATCGGCAAAGGCATCCGTTCGCTCAAGGAAGGCCTGAAAGGCGAAGATGAGCAGGATCCAAAGAAGATTTCGAATAATGACAAAAACAATCTGGGATAATTTTCCTTATCCCGCATTCCTGGCGTAGCATATGCTGGATTTTTCATTCGGAGAGCTGGCGCTGGTGGGATTAGTGGCGCTTGTCGTGGTGGGTCCAAAGGACCTGCCCGTCGTCATGCGTGCGGTCGGACGCTGGTTCGGCCAGTTCAAAGGCATTGCTGATGAATTCCGGGAAGGCTTCAGAAGCGCCATGCAGGAAGGCTCCTTCTCCGACATTAAAGAAGATTTTCATTCCATGCATGAAGATCTGCATGAGGAAGTCCGGTACATCAAGGATGATGCCGGTAATTTCCAGCGTGTCTATGACATATCCGATATCAAGCGGGAGCGTATGAAAGAAATTGCGCATTCCCGCCCTGAAGCGGTGCCTCATGAGCTGCGCGAGGAAGAAGAATAGCGCTGCTATTTGCTGCGCAGATTCTCCAGATATTTTTTAACGTTGCGCTCATGCTCTGCGGCAGTGCGGGCGAAGTTATGTCCTCCGATACCGGTAGCGACGAAATATATGTCTTCGGACTGCAGGGGGTGCAGTGTCGCAAGAATAGAGGCTTTGCCGGGATTAGCGATGGGGCCGGGCGGCAGGCCAGCCGAGCGGTAAGTATTATAAGGAGAGGCCATCTCCAAATCCTTGCGGTTCAGGGCGCGCGTCATCTTGCCTTTGCCGTGGCTGACAGCGTAGGCGGTTGTCGGATCGGCCTGCAGCAGCATGCCTTTCTTAAGCCTGTTAATATAGACGGCGGCGACATGAGCACGTTCTGTGTCAAGGCCGGTTTCCTTCTCCACGATGGAGGCCAGTGTCAATGCCTGCTCAGGAGAGGTAAAGGGCAGGTCGGGGGCGCGTTGTTCCCAGGCCTCGGCCAGTGCTTTCTCCATGGCGTGCTGCATGCGCAGAATAAGATCGTTACGTTTTTCACCGCGCGTGAAATTATAGGTTTCCGGCAGTAATTCACCTTCTTTGGGGGCTAATGTGATTTCCCCCGCCAGCAGGTCGTTATGTTTAAGCATATCAAGGATTTCGTAGGTCGTGAGGCCCTCAGGGACCGTAAGGTGGTGAATGAGCCCTTTGCCGGAGGCCAGCAATTGCGCCGTTTCCCTGGCCGATATGTGAGGCATGAAGCGGTATTCTCCCGCTTTAATATGGGACGACTGGCCGGTCAGGAAAAGCGTGACCTTGAAAATAAACGGGTGCCGGATGACCGATTGTTCGGCCAGCATATCGGCAATGGTGGTAAAATGCGTATTGGGTTCAAAAACGATGGTGGTGGGCTGTTCCAGCGGACCTTCAGAGGTATAAGTGCTTATTAACCAGCCACTTATCGCAATCAGTACGGCAATGATGAGTCCTGCTGCGTATAATGACTTTTTCATCGCCTGTACCAAAGATCTTTATATATCAACCGTCTGGACGTCTTTTTCCCGGCCTTTTGGCTGGAAATGGTGGGCCCGGGAGGAGTTGAACCTCCGACCTCACGCTTATCAGGCGTGCGCTCTAACCACCTGAGCTACGAGCCCCCTATGCGTTAGTCAGCATACGAAAGAGGCTGTGTTTTTAGAGCATGCGGATAAAATGTCAACCGCTTCTTTTTATATATGTTAAATCAGAAAAACGATTGACAAGCTACGCTATCTTACTATATTCGCAACCCTTGAATCAGGAGATTTACATATGTTTGCAGTTATTCGCACGGGTGGAAAGCAGTATACCGTTGCCCCGGAAGATGTGATTTTGGTAGAAAAGCTCGCCGGTGCGGCTGGTGATAAGGTCGTAATTGAAGAAGTGCTTGCCATTGATGGCAAAATCGGTGCGCCGCTGCTCAATGGCGCGCAGGTCAGCGCTGAAATCGTTGAACAGACCCGTGGTGACAAAGTGCTGATTTTCAAAAAGAAGCGCCGTCACAACTATCGTCGTAAGAATGGTCATCGTCAGCATCTGACGGCCCTGAAAATTACGGCAATCAAAGCGTAATATATTTTTAGTTAGTGGAGCAGTTCAATGGCACATAAGAAAGCTGGCGGTAGTTCACGCAACGGTCGCGATTCAGCAGGCCGCCGTCTTGGCGTCAAAAAATACGAAGGTGAAATCGTCGTTTCCGGCAATATTCTGGTTCGCCAGCGCGGAACGAAGTTCTACCCGGGTAAAAACGTAGGCCTCGGCAAGGATCATACCTTGTTCGCAACTGCGACCGGTAAAGTGGAATTCCACCACAAAGCCGACAACAAGGTTTATGTCTCCGTAGAGGAATCGGCTGCTTAATATTTAAGCTGCTGCCAATATAGCCCGCATGAGAGGTCTTCCTCTCTGCGGGCTTTTTGTTTGCGTCGTTTTAAGGCAAGCTGGATAAATACATCACGCTCCAATAAAAATTGCTCCTGCAACAGGTTATAAGCCAGCAAAGCGCTAGCCAGTGCACAGGGTTTTTGCTAGTGATAGCGCTATGGATGTCATCATACCATTTGTGAGTGTGCTGGCCGGAGCGTCCGTTGGGGCGGCGGCAATGCATTTTTTGCGCCGCAGCAAGCGGGGCGACCAAACCAGTCTCTCTTCCGGTATCATCGAAAATATCGATTGTGGTTACTATTTACGCGATATTGCTTCCGGAGAAGAGCAGCTTTCAGGCCATCTGCGCCAGATGCTGGGACTGGCCGAAACAGATACCGGTTTTGAAGCGTTACTTTCCAAACTGGGAGAAGCTTACCGCGCACCTGTCAGGCAGGCTGTTGAGGATCTGCAGAAGAGTAGCACGCCGACGATCATTGTTATGAATATGCCGGATGGGCGGCAATTTGAATGTCGTGTGACGGGAAAATATGAAAGTGAAGAGCACCGCCTTACACATATTATTATTTTCATACGTGACACGAGCGGCGCGCAAAAAATACATGACCAGCTGACGAACGAGAACCGACAGCTCAAGCGCGATATCAAGCAATTCTCGAATATTCTGAACACGCTTCCGGTGCCGGTCTGGCTCAGGGGAGAGGATCAGGTCATCCGCTACTGTAATATGGCTTACAGCATCACGGCAGAGGAAAATCTCGATGATCAGAAGGACGATCACGAGACGCTGGAATTGCATCCTTATGCGAGGCCGCTTGCAAAGACTGCATTTGAAGGCGACCAGGTGAAATCGGAGCGTCGTCATATTGTGGTGGAAGGCGCACGCAAGCTTTACGAATTTACGGAGACACCGCTCAAGGCGGACCGTGTCACGGTAGGGCTGGCACAGGATATTACCGAGCTTGAGAATGTGCAGGAAGAATTACAGCGTCATGTCTATGCTCAGTCAGAACTGCTGGAGAGCGTGACGAGCGCGATGGCAGTGTTCGGTGCCGACACCAAGCTCAAATTCTTCAACCAGGCTTATGTGCGGCTGTGGGGGCTGGACGAGGCATGGCTCGATACCAGTCCGCCTTTCGGCGAGATTCTGGAACTGCTGCGCGAGAAACGCCGTCTGCCGGAACAGGCGAACTTCCCGCAGTTCAAGCAGCAGCGCATGAAGGCGTTCAAGGATCTGATAGAGCCGACGGAAGAAATCTTCTATCTGCCGGATGGCAGAACGTTGCGCGTGCTGGCGATTCCGCATGCGTTGGGCGGTGTGTTGTTCGTCTATGAAGACGTGACCGACAGGCTGGCGCTGGAGCGATCCTATAATACGCTCATTGCCGTACAGCGCGCGACGCTGGATAATCTGCATGAAGGTGTGGTCGTATTCGGCGAAGATGGCAGGCTCAGGCTTTATAATCCACGCTTCCTGCAGTTATGGAAGCTGGAAAAGGTGGTACTGTCACCTGCCACGCACATTGCCGATCTGTTTGAAAAAACCAGACCGCTGCATTTTGCGGATGACTGGGAAAGCTATAAGCAAAAATTCATTAGCGGCCTGCTCAGCCGTGAAGTGCAGCATAAGCGCATCGAGCGTACGGATGGCTCGTTGCTGGATTCCGTGGTGGTGCCGTTGCCTGACGGCGCGAATCTTATTACCTTCTTCGATGTGACGGATTCTATCTTGGTGGAGCGCTCGTTGCGTGAGCGCAATGAAGCGCTTTCGGAGGCGGACAGACTTAAGACAGAGTTCCTTGCAAATGTATCGTACGAATTGCGCTCACCGCTGACTTCTATCAGCGGATTCTCGGAGATGCTGACGCAGAATTATTTCGGCACGCTTTCGCCTAAACAGCGCGAATATATGTCGGGTATTCATGAAGCGTCGCAGCATCTCATGAATCTCATCAACGATATTCTGGATATAGCGAGTATCGAGGCGGGCTATATGAAGCTCAATATCAGCGAGTTCGATATCCAGGCGATGCTGCAGTCGGTCGTTTCGCTGGTAAGCGAGCGCATGCGCGAGAGTAATCTGCAGTTCAATATTGAATGCCCCGACAATATCGGTCGTATGGCAGCAGATGAAACGCGTATCAAGCAGATTATCTTTAACCTGCTCTCCAATGCGATCAAATATTCCAACCCGGGCGGACAGGTTACGCTGGCGGCGCAGGTGACTGGTGAAAGCGGGGACGAGCTGGTATTCACAATTGAGGATAATGGCATCGGTATTTCACCGGAGGAGCAGAAAGAAATTTTCAACAAATTCCAGCGCGGCAGCAATACCAGTACCCATAAATCTGGCGCAGGGCTCGGCCTTTCCATGGTGAAGAGCTTTGTGGCGCTGCATGGCGGGCGCGTGGAACTGGATTCCATGCCTGGCAGGGGAACAAAAGTTTCCTGCTATGTGCCGCGCGTGTGCAGGACGTAATTTATAGGCAATTAGTGGGGTAGAAAACTAGCGGTTCTCGCGTGTCTTGGCGAAGGTGACGCCTTTCCAGTCTTCCTGGATGCGGTTTAGGTGCCATTCGTTTGGAGCGAGATAGGCAAGCGCGCCTGCGCCGTCTTCTGCGAGGCTGTGCAGGTTGCGTTCGGTGAATTGCTTGAGCAGTGCCGCATCATCGCATTTGATCCAGCGGGCCGTGGTGTAACTCACTTCTTCGAAGCTGCCTTTGACCTTGTATTCACTGTCGAGGCGCGAGGCGATCACTTCAAACTGTAGCGCGCCGACCACGCCGATGATCCAGTTGCTGCCGTTGAGCGGTTTAAAGATCTGCGATGCGCCTTCCTGCGAGAGTTCTTCAAGCGCTTTCTTGAGCTGCTTGGCGCGCATCGGGTCATCCAGGCGTGCGCGCTTAAAGAGTTCCGGTGCGAAGCTTGGAATGCCGGTGAAATGCAGTTTTTCGCCTTCGGTCAGAGCGTCACCGATGGAGAGGCCGCCATGGTTCGGGATGCCGATAATGTCTCCTGGGAAAGCTTCTTCCGCGAGTTCGCGCTCACGCGCAAGGAAAAGCACGGGGTTGTTCAGCGTCAGTGTTTTTTCCGTGCGTCCGTGATAGACTTTCATGCCGCGCGTATAGCGCCCGGAACAGATGCGCACGAAGGCAATACGGTCGCGGTGGTTCTTGTCCATGTTCGCTTGTACTTTGAAGACAAAGCCGGAGAATTTAGGTTCTTCTGGCAGTACTTCACGTGTGTCGGTCTTTTGCGGGCGCGGGGAGGGGGCGAATGCGCAGAGCGCTTCCAGCAATTCGCGTACGCCGAAATTATGCAGGGCGCTGCCGAAGAAGATCGGCGTCAGATGTCCTTCCAGATAGGACTGACGGTCAAACGGCTTGCAGGCCGCACGGATCATTTCCACTTCTTCGCGGAACTTGGAGAGTTCGCCGCTGGGAATCAACTCATCAAGCTTGGGGTCGTCAATGCCTTTGCATTCGATGCTTTCGGCGATGGTCGCGCCCTCACCGGCATCAAACAGGTGCAGTTTGTCGTTAATAAGGTCAAACGATCCCTTGAACGTCTTGCCCATGCCGATGGGCCAGGTGACGGGAGTCACGTCAATCGCGAGCGTTTTTTCGATTTCGTCCAGCAGGGCAAACGGTTCCTGTGCTTCGCGGTCCATCTTGTTGATGAAGGTAATGATCGGCGTGTCACGCAGGCGGCAGACTTCAAACAGCTTACGCGTCTGCGTTTCAATACCCTTAGCGGCATCCAGTACCATCACGGCGGAATCCACAGCGGTGAGCGTGCGGTACGTATCTTCAGAGAAGTCTTTATGGCCGGGAGTATCCAGAAGGTTCACCGTATTGCCGCCATATTCAAACGTCATGACGGAAGCGGTCACGGAAATGCCGCGCTGCTGTTCGATCGCCATCCAGTCCGAACGCGCGCTACGCGCTGCGCCACGGGCTTTTACCGCGCCGGCAAGGTGGATCGCACCTCCGAACAGCAACAGCTTTTCGGTCAGCGTGGTTTTACCTGCGTCAGGGTGCGAAATAATCGCAAAGGTACGTCTGGTTTCTGCCTGGGATGTTGTCATGGCCGATGTCATAAAGGAATATGCGCTATTTTCAAGCGGTTTTCCAAGCGCCGGACTCGCTTTGCTGGCGGTATTCCAGCGTAAACCCGCGTTCCTTATAGGCTTTCCAGCGGCTGCGGGCTTTGGTGGTGGCATCAGCATCCGTACCGTCGAAAATATCCAGTATGCGCGTATAGCCGTCCGGTTGGCTGATTTCCGAGCCGTCTGCCACTACAAGCAGGTTTGCCTGGTTCGGGTTTTCCATACTTGTCGTCAGATAAATGGGCTGTTCGTTGGGGCTGCCGTCTTTGGCGCTGCCGTGCGGCAGGAAGGAATTGGGATCGTAGGTCCACAGAGCGTTATTAAGATGCTCGGCCTGTTCTTCCGAGCCCACCTGCACTACGCATTTAAAGCCACCCTGCAATGCTTTTTCCAGTAGCTTGGGAAGAGCGCGTTCCAGCGGAGTCGATGTCAGATGGTAGAAATGGATTTCAGGCATAATCAGTAACAGGCTTTGGGAGTTTCAAGCGGCGAGTATAAACCCTTACCCGCCGCTCGTCACTTGTTACTTATAGCCCGCGAATTAAGCCTGTTTCTTTTCGCGGTCGTCACGGCGCGGCTTTACACCGCCCACTTTTTCAGTGATATCTTCACCGGTCTGCTGGTCTACGACGCGCATTGACAGGCGAACCTTGCCACGCTCGATTTCGACGACTTTCACTTTCACGGTGTCGCCCTCGTTGATCACGTCGGTTACTTTGCCTACGCGGCCTTCGGCCAGCTCGCTGATATGTACGAGGCCGTCCTTGCTGCCCAGGAAGTTCACGAATGCGCCGAAATCAACGATACGTACAACCTTACCGGTGTAGATCTTGCCGATTTCCGCTTCCGCGACGATACCGTTGATCCAGTCCAGCGCAGCCTGGCCCTGGTCGGTGTTGACAGCGGCGATCCTGACGGTGCCGTCATCTTCGATATCGATCTTCGCGCCGGTCTTTTCCACGATTTCGCGGATGACCTTGCCGCCGGAGCCGATCACTTCACGGATCTTATCTTTCGGGATCGAGATCGTGGTGATGCGCGGAGCATTATCGTTGACGCTGTCGCGTGCACCGGTCAGTGCCTTTGCCATTTCACCGAGGATGTGCTTACGGCCTGCTTTCGCCTGCGTCAGCGCAACCTGCATGATCTCTTCGGTGATGCCGTCGATCTTGATGTCCATCTGCAGGGCGGTGATGCCGCTTTCAGTGCCTGCAACCTTGAAATCCATGTCGCCGAGATGGTCTTCGTCACCCATGATGTCGGACAGAATAACGAAACCTTCCTTCTCTTTGATAAGGCCCATTGCAATACCCGCAACCGGACGTTCCAGCGGTACGCCTGCATCCATCAGCGCGAGCGAGGTGCCGCATACGGTGGCCATGGAAGAGGAACCGTTGGATTCCGTGATTTCGGAAACGATACGCAGTGTGTAGGGGAAGTTTTCCTTCGCCGGCAGCAGCGGGCGAACAGCGCGCCATGCGAGCTTGCCGTGGCCGATTTCACGGCGGCCCGGGGAGCCCATGCGGCCCACTTCACCGACCGAGTAAGGCGGGAAGTTGTAATGCAGCAGGAAGGATTCCTTATATTCGCCGTCGAGCGCGTCGATCACCTGTTCGTCCATGCTGGTGCCGAGCGTTGCAACCACGAGTGCCTGGGTCTCACCGCGCGTAAAGAGAGCGGAACCGTGCACTTTCGGCAGAATGCCTACTTCGGAAACGATCTGGCGGATGTCAGCTTCGCCGCGTCCGTCGATACGCTTCTTGGTGGCGACCATATCATGACGCACCACTTCGCTTTCCAGTGCCTTGAACAGGCGTTTTACCTGTACAGCGGGGAGGCCAGCTTCCACGAGCGGTTCGCAGATTTCCTTCTTGATCTCATCCAGACGCCCGGAACGAGCCTGTTTTGCGGTGATCTTGAAGGCTTCACGCAGTTTGGCTTCGCCAGCTTCCTTAAGCTTGCTTTTGATTTCATCTTCCTGTGGATTAACTTCAAGTTCCCACGGATCATTCGCAGCTTCTTCGGCGAGCGAGATGATCGCTTCGATCACCGGCTGGAATGCCTTATGACCTGCCATGACAGCGCCGAGCATCACTTCTTCGGAAAGTTCTTTCGCTTCGGATTCCACCATCAGCACGGAGGTCTGCGTGCCTGCGACCACGAGGTCGAGCTTGCTGTCGGCGAGCTGGCTGCGGGTCGGGTTGATGACGTACTGGTTGTCGATATAGCCTACGCGGCCACCGGCAATCGGGCCCATGAACGGGATGCCGGAGAGGGTGAGCGCGGCGGAAGCGCCGACCATTGCCACAACATCCGGATCGTTTTCCAGATCGTGCGACAGCAGCGTGCAAACAACTTGGACTTCGTTAAAGAAATTGTCCGGGAAGAGCGGACGGATCGGCCTGTCGATCAAGCGGGAGGTCAGTACTTCCTTTTCCGTCGGACGGCCTTCACGCTTGAAGAAGCCACCCGGGATCTTACCGGCGGCAAAGGCTTTTTCCTGGTAGTTCACGGTGAGCGGAAAGAAATCCGTCTCCGGCTTCGCTTTTTTCTGACCCACGACCGTACACAGTACGACCGTTTCCCCGTAAGTGGCGAGCACGGCGCCGTCTGCCTGACGTGCCAGCTTCCCCGTTTCCAGGGTAAGCGTGCTATTTCCCCACTGAATTTGTCTCTTTGCAATTTTAAACATTCTTGTTTCCTTTTCCTACGTCCCCTTTTTCCTACAATTCCAAACGGGCCGGGGAGAATTGCCCATCCAAAAAATTTTCCCCGCCACTCGTTGAAAGTGGCGGGGATGGTATTCGTTATTTTCTCAGGCCCAGCTTCTTGATGAGAGCGGAATAACCGTCAAAATCTTTGTTCTTGAGGTATTCCAGGAGCCTTTTGCGGCGACCGACCAGAATCAGCAGCCCGTGGCGCGAATGGTGGTCTTTTTTATGCGTTTCAAAATGCTTTGAAAGATTGGTGATACGCTCCGTCAGCAGGGCGATCTGTACTTCCGGCGACCCTGTGTCGCTTTTGCCGGTTGCGAAATCTTTAATCAGCTTTGTCTTCTTTTCAGTAGTAATCGACATCGATAGTTCTCCTTACAAATTAACAATTAAATATACGTTTCGATCTGAGCGTCGCGTTTTTCACTTCCGCCAAAGCTACTATTTTGCCCTGGTGAAGCCCCATGTAAGTTCCGTCCGGTTTATCCATACGAAGTTGTTTGCCATGGCGCAGCGCTACCGTTTCGTTCGCGTCCAGATTGATTGCCGGGATGTCGTCCAGCGCCAATTCAATCGAAAGCCAAGCTTCAAGCGGCGCGGCATTATGCACAACTTCCCGCAAATTATCCAGTGAAATCGCCATGTTTTCGGTAAATTTACCTACAGACGTACGCCTTAGCATGGAAACATAGCCTAAGCTATTGCATTTTCTTGCTATATCCTGCGCGAGCGAGCGGATATAAGTGCCTTTGCCGCAGGTAACACCGAAAGTTGCAGTTCTGTCTGCAAACGAAACGAGTTCAAGCTGGTGAATCTCTATGGGACGGGCTTCCAGCTGCACCTCCTGGCCCTGTCTTGCCAATTCATAGGCGCGTTTGCCGCCGACATTGAGAGCGGAATAGACGGGAGGCGTTTGCATAATCGTGCCGGTAAAGGCCGGAAGAACTGCCTCGAGCGTTGCCCGCATGGGAATATAGTCGCAAGTCGCAGTGGCTTCGCCCTCCGCATCCCCAGTCGTGCGTTCTTCACCGAAGGTGGTGGTGAAACGATATTGTTTGGTTGCGCTTGCGACATAGTCGAATGCCTTGGTTGCTTCGCCAATGGCAAGTGGCAGGATACCGGAGGCCAGTGGGTCGAGCGTGCCGCCATGACCGATCTTTGCGCATTTCAGTAGTCGTTTGACGTCCGATACCGCCTTGGCGGAGGAGATGCCGTATGGTTTATCGAGGACAAGGAACCCGTGGGATAACGGTTGCTTGTCAGCTTCAAGCGGCGAGGGGGAGGTTATGGTATTAGGCATCTACCCGGTTACTTAATATGGTCTTTTTCCAGGTCGCGCGCCACTTCCGGCTTGTTGAGCAGCGTTTCGATCCGGTGCGCTTCCTCAAACGAGGTGTCGAGGCGGAAACTGATACGCGGCGCATAGCGCAGCTTCATACGATCGGAAACCAGTTTGCGCAGGATAGGGGCATTGCGCTCTAAAGCGCTCATGACCGTATCGCGGTTCTGGCCACCCAGCGGCATTACATAGGCCGTAGCGTTTTTCAGGTCCGGGCTGATGCGCACTTCCGAGACCGTGATGGGGGTGCTGTTAATGTCACGGTCATGGCATTCCCCGCGCATGAAGAGATCAGCCAATACATGGCGGATTTCTTCTCCTACGCGCAACTGGCGCTGATTGGGCGGCTTTCCTACTGACATTACACTTCCTTCCTGGCGGCCTTAACTTAAACCGTTCTGGCCACTTCTTCGATCTCGTACGCCTCAATCATGTCGCCGACACGCATATCGTCGTAATTTTCAAACGCCATACCGCATTCCATGCCACGGCTGACTTCCTTGACATCGTCCTTGAAGCGCTTGAGGGTTTTGAGCGCGCCGGTATGGATGACCACGTTGTCGCGCAGCAGGCGAACTTTGGCGCCGCGTTTGACGATACCTTCGGTGACCATGCAGCCTGCGACCTTGCCAGCCTTGGAGAGGTTGAACACTTCGCGGATTTCCGCGTAGCCGAGGAAGTTTTCCTTCAGCGTCGGCGAGAGCATGCCCGAAAGCGCGGCTTTGATATCTTCCACTACATCATAAATGATCGAGTAGTAGCGGATATTGACCTTGTCACGTGCGGCCATGTCGCGTGCCTGCGCGGTGGCGCGGACGTTGAAGCCAATCACCAGCGCATTCGTTGCGTTAGCGAGCGTCACATCCGACTCAGTGATAGCGCCGACGCCGGAATGCAGTACACGGACAGTAACTTCTTCGCCCGAGAATTTCTGCACACTCTGCGTAATGGCTTCGGCGGATCCTTGCACGTCGGACTTAATAATGACGGGCAATTCCTTGGCTTTTGTGCCTGCAGAGGCAGCGAAAAGACTGTCGAGCGACTTGGTGGCCAGCATTGCCTGAGCCGTACGGCTGCGCTGCTGACGGTATTCCGTAATATCGCGCGCGATCTTTTCGTTTTCCACCACGTTGAATTCATCGCCCGCTTCGGGAGCCTGGGTGAGACCCAGAATCTCGACGGGGAGCGCCGGAGGAGCTTCGGTAATCGTGCGGCCCTTATCGTCGATAATGGCGCGGACTTTGCCGTATGCACCGCCTGCCACCACGATATCGCCGACGCGCAGCGTACCTTTCTGGATGAGTAGCGTTGCCACAACACCGCGACCGCGGTCAATCTTGGCTTCCACCACGGCACCGGAGGCCGTGCGGTCCGGGTTGGCTTTGAGTTCAAGCACTTCTGCCTGCAGCAGGATGGATTCTTCGAGTTTATCCAGGCCCTGACCGGTTTTGGCCGATACTTCGATCACGATCACGTCACCGCCGTATTCTTCGGGTACGAGTTCATACTGCATCAGTTCGTTTTTCACACGGGACGGATCTGCGCCGGGCTTGTCGATCTTGTTAACAGCCACGATAATGGAAACGCCAGCCGCTTTTGCGTGGCTGATCGCTTCCTTCGTCTGTTCCATGATACCGTCATCAGCTGCCACAACGAGCACTACGATGTCGGTTACCTTGGCGCCGCGTGCACGCATAGCCGTGAAAGCTTCATGGCCCGGGGTGTCGAGGAAGGTGATTTTCTGGTTGTTGCCGAGCGTGACCTGATATGCGCCGATATGCTGCGTGATACCACCGGCTTCACCTGCGGCTACGTCCGTTTTGCGGAGTGCATCGAGCAATGAGGTTTTACCGTGGTCCACGTGGCCCATGATCGTCACGACAGGCGCGCGCGGTTTCAGCAGGGATGCATCTTCCTGCGCATCTTCCTGCTTCAGGATGTTTTCCACGTCCCCTTCGCTGACGCGCTTCATCTTGTGGCCGAATTCGGAGACGATGAGTTCCGCCGTATCCGCATCAATATTCTGGTTCACCGTGACCATGGTGCCCATCTTCATCAGTGCTTTCACAACGTCGACCGCACGTTCCGCCATACGGTTAGCGAGTTCCTGCACGGTGATGATTTCAGGAATGACCACTTCGCGGAAGACTTTCTCCTGATTGGCTGAGCTGTTGCCATGCTCCGAGCGCTTGGCTTTTTCACGCTGACGGCGCAAGGAGGCAAGGCTGCGCACACGTTCATCCGACATGCTGAGCGCCTGGGTGACCGTGATCTTGCCGGAGCTGCGCCTTTCTTCGTCGGCGCGGCGCAGTTTGATCTTAGACTGTTTGGGTTCTGCCGCACGCGGTTCTTCTTCCGCCTGGAAGACCGGAGACTTCACGACATGCTTGCTCGTGATGGGTTTCACGATGTTGGATTGTGTTTCCGCGCTGCGTGCAGCCTTTTCTGCGATCTCTTCTTTGAAGACGATTTCTTTCAGGGGCTTCTTATTGTAAATCGGAGCCTGGGCCGCGGTTACGCTCGGCGAAGCTGAGGTTGGAGCCGGGGCAGGGGCGGCTGCAGGCTTTGACGGTGCAACCACAACCGGCTTTTCTTCCACGACCGGCGGTGCCGTCGGCGGCAGGGGCATAAGCCTGGGTTCAGAAGCGGGGCGTGTTTTCGCATGTTCCAGCGCACGCAGCCTGGAGAGGCGTTCTTCGGAAGTGAGCGTTGTATCCTCTTCCGTTTCCGTTGCGCTGTGAAGCGCTTTTTCAGCCTGTTCCTGCAGCGCAGCGGCACGTTTCAGCTCTACCATGCTGCCACTGTCGTTGCTGGTGAAGGTTCTGGTTTTGCGGACTTCCACCGTTACGGTTTTAGAACGGCCATGCTGAAAGTTCTGCTTAACCTTGCCGCTTTCTACTGTTTTGGTCAGTTCGAGGCGGTTGGGTCGAGACATTGTCAGCGGTTCTTTTTTTGTTGTATCGTTCATAATCCTAAATGACTAACGGTTGGTTGGGTATTTCCAGATGCAGCAAACGGCCTTAAGGATAAAGGCGGAATTCCGCCTTTATCCTGCAAAGACCTTACTTTTCTTCCGCAAACCAGTGTTCACGCGCTTTCATGATCATACTATCAATTTCCTCGTGTGACAAATGCGAATGTGGCACGATGTCCAGAAATTCCGGCTGTGACAGATCCGCAAAGTCATCCAGCGTGAGGATCTTATTGTTGCCAAGCTGGATCAGCACATCGTTGGGCAGGCCCAGAGCGATGAGTTTTTCGTCCAGACCGAGGTTGCGCAGCTTTGCTTCTTCTTCCTGTTTCTTGTTTTCCAGGAATTCGCGAGCGCGGTTACGCAGTTCGGTAGCGACGTTCTCATCGAAGCCTTCGATCGCGCTGATATCTTCCAGCGGCACGTAAGCCACTTCTTCAATCGTTGTGAAGCCTTCGGTCACCAGCAGGTGCGCGATGACTTCTTCCACGTTCAGCGTTTCAACGAACATCTTGGAGAGGGTGTTGAACTCTTCGGCGCGGCGGTTGGATTCGACTTCTTCTGTCAGAATATCGATGTTCCAGCCAACGAGCTGTGAGGCAAGGCGGACGTTCTGACCGCGGCGGCCGATAGCCAGGCTCAGCTGGTCATCCGGCACCACGACTTCGATACGCTCACGGGATTCGTCGATAACAACTTTGCTGACTTCCGCGGAAGACAGTGCGTTGACGACGAAGGTAGCGGGATCCGGCGACCATTCGATGATGTCGATCTTTTCGCCCTGCAGTTCAGCAACTACGGCCTGTACGCGCGCACCGCGCACACCGACGCAGGAAAGCACGGGATTGACGCTGGAGTCATGCGAGTAAACAGCGATTTTAGCGCGTGAACCCGGGTCACGGGCAACGGCTTTGATCTCGATGATGCCGTCATAGATTTCCGGCACTTCCTGTGCGAACAGTTTCGCCATGAATTCAGGACGGGTGCGGGTCAGGAAAATCTGCGGACCGGATTTTTCGCGACGCACGTCGTAAACGTAAGCGCGAATGCGGTCGCCGACGCGGAAGGTTTCGCGCGGGATCAGTTCGTCGCGGCGCAGGAAAGCTTCCGTACGACCGAAATCGACTGTGACGTTGTTATGTTCGATACGTTTAACGGTGCCGCTGATGATTTCAGCAATGCGGTCTTTGTATTCTTCGTATTGTTTATCGCGTTCTGCGTCGCGCACTTTCTGCACAATGACCTGCTTTGCAGTCTGAGCGGAGATACGGCCGATATCGATCGGCGGCAGGCGGTCGCGGATTTCGCTGCCGATTTCAAGGGTCTTATCACGGCGATGTGCTTCTGCGAGCGAAATCTGGGTGACTTCGTTTTCCACGGTCTCAACCACTTCGATCACGCGGTAAAGCTTGATTTCTCCGCTCTTGCGGTCGATCTCAGCGCGGATATTGTGCTCGTGGCCGTATTTGCGGCGGCCTGCAACCTGCACGGCGTTTTCCAGCGCCTCAATCACCTGCTCGCGGCTGATGCCCTTTTCCCGGGCCACCGCATCTGCGATCTGCAGAATTTCCGTATTACCACTTGTCGATAACGCTAAAGCCATAATTCACCTCTGGTTAAAGTCTTAATTGTTTACCTGTCCGGCAGCTGCTTTCTTCAGTAATTCATCTGTAAGCAGCAGCTTTGCCGAGCGCACCATATTAAACGGTATAACGGAAGCCGTGCCTTCCTCCGTTTCCATCAGAACATTCTGTTCCTGAATTCCTTTGATCCTGCCTTTAAAGCGCTTGCGCCCATCAATCAGCATTTTTGTCTCGAGTTTTGCTTCAAATCCGCTGAAGCGCTCGAAATCCTGAAGCTTTACGAGCGGGCGGTCGATACCCGGCGAGCTAATTTCCAGATGATACGCATCGCTGATCGGGTCTTCCACGTCCAGCAGGGCGGAGACGTTGTAGCTGATATCGGCGCAGTCATCCACTGTCATATTGCGACCGTCGATACGTTCCGCCATGATCTGGAGCGTACGTCTTCCGCCTTCGATCAGCTTCACCTGCACAAGGTTATACCCCATGCCGTTCAGCGAAGGCTCGATAATCGCAACAATCTTATCCTGTATCGAAAATTCCATATGTTTTCTTTTAGTTCGCGTTCAACGCTTTGCGTTTTGGCGCCACGTGGGCTGCGCTCCCCTTGGTCGCTAGTCCTCGCGGAGCTCGTCCGCAGCTTGAGCTAATAAAAAAGGCGGGTTTTTGACCCACCTTCTTGCTTTTCTTAAACTGGTTGCTTTATATAGGGATCAAATCCGTATTTCAAGCGAAAATATGCACTATATATTGATTGCCTGCATCCGGTTCTATAAATATTTCCTGTCGCCCTGGCTCCCCGCAGCCTGTCGTTTTACGCCGACCTGCTCGGAATATGCCGCTGAAGCAGTAGGAAAATATGGTGCTTTTAAAGGGGGATGGCTGGCGGTAAGGCGAATTTCGAGATGCCATCCGTGGGGGAAATACACTCACGATCCGGTGCCTTAAATATTCTTTTGTTCCCGCTTCGGCCTCCTGGCCTTCGCGATGAACCTAACGCTTCGCGACTAAAGGGCTCAGCCTACTGGCTTCGTGGATCTTTCTTCCAGTTCGTGAATTCGTTACCAGTCAAATTCGGTAACGACCGGAACATGGTCGGAAGGATTGGAGAAATCCCTGGCTTCGCGCAGGATATAAGAGGATTTAAGCTTCGGCTGCAGGTCGGATGTGACCCAGATATGGTCAAGTCTGCGGCCGCGATCTGACTTTTTCCAGTCCTGATTGCGGTAGCTCCACCAGCTGTAAAGCTTGGCAGGAGCTGGAGCAAAATGCCGGGAAGTATCAACAAAATCAAAGGACTTACGGAATAGCTCCATGGCTTCCACTTCTACCGGCGTATGCGAGACGACGCCCAGCAATTGCTTGTGGGACCAGACATCATGCTCCAGCGGGGCGATGTTCATATCGCCCACCACGATGAGGGATTTCTTGTCGTTGCGCATATCCTGCGCCCATTCGGCCATGAAGTTCATGAAACGCAGTTTGAAGTCGAATTTGTCGTTCAGTTCGCGATCCGGAATGTCACCGCCTGCCGGCACATAGAAATTATGCAATTCTGTGCCGTTAGGGAGCGTGGCGCTGATGTGACGCTTGTGGTCGTCATTAACGATGCTTAAATTATGTATATTGGTCAGTGGAATGCGGGAGAGAATCGCCACGCCGTTGTAGCTTTTCTGGCCGCTGAAATATATGTGGGGATAGCCAAGCGCCTGTACGCTCTCCAGCGGAAATAGGGAATCATCCACCTTCGTTTCCTGCAGGCACAGTATATCCGGATTGGTTTTATCCACCACTTCCTTGAGAGTATTCAGGCGGATGCGGATGGAATTGATATTATAGGTTGCGATGATCATGGAGGCTATTTATAAGTGCTCACAAGCAAGTTGCAAGCGTCAAGTGGGATTATGGCAGGTAAATTTATTACGTTCGAAGGTGGTGAGGGGAGTGGAAAAACCACGCAGATTTCCCTGCTGGAACAGGCGCTTGTGCGTGAAGGCAGGCGTGTGCTGGTTACACGCGAACCCGGCGGCAGTGTAGGGGGCGATGCCATCCGACAGCTGCTGCTGACAGGTAGCGGCGATAAATGGAGTTCAGTTGCGGAAGTGCTGCTTTTTCAGGCCGCACGCGTGGAGCATATGGAGCGCGTTATAAAGCCTGCTATTGCGCGAGGGGATATTGTGCTGTGCGACAGGTTTCTGGATTCAAGCCTGGTCTATCAGGGCATGGCCAGAGGGCTTGGCGTTGAATTCATAAGCCAGATCAACCGTTTGACGATTGGCAATTTTGCACCTGATGCCACGATTATTCTGGATATCGAGACTGAAACAGGCCTGCGCCGGGCAAAAGCGCGTCCGGGGGAAGAGATGCGTTTTGAGAATCTCGATATTGCGTTCCACCGGAAAGTCCGGGAAGGGTTTTTGACGCTTGCGAAGGCGAATGCGGCACGTTACCGGATCGTTGATGCGTCTAAGGATGAAAAAAGCGTCCATCAGGAGATTCTGGCAGCTTTGCAAATCGCAGAGTAATTATTAATAAGCAGCTCTTTGTCATAATTCTGTCATCGTTTTGTGGTATATTATCTTAACCGGTTTCCCGTAATGGAACTATAGAGATATTTATGCAGGATTCAGACTCGGACGGTACACGTCAACCCATACAATTCGGCTGGGTGCCTCCTGATTCGTCTTATCCATCAGCACCTCAACCTGCATCAGGCGAGGGGACGCAGAGCGCGATGCAATCGGCGGCTTCTATTTCGCCTACAGAAAATTCCGGTCGGAAGCATGGGGTGGGACTTAGAGTGGGGCTGGCGGTGACTGCCGGACTGCTAACCGCAACTACGGGGTTTGCCTCTCTGTTTGGGGGAGTTTTTAGTGGTAATTCATCTTCCGGTAACGGTGCTCCGCCCAGAGGCACATCGACTTCCAGCGTGAGAGGCGGGGGGAATGCCACGCCTGATCCAGGGGCAACGGCAGATCCTCTTACGCCTACTGTTGGTACTCCCGATTCTCCCTATCCGGATATCATCTCGCGCGGCAGTGGCACAGTAGAAGCAGAGGTTGGGGATTACAGAAAGACATTTCCAGATAATGCGGCAGGTATTCGAGGAGCAATTGAAGATATCATGGCAAAAAAAGGGATTGTGCCTGGAGGGTATAAATCGTTTACCGTAGATTTACATGGTAACCCCGGTGCAACTTCCGCTGCTGTAAGTACCATTTCCAGTTTGCCGAAAGATACACTTTCCAACTTGTCCGAAGGTGTGATTCTTGAGGGAATGGATGTTTCCAGCGGAGGTAAAGTTCCTGTTGCAGATATTAAAGAAATGTTGAAAACCGCGGCTGCACATAACAAAGGAACGCAATTTAATGCTATTGTTACAACTGATCAGGGAGCATGTGTTATTCCTGTTGCACCTGACAATACGCCGGTTGCGCCCCAGACGGATGCTGGCAGGGTGTGTAAAGGGTAAAGTGCATCAGCAAATTTTTCATTTTAGTAACTAGGTTAATCCTCAAATATAAAATTGCATTCCGGTCATGAGACTGTCATGATTGCATGCTATAATTGCGTTAGAATCCGGGCTTACTCGCGGTCGGCGTGTTCGCCCACTAATAAGAGGAGATATCTTATGAAAAAAGCCCGCGTAGCCCTAAGAATCACGACAGCTTGTGCGCTTGCCGCCGGAATATGCAGCAACAGCTATGCAGTCGATGAAAGAGTGGTTGGGGCCCAGCAAGCGGCCGCTGCTGCCGCTGCCCAGGCGCATTACTCCGCTTATGCCAACATACATCCGGCCCCTGCATCTGACGGTATCCAGATTTCCATAGGCAATTATACCAGTCCCGTTTATCCCAATACTCCGGAAGGCATTGATGAAGCCTTGAATTATTTGGGTAAGCTCGTGGATGAAAAACAGATTAAAACCATGCCACAATCGCTCACATTCGACTTTTCTGGCGATCCGGCTGCGGCATCCAAGGCATTGGAAGCTGTTCAGCAATCTTCCGAAGGGAAGTTTACCCAGTTTAAGCAGGGTGTGACGGTGGAAGGCGTATCGGCTGCCTCACCTGATCAGATGGGAAAACTCAAAGATGCGATGAAAAGCACGGCTTCGGCAAACGGTACGCAGTTTAACGTGATCGTCTCGACTGATTCCGGCGCATGTGCGCTTCAGACTCCGCCTTCCGATCGTGCGGCCGCTCCGCAGACGGATGCACGGATTTGCAAGTAGCCGAATTCTTCCGCTTGCAGTTTGCCGTAAAGTTACTCTATAGTACTGCATGGCTGGCGGCGGGCGGTGCCCCCGTGAAGCCGGTCAGGTCCGAGAGGAAGCAGCCGTAACGGATAAGGCTATCGGGTCGCCGTCAGTCATAGTTTAACATAAGGTTTCAGCTATCAGTCATCAGGCATCTGCCTGGTTTTGCTGAAGTCTGCAGCCTGATACCGATAGCTGCTAATGGAATACCGCGTTCTTGCCCGTAAATACCGCCCGCAGACATTTGCCGATCTTGTCGGGCAGGATGTGCTAGTGCGCACGCTTACCAATGCATTCGCCACCGGACGCATCGCCCATGCTTTTCTGCTGACGGGGATTCGCGGTATCGGCAAGACGACAACTGCGCGCATCATTGCGCGCGCGCTCAATTGTATCGGGACGGATGGGCAGGGCGGGCCGACCATCGAGCCTTGCGGTGTATGCACGAACTGCACAATGATCGCCGAGAGCCGCCATATGGACGTGCTGGAAATGGACGCTGCGAGCAATACGAGTGTTGAGGGTATCCGCGATATCATCAATACGGTGCAGTATCTTCCCGGTTCAGCGCGCGTCAAAGTCTACATCATCGACGAAGTGCACATGCTTTCCAATAGCGCGTTTAATGCGCTGCTGAAGACGCTGGAAGAGCCGCCACCGCACGTTAAATTCATCTTCGCGACCACGGAGCTGCGCAAGATTCCGGTGACGATCTTGTCGCGCTGCCAGAAATTTGAGCTCAAGCGTATTGAGACGGAACAGCTGGCGCAGCATCTGAATAATATTCTCACGAAAGAATCGCTTGCCGCCGAGCCGGAAGCATTGACGCTGATTGCCAATGCTGCGGAAGGCTCAGCGCGTGATTCGCTGTCGCTGCTGGATCAGGCAATTGCCCATAATGCCGGAGGCGACAACGTTATCCGCACGGCAACGGTGCGCGACATGCTGGGCATGAACGATAAGTCGCAGCTGTTCAACCTGCTCGAAAAATTATGCTCCGGCGATATTGGCGAATCCCTGTCGGAGTTCCGGAAACTCTACGCAGGCGGTGCTGATCCGGCAATTTTGTTGCAGGATCTGCTGGCGCTCGTGCATTTTGTCACGCGTATCAAGGTTACGCCCTCGGCAGCGGAAGATATTTCTTATTCGCAGGGCGAGCGTGAATTTGCCAAAGGGCTTGCACAGAAGCTCGGTGTGGCGGTGCTGACGCGCTTCTGGCAGATGCTGCTTAAAGGGTTACAGGAAACGCGCGTTGCGCCGGACCCGGCTGCCAGTGCGGAAATGACGCTTATACGCATCGCGCATAGTTCCGAACTTCCGTCTCCATCCGATGTTATTCGTGGTTTGCGCAAAGGTGAAGGGGCAGCTGGGGCGGGAAGCCCTGCGCCATCCGCGCCTGCGCCGGGGCGTGCACCGGTTTCACTGATTACGACCAACCAGGTTGTAAGCCGTCCGGTGGAAATGCCTTCAGCTGCTCCGGCTCCCGTTGCGAGGCTTGAGAATTTTGCGGAAGCCGTACAGCTCTTTCAGGAAAAGCGCGAGCCGCTGCTATACAATTACCTCATGCGCCATGTGCGCCTTGTCGGATTTGAGATGGGGCGGATCGAGCTGAATATCGATGTGGAAGTGCCGCTTGATTTTGCAGGCCGTGTCGGTAAAAGTTTAAGCGACTGGACGGGGACGCGCTGGGTCGTTATGCTCTCGCGCGAGCCGGGACAGGCCACGCTGCAGTCGCAGCTTGAAGAGAAAGAACGGCGCGAGCGTGAAGCCATTGCCTCCCATCCGTTTATAGCGGAAGTGCTGGCAAGCTTTCCGGGAGCGGAAGTAGTAAAGATTACACATCAATCGTAGATAAGGATCAGGACAGATGAATATACAGAAAATGATGAAACAGGCGCAGGAGATGCAGAATAAGATTTCCTCCATGCAGGCGAAGCTGGAAGAGGAAGAAAGCGAAGGCAGCTCCGGTGGCGGCATGGTGCGCGTTGTCATGAACGGCAAGGGAGCCGTGAAGAAATTGACGCTCGATAAAAGCATCATCGACCCCAATGACAAGGAAATGCTCGAGGACCTGATTGTTGCCGCCTTCAACGACGCCAAGAATAAGGTCGAAACCAATATGAGCGATCAGATGTCCAAAATCACGAGCGGGTTATCATTGCCGCCCGGTATGAAACTTCCTTTCTGATGAGGTGAGGCATGGCCGGCAATTATAATCCCGAAGACGAAGCCTATTTCCGCCAGGAGCAGGAAGCGCAGATCGACCAGATGATCGCGCAGGCCGTTGAGGCTGCTGCGAAGGGCGAAAATGTGGAGCAGTTGCAGGAGGTGATGTTCTCCAACCTGCCTGCCGGCCAGAAAGACAAGATCAAGAAGAAGTTTGCCGAGGCGCTGAAGAAGCGCGGACTGCGCCAGCCCAGCGGCGAAGCGGATGTTCCTTCCAAAAGCACCCTGATTCGGATGAAGCTTGCTCTGGCTGTTACTGCCAGGCAGGCGATGGAGCGCGTCATGCTGCTGGTGCGTGCGCGTCCTGACGTTGCCAATGCCATCAAGCAGGCTGGACAGACCTTAGCCAGGAATGGAGTGACGGTGGACCGAATCGGCATGAGCGAAACCGAGCTTGGCCAGATCTCGCCGGTTTCCGTGGGACAGGCCCAGACACGCGGCGATACCGGACGCGGTTATTAGGTGCCATCAGACATGGCACCGGGCAGCAGCAAGCTGAAGGTTTTTTATTCCCACAAGCGCGGCTTCTGGTCGCTGGTGATATTGGGTCTGCTGTTCTTCGTGAGTCTGTTCGCTGAATTCATAGCGAACGACAAGCCTATCGTTCTCAAATATCATGGCGCTTATTACTTTCCGATTCTGAATTTTTACCCCGAAACCACTTTCGGCGGCGATTTCCAGACGGAGGCCGATTACCGCGACAATTATATCGCGCAGAAGATCAGTGCGGATGGCTGGATGATATGGCCGCCTATACGCTATAACTACTCCACAATCAATTATAAAGCTGTGCCTGCACCATCGCCGCCCAGTAGCGAGAACCTACTGGGAACGGACGACCAGGGACGCGATGTGCTGGCGCGGCTTATTTACGGGTTCCGCGTTTCGCTCCTGTTCGGTCTTGCACTGACAATTGTGAGTTCCGTGATCGGGATCACTGCGGGGGCGGTGCAGGGATATTTCGGTGGGCTGACGGACTTGCTGTTCCAACGTTTCATGGAGATATGGGGCGGATTGCCGGAATTATACCTGCTGATTATCCTGGCGAGTCTTGTCGTCCCTAATATCTGGTGGCTACTCGGGCTGATGACGCTGTTTTCCTGGATGTCGCTGGTCGGTGTGGTGCGAGCAGAGTTTCTGCGCACCCGCAATTTCGACTATGTACGCGCGGCGCGCGCGCTGGGGGTAGGCGAGTGGAAGATTATCTTGCGCCATATCCTCCCCAACGCGCTGGTTTCCGCCGTTACCTATATTCCGTTCATCATGAACGGTTCCATTACTACGCTTACTTCGCTTGATTTTATCGGCTTTGGCCTGCCGCCGGGTTCAGCTTCGCTAGGGGAATTGCTGGCACAGGGGAAGAATAATACGCATGCATACTGGCTCGGATTGACCGGATTTATGACGCTTGCAATTATGCTGAGCCTGCTGGTGTTTATCGGTGAGGCGGTTCGCGACACACTCGATCCCCGTAAGAGCGGAGGAGCGGAATGACCGTGTTTTCCGTCGATAATCTGAGTGTTTCATTGCGTGGCAGGGAACTGGTCAGCGATGTCTCGTTCAGCATCAATAAGGCAGAGATATTCGCGCTGGTCGGGGAATCCGGTTCCGGCAAGACGCTGACAGCGCTTTCCGTGATGGATCTGCTGCCGCCGGAACTGCATAAGCGAGTAACAAACGAGACGCCGAAACAGAAACATTTTCGCGGCAAGCAGATCAGCATGGTGTTTCAGGAGCCGATGACTTCGCTTAATCCGCTGCATACTATCGGGCGGCAGATCAGCGAGGCGATCGAAATCCATCAGCCTCTTCTTGCGAAAGCTGCAGTGCGTGCCCGCGTACTGGAACTGCTTTCGGCGGTAGGGCTTTCGTCATTCAGCGAGCGGCTGGATGCTTATCCGCACCAGCTTTCCGGTGGAGAGCGTCAACGCGTCATGATTGCCATGGCGATTGCCAATGATCCGGCGCTGCTGGTGGCTGATGAACCGACCACGGCGCTTGATGTCACCGTCCAGGCGCAAATACTGGCATTGCTGATCTCATTGAAAAAACGTCTGGGGATGTCGGTGCTGCTGATTACGCATGATCTTTCGATTGTGAAGCGCGTGGCGGACCGGGTGGCTATCATGTCTCAAGGTAAGATTGTTGAAAGCGGGCTGACAGCGGAAGTGTTTCGCAACCCCAGCCATGCCTATACACGGAAGCTTCTGGCGGCGGTGCCTTCGGCCATGCGCAGGGAATTTGATGGTCACGCGCCGGTACTGATGGAATGCAAGGATCTGCAGGTCGGATTCGTTGAAAGAGGCGGTTTTTTTGCATGGAAGAAAACCTATAAACAGGTGCTGGAACATGTGACGCTGCAGGTCATGGAAGGCTCAACGCTTGGAATTGTGGGAGAGTCCGGTTCCGGCAAGAGCACCTTGGCGCTTGCCTTGCTGCAGCTACTTGGCAGTAAAGGAGAAGTCTGCTTTGGTGGAGATCGGATTGACACGCTTTCGGGCAGCGCTTTGCGCGCCAGACGACGCGATATGCAGATTGTATTTCAGGACCCTTATTCCAGTCTGAATCCACGCATGCGCGTGGGCGATATTATCCGCGAAGGGCTGGACGTGCATGAAGCGGATACAAGCCTGCAGGAGCGCGAGGCAAAGGTCGAGACAATTCTGGCGGAGGTTGGCCTCCTGCCGGAGATGAAGCATCGCTATCCGCATGAATTTTCGGGCGGGCAGAGGCAGCGCATCAGTATTGCGCGTGCGCTTGTATTGCAGCCGAAGCTTATCATTCTGGATGAGCCGACTTCGGCGCTGGATATTTCCGTTCAGGCGCAGATTCTGGATTTATTGATCGGGCTACAGAATAAATATGGCATGTCCTATATCTTTATCAGCCATGATCTGCGCACGATTCGCGCCATCAGCCATAGAATTATGGTGCTGCAGAAAGGCGCTGTGGTGGAAAGCGGGAGCACGGCGGAGATTTTTGCCAATCCGAAGGAACGTTATACGCGTGTTCTGCTGGCAGCTGCGTTTTAAGTTTACGCGATAATATCGGGGTAGATAGCGTCCTGCAGCTTGCTGATTTCGTCACGGAGAAACAGCTTTTCCTTTTTCAGCTTATGAAGGCTGAATTCATCCTTGTACTTCTCTGAGTTTAACTTGTCGATTAGACCATCCAGTTCCTGGTGGCGAAGCGTAAGTGCTTCCAGTTTCTTCACAAGTTGCAGTTCTTCATCCATGGTGAATCAGCGTCTACTAAATTAGGGATTGCCGGAAATGACGAAACGCTATTATAGCAAAAAAATAGTATAATGCACAGCATTTTTATACTGGCACTGTTGCTATTTTAACACTTTTTGCCTGCGTGTTTCAACTTGAAGCGAATAGTGAGGAAAGCTTAGGATTTCTGCGGTGTAAGAGGTTAATAATAGTTCGTGAACAACATAAATCCTGTCATGGCTAATCCGCCGCAGCCCATTAGCAATATGTAAGTTCCGGGCTTCTGTGACATTAACTTTTTGGATGATGTTTTTATGAACGGAAAGAGCAAAGGCAGCAAAGGATAAAAGTACCGTCCCTGAAAACCTGATATCAGAGGGGATTCGAGTCCGCTCCAGTGAATATAGAGCAGCGCCATGATAGCGGTAAATGCGATGATGAATATAAAAGCACTGAGCGTCTTCAGGTTTGCCGGGTAGTGCGTTGAGGAGGTCGGGTCTGCGATAGCGGTGGCGATGAAGCAGTATATCACTGCGAATGTTACGGGAATCGACAGGTAAAAACCCGAACCCAGCCCCATATCGCGGACAATACCGAGGATTGAGACCGGTAAAAGCGGTGTGGTGAATAAAGTTCGCAGTAATGTGCACAGGAAGTCCAGTGGATGATGCAGGATAAAGAGTGTCTGCATCTGCGGGTAAGCGTCACCGCCCCAGGTGTGATATTGAAGGCCTGCAAAGGTGGAATTTTTAATGGCGATCATCCATGCCAGGCTGCAGGCTATTGCGGGGAGAATCGAAAGAATCAGGAAAAAGATACGTGTGCGAGCGCTGGTAAACCGTTCGGGCGGTATCGCGGCAGTGAGCAATAACAGAAAGCCATAGGGCGTTTTGCATTGCGCCATCGCAAAACCGGTTGCGGCTATTAAAGCCATATCGCGCAGTTGCAGAGTTTTTGCGTTTTGTATCGTGCGCAGTATCAGCGCTACAAAAAGAAATGCGAGGCTTTCCACTAATGTGTCGGCATTGAGTGCGCTGCGGGTTACACTGATGACGGGCAGCAACGCCAGTGCACATAGCAGGTATTTATGCGTGGGTGCGGTGCGGATTGCTGCATAGGTGAGCCCTATTCCCATTGCCAGTGCTATTAGCCTTGAGAGGTAGAGCAAAGACATGGGGGTAAGGCCTATTGCTGCTCCTATCCGGAAAGCTATAGCCTGCGGCAGGTAATTAAACGGATTATGCACAGTCATGTAGTTCGGCTGCATGCCTGGCGGAAAGCAGGAGTGCAAGGGGACATGCGCCATTGCCTGCCATTGTGAATGCGGATAGTGAAAAGGAGGGGCCAGCCCCTCATGGAAGAAATCCTGTCCCGCCTGGATAAAGACTTGTATCCCGGAAGGGATAGAGGCGGGCTCGTTCATCAATTGAAAATACGCGATACTGGCGATGCGCTGGTAGTGGAAGCTTTCATCGCTATTACCCAGCGGTGGCACGAGTGCCAGAAATAAAAGTCCGAATGGTATGGCAAGTAAAAGGAACAGCAGGTCTGGCCGCTCGATCAGGCGTTTCCATACGGGCATATTCATGGTTGCCCGGCATGGCCGTATAACTCGTCGGCACGTTTATTGAAAGCGTTGACCATTTTGGCGGAAGCTTTGCCGAACAGGAGACCGATGATGGAGTCCAGTATACGGGAGCGAAATTTAAATGAGAGGTTAAGGTCGATCGTGGAGCCTTCCGGCGACGGGATGAACTTCCAGTGATTTTCCAGTTTTTCAAAAGGGCCACGCACCATGATAACGTCAATGAATCCGCTGTCCTGTGCTGTGGCGGGGCGTTGGAATTTTACCTCGGAAGTGTAGCTTTCCGTGATATGTTTGAAGCTGATTACCAGTTCGGCCAGCACCTTGTTTTCATTGCGCTCCAGAATACGGCTGGCGCGGCACCAGGGAAGAAAATCCGGATAGCGCTCAATATCGATCACGAGATCGAACAGCTGCTGCGTGCTATACGGTGAATGCTGGGTTTCGTTGAATTCATGCATAATTGAGAGGCAATTGTATAAATAATTATTGCGGATCTTCAATGAAATAAAATATAGGTTTGCTCAGGCTTATGAAATTTTAGCGGGAGAATGTTATGGAAAATCCGTTTACCCTTTTTTCCCAGTGGTTTGAGGAAGCAAAAAATCACCCGTCCATTACCGATGCTACCATGATGAGCCTGGCAACGGCTACCAAGGAAGCCATGCCCTCCGTGCGCATTGTCCTGATGAAAGGATTCGATGACCGGGGTTTCACGTTTTATACCAATATGGAAAGCAGGAAATCGCTTGAGCTGAAACAGAACCCTTATGCCGCGCTGTGCTTCTACTGGCAGCCGCTGGGGCGTCAGGTGAGAATAGAAGGCATTGTCGAGCAGGTCAGCGATGAAGAGGCGGATCAGTATTTCGCCAGCAGACCGCTGGTCAGCCGTATCGGCGCTCTTATATCCGAGCAGTCACGTCCGCTGGAAAGCCATGGAGTTCTTATGCAGAAAGTGGCGGATGCGCAGCGTATTTATTCAGAAATGAGTCCGCCTCCACGCCCTGACCGCTGGTCCGGCTGGCGGGTGGTTCCTTCGCTGATTGAGTTCTGGAAAGAGGGCGACTTCCGCCTGCACGACCGCACGCTTTATACGCGCCTGGGCAATCACTGGACGCAGCAGAAGCTTTATCCTTAAGCGCTGATAGTCTGCTCTTCTTCCTGCTTTCTTGCGGCGTAGAGCTGGCTTTCTGCAACTTTATAAAGTTCTTTCGCGCCGATATCTTCTTTGATGCTGGAACTTGCAAGCCCCACGGAGAGGGTGATACCAGTGTTTTTTTCTTCCGGAGAGGAAGCAAGGAAATTGTCTTCCGTTACAATTCTTGTAATACGCTGTGCAGCGGCAGAGGCGCCGTAAGTTGGGGTATCGGGCATGATCACGCCCAAGGTGCTGCCCTCGATGCGCGCAATGATGTCGATCTCGCGCATACTCTTGCGTAGCAACAGACCCGTGGCGATGATGATGTCCTCCGCCATTTTTTCATCGTATGTATTGCGCACTGCGTCCAGCCGGTTGATATGCAGGAGCATGAGCGACATGGTGTCTTTTGCGCGTTGCGTGCGTTTGAGTTCTTCTTCCAGCCGCACCCAGAATGTCCGCGCGTTGGCGAGCCCGGTTAATTCGTCGGTGTAATCATGCTTGAACAGTTCATTATGCAGTTTCTGTTCGGCCTCAATACGGTCCGTAATATCGCGCAATGATCCTTTTGAGCCTATGATGGCGCCTTTTTTGTCGAACCAGGGATGGGAAACGTCCGATACCCAGATTTTCCTGCCGTCCTTGGTGCGCATCAGATAGTCGGCCTGCCATTTCTGAACATTGCCACGCTTGCGGTTTTCTTCCAATCCTTCATAAGATTCCACGGTTTTCATGCCGTCGCTTACGATTTTGGTTTCAATGATAAGAGAACGCAGGTTCATCTGCATCAGTTCTTCGGAAGTAAATCCCAGAAGATTAATCACGGCCGGGCTGATGTAATCATACTGCATGGTGTCGTAACGCAGCCGGTACACCGTATCACCGGAATAACCCGTCAGCAAATCTACCTCTGCCTGAAGTCTGGCGACTGCCGAAAGCTTTCCAAAAGCTCTGGATATAGCGTTTTTCGCGGTTTCTGGTATAAGAAACAAGATGCTTTTCCCGTCCGCTGGTTAATAATTATTCGCGTCTTCTACTATATCGCAATAACCAGAAATGGCAAATTGTAACAAAAGCTTCATCACAAATAAGGGTATTTTGATGTAAACTAGGTTGAATAAGTTTTATACCGGGACAGATTATGGCCAATTATCACACACCTTCGCAACATGATGAGGATTATCACGCAAAAGCCCTGGCATGGTTTGAAAAATTTGATAGCGATATGCGTGAAGCAATTCTCATTCGTGCGGTGGGATATTATGATAATTTTAGCGTTGAAGATGCCGTGGGTATGGTCATGCATGAAATGACTGAGAGTGGCTTGGATCCAAAAGGATATAGTGGTTCCTATAAGGGGAATGCCGGTAAATATATAAATAATACAGGGGCATTTAGAGAAACCGTACTGGCAATAGCAGAAAAAATGAGAGATGCAGATTGTAATGGAAAGCCTTATGAGCTTCCGCCGATCGTGTATTGGAAGCGTGTTACAAGTTCCGGTATCGACTACGAAAGAGTGCAACATTGGGGTATAAGATTTAATCCTGAAAAACTGGACGCATTGTGCGAACAATATGGCGTTGAAAAATATAGTGTTAAGCACGCGAGAGAAGCGGCGGCAGAGGCGGGAAGCGGTGCCGGTAGGGGGGGGCGTTCGTAGAGGCAGTGATCAAGATTTTCTGCTGTGATAGAGCACTTGACCTGATTAGATTCTTCAGGTTATATTCATAACCAAATGAAAAACAGAGTTTATTTATATGATTCCACCTTGCGGGACGGGGCGCAGGCAAGGGGGGTGGATTTTACTGTGGCCGACAAGCAGGCCATTGCGCGCGAGCTTGACCGTCTTGGCATCGATGTGATCGAGGGCGGCTGGCCGGGCGCCAATCCGAATGACGATCAGTTTTTTGCCTCATTGCCCAAACTGAAAAATGCAAAAGTATCGGCTTTCGGCATGACGCGCCGCGCAGGGCGGAGCGCAGAAAACGATCCCGGCCTTTCGGACCTGCTGGAAAGCGGCGCGGGGAGTATCTGCCTGGTGGGTAAAGCGTGGGACCGGCAGGTGGAAAAAGCGCTTGGAATTTCCAAAGCCGAAAATATCCGCATGATTGGTGAAAGCATCGCGCTGTTGGCGAAGAAGAAACGCGAAGCGCTGTTTGATGCGGAGCATTTTTTCGACGGCTATAAAGCCAATCCCGCATTTGCGCTGGAAGTTGTCAAGGCTGCTTATGAGGCGGGTGCGCGCTGGATTGTGCTGTGCGATACTAATGGCGGTTCGCTGCCGCATGAAATCGAGCAGATCGTAACGGAAGTCACGAAGCATATTCCGGGAACGTATCTGGGGATTCATTGTCATAACGATACAGAAAACGCAGTAGCGAACTCGCTGGCGGCAGTGCGTGCAGGCGTGCGTCAGGTGCAAGGCACAATCAACGGTATCGGCGAGCGCTGCGGCAACGCCAATCTTATCAGCATTATCCCTACGTTGATGCTCAAGATGGGGTTTGAAACGGGGATTCCGAAAGAAAAGCTTGTGCATCTGACAGAGGTTTCGCGCTTCGTGGATGAGCGAATCAGCCGTGCGCCCAATATGCAGGCTGCTTATGTCGGCAGTTCTGCTTTTGCGCATAAGGGAGGCCTTCATGTCTCTGCAATGGCGAAGGACAGCACAAGCTATGAACATATTGATCCGGCGCTGGTGGGCAATAAGCGCACGATTCTCGTTTCGGATAAGGCAGGCAAGTCCAATATTATCGACCGGCTCACGGGTATGGGCATCCATCTCCCACCGGACCATCCGGGTATTGCGAAGCTCGTCAGCGAAGTAAAACACCGCGAAGTGCAGGGCTATGCTTATGAAGGAGCGGAAGCGAGCTTTGAACTGCTTGCACGCCGCCAGCTTGAACAGGTGCCGGAGTTTTTCAGCGTGCAGAAATTCCGCGTGCTGGATGAACGCCGCTGGAACGCAAAACGTCAGCTGATCACGGTTTCGGAAGCGACGGTAAAAGTGGTGATCGGCGAGGAAGAGATCATGATGGTGGCGGAAGGCAATGGCCCGGTCAATGCGCTGGATACGGCGCTGCGTAAAGCGCTCGCCAAGCATTATCCGAAGGTGAAGGACATCATATTGACGGATTATAAAGTGCGTATCCTTACGCCGCAGGAAGGCACGAAGGCGCTCACGCGCGTGATGATCGAAAGCCGGGATGCGAAGGGCCGTATCTGCAATACGATCGGCGTTTCGCCCAATATCATCGATGCGTCTTTCGATGCGCTTTACGATGCGATTACTTACCGTTTGATAGTGAGCGCTAAGTGATGAATCCTGTTGTTGTTCTTGTAAACACTCAGATGCCTGAGAATATCGGCGCGGCCGCGCGCGCGATGATGAATTTTGGCCTGAGCGAAATGCGCCTTGTAGGTCCGCGTGAGCCGTTCCCGAATAAGCGTGCTTATGATCTGGCAGCGCATGCGGCATCCATTCTGGATAATGCAAAAGTCTATGAAACGACACAGGAAGCCGTGGCGGATATGCAGCGTGTCTATGCTTCCACAGCCCGTCCGCGCGAGATGGTGAAGCGTCTGGCTACGCCCGCACAGGCTGCTGAATTGATAAAGCAAGAAGCACAGAAGACTGCTATTCTGTTTGGGCCTGAGCGTACAGGGCTTACGAATGAAGATGTAACGCTTGCCGACACAATTATCACGATTCCTACGGCTGAGCTTGCTTCGCTGAATATTGCGCAGTCCGTAGTGGTAGTAGCTTATCAGTTATTCCAGAGCAATATCGAAGGGGCAGGCGAGGCCTCTTCTGATATCCGTGATGATATTCAACTTGTTACCAAAAGCCCGTTTACGACGAAGGAAGAGTTAAAAGGTTTCTTTGACCATCTGGAGCGCAGGCTGGATAGAGTGAATTTCTGGAATGTGGATGAAAAGAAATCCAAGATGTGGATGAACCTTCAGAACATCTTCACTCGTGCGAACCTTACCGAGCAGGAAGTGCGCACGCTGCACGGAGTGATCCGGGCGCTGGCGGAACCGCAGTAATTATTGCATTCTCATAGAGAGAGCGCAATTCAGACCATTTCCTCCATTCTGTCCTACAGAATATTTTTGCGTAGCGCCGCCGGTATTGCCGTTGTCATAACATGTGGTGGCAGATGCAGGAGTAGCAGTTGTACCCGATGCTCCTATCCAGTCTTGTCCCCAGCGTTTAAGAATAGCCATGACGGTGCCGGTCTGGGGATAGCCGTCATCCACTTTCTTATCGATATTATAGGCCTGCAATACGGATAGTGCCGGTGTCAGCACAATGGAATTTGCATTGCCGAAATCCAGTCCGGTAATTCCGCCGATGGCAAAGAAATTGTTGCTGTTAAATTTGGGGTCCGGGAATCCGTAAACCAGCACATCATTACCTTGGATTTTTGCCTGGGGCAGGTAATTATTGATCTGGCTTCCTGTGACGGGACTGGCCGTTGCAGTGGTGGGAGAAGCGGTGGTAAAACTGCCGTCGATCAGGACTGCTTTGCTTAGGTCTACCCAGAACATGGAGGTTTCGCCACCGGTCTGGTAAACGCCCCAGTTATTACCCGCTCCATCGCCCCAAATGCCTTCTATAAGACCGTTTCCATCACCTTCTCCAGCATATTGACCTCTTGCCGCAAAGCCGAAATTACTTGCTGCCGGATTCGGTATGTCTCCGGGGAGATAGCCATATTTATTCTGAAAGGTGCGGGCGGCGGTGCTGTATTTCTCAATCTGCGCAATTTGCGCACGTGTCTGCGCTGCATTGATCAAATCCTGTCCCGTTAATATGCCGCCTACGATTAGCCCGATAATCACAAGGACTATGCTTAGTTCTATCAGCGTAAAGGCCTGTATATTTCCGGAGCGCCTGCACATGCTCCACTAATTATATTAAACTGGCCAGTTCTTCAACTGCTTCGCGAGTGGTCTGTAGTTTTTTGCGCTCATTGGCGAATTCATGTGAAAGGAACAGTTTCTGGTCCGGGCGGATTTTGGCTTTCGCGGCATTCTTTGCGATATAAGCGAGCAGTTTCTCCGGCGCAGCAAACGTATTATTACGTAAGGATATAAGCAATCCTTTGGGACCTGCATCGATGCGCTCGATTCCGGCTTTACGGCAGAGCTGTTTGATGCGCATGACGGCCAGCAGATGCTCTACTTCCCTCGGCAGTTTGCCGAAACGGTCGATCAGTTCGGCAGCAAAAGCATGGATTTCTTCTTCGGTTGCGAGGCTTGCTGCGCGGCGGTAAAGGCCTAAGCGCATTTCCAGATCCTGCACATACGCTTCCGGTATCAGTACCGTCATACCGAGGTTAATCTGGGGACTCCATTCGTCGGATGCAGCCGGTTTTTCGCCCTTGCGCTGGGCTTTTGCACCGGCAACGGCTTCTTCAAGCATCTGCTGGTAGAGTTCGATACCGACCTCGCGCACATGGCCCGACTGTTCTTCGCCCACGAGGTTACCGAATCCGCGGATGTCCATGTCATGGCTTGCGAGCGTGAAACCTGCGCCGAGGCTGTCCAGAGTCTGCATGACTTCCAGCCTGCGTGTTGCGGCACGGGAGAGCTGCTTGCGGTGCGGCAGCGTATAGTATGCATAAGCACGTGTCTTGCCTCTTCCGACACGCCCGCGCAACTGGTAGAGCTGCGACAGGCCGAACATTTCCGCGCGGTCAACGATGATGGTGTTCGCGGTCGGGATATCGAGCCCGGATTCCACGATGGTCGTGGAGAGCAGCAAATCGTACGAACCATCATAAAATTTGTTCATGATATCGTCGAGTTCTGCTGGCGGCATCTGGCCGTTGGCGGTGGCCACGCGGATTTCCGGCACAATTTCGCGCAACATCGTCTGGAGTTCCGCCATATACTTGATGCGCGGTGTCACATAAAAAATACGACCGCCGCGATGATATTCGCGCAAGATTGCTTCGCGCAGCACCACAGAGTCGAACGGTGTGACGAAGGTGCGTACGGCAAGGCGGTCCACCGGTGGGGTGGCAATAATGCTGAGTTCGCGCACGCCGGAAAGCGCAAGCTGCAAAGTGCGCGGGATTGGGGTGGCAGACAGGGTAATGACGTGAATGTCGCTGCGTAAGGATTTGAGCTTTTCTTTCTGCGCTACACCAAAATGCTGCTCTTCGTCAATGATGAGCATGCCGAGATTCTTGAATTTCACATTCTTGCCCAGCAGCGCATGCGTACCGATGACAATGTCTATGCTGCCATTTTCCAGGCCTTCGAGCGTCTTCTTATTTTCCTTTGCCGTCGTCAGGCGCGACATATGACGGATGGTAAACGGCATGCCGGAGAAGCGCTCGCTGAAGGTATGGTAATGCTGGCGGCAAAGCAGAGTGGTCGGGCAGATGACCGCGACCTGCACCTTGCCGCGCTCGGTATTTGCGCAAGCAGCGACAAAAGCTGCGCGCAATGCCACTTCGGTCTTGCCGAATCCGACATCGCCGCAGACAAGGCGGTCTGTGGGTTTGCCGGAAGCGATATCGGCAAGAATATCTTCAATAGCCTTGGCCTGGTCTTCGGTCTCCGCATAAGGAAAGCGAGCGCAGAATTCATCATATAACCCCTGCGGTGGTTCGAAAGGAGGCGCGGAACTGATTTCACGTGCGGCAGCGGTGCGCAGCAATTCTTCTGCCGCTATGGTGATGCGCTCTTTAAGTTTGGCTTTGCGCGCCTGCCATGATGCGCTGCCTAATTTATCCAGTTTTGCGCCTTCTTCCTCGCTGCCGAAGCGCGAGATGACTTCAATGTTTTCCACGGGCAGGAAGAGCTTGTCGTCGCCTTCATAAATGATTTTCAGACAGTCATGCTGTGCGCCGAGTACTTCAAGCGTAATTAAGCCTTCAAAACGCCCGATACCATGTTCCTTATGGACGACGAGCTCGCCCGGCATGAAGCTTGCGGCTTCACTTAAGAAATTCTCTGCTTTCTTGCGCTTCTGCGAGCTGCGGATGATACGCTCGCCGAACAGATCCTGCTCACTGAGCAACGTTACCGTATCGGCCTCGAAGCCGCGTTCCAGTGCGATAATAGCGAGACCGATCGTCTTGCCGCTGATATTTTTGACTTCATTGAAGGAATCGATACGCAGCGGATGCAGTTCATGCTCGTGCAGCATGGTCGCGATACGCTCGCGGCTGCCTTGGGAATAGCAGGCGATAATGGTGCTGCGCCCCCGGCTGCGTTCGCTCGCGGAGTAATGGCGTAGATCGTCGAATAAAGCTTCACCCGTCAGTTTGGCAGCGGCAAAGTTGCGCGCAGGACGGTAATTCATGCCAGGTTTGCCTTCCGAAACGAACGGCGTTACCGCTAAAGCGTGATGTGCGGTAAGATAACTTTCCCAGCCGCCTTCGTTGAGATACAGCGCGTCGGGCGGCAAAGCGGGGTAGGGAGCAGCGCCATAATGCTTGGTGTTGTCGATATTCTTGCGTGCTGCGTAATATTCCTGCGTCAGTTCCAGCCGTTCGCGGCAGGCCATGCGCGCCTGCGCTCCGAGGATGACTTTGGCTTCCGGCACATAGTCGAATAGCGTATCCAGCGATTCATAAAAGAGCGGTAACAGATGTTCCATACCGTGACTGCCACGGCCTTCGGAGATTGCATCGTAAATCGGGTCTTCACGCGTGATGGCGCCGAATGCGTTGCGGTATTGTTCGCGGAAGTGTTTGATGGTCGTTTCATTCAGTAGTACTTCACTCGCAGGATGAAGCATGATTTCGTTCAGCTTGTCCTTGGTCAGCTGAGATATGGGGTCGAACAGGCGGATAGATTCCAGCGTATTGCCGAAAGCGTCCAGTCGTACACCGTCGGCCATGCCGGGAGGGATAATATCGATGATGCTGCCGCGTACGGCAAATTCCCCGGCTTCCATGGTCTTGGCATTGCGGCGGTAGCCATTTTCGATCAGGAAATGTGTTAATGCGTCATGCGAAAATTCTGCGCCTGTCTTCAGGCTGAAGTGCGCGCGCTGCATGAGCGTTTTAGGTGGTAGCTTCTGTAAAGCGGCATTGACCGTGGTCAGGATTGCGCGTTTGCCCTTAGTGGGAGCCAGTATCTGCGAAAGCGCTACGATACGTGCGGCCAGTACGGCGGCATTCGGCGAGGCGCGGTCATACGGCAAGCAGTCCCATGCGGGCAGGGTGATGATTTTTACGTCGGGTGCAAAGAACTCGAGACCTGCGCGTACCATCTCCATATCGCGGTCGCTTGAGGCGATGAAGATGATATCTTTCGCAGAAACCTGCAGAATTCCGGCCAGCACATACCCTTCGCTGCCTTGCGGCACGCCGTGCAGTTCGGTATGTTCAGCCGGTGACATCATAAATTTTCCTCAGGCGTGCCAGGAGGTTTTTGTATCTCCATGCTTCCTCAGGCTCCGCCTTTCCGGTAACCCAGTCCCAGATATCGGTATCGTTTTCGGAAAGAAAGGCCTCGAATTCATCCAGTTCATCGTCGCTCATCGTTTCCAGATTCTCGGCGGCATAGGGGCCCAGGATCAGGTCGATCTCCTTGGAGCCACGATGCGCCGAGCGGAAATAGAGGCGTTTGATGCGGATCTGTTTTTCCATTACTGCCTTCCGAGCAAGCGAAGCCTCAGCGCGTTGAGCTTGATGAAGCCTGCGGCGTCTTTCTGGTCGTAGACGCTGTCTTCTTCAAACGTTACATGCTGCTGGCTGTAGAGGCTTACGGGCGATTTGCGGCCTGCAACGGTGACGGAGCCTTTGAACAGTTTCAGGCGTACCGTGCCGGTGACATTGGCCTGGGATTTGTCGATCAATGCCTGCAGCATTTCACGTTCCGGTGACCACCAGTAACCGTTATAGATCAGCTCGGCATAGCGCGGCATAAGGTCGTCTTTCAGATGTGCTGCGCCACGGTCGAGCGTGAGGCTTTCCATACCACGATGCGCTGCCAGAAGGATCGTGCCGCCTGGGGTTTCATAAATGCCGCGCGATTTCATGCCGACATAGCGGTTTTCTACAAGGTCCAGCCTGCCGATACCGTTTTCACCACCCAGTTTGTTCAGGTGTGTCAGCAGCGTAGCGGGAGACATTTTCTTGCCGTCCACAGCCACCGGATCGCCGCCTTCAAATTCGATTTCGATATAGGTCGGCTCGTTCGGTGCTTTTTCCGGGGCAACAGAGCGTGTGAACATGTCTTCATGCGGTTCCTGCCACGGGTCTTCCAGCACCTTGCCTTCATAGGAGATGTGCAGAAGATTTGCATCGGTGGAGTAGGGAGCTTCGCCGCGTTTATCCTTGGCAATCGGAATCTGGTGCTTTTCCGCGTATTCGATCAACTTCGTGCGGGACGTCAGATCCCATTCGCGCCACGGAGCAATGACCTTGATATCCGGTTTCAGTGCGTAATAACCGAGTTCAAAACGTACCTGGTCGTTGCCTTTGCCGGTGGCGCCGTGAGCTACGGCGTCTGCACCGGTTTCCAGCGCAATCTCAATCTGGCGCTTGGCGATCAGCGGACGTGCGATGGAGGTGCCGAGCAGGTAGACGCCTTCATAAAGCGTATTGGCGCGAAACATCGGGAATACGTAGTTCTTCACGAACTCTTCGCGCAGATCTTCCACATAGATTCTGGCTGCGCCCATCATCTCGGCTTTCTTGCGCGCGGGTTCCAGCTCTTCACCCTGGCCGAGATCAGCCGTAAAGGTGACAACCTCGCATTCGTATTTTTCCTGCAACCAGCGCAGGATGATGGAAGTATCCAGCCCGCCGGAATAAGCCAGCACGACTTTCTTTATTTTTTTGCTCATGGTAGTCCCCGATATGCTATGTAGAAATTGCTTTTCGCTTTTATAGGCATTAATAGGAGCTATGCAACTACAAACCTCAAAAACTCCCAATGTTGCGGTCAGCATATGGATTTCGCTGTGCCTGGCCGTGTTCGCATCCATTATGATGCTGGATTATGCCGCTAATTTTATGGGAGGCGGTGTCGCGATTACCAAATGGAAGCCGCTGGAAACCGTAACGTTTCCGGTAGACGATGCGCAATTCGAGGCTATTTTTGAGGATTACCGGAAGCTGCCCCAGTTTACCAAGACGTTTCCGGAAATGGACGTATATGGGTTCAAGACAATCTATCTCGTCGATTATGCTCGCTATATTCTGGAATATCTGCTGGTCGGGCTGTATCTGATTCCGCTTTTATGCTTTTATTGTTTTAAGCGGGTCAGTGTGCTCAATGTGGCGGCATTTACAGCCATTTTTCTGTGGGGGAGCGTCAGGAATTTTCTCGATCTGTATATGAGTACGGCTTCTTTATATGCAGAGCCGTATTTCGTACCTTATGGCTTAAGCATACAGACTGGCATGCAGTTTGTCTTTTTTGCGCTTATGTTGTGGCAGTTGCTTAGTTTCACTTACCCGAAGCAGGGGATAGGCGGCTTTGAACTTCCCAAACCTTCCTGGTTCATGAAAGTCTTTGCCTGTATCGTGCTGGCGGGTATTTCGCTGCAGATAGTGCTAGGGGGAGCAAAAACGGGCCTGCATGCGGTACTGACTTTCAATACGGTGCCGGTCATGGATAATAACAGTCTGCTGCCGGAAGGTTTATGGCCGATGACGCAGTGGTACCGTAATCTTTTTGAAGATGCTACGACGGCGCAATTCGTGCATAAACTGATTGCGGGGGGATTGTTCGGACTGATTACATTGTTCTGGATTGTCGGGCGTAATAACCCTCATGTGGCTCACTTGCTGGCGATTCTGTTTTCGATCTTTGTGGTGGAGGTGCTGCTGGGAACCCTGACGTTGCTTTTTGCCGAGCCTACTTCCATTTCGCTGCTGCATTATGCGGATGCAATTTTAGTATTCGGCATTGCAGTCAGTGTCGTACACAGACTGTTTATCCCGATTAAAAGCATTTCTTACGATTTCTAGTCGACGAGCCATTCCCGGAACGGTTCCCAGAGTGCGGATTTGCGCCGCCTTCCGGCCATCATGCTGATATGGCCGCTATACGGTTCGATCAGGGTGGGATTTTTCAATTGAGCGGTAAGCGGAAGGGCGCAGTCCGACGGCACAATTTTGTCATCCTTGGGTATGGCGACAAAGCTTGGAATAGTAAGCTCCTGGGGAAGCACCGGCCTGCCACCGACATGCCACTGCCCTTTGGCAGGCTGGTTATACTGCGTCCAGTTGATCAGGCAGTCATGGGCCACGCCGCGGGTCATGTCGATACCGTCTGTCGCCCAATGTTCAATCGCGATGAAATCCTGCGTAGCCGGTGCGGCCGGGTCCATGGCGGCGAAGTCTTTCAGCTTGTTCTGAAAAGCGCAAGGATTAGCGTAGTGGAATAACAGATGGATGAATTCCGCCGGTATAGTATCCCTCGCGTTTAGCTGTTTTCTGAGCTCTTCGATCTCCGGTTCTTCCAATGCGAAACGGGGGAAGCTCGGTGCCAAAAAATCCCACGGTGTTGCGAAGAATGCGATTTTATCGGCCAGTTCGGGGCGGGTACAGGCCAGTGCCATTGCGAGCAATCCTCCCATGCAATAGCCGCCATACGCCAGCGAACCGGTCGTTTGCCTGCGTATATATTCCGCCATCGGCACCAGGACTTCCGTCACATACAGCGCGCAATTGAGATAATATTCCTGTTCGCGGGGCGTTCCCCAATCCACAATGAATACGCGTATCCCATGCTCACGCAGATAACGCGCAAAACTCAGCCGTTTCGTGAGGTCCATGATGTAATAGCGGTTGATCAGCGAGGGGATGAGCAGAATCGCAGGCGCATTGGCTTTGTCACAGCCATAATCCAGCAGCCTGGCACTGCCTATTGTGATTACGGCATTCGGTTCCGGAATATCGCGCGTGAAATCAGTGCGGTTGAATTTATGAACGCAGGCCAGCAGTTCAGCTGTTCTTTTTTCCGCCTCTTCTTCCACTGCGAGCGCGAGTTTGCTGTCGCTTTGCAGGTCGTTCCATGCTTTCTGCAGAAAGGCTGCCGATGCCGGAGATGATCCTGACAAAGGAGGATTCAAGGGCCCCGATCCGGCCTTCGAGAGCTGTAAGGCGCTCCTCGATGCCAGCAAGGGAAGCATGTTCATGAACAGATGCAGCGGAAGCGCCTGCTGACGGTGATGAAGTAGAGTGGTGACCATAAGTTGCGTTATCTTTAGCAGAAAAAGACGTTGCCTGCATCATTTGTAAGAATGTGCGCACGAATTCGCTGTCATTCATCAGGGCTGCTGTGTTTTTCTGCCACAGATCAATGAACTGGCCTGCAAGTTTCCGATATTCATCTTTTTCAGACATTTGTGTTGCGATGCAGCAAATAACGTGCTAGAAATGGAGAATAAACGTGCATAATTGCACCCTTTATCAGCAAATACAATAGAAAAGACGGTGAGGAGGATTTATGCCAGGCATGACAAACGGTCAGGTGGTAATTAAAAAATACGCCAATCGTCGTCTCTATGATACCAATACGAGCAGCTATATTACGCTGGATGATCTATGCACTATGGTCAAAAATGGCGTAGATTTCATTGTTATTGATGCAAAAACCGAAGAAGACCTTACCCGCCAGGTATTGACGCAAATCATATTCGATCAGGAATCAAAGGGTTACAGCATGCTCCCGATTAAATTCCTGCGCACGATCATCGGGTTTTACGGCGGCAGAATGCAGAAGTTCCTGCCTTCCTATCTGGAAGCCACAATGGAGAATTTCACTGTGAACCAGGACCGTATGTTCGATTATTTCTCGCGTAATTCCACGTTCTCGCCTTTTTCCCAGTTCGAGGAAATCGGAAAGCAGAATTTTGCCTTGTTCACCAAGGCATTCTCGATGTTCAATCCTTTTGACGCTACTGCTAAGGAAGCACCGCAGCCGGAAGCAGAAACCGAAGCAGAAGAGTCGCAGCAGCGCAAGGTTGCCGGTAAGAAATGATCGATCCGGTTGCACTTGCCCAGGAATTAATCCGCGTTCCCAGTATTACTCCGAAAGATGAGGGTGTCATGGGCGTGCTCAGGAAACATCTTGAGGCGCTGGGATTCGTTTGCCATCAGGTTACGTTTTCGGATGCGCCGGGAGAGCCCACTGAAAATCTTTACGCGCGGCTTGGTACAGCACAGCCTAACATATGTTTTGCCGGTCATGTGGATGTCGTGCCGACGGGAGATACCGGAAAATGGTCAGTCGATCCGTTTGCGGCTGTTATCAAAGATGGTTATCTTTACGGGCGCGGCGCAGAGGATATGAAAGGCGCGATTGCGGCTTTTGTGGCTGCTGTAAGTGAACGGGTTAAAACGCCGATGCAAGGCTCGATCAGCCTGCTAATCACCGGAGATGAAGAAGGTGTGGCAGTCAATGGCACGCGCAAAATGCTGCCGTGGTTGAGAGCGCGCGGTGAGCAGATTGACGGCTGCATTGTGGGTGAGCCTACCAATCCCAAAGAACTTGGTCAGATGGCAAAGATCGGCCGACGCGGCAGTGCTTACGGTAAATTGACCGTTATCGGGAAACAGGGCCATGCGGCTTATCCTGAGCTGGCGGATAACCCCGTCACCAGTATCATCGAGATATTGCAGCGGCTGAAGGCGACGCCGATTGATAGCGGAAGCAAATTTTTTCCTCCCTCTAATCTTGAGATCACTACGATTGATGTTGGAAATACCGCAGGGAATGTTATTCCGGCGGAAGCGCGCGCGCAATTTAATATCCGCTTCAACGATCAGCACAATGCGCAGACCATTGAAGCATGGGTGCGTGAGCAGATTGCACTGACGCAGGCTGAGACCAAGCTCGAATGGCGTGTCTCGGGCGAATCCTTCATCACACCGCCCGGTAAACTGAGTGCTTTGCTGGTACAGGCTGTCAAGGAAGTGACCGGTCTGACACCGGATCTTTCCACGACGGGCGGCACGTCAGATGCGCGTTTTATCAAGGATATCTGTCCTGTTGTCGAGTTCGGCACTACAGGTCTCACTCCGCATGCCATCGACGAACGTGTGAAGGTGGAAGATCTGGTGAAGCTCAAAGACATTTACCTGCACGTGCTGCGCCATTTCTAGACAGACTAACCCCCTGATTTATTAACTAATTTGAACATTGTGTGACAGCAGTCCTTACGAGTTGG
Source organism: Rickettsiales bacterium (assembly GCA_035765535.1). NCBI lineage: Bacteria > Pseudomonadati > Pseudomonadota > Alphaproteobacteria > Rickettsiales > Rickettsiales bacterium. Next base: position 36,910 of record DASTXE010000006.1, on the reverse strand, counting down.
ATTGCAGGATATATTTTTGTATTGTTGAGCCAGATCATGTCCTTACGGGTAGATTATGGCAGAGGCCAATACTATCGCACCGGATACCCCGGCGAATGAAGCGCATTCGCGGCAAAGCTTCGGCCAAAAAATCTGGGGTTATGCAAAATCACGTTTCAATAGTGATAACTGGTTTGGCAGTCTTATTACGGCTTGTTTCGCTTACGTCAATTATGAATCCCTGCTGTCAGCCCGCACCCGGCTGGTGCATGGCAAACTTACCAGAGACAGGCCGAGGGAATTCAGTGCACAGGTGCAGATAGCTGAAAAAGTCTGGTCTTTCTCTTCTGCGCGGGGTGGAATGTTTCCTGAAGGCCATACACTGGGGCAACGTATAACGAATGCCTTCCTGCACCCGCAGCGCTCTTCTACCCAGTTTGAATGGCTGATCCTGATGCCGGTGTTCATGTTCAATAACCTGAATCATATCAAGTTAGGTCTTAAAGCGCACGGTGTTGGATTGAAGGCAGGAGAGATAGCGTATGCACCTGAGAAAATAAGGCTTTATTCAGGATTATATCAGCTGGTAGCGCAGTCATTAAAAGGCTATGGCCATTTTAGAAAACATAATGATGAGCCTATTATTGAAGATGTGAGATCACTATCCGTTTCCGGTCCAGGCGGTTTAGGCAAGCTGAATACGGAATTGTTTGTCCCCATTAAAAAGATGTGGAAGCATGACAGAGTATTTTTGATTGGGAGTGTATTGAATGTATTTTCTCCAGCATTTGCAGGGATAGAAGCCTGGCGTAAACAGGGAAGAAGTAGCGTAGAGGCAAAACATCTTGCACGGCAGACAGCGATTACAGGACTCATTGTGGCTGCGGAAGGTGTCTATGGTGCGCAGCGTATTGTAAAAAGTAATTACACCCAAAAGCATCGGGCGGATGCAGGCGGGCATGTTGCAAGGCTAGGGCAAACATATCCTGCGATACAAGATTCCAGCCATCAGGAAAGACTCACTTCTTTAAGGCAAGCCTGGAAGGAATCACAGGAGCAGCAGCTGTGAAATAACGAACGTTACAGTGCTTGCATAAAACAGCCGGTGCTCATAAAGTGAATCGCTCAATATAAAATCTACTTATGGGCATTGTTATGTCTGAGAAAATTATTCCGGTTGATCCTGCATTTGCAAAGACGGCGCATATTAATCGTGAGCGCTATCTGGAGCTTTATAAGGAGAGCATTGAAGCGCCGGAAGCTTTCTGGGGAAAGCAGGCGGAGCGGCTAGAGTGGGCGCGTAAGTGGAATAAGGTAAAGAATACACGTTTTACGCCGGATGTATCGATTAAGTGGTTTGAGGGCGGCAAGCTCAATGTGAGTGCAAACTGCATCGACCGCCATCTGGAAAAGAAGGCCGATAAGACGGCTATTATCTGGGAAGGGGATGATCCTTCCGAATCACGCCATATAACCTATCGTGAACTGCATGAATATGTCTGCAGGCTGACGAATGTGCTGATTGCGCGCGGCGTTAAAAAAGGCGACCGCGTGACGATTTACATGCCGATGATTCCGGAAGCCGCTTATGCCATGCTCGCCTGTGCGCGCATCGGCGCGGTGCATTCGCTGGTGTTCGGCGGATTCTCGCCGGAGGCGTTGCGAGGGCGTATTGAAGACTGCAAGAGTGATTTTATCATCACGGCGGATGAGGGCGTGCGCGGCGGTAAGGCTATTCCGCTCAAGCGCAATGTCGATAAGGCCATACACGATCTGCCCCAGGTGCGGCATGTGCTTGTGGTGCATCGCACGGGCGGGCATATAGAATGGCATCCGAAGCGCGATCTTTGGTATCACGAAGAAATTAAAACAGTATCCGCCACCCATACGCCGGAAGCGATGGATGCGGAAGATCCGCTTTTTATTCTTTATACCTCCGGTTCAACGGGCAAGCCCAAAGGAGTGCTGCATACATCGGCGGGTTACCTGCTCTATGTGGCCATGACGCATGAGCTGGTGTTCGACTACCGCGAAGGCGAGATTTACTGGTGCACGGCGGATGTGGGCTGGGTTACTGGGCATAGTTACATTGTCTATGGTCCGTTATGCAACGGCGCGACGACGCTGATGTTTGAAGGCGTGCCGAGTTATCCGGATGCTTCGCGTTTCTGGCAGGTGGTGGACAAGCATGATGTCAGTATTTTTTATACGGCTCCCACGGCCATCCGTGCGCTGATGCGTGAGGGGGATTCCTATGTGCAGCTTACCTCTCGCCGTAGCCTTCGCTTGCTTGCGAGTGTCGGCGAGCCCATCAATCCGGAAGCCTGGATGTGGTATTACAATATGGTGGGTGAAGAACGCTGCCCGGTCGTGGATACGTGGTGGCAGACGGAGACCGCCGGTCATATGATCGCCCCGTTGCCAGGAGCGGTGGATCTGAAACCCGGTTCCGCCACGGTGCCATTCTTCGGCGTGCAGCCCGTATTGCTGGACAGTGACGGTAAGGTGATCGAAGGGGAAGGCGAGGGCATGCTCTGTATCGCCGATTCATGGCCTGGTCAGGCGCGTACGGTTTACGGCGACCATGAACGCTTCGAGCAAACTTATTTCTCCTCGTTCAAAGGCTATTATTTCAGCGGTGACGGGTGCAGGCGCGATAAAGACGGTTATTACTGGATCACGGGCCGTGTTGACGATGTGATTAACGTATCCGGTCATCGTCTGGGCACGGCGGAGATCGAGAGTGCGCTGGTGGCGCATAAGCTTGTGGCGGAAGCGGCAGTCGTCGGGTTTCCGCATGATATTAAGGGGCAGGGTATTTATGCCTATGTGACGCTCAATGCCGGTGTGAAGGTCAATGACCAGTTGACCAAGGAGCTTATTCAATGGGTGCGTGCCGAGATCGGCCCGATTGCGACGCCGGATCATATTCATTTTACCCATGAGCTGCCTAAGACTCGTTCCGGTAAAATCATGCGTCGCATCCTGCGCAAAATCGCGGAAGGAGAGCTTGGGGCGCTGGGAGATACTTCCACGCTTGCCAATCCGGATATTGTTGATCATTTAGTAAAAGGCGCTGCGAAGTAATGGATTTTGCCATATTAACGTCGGACACGGAAATTGCTGTTATCGCTGAAGAATGGCGGCAACTTCATAACGCTATAGGAACCAGCCCTTTTTCCGGTTTCGATTATTTTGACTGCTGGTGGCGCACCACAGGAAACACAAATGGGCGTGTTTTGCATATCGTTACCGCGAGAGAGAACGGTAAGCTTATTGGTGTGTTGCCACTGGCGGTGGTGCGTCGCAAGGGATTCCGTGTTTTGCAGGCGACCGGTGCAGAGGCGTTCTATCAGGCCGATATTCTTTGCGCGAATCCTGAGCAGGCACAGGCATTGTGGCAGGCAGCCAGAAATAGCAAAGCATATGACTTTATTCATATACGCGATGTCTGCCCCGGTTCGCTGGACGAGCAGGCGCTGAACTCTTTCGCCACGGCGCATGAACGCAACCGGGCACCTTACCTGAAGCTGGAGTGGAAAGACGCGGAAACCTATAAGGCAACATTGCCACGCAAGGTGCGTACGGATCTGAACCGCCGCCTGCGCCGCCTGGAAGAAAAAGCGCCGGTGAAATATACGGTGTGCGAATCGTTACCGCTGCCTGAAGGTATTATTGAAGGCATGGTTAAGCAAAAGACAGCGTGGTGCAATGAACTTGGCCTGCAAGGCATGTTCGATCAGCCGAACGTGCTGGCGTTCTTCCGTCTTTTTGCGGCGGAAGCGGCAAAACGCGGTGAACTTTTCCTTGCATGGCTGCAGTGTGGTGAGGACGTCATTGCACACCATCTGGCGCTGCGATATGGTAAAAAGCTTATCAGCTATGTCGTTTCCAATGATGCGGCTTATTTTCAATATTCTCCCGGCCATCTTGCAAACCTGAATGCGATTAGCTGGGCTCTTGAGCATGGTCTTGAGGAGTTTGATCATATGCAGGGCGATTTCGCCTACAAGTATCAGTTTGCAAATGATGTGCGCGAGTGTGTTGAGTATACCGCCAGTACATCTTTCTACGGATGGCTTGGGGCAAAACTGTTTATCGGACGGCGCGATATCAGAAGCAAGTTGGGGCCATATAAGCGTTCGCTTATCGGATGGTACAAAAAATCCTTTAAGAGAAAATAATAATTATTCTCAGTTATTTGTGCTGAAAATGCAACTTCCACATATAAAACTTATGCGTGCGTAGTTTGCTCTTGCAATAAGGTGATTAGTGTAAGAATTTTATAAAAACTCACCCTTAATCAGGAAAATATCATGCGGAAGATTTTGCACCTTTTAAAGTCAAGTGCTTTACTTGGAGGACTTGCCGTTTGCATGTTTTCCAGCCAGGCAGAGGCAACACCGGCTTTTGCAGTACAAACTTCGCAGCCTTGCGAAGCGTGTCACGTTGGTGCGTACGGGCCGCAGCTGACTCCGTATGGACGTGATTTTAAGCTGTATGGCTATACCGCGGATGACGGAAAAAAACATTTTCCGCCGGTAGCGTTTATGGAGCGTACAACGTTTACGCACACTAAAGATAGCCAGAGTGCACCGCCGGAGCATGGCTACGGCACTAACGATAACTTCAGCATTGGTGAAGCATCGCTGTTCTATACCGGAAAGGTGACAGACAATATCGGCGTTTATCTTGAGCCGATTTCCTATGAAGGCGCTTCGCGCAATACCGGTTGGGCAAACTCCGAAGTGCGTGTAGTGCATGAAGGCAAGTTATTCCATAAGGATTATATCGCCGGTATCACGGTCAATAATGCGCCCACCGTTTCAGATTTATGGAATGCAACGCCGCAATGGGGCTGGCCGTATGATGCTGTGGAACTTGCACCAACCCCGACAGCAGGCACTCTGCTTGGCGATGGAACTGCTGGGTTCCAGGTGGCCGGTGCCGGTGCATACGTCATGTTTAATAACTGGGTGTATGCCGAATTCGAGCTGTATCATGGCTTAAGCGCCGGAACGCGCAATTTTGTGGGCGCTATCCCCGTTACCGGAACGGATACGTATGAAGGGGTGATGCCATACTGGCGTCTTGCCTTGCAGCATGATTTCGACCATCACAGGCAGTATCTGGAAGTCGGCGCTCTGGGAATGATGGCGAACGTCAATCCGGGCGGCGATGCGAGCGCAGGCGTCGGCGATAAGAAGACCGATGTAGGATTCGATGCCAATTACCAGTGGCTTGGCAAAGAGAATATTATCTCCGCCCATGCTCTCTATATGCATGAAAACACGGACCTGCATGCAAGCGAAGTGCTTGCAGGGACCAACAGCTCGGATCAGCTGCAGGAGTTCAAGGCGAATGTTTCTTACAGCTATAAGAACACCTGGATACCGACCATCGGTTACTTCCGCACATGGGGCTCCGACGATGCCGCTTACTGGCAGACTTCCACCGGAAGCGCCAGCCCGAACAGCGCCGGTTATACAGCTGAACTTGCCTATGTTCCCTGGGGGAAAGAAGACTCTATTATCCAGGGAGCGAATGCACGATTCGAACTACAGTATACAGGCTATACACAGTTTGACGGGGTAAGCACGCATGCGGGAGCGAATAATACGATTTTCCTGAATCTTGGGATATTTTTTGATCCTGTGCCCTATCTGAATGGCGATTATGACAAAAAAGGTTCTAATTAGTACTTCGGATCGGTTTAATTCAAACAAGCGAGATTAAAATGCGTAAAATATTTTTTGCTGCTGTATGTGCGGTTTCGGCGATGGCATCTTCTGCCTATGCGGATGTGACGGTCGATCAGGCAGACAAACTGTTTTCTACCGACCAGATCAGCGTTAAGCCCGGCGATACGGTACACTATAATAATAAAGACACTGTAACCCACAACATCAAGGTGATCACACCGGATGGCGATGCTCAGGATAAGGGATTGCAGAAGCCGGGTCAGGCGATTGACGTAAAATTCGATAAAGCAGGGGAATATGAAGTCCGCTGTGCTATCCACCCCACTATGAAGATGACGGTAGAAGTAAAGTAAGGTAGAGTTAAGGCAAGGCGATTTTGGGGGAGCCATGTCCATTCGATTGGCGTTGATGCTGGGAAATTTATTTATCCTTATGCTTATCATAGGGATAGGGGGATTTGGCTATCAGGAGTTAAAGAAATCTGCTGCCAGTGTGGATGCATTGTCCACGGTGGCGATGGATATGTATGATAAGGCGTTTGAAGGGGTGGATTATGCCCACCGCGTCCAGACCTTGTTCGTCAAATTTATGGCGAGTCATGAAGGGGCAACCGCTTCTTTCGGCGATAGTGCCTCCAAACAGCAGCTGCAAACGATTCTGGATAATATGGATGTCGACATCGAGCGTGCGATGAATGACAAGACCAAGCATCAGGCAGAAAATATCCGAGGACAGATCAAACATATCATGGATGAGCCGGCTTTGACCACGCAGGCGGATCTTACGAAGATAGATAAGGGACTTTCTCAGTTAGTCGATAATTTTTCCGACGGTGGTTTCCTTTACCGCTCCAAGGCGGACCGTCAGGTTTCTACTGCCCATAAGGCACTTGCTGAAAATGAGAAATTGTTAATCATAGCGCTTGTTGGAGCTGCTTTGATCGCCTTGATTATTGCCCTGGTATTAGGCCAGTATATTACACCATCATTGAAGCAGGCGGCGATTGTGGCCAATGCTGTGGCGGATGGGCGGTTGGATAATAATATTAAGGTTAGCGGGTGCCTTGAAGCGAAGCGATTGCTTACAGCTTTGTCCGTCATGCAAAATGCGTTGGCAGAAAATCTTAAGGAAATTGAAAATGGGAAGAAGAAAGAACTGCTGCTTTCGGAAGAAGCCAGGAGCAGCCGCCTGAAACTTGCCGATAGTTTTGAATCCGGCGTGCATGGGATTATCGAGTCCATTAATGCGGCGGCCAGTGCGCTTAACAATACCGCAGAGGGAATGGGGCGTGTCGTAGGCGATGTAAGCCAGAAGAGCAATTCAGCTTCTGCGGCTTCGGGTGAGACAGCGGCCAATGTCGAGCACGTGGCAACAGCGGTTGAGGAACTTTCCACGGCGGTACAGGAAATATCGAGTCAAATTGCCAAATCCACGGCGCTGGTTACGGAAACGGTTCACCGGACGGATAAAGCGGACCAGACCACCCAGGTACTGGCGGCGGCGGTTGAGCAGATCAGTCAGATTCTTTTACTCATTGAGAATATTGCAGGGCAGATTAATTTGCTGGCACTCAATGCCACTATCGAAGCTGCACGTGCGGGGGATGCCGGAAAGGGGTTTGCTGTTGTCGCCTCCGAAGTGAAGAATCTTGCAAGCCAGACTGCCAAGGCTACCGAAGAGATATCGAAGCATATTAATAATATCCAGGCTGTTTCCAAGGATGTGACTGTTGCCCTGAATGCCATTAAGACCTCCATTTCAGATGTGAATCAATATGCGGGCGGGATTTCCGCGGCTGCGGAAGAGCAGTCGGCCACGACGACGGAGATTTCAACCAATATGCAGCATGCCCTGACCGGGGTGCAGCATATTACGGAAAATATCTCTTCTATCTCCCAAGGCATGGGGGAAGTGGACCATGAAGCGAAGAATGTGCTTGACGCGGCGAAGATGTTGTCCGAACATTCCGATACATTGCGGCACCAGGTTCGGATGCTGCTCCAAGGAATAAGGGCTTAATTCTGCATGAAAGCGTTCGGCGTCTGTTTTCTTCTGATTGCTGCGGTATTGGTATATAGCGTGTTTCTGGCATCTCCCGATTCCATCCCGGAAACGCGGGGCTTGACGGAGATCAGTAGCGCTGACGGTGTGCTGGATGCTACTATGGAAGCTACGGATAAGCAGCTTACACTGGACGGGGTGACCGTTAATACTTCTGTTTATAACGATCAGTATGCGGCCCCTTTACTCCGTGTGCGTCCCGGAGACAGAATGCGTATCCGCCTGATCAATCATACTTCCGGTCCCACCAATATTCATTTTCACGGAATAGAAACCTCACCGCTGGGGAATGGGGATAATGTCCACGTCAACGTGGAGCCGGGCCAGACTTTCGATTACGATGTCCGTGTATCCAAGGATCAAGCTCCGGGGCTATATTGGTATCATGACCATACGCATGGAATCGCCGAAAAGAATGTTATGCGTGGGTTGAGCGGAGCACTGGAAGTGGAAGGGATTGAGGACGTCCTGCCTCAGCTCGCCAGGCTCAAGCAGCGCGTATTCGTGCTGAAAGATTATGAATTTCCGGAGTCTAAGGACCCTCATATTGTGCGCGACCTGCACCGGGTGATCCAAACGATTAACGGGCAGACGGATGTTGTACTCCGTATGCATCCGGGGGAAACTCAGTTTTGGCGCTTCTCCAACCAGAGCCCGAATCGCCTGTTTCATCTGGCCGTAAAAGGGATGCAGTTCCGCATTGTCGAAATGGATGGCCGCCACACGTTGCATGAAACTATGACCGATGTATTGACCGTTTTACCCGCCAGCCGGTTGGAAGTACTGGTGACGGCAGGACAGCCAGGAATTCACGAAATTGTGACGCAGAACGTAATGACCGGATGCTACCCTAACTGCAAACTTGAGCGCGTACAGGGCAAAGTGATTGTGAGCGGTATGCCGGAAACCCCGCTACCTGCCATTACGGAATTTCCTAAAGAGCATGATTTACGCTCTGATAAGATCGATGCGACCAGAGATTTTGTCTATTCGGAGTCGGCAGATGAAGGCAAATATTATATAAACGGTCAGCTCTTTAATATGAACCGTGTCGATTTCCGTGTGCCGTTGGGGCATGTGGAAGAATGGACGATTCGCAACGACTCCGATGATTTTCACACTTTTCATATCCATCAGCTGCATTTTCAGGTCGTAGAGGTGAATGGCAAAGAGGTGCCATTTAATGGTTATGTGGACAATGCCGGTGTTCCTGAGCGCAGTACCGTCAAGGTGATTATTCCGTTCACCGATCCGGCCATTGTCGGCACGTTTATTGCGCATTGCCATGTGCTGGAGCATGAGGATAAAGGTATGATGGCTCATGTGGAAGTCTATGATCCGGCGGTTAAGGATGCCGCTTCTTTCTTCCAGCCCTTTGCTGATAACGCCGCACCTGCTTATACCAATCAGGATGGAAAATCCGTTCAGGAGAAAGATTTCCGGGATAAGTATATGCTGGTATTTTTCGGATTTACCCACTGCATGCATGTCTGCCATCATGCGCTGCATCGCATGGCGTCGGTGATGGATGTTCTGAAGAAACAGGGAAGTGAGGTCGCACCCGTTTTCGTATCAGTTGATCCTATGAACGATAGTCCTTCGGTGCTGCAGGATTATCTGAAGCCCTTTAATGGAGCTCTTACGGGACTGGTGGGAAGCCAGGAACAGAAGCAGCTGCTGGATAAGCTGCATGAAGCTTATCGCAATAGAGCTGCGGAAAATGACAAAGGCGGAAAGTTTCCGGGTACGGTACATTCCGATTATATCTACCTGCTGGATAAGCAGCATAAATATGTCAATGCTTACGCTATAGATGCAAGCGCATGGTATATTGCTGCGGATATACAGAAGCATCTGGAAAATGGCAGCAACGAGCCCGCTACAGATGCTAAAAGCACAGATAAGAGCAAGGATGATAACGAGGAAGATGATAAGGACGACGACGAATAAGAAGTTTGTTCAGTCGCGTCTATTCGCTTAGGGTACTTTGCCCTTATCCTGCTGGTCTTTGTAAATATAACCGCCGCCTGCGCCTGCCGCGCCGACCGCCAGCACAAAACAACCAGCAAGGCTGAAGCTTAAGGCGGTTACAATCATGATGGCTACAAATTTACGCATGTAAATATTAATGCCAAAACTGTTATAGTTTGCAACAGAATTTTATTCTAGGAACTCTTCCTTGTCGGGAATGCGCGTGAAGGCGATTTTACTGCCGGAAAAGCTGCGGCCCTGTGAAGGCAGCATTCCCACCAGAATTGAATCGCGGCCGAAGCGCTGATTTATTCTATCCAGCGCATGTGACATTTTCTCTGCTTTCAGGCGCTGTTTCAGTTCAGCTTCCGGCAATTCGGCAAACAGTTCCGGTTGCAGTTCATCGGCAGGCATCAGGTGGTGTATGTATAATGATACTTTACGGATCCGCATATGCTTGTTATTGCCCAGAAGCTTCTCCCATGCCTTATCCAGCAGATGCAGAAACGTCATGCTGTCCTGCGCGCGGTAACAGGATTCTTCTGCCTCCAGGCGCAACCCGTTTTCCAGTCTTAGCGCGAGGTGGAAACGTGCAGCGTAATAGCCCATGCGCCGCAGCCTGCTGGCGGATTTCAGCATAAGGCGGCGGGCGACGTAACGGGCTTTCTCAGGCACGCGCAGCTCCGGCGCCATCACATGGCTGTGGCTTATCGTTCGGCGTACGGTTTCTTCATCGGGCAGTTCATAGCCACGCAGTAGGTACCACACTTTTTCTCCCCATACGCTGCCCCAGACCTTTCGCATACGTGCGGCATCGAGTGCCCATAAGCTATGCATGTTGTTAATACCTGCTAGCAGCAGGCGCTTTTCCATATTGCGGCCGATTCCGGGAAGATCCCGCAGGGAGAGTTGCAGCAATCTGCCGGGCAGATCCTGTCCGTTCAGGATTGTCAAACCATCCGGTTTTTTGAGATCAGTAGCTATTTTAGCAAGGTAACGGTTCGGCGCGAGGCCGATAGAGCAGCGCACATATTCTCCTATATTGGCAGCCAGGCCTTTTTTAATGGAGAGAGCTATCTGTGTGGCGCGTTCGGGAGCGGTCTCGTTATCCATCAGCCGGCAGGCAACCTCGTCAATCGAGCATACGGCGCTGACGGGAATATGGTTGTTCACTTCCTCCAGGATACGGTGGTGAAAGTCTACATAGCGTTCATGCTGCGCCACTACGCAAATGATGCCGGGGCAAAGTTGCTTGGCTTCCCAGATCGGGGTGCCTGTTTTAACCCCGAACGCCTTGGCTTCATAACTGGCGGCGATGGCGCTGGTGGAATCCGTATCTACAGCCACGATTGCTACAGGTTTTCCGCGCAATTCCGGGCGCAGTTGCTGCTCCACGCTGGCGAAGTAGCTGTTAAAATCGACATACAGCCAGCGTAGCGTATTGGGCAACTCGGTTACGGATTCGGAAGACATGAGTATATATTAAAGCCGGGAACGAAAATTGTCTAGGCAGGCCGCAAATTGTCTGTTGCAAAATGGGGCGCTATGGTGTTTCCTGCTATAAATTAATGCAGCCGATGGATCAATCTATGCAACGTTCTGAAATTGCTTCCTATATTGTTGAAAAGCTAACCCCAATGGTAGAGGAACTCCGGCAGAAATGGAATAATTCAGGGCGGGTTCGCCATTTCTTTATTGATGACCTGCTGCCGGAGCATATTGCTCATGCCATTCGCATAGCCTATCCGCCTGCAGGCGAAATGCGGCTTAAGAAAAGCCTGCGCGAGCTTAAACATATTGCAGCGCAGATGAACCAGTATAATCCCTTGCTGGAGGAAGCGCTTTATGCGTTCCAGGATCCGCGCGTGGTGGAACTGGTCGCGCAGATTACGGGGCTTAAGGCATTAGAAGCAGATACACTGCTCTATGCCGGTGGGATTTCCATGATGGGGAAGGGGCATTTCCTTAATCCGCATATCGATAATTCACATGATAAAAACCGCGAAAAATACAGGGTGCTTAATCTTCTGTATTATGTTTCACCGGATTGGAAGATGGAAAACGGTGGCAATCTCGAGCTCTGGCCTGAGGGGCCGCAAGGCGCGCCATTGACGGTCGAAAGCCGTTTTAACCGTCTGGCTGTGATGGTGACAGATAAAACTTCCTGGCACTCCGTTTCTCCCATCACTGTGGACGATAATCGCTGTTGCGTTTCCAATTACTATTTTTCGGCTTATCCGGCCCATTCCGAAGATTATTTCCACGTAACGTCGTTCCGCGGCAGGCCGGAACAGAAGCTGCGCAATATTGTGCTGCAGGCGGACCAGATGTTGCGCATGGGGATACGCAAGCTGTTTCCTAAAGGAATCAAGGAAACCAAGCATTATTACAAGCAGTAAGCCACAATAACCTGTTGCACTCTGCAAATATATGGCTATTATGCCGCTTCCCTTAAGGGCGATTAGCTCAGTTGGTTAGAGCGCTACCTTGACATGGTAGAGGTCACAGATTCGAGTTCTGTATCGCCCACCATCCCTTATTATTCGGTTAGTTGTTTTAAGACACAAAAGCCATCTTGTCGGAAGCAAAGTATCGGTCGAAGAAACGCTGTTCGGCGCGCAGCTGGGAATCTCCTGTGACGATATCGGCCATTACATAGCCTTTGCGTTTGAGTTTCTTGCGTATCCAGTCATTACCGGCATAGCCGATCACAAGGCGCCAGGCCAGTTGCATGCAGATTACCCCGGTTGAACTCAGGCCGTCCATGGACAGCAGGCCAATGAGGCAGTCGACTCCAATGATGATTCCTCCCAGAAGCCACATCCTGTGGTAGAGCGCCCAGATCGAGGCGAAGATGAAGGCTTTCCAGTTGAAACCTTCTTCAATAAACGAGGCTTCTTCGTATGGATGTGGAAGCGAAGGGTCGATATGGACGGTATAGACGCGCAAACGGCTCATATGTTTTCATTCGTAACGCTTTATGACAGCGAATCTGTCATTTCAGAAATGTCCTGGATAGAGGCCGGGAGATAACAAGGCTTATTATAGGAACAAGCGGCTACCATTTCAAGCAGAGTTTTCCTGCAAGCAGGCCGATTCCAGCCACTGCGGCCATCGGCAGGTAATGCCATTGCAGCAGGTGAATGATGGAATCGGTCGGTTCGGCCAGCCTGAGCGCCAACGCTCCTATGGCGAAGGCGGCCAGGAAGGAGAGGCATCCTGCAAGGTAATAATGCGTGCTGGCGAGTTTACGGATGTTATAGAGGATAAAGGCTTCGGGCAGCAGGGAAAGCAATGTTATGCAGCGCAGGCAGGCCATGGCGTGCCGTGGCAGCGGGGAGGGCGGTGTGTCGCCATGCCATTCGGCCAGCAGTACGATGCAGAAAACCGCGAATGCGGCAATGGGTAGAAAAGTCAGCTTCTTTTGCTGATAGATATCCGGAAATGCCAGCAGTGCAGCGCTCAGCAGGGAAGATATTATCACCGCAGCAAGTGCCAGCAGTTCCATATCGAATAAAATTGCATGCAGTTTAAGCGGAAGATCCGGTCTTGGGTGCAGAAAAAGCAATAAAACCGCAGTGATATAGATTGCAGACAATAGCAGCCATTTGGCAAAAAGATACCAGGGGGATGGGGCTGGATTAACCTTATCCATGGTTCTGGAAAGTTCTTCTATCAGGTCTCCGGTCTGCATTTTATCCCGCCAGCTTCTTTCTCAGCGCTTTGTAAGCGCGATGCGCGGCCACTTTAACCGCCGATTCCGTCATGTTCATTTTCTGCGCCACTTCCTTCGAAGTATGCCCTTCACTATGGAGTAAATGCAGGATGGCGGGCTGTTTGCCCGGAAGTCCCGCTATTTCATCTTTTATTAATTCGTAAGTAAGCGGGGAATTGGTTACATCCCCTGCTGAAATTTGTTCCGCTTCTTCCAGATCGCCCGCATGGCGCAGGTGATCGGCATAGATTTTTCTTAAATAATCCTGCAGGCGGAAGCGGGCGATGGCGAACGCCCAGGGCCTGTAAGGGCGTTTGCCGTCAAACGTATGGCGGGACTTGTGAATGGAGAGCAGGATTTCCTGCAACACTTCTTCCGTATCCGCTGACGTATTGATTCTGCGGCTGAGATAGGGGCGTAAGAAGCGGCTCGTTTCCTGCAGGACGGCATTATAGGCCTGCCGGTCGCCCTCCAGGGCGAGAAGCATGAGCTTTGCCAGTTCCGCGTCAGATGCCGCCATAACCGTCCATACGCTAAATAGCGTGTAACTTTTTCGTTTCAGGATGCGAATTGTCTGATGGAAAGCAACAAAAAGGTAAGATTATGGAAAAAACTCTCAAACCAGCCATAAACGCATACATGGTGTTTTTACACTATGTCAGTTGTTTAAGTCCAGCAATGATGTTGGTAGTACGGTTATGGATTGCACATGTGTTTTTTGCAGCGGGACTGGTGAAGATTAGCGATTTCAGCAATACGATCTATCTGTTTACCAATGAATATCACGTTCCGTTACTGCCTCCGGTGGCAGCGGCGGTGCTGGCAACGACGTTTGAACTAAGTTGCCCGGTATTGCTGACGCTGGGGCTTATGGCAAGGCTGGCCGCGCTACCGCTGCTTGTGATGACGATTATCATCAACTTTACCTATGAGAACCTGACGGAACATTATTACTGGTCTATACTGTTAGGCATGATTTTCTTCTACGGTCCGGGTAAGTTATCGCTCGATTACCTGGCTGGAAAGCTGTATGAAAGAAAGGCGAGCATATGAACAGAAGGCATTTTATCAGGCTGGCGTTCGGCGGTGCCTGCGCATGCTATGCGATGGCGCGCATTCCTGCCGCGTTTGCAGCCGGACAGGCAGTTGTAAAAATCTATAAAACAGAAGAGGAGTGGAAGCATATGCTGACGAAAGAACAATATTGCGTATTGCGTGAAGAAGGAACAGAACGGCCCTTCTCCAGCCCGTTGAATGAAGAGAAACGTGCTGGTGTGTTCGCTTGCGCTGGCTGTGGGCTGGAACTTTTTACCTCTAAGACTAAGTTCGACAGCGGTACCGGCTGGCCGAGCTTCTACCAGCCGATTGAGGGACGTGTAGAAACCAAAGTAGATCGTACCCTTGGCATGGAGCGAGTTGAATATCACTGCGCGAAATGCGGTGGGCATCAGGGCCACGTATTTGAGGACGGGCCGAAACCTACGGGACTGCGTTATTGCAACAACGGTGTCGCACTGACATTCACGCCGGAGAAAGGGTAGCATCATGCGGCGTTTTCTGGTACTGACGGCGTTTCTTTCCTTATTATGCGGAGGTGTTATGGCTGAGACTGTAAAACAGGCAACATTCGCAGGCGGTTGCTTCTGGTGCATGCAGGGAGAGTTCCAGCAGATACCGGGCGTAAGCAAAGTGGTGGCGGGTTATACGGGCGGCCATACGAAGAATCCGACTTATGAGCAGGTTTCAGAAGGAGATACGGGGCATTTTGAGGCGATCGAAGTGACGTATGACCCGCAGAAAGTCAGTTACCAAAAATTGCTGGATGTATTCTGGGAGAATGTTGACCCGCTTGACGAATACGGCCAGTTCTGCGATAAGGGCAGCCAATATCGCGCAGGTATTTTTTACCATGACAGCGAACAGCAATCACTAGCCGAGCATTCAAAGGAAAAGGTCAAGGCCATGTTCAAGCAGCCCGTTGCGACGATTATCGGACCGGCTTCGGAATTTTATCCGGCTGAAGACTATCACCAGGATTTTTATATCAAGAACCGGACACGGTATAAGCAGTACCGGACGGGATGCGGGCGTGATGCGAGACTAAAAGAGTTGTGGAACAAATAAGCGCAGTATATATTCCATAACCGTAAACGTTCTTTCAAAGTCATCCTATGTCGCGTTTATCTTTTGCTTTGACCAGTAAGTCGGTGCTGTATTCCGTCAATATTCTGCTGGGATCCATCATCTGCTGGTACAGTCTTTCGTGGCTGGGGATGCAGGACCCTATCTGGTCCATCATCACGGTTATTCTTGTCAGCGACCCCGATCTCAGTACGGCTATCACGCTTGCGCGCATGCGTGTGATCAACACGATTGTCGGTTGTGCGGTCGGTCTTATCACGCTGCTGATCTTCGGCTATAATCCGCTGGTCAGTTTTTTTGCCGCGTCCCTGATCGTATTCGTCATTACCTGCATCGAAGGGTATCCGGCCAACTGGCGTTTAACGCCGGTGACGGTAATCATTGTAATGGCGGCAAGCCGCGATGCAGTGACGTATCATGATGAAATCTACTACGCCGTGGCGAGGGCAGGGGAAATCGTGGCCGGATGTCTGGTGTCGCTCTCCATCGCTATCACGCAGGTTAAGGCGGTTACGCTGGTGCGCCATAAACACATGAAGCATTACGCCGGAGAATAAGCTCGGATTAGATTATAAATTACCCTTGTGCGGTTCGGCCATGTTCTGCAGCACCTGACAGGTCAGTTGCTTATTCTGCGTATTCTGGCTCAGCATCAGGAAAAGCTGTTCGCTCATATCCATTTTTTTCTTCCAGTCCGGCCCCAGGCCCATCTGCAGCGTTTGCGGCAAGTCCACCTTTGCGCCACCATTGCCATTTACGAACACCATTTTGAAGTAATAATCATGTCCGGAATCTTTCGGCAGAGACGCTTTGACGATAGTCTCTCCAGCGCCTGCGGATTTTTCATCTACATATTCAAAATCGGTCGGCAGGCACGGCAGGAGCTGATAATTCGCAAACTTGTCGAACAGTGCATAGGAATTCTGCGTGAGTACGGCGTGGCAAAGAGCCGTGTTATTCTGCATAATGCATTGTTTTACTTTTGCCAGTCCCTGAGGACCGATCGCTTCAGCGTGGGCCTGGAGAGGGAGTGTCAGCAAGGCGAGCGCGAGTATTTTCTTCATATGAGAACCTATCGGTAGAGAGTATTGGGAATGGGTGTATTCTAGAAATGAGAAGGGCGGATGTCACCTTGTTTTGCATGCTCTCTTTTCTTTATAAAAAATGCTTTATTATACAGCTGTTTACAAAAATCCTTTACCATTGAGTTTGTTCGCTATATCTTGCCGCCCCTGTTCGTAAGGCCAATTGGAAGAATAATGGAGATTTTTACAATTCAGAACGTTGTAATCCTAATGAAATTCCATTATGAATTGATGCAATTTTAATGAGTGTAGTTCCTGACCTATGTTTGAAAAGATTCTTATAGCCAATCGCGGCGAGATCGCCGTTCGCATCATGACCACCGCTAAACGCATGGGGATCAAGACGGTGGCAGTCTATTCCGAAGCGGACACGAACGCGCTGCATGTGAAACAGGCGGATGAAGCGGTCTATATCGGTCCGTCGCCGTCCGCGCAGAGCTATCTGAGAATCGACAATATTATCAGCGCTATCGAGCATAGCGGTGCGGAAGCGGTCCATCCTGGCTATGGTTTCCTTTCTGAAAAGGCGGATTTTGCGCGCGCGGTCAAGAAAGCCGGTGCGGTGCTGATCGGTCCGAGCGCAGAAGCCATCAAGATGATGGGTGATAAAATTGAGTCCAAGAAAATTGCCGTAAAAGCGGGTGTGAACACCGTTCCGGGCACACTGGACGTGGTCAGTTCTGCCAAGGAAGCCAAGAAGATCGCGGCTGAGATCGGTTATCCTGTGATGATTAAAGCCGCTGCGGGCGGCGGCGGCAAAGGCATGCGCGTTGCACGCAATGAGAAAGAATTGCTGGACGGTATTAAGTATGCTGCGAGCGAAGCAGCTTCCAGTTTCTCTGACAGCCGTGTTTTCATCGAGAAATTTTTTGATAATCCGCGCCATATCGAAATTCAGATCATGGCGGATAAGTTTGGCAACACGATCCATCTGGGCGAGCGCGAATGTTCTATCCAGCGTCGCCACCAGAAAGTGATTGAAGAAGCGCCGAGTCCGTTCCTGACGCCGAAGATGCGCGCGGAAATGGGCGAGCAGGCTGTGGCGTTGGCGAAGGAAGTCAATTATAACTCCGTCGGCACGGTGGAATTCATCGTCGACCAGACGGGAAGTTTCTATTTCCTTGAGATGAATACGCGTCTGCAGGTGGAACACCGTGTGACGGAACTGGTGACGAAGATCGATCTCGTTGAGCAGATGATTCGCATCGCTGCCGGTGAGAAACTTACCATGACGCAGGATGATGTGAAGCTCGATGGCTGGGCGATGGAATCGCGTATTTATGCGGAAGATCCGCGCCGCGGCTTCCTGCCTTCCATCGGCCGTATCACGCGTTATCAGGAGCCGATGACCGACCATCACGTCCAGATCGACACGGGCGTGTATGAAGGCGGCGAAGTCAGCATGTTCTACGATCCGATGATCGCCAAGGTCTGCACCCATTCCGATACGCGCCAGAAGACGATTGAAGCTATGAAAGCAGCGCTTTCGGCGTTCGACATACGTGGCATCAACCACAACATTATTTTCCTTGAAGCGATTCTCGGCCATGAGCGCTTTGAAAAAGGCGATATCTCCACGAACTTCATCGATCAGGAATATCCGGGCGGTTTTACCGGTGCGGAACTCAATTCCGAAACCTCTAAAGTGTTTCTGGGCGTAGGTTTGTTCATCTTCCTGCGTGACGCGGAACGCGCAAGCCGTATTAGCGGCCAGTTGCCCGGACGCGAACGCGCTATCGGTTCACGCTGGGTTGTCAGCGTCGACGGCGCAAGCTATCCGATTTATGTGCGCGCCAAGGATTACGGCTATGACATCAGCTACGATAAAGGTCTTATCGTTGTGCGCAGCTCATGGAAGCTGGGGCGCCGCCTGTTCCAGGGAACAATCAACGGCAAGCCTGTAAGTGTGCTGTTGCGTTACCGTGACGAAGGGTATTTGCTGACCCATGCCGGTTCGGAAGTGCGCGTGATGGTGCGTACGCCACGCGTAGCAGAACTCGCGGACTATATGCCGCGCGTGAGCAGCGGTGCACGCAAGGACCGACTGATTGCGCCGATCGCAGGGCTTGTGCAGCATGTGCGCGTGAAAGAAGGCGATGTCGTGAAGAGCGGCGGAGAGCTCGTCGTCATCGAAGCGATGAAGATGGAAAACGTCATCTATGCCGATCACGATGTGAAAATCAAGAAAGTGCATGTTGAAGCCAAGGAAAGCGTACAGGCAGACCAGATCCTGATCGAGTTCGAGGGCGAGTAACGCTCTAGCTGCTGCGTTTGTCCGCTATCTGTCGCAGAGTTTTTTGCGCTGCGAGCGGGCAATCGGTGATCCAGATGTCAGAAATGGCGATAATTTCCGGTTTTTCTGCGATGCGGAAGGCTGACCAGCTTTGCACCTTCAATCCTTTTGCATGGATGGCTTTTACCAGAGCCTCATCGACGAAACGGCTGTCGGGCGTGATGGCATAAGGCCTGCCGCCGCTTTGGATGAAATCATCCACCTGCTGCAGTATCTGTTTATTATAAGCTCCTTTTAGGGAGTTGTCATCGAGCCCCGCAGGGATATCGATATGGAAATTCTCTCCCGCAAAGGAAAGGCCGACTTCAATTTGCGGATTACATTCCTGCGCGAGTCTCAGCATTTTGTGATTGAAGCCGATAACGGGAATCTGGGTATAGTTCCAATGCCCGCTATTAACGCGTTGGGTAATAATTTCCACTGTTCTGCGTGTAAGTGCTACGGATTCGGGATGAATGCCGTCTGCTCCGGCGTCCGTTGCATTTTCGGAGGAGTGCGAGCCTTTGAGTTCGGTCAGCAGCAATAAATTGCCCCGGAAGCTGTCCATCAGGCCCAGCAATTCTATAAATGTAATATAGCCTGCTTCTGCCAGTTCAGATGTGCTTTGTTCTGCAACATGCCTGCCATTGATATAAGAATCATGGACGACGATGGCTTCGCCTTCTTTACTTGGCAGCAAGTCGAATTCAAAGCATCGTATACTCTGCTTAAGCATAAGCTCGAAGGTTTTACGGCGGTTTCCCCAGAGATCGCGCTTCTGGTAATGATCGAGCGTATTATTTTGGCCGACCAACAGCCCAACATTTTGCGGATCGCCTCCGCCACCGCGATGTCCGCATATTATTGTCTGTGTCGTCATATTATCCTGCCGGTTGTTAGATGACGAATCCAATATCGAGGCTGTTATAGGTTTCGTGCGGTGCGGCCAGTGCAGCGAGTGCCGATACCAGTCCGAATACACAGAAATTGCAGTTGGGAATCTTCACCTTTTCCTTTTCGCCGCATTCGCTTTCGTCGCACATGCCGACGAACTTCATGCCGCTGGCGTTCAGGTTGGAATGATCGTCACGCTCGGTGTTAACCCGATAGGCGCCGCCGACCGGCACGCCGTCCACCAGATATATCATGGCCTCGGCGGGCGAACCCTCTACACGGTCGATTGTGGGGATACCCTCCTGGATGATGACCTCGGTGTTCTGTGTGCCTTCCTTGATGATATTCATCTTGTTGCGGGTTTTTTTATTCAGCTCCAGCAGCTGGTCGCTGCTTTCCACGGTCATGATACCCATGCCATAGGTGCCGCTGTCGGCTTTGATGAATACGTAAGGTTTTTCGGTAATGCCGTATTCCTCGTATTTGCGGCGTGTGACGTGCAGGATCTTTTCGACCCCCAGCGCCACGCATTCAATGCCTT
Source organism: Rickettsiales bacterium (assembly GCA_035765535.1). Lineage (NCBI taxonomy): Bacteria > Pseudomonadati > Pseudomonadota > Alphaproteobacteria > Rickettsiales > Rickettsiales bacterium. Next base: position 16,548 of record DASTXE010000006.1, on the reverse strand, counting down.
TACGCTCCTGGAAATTGACGACGCCGCAGCGATGAAACGGTGCGGAAATCAGCCATGGGTCAATGTTGAACTTCCTGCTGAATTCCTGCACCAGCTCTTCATAAGCGCGGAAATGTTCGCTCTTGCGGCGCGCATACCAGCCCATGCTGTAATCCGGGTCGATCGGCTGATGTAATCCGTGCAGGATTTCAGGAGCGCCTGCTGTGCAGTCGTTATTGAGCAGGATCAGGTCTGGCGTGAATCCATCGGTAGTGCTGAGTCTGTTATCCTTACGCGTGACAGGAGATTCCACAACGGTTTTACCGTTCATGGAAGTGAGCGTCAGCGTTTCTTCAATACTGACATTGCCAATGCGGACTTCGGTTCCGGCTTTTGCTACGAGATCGGCCAGAATGGCAAGGTTCTCAAGATAGGCGAGGTTGCGCGTGTGGTTTTCAGGGACGATGAGTATGCGCTGTGGTCTTACCGGCATTGCGTCGAACCGGTCACGAAACATGGTGACGGCACGATTACAGGCTGCGGGAGAGAGGTTATTGAATCCAGCCGGGAACAGGTTTGTATCTACCGGTGCAAGCTTGGCGCCTGAATGGCGTAAATCGACCGAGCTATAGATAAAGGGGGGGCGGGATGTGCGTTTCTCATGCAGCCAGTCCTCGATTTCGGAATGGCGATTCTTCAGCAGATTATCGAGAGTATCAATGATGTATGACATGAGAAATACGCTGTTGGTGAGTTAAGGTAATTATATAGTGCCGTTTCTATACTTTTCTACCCTTGCGAACGAAAAGCAGGTTTTGCCTTCCAGTCGCCGAGCCAGGACTGAGCAAGCGTGACAGCGGCGATTGCTGCCGTATCGGCGCGCATGATACGGGGGCCCATACAGAGGGCATACGCATAATCAAGGCTCGCAAGCAATGCGAGTTCTTCCGCGCTGAAGCCGCCTTCCGGGCCGATCAGTACGGCGTATTTGCCGCTGCCCAGTGCAGGAAAAAGCTCTTTTGCCTGCTTGCCTGCGCCGGATTCATCGCCGTAGATAAGCTTTCTGGCGGGGTCCCAGCCTCCAAGTAGATTTGTGAGCGGTGTTAGCTCCCTGACTTGCGGCACATCCAATCGCTCGCATTGTTCGGAAGCCTCAATTGCAATGGCACTCAAGCGCTCATGGTTCATGCGATGTACGACGGTATAACGTGTCGTCACCGGGATAAAGCCTGAGATACCCAGCTCTGTTGCCTGCTCCAGCACTTTCTCGCTTTTGCCGGTTTTCAGCGGTGCGGCGATGAGCCAGAGATCGGGGGAAGGGGATTGCGGGCGCAATTGCTCGCGCAACAGCAGCTCGACTCGTTTCTTTGAAGCATGTTCAACAATAGTGCTCCACTCGCCATCCTGTCCATTGAATAGGGTTACGCCATCACCTTCCTTCAGGCGCATCACATTCACGAGATAATGCGATTGCTTCTCGCCCAGAGCAAGACTTGCACCGCCTGTAAGCGGATCCTCCACATACAGGCGGGGGCATGATTGCGTGCAGGGTGACATTGCTGCCTACGCTTATGCGGCTGCCTTATATTCCACCTGCTCGGTAGCGAGTGCTTTCTGGTAGGCGGGGCGAGCACTTACTTTGCGCAGTAACTGCTTAGTGTGTTCACCGATTTTGATCTTGCCTTCGAAGCGTGTGGACCAGTTGGCGATGACCGTCAGCAGGATATCGGCTACTGTCAGTTCTTGACCGGCGAGAAACGGTGATTGCGAGAGTCTTTCCTCTACTTCTGCCCAAAGCTTGTTAATGTAAGCGTATGTCGCTTCCAGAACCTTCGCCTGGGCATCGCCTTCCAGGGCTTTCAATGCAAAGAACAAGCGCGCATAGGCGGGATGCAGCGTGGCATTGCAGAACATCAGCCATTGTAGCGTATCCGTTCTGGCCGGGCCGGAAGCGGGCATAAGGTTGTTTTTATGTTTTTCCAGCAGATGCAGGATGATTGCAGCGCCTTCATGGATAACATGACCGTTATCTTCCAGCACGGGGATAACGCCACGCGGGCTTACTTTGAGCAATTCTTCGGTGGCTTTGCCTTGTGCATCGCGTCCGTTTACCAGAGTGACTTCCTGACCCAGTTCGTTCAGAATGACGTGCGGTGCCATTGAGCATGCGCCAGCGAAATAATAGAGTTTGTACATGAGAGCCTCCATTGCCATGTGGTGGGAATAAGAGGTTTTTTATACGGTGATTGTACTTTGCAGTCTAGTAAAAACTGCCGAAGCAGCGTTCAGAGTTCGCTGGTGATAACGCGATTTCTGCCGGTTTCCTTGGCTTTGTATAAAGCTTCGTCCGCGCGTTTGAGCAGGGCCTGACCGGAATCGCCCAGTTCATCCAGAAACGAAACGCCGATACTGACGGTTTTCTTGATATGGCCGTCACCGTTGGTCAGCTTAAACTCTGCGGCCTCCACGATTTTGCGGATACGTTCCGCAGCTTCCATAGCCTGTTTCTTATCCGTCTCCGGCATCAACACGACAAATTCCTCGCCGCCGAAACGTGCGGCCAGATCGGCGCTGCGGACAGTCTTGATAATGATCTCCGCAAGCTGTTTCAACACGACGTCGCCCATATCATGGCCGTATGTATCGTTGACCGCCTTGAAATGGTCCATATCCATAATCATCAGCGATAGGGGCTTGCTGTTGCGAATGGACTGGTTAACCATGTTGTCCAAATGGGCATTCAGGTAATGGCGGTTATAGAGGCCCGTCAGCGCGTCGGTAATGGCAAGCGAGATGGTCTGCTGGTAATTGGATTTCAGCGCGTCCTGATACTTCTTGCGGCGTATCTGCGTTTTGATGCGAGCGGCCATTTCATTATAGTCGACCGGCATAATGATGTAATCATTCACACCGAGTTCCAAGCCTTTGAGCATGGCGCGAGTATCGTCTTCATCCACGAGCATCAGGACGGGAACGTTGCGCGTAGCTTCCTGGCTTTTAAGCTGCGAAGCAAGGCGCAGGCCGTCCATATCACTTAACTGCGTGCTGACGATGAACAGGTCGTAATTGCCTTCTAGTGCTTTGGGCAGCGCCTGTTCCGGGTTGGCTATGCCTTCTATGGTATAATCTTTCGACATACGCTCCGTCACGTTGCGCAACTGCACGACATCGTCATCGATGAGGAGAATCTTGGAACCGGTGACATTCTGTGTGAATGTATTCTGGCCTTCGTCCACTACGCCCATTTCAAGGCCGGTTTTATCACGCAGGCGCAATTCATCCAGCAGTACCTTGATACGCACGAGCGATTTTACGCGGGCGAACAAGGCAATGTCGTTGATCGGCTTGGTCAGGAAGTCGTCTGCTCCCGCTTCCAGACCGCGCACGCGGTCGGCTATTTCGGACAGCGCCGTCACCATGACGACGGGAATATGCGATACTTCGTGATCTTCCTTGAGTTTCCGGCAGGTTTCAAACCCGTCCATTCCTGGCATCATCACATCCAGCAGGATCAGGTCCGGTTTCTTTTTCTTGGCGACCGCAATCGCCTCAAAACCGTCCTTCGCAGTGATGACATCGTAGTACTCGTTGCTGAGCTTTACTTCAAGCAGCTTCACGTTTGCAGGAACGTCGTCAACAACCAGTATCTCTGCTGTCATTACTTTAATCCCCTAATCTAGCCTTCACCAAGAAATTTCCGAATCGTATCCAGGAAGCTGACGATAGAGATGGGTTTGGAAATATACGCCTGGCATCCGGCGCGCAGAATTTTCTCCTCATCGTCCTTCATGGCAAAAGCCGTGACGGCGATAATGGGAATATCGGCGATTTCCTTGTCAGCCTTGATTTTTTTGGTCACATCCAACCCCGAAATTTCCGGTAGCTGGATATCCATCAGTATCAGATCGGGCCTATGGCGTTTAACAACGGCTACCGCATCCAGACCGTCTTTAATTTCCACCGTTTCATAACCGTGGGCTTCCAATAGGTCGTTGAACAATTTCAGATTTAAATCATTGTCTTCGACTATAAGGACTTTTTTACTCATATTTATAACAATTTTTATAGTTAAAGGTCCTGCCGTGTGTCGCTTAATCCGCTAACTCGGCAAGTAGACAATGTATTTATCGTTGAAACGGATTCTAACACAAGAATTATTAATAGTTTGTAAAGATAGAAAGAGTTTTTACGGCAGTGTGTTTTTTGGGGAACGGTGAGGTGGAAGTTCTTCGATTAACGGCAAAATAGCTCACCTGATCGGAGGCGGCATGTGTGCTTTGACTGTGGCATATACGGTACAGTTTCGCAAACTAGGCAATTTTTGCCTAGTTTGCACAAAATATTTGTTTTGACGCATGAATTTTTGCGCTATACTACTGGCCAAATACAGCGTGTGGTCAAGGCTTCTTAGGGTGTAAAGATCGTTATGAATTCCTTTTTGCAGTCGTTCAAAGACCTGAGCCAGATGCAGATGGCGATTCTCGCGGCGGTGATTATCACGGTGTTGAGCATGGCTGTGTTTATGTCGGCTCATTTCTCCACCCAGTCACTGGCACCGCTTTATACCGACCTTTCCATGGAAGATAGCGGTAAAATCGTTGCGGAGCTTGATAAGTCAGGCGTTCAGTATGATCTGCGCGGCAATGGAACCCAGATATATGTGCCGACGGAGCAGGTGCTGAAGCTGCGTCTTTCGCTGGCCCAGCAGGGATTGCCTGCACTTGGATCTATCGTAGGATATGAGATCTTCGACCGCAGCGATACGATGGGCACATCCAGCTTCGTCATGAATATTAACATGCTCAGGGCACTCGAAGGTGAGCTTTCGCGTACGATTGCGTCACTCACACAGGTGGAATCGGCACGTGTGCATCTTGTGATTCCGAAAGAGCAGCTTTTCAGTAAGGATAAGCAAGAAGCTACTGCCTCCGTGGTTATTAAATTGCGCGGAATGAGAGAGCTTGGCAAGGCGGAAGTGGATGCGATTACACATCTGGTTGCGGCATCCGTGCCGGGGCTTAAGCCGACCAATGTAACCATTCTCGATACACTCGGGCATATGCTTTCAGGGGGGAGTGGCGAAGCTACGGATATGCTGGGACTGGCTTCATCAACCGAAGAATACCGCGTGGCTTACCAGAACCGCATGCGTAATACGCTGGAAGGGCTGCTGGAGAAATCGCTGGGTGCGGGCAAGGTAAAGGTAAGCGTCAATGCCGATATCGATTTCGACCGGGTGGTGACGAATTCCGAAACCTACGATCCTAACGGCCAGGTGGCAAGGTCCGTGCAGACAGGGGAAGACAAAGAGCAGACGACAGACAAGGAAGGTAGCCAGAATACGAGCGCTTCCACCAACCTGCCCAATGGACAATCGAATCAGAGTTCCAATGGTTCCAGCCGCATCATTGCCAAGACGGACGAAACCACAAATTATGAAATTTCTAAAACTGTGCAGAATCATATCAAGCAGGGCGGCACGGTAAAGAAGCTCTCTGTAGCTGTAATGGTGGACGGCACATATGCGGAAGACAAGAGCGGGAAAGAGGTCTATACGCCGCGCACGAAAGAAAATCTCGACGAGATACAGTCGCTAGTGAAGTCCGCTATCGGTTTCGATGACAAGCGCGGCGACATAGTGGATGTGGTCAATATGCGCTTCATTGCCGAAAATGGCGAAGAAGGTAACATGTCCTTTGTGGAATCCCTCAAGCAGGATCTCCATGGGGTAGTCCAGACCCTGGTCTTCGGTGCGGTGGCAGTGCTCGTGGTGCTGCTCGTGATCCGCCCGATTGTCAACCGCATCATCGAAACGACCATGGCCGATGCCGCTGCTGAAGCTGCGACAGGCGGCGCTGCAGCTATTCCGCAGACGGGAGCATTATTTGCAGGCACCGGGGCCGGAGCGCCTGCTCCTATTGTGACGGCCGGTGCGGCGATGGATATCGGCGATGAGTCGGAAGAAGGGTCTATCGATATCAGCCGCGTGACGGGCCGTGTGAAATCTTCCAGCTACAACAGGCTCAATGAACTGGTCGAGAAGCACCCCGAAGAGGCGCTGAACGTAATACGCCAGTGGGCTTCAAAGCGCTCGTAAGCTTTGCACTGACGCAATATGGGTAATGGATGGAAATAAATGGCAGCACCGCAGAAAGATGATTTTAGGAAGCTTACCGGCCCGCAAAAGATCGCCATTTTGTTGATGTCGGTTGGAGAGGAAAACGCGGCAAAGCTCTTTTCCATGATGGATGACGACGAGATCAAGGAGATCTCCAATACCATGGCAACGCTGGGTGAGATCAGCTCGGAAACCGTAGAAAGACTTTACCTTGAATTTACTGAGCAGATGAGCGCTTCCGGTGCAATCGTCGGCACGTATGATACGGCGGAACGCTTGCTGATCAAGGCGCTGGGTAAGGAGCGTGTTGACAGCATCATGGAGGATATACGCGGTCCTGCCGGTAAAACGACATGGGACAAGCTTGGCAATGTCGGTGAAGATGTGCTGGCGGGATATCTGAAAAACGAATATCCGCAGACAATCGCGCTGGTACTGTCAAAAATCAGGGCGGATCATACGGCAAAGGTTCTGAGCGTGCTGCCGCAGGAACTAGCGCTGGAAGTTATCATGCGTATGCTTACGATGGAGCCGGTCAAGAAAGAAGTGCTGGAAGATATTGAGAAGACGTTGCGTCTCGAGTTCATGAGTAACCTGGCCAAGACGCAGCAGCGCGATAGCTTTGAGATGATGGCCGATGTCTTCAATAACTTCGACCGTAATACTGAGTCGCGCTTTATGAAGGTGCTTGAGGAGCGCGATAAGGAAGCTTCGGATCGTATCCGTGCACTGATGTTCACATTCGAAGATCTCAAGAAGATCGATGGTGCAGGCATTCAGGCTCTCATGCGCGTTATCGACAAAGATAAGCTTGCCATTGCGCTCAAGGGCGCATCCGATGCGATCAAAACGCTGTTCTTCGACAATATGTCTGAACGTGCAGCCAAGATACTGCGTGAGGATATCGAATCCAAGGGGCCAGTACGCATCCGCGATGTGGACGAAGCGCAGATGATCATCGTGACGGCAGCCAAGGACCTGGCGGCGAAGGGCGAAATCAATATCGCCGAACCGGGGGGAGAGGACCAGTTAGTGTATTAAGATGGATAATATGACGACATCTACATCGCATCGCGTCCAGCGTTTCAGCTTTTCCTCTTTCGGGGGAGAAGAGAAAAAAGCACCGGAAAAACTGCCGGACGCTGCTGCTGTTCCTGTGCCGACGCCAGCACCGCTCTTACAGGATGTTTCCGTCAGGCATCCGGCCGAACCTGTTCAGCCGCTGCATCCGCAACCGCAGCATGTGATCAGCGAAGCCGAGCTGGAGCAGGCGCGCACGGAGGGATATGAAAAGGGACGCAGGGAAGGGTATGCAGAATGCGAAAGCGCTGTAGCGAAGTCCGAGATACAGCGTGAGGAAACTATCAAGTCCCTGCTGGAGGTCATTGCCAATCGCGTAACGCTCGCGGCTGAGGAAAACGCAATTTACCTTGCCGACAAGCTTGAAGTGATGAACAGCCTTGTCATGGCGGTGGCACGAAAGGTGGCCGGTGATGCTCTTAAGGCCGCGCCTTACGAAGGAGTGGAAATGCTGCTGCGCGAATGCATGTCCCTGATTGCCGGCAAGGATAAAATAGTAGTGGTAGTAGCGCCTTCCATGGCGTCTGGCTTGCGCCAGCGTATTGACGGCCTGCGTCCGCTGATGCCGGAGTTCACCGGTGAGATTGCCGTGGAAGAAGATGAAACACTCGGTGAGAACGACTGCCGCGTGGAGTGGCGCGGCGGCCATGCAGAGCGGGATGCGGCAAAGCTGTGGAAGGATCTGGAAACGGTCATCATGCGGATGCCTTTAAGTAAACGTTTGTAACAAAAGGGACTGATAATGGCAAATGAGACACAAAATATTCTGTCCGGGGATGAAGATAACAGCAATGTCACGCTTGAGGCGGTCTATGACATTCCCGTGCAGATTTCAGTGGTGCTGGGGAAGACTTCCATGCAGGTCAGCCAGCTTTTGAAGCTCGGGCGTGGTGCGGTGATTGAGCTCGAGCGAAAGGTAGGGGAGCCTATCGATATCTATGTGAACAATCGCCTGATTGCGCGTGGCGAAGTTGTGGTCATTGAAGACCGCATCGGCGTCACCATGACGGAAATCATCAAGGCGGATAAAGTATAAGGCAGGTTTGGTATGCGTTTATTGATTATAGGTGAACTCGAGGGGCAGATCGGTGCAGCCAGCAGAATCGCGCGGAGTAGAGGAGCGAAGGTCTCGCAGACTCCGGCGGTGGATTCCGCGCTGACGCTGCTGCGTAACGGTCAGGGCGCCGACATGATCATGATCGATGCCAAGGCGGACATTAAAAAACTGATCGGGATGCTCGAATCCGAGCGTATTATTATTCCGGTGGTAGCGTGCGGCGTGCATTCGGATAGTGATATTGCGGTTTCCGCCATTAGGTCCGGGGCGAAGGAATATATTCCCCTGCCACCGGACGAAGATCTGATTGCGGCGGTGCTCGAGGCGATCACAGCAGAATCCCATACGGTTATCCATGCTTCACCACAGATGAGGCGCGTGCTTGAGCTTGCGGACCAGGTGGCGGGATCGGATGCAAGTGTGCTGATTACCGGCGAATCAGGCACGGGCAAGGAAGTGATTGCGCAATATATTCACCGCAAGAGCAAACGTTCTGGCAATAATTTCATTTCCGTTAATTGTGCTGCGATCCCGGAAGCGCTGTTGGAATCAGAATTATTCGGTCATGAAAAAGGCGCATTCACCGGAGCGGTGGCGCGGCGTATCGGCAAATTCGAGGAAGCGAACAACGGCTCGCTGCTGCTGGATGAAATCAGCGAAATGGATGTGCGCCTGCAGGCCAAGCTTTTGCGCGTCATTCAGGAGCGCGAGATCGACCGTATCGGCGGTACGAAGCCGGTGAAAATCAATCTGCGCATTCTGGCTACCAGTAACCGCGATCTGCAACAGGAAGCAAAGAAAGGCACGTTCCGCGAGGATTTGTATTTCCGCCTGAACGTGATCAGCATTCATATTCCCCCGTTGCGTGAGCGTAAGGAAGACATCCTGCCGATCGCGGAGTTTTTCGTGGATAAATATTCCAAGGCAAACGGTGTGCCGGTGCGCAAATTCTCTACCGGTGCGCTGGAGAAGATGATGCATTACAGCTGGCCGGGCAATGTACGTGAGTTGGAAAACATTACTCACAGGGCGGTATTGCTTGCCAGCGGCAATGAAATTTCTGCCGATGCAGTCACTCTGCCGAACGTACCAACTTCCGCAGGAATGGTTGCAGTACAGGCTCCGGAAGACAAACTGGCGGGGACAACGCCGCTCAATAAAAGCGAATTAGTCGGGCGTACAGTGGAAAGCGTTGAGCGCGAGCTGATTATCGATACGCTCAATTACTGTCTTGGCAACCGCACGCACGCTGCCAATATTCTCGGTATTTCCATCCGCACGCTGCGCAATAAGCTGAAGATGTACGGCGAGGAAGAAAAAACCGGCACGTAAAACGGAAACAACGTCACTATGGCCGCAGAACAACAATTAGGCATGAATGTACCAACACTGCAACGGTTTGCCGATGCAGTGTCCAAACGCGGGGATATTTTCTTCGCGCTCGGCATCATGGCCATCATTATGGTTCTGCTGGTGCCTATTCCGAAGCAGGTGCTGGATCTGCTGCTCAGCATTTCGATCACGATTGCGGTGCTGATCCTGATGACGGTGCTGTTTGTGGAAAAGCCTTTGCAACTCAGTTCGTTCCCCACAATCCTGCTGATTGCGACAATGCTCAGGCTTTCGCTCAATATTGCCTCGGTCAGGTTGATTCTGTCGCACGGGCATCTGGGATCGGATGCGGCGGGACAGATTATTCGCGTATTCGGTACGCTGGTGACAGGCGGGCAGGTGCTTATTGGGGGTATCATATTCATCATCCTGACGATCATCAATTTCGTGGTCATCACGAAAGGTTCCGGCCGTATCGCGGAAGTCTCCGCACGTTTCAGCTTGGATGCAATGCCCGGTAAGCAGATGGCGATCGATGCGGATCTTTCCGCCGGCTTGATCGATGAGAAAGTGGCGAAGACACGGCGTAAGGAGCTGGAAGATGAGAGTTCCTTTTACGGTGCCATGGACGGTGCCAGCAAGTTCGTACGCGGTGACGCGGTCGCAGGCATCTTAATTACGTTCATTAACTTCGTTGGCGGTATTATTATCGGAACGGTCCAGAAGAACCTGAGCTTTGCGCAAGCCTTGCAGACCTATACCGTGCTGACCGTGGGTGACGGTCTGGTCTCGCAGATTCCGGCGCTGATCATCTCGACTGCAGCGGGTCTTCTTGTAACGAAGGCGGGTATTGCCGGTTCGGCGGAGAAGGCAGTACTTGGCCAGTTAAGCCGTTCTCCCTCGGCTATCGGCATTACGAGCGGATTGCTCTTCTTCATGGGGATTCTGCTTGGGTTTTCCGGTCTGCCATTTATTTTTCTTTCCGGTCTCACCGGTTATATCGCCTGGGGGCTAATGAACAAAGGAAAGGCCAAGGACGTGGATGAACTTTCCATTGCCGGGCAGCCTGTGAAAGGTGGCGCGCCGGGTGCGGGTGCTCCAGGGACTGCGGAAGCGGCTAAAGCGGAAGAACAGATTACGGATTCGCTGCATATCGATATTCTCAGGCTTGAGCTTGGGTACGGGCTATTGCCGCTGATCAATTACCAGAAGGGGCACAGGCTGACCGAGCAGATTAAGGCGTTGCGCAAGCAGATGGCGCGCGATCTTGGGTTTATTATTCCTCCCGTGCGCATCCAGGATAATATGCAGCTGCCGCCTAACACCTATGTTATCAAGGTGAAAGAGGTGGAAAGCGGCCGCGGTGAGTTAAAAGCAGATATGCTGCTGGTTATGAACCCCACGGGCACCAAGATCGAACTGCCGGGCGAGGAAACGACCGAGCCGACTTTCGGCCTGCCTGCCATGTGGGTGCCGGATAGTTATCGCGAAGAGGCGCAGTTCCGCAATTATACGGTCGTCGATCCGCCGACGGTGCTGACGACGCATCTGACCGAGATCGTCAAGGACAACATGCCTGAAATGCTGTCCTATGTGGAAACGCAGAAACTTATCGATGAATTGCCCAAGACGCAGCAGAAGCTTATCAGCGAAGTTATCCCGGCACAGATTACGATCAGCGGCATTCAACGTGTGTTACAGAACCTGCTGGCTGAGCATGTCTCCATCCGCGATCTTCCCACGATTGTCGAGGCGGTTTCAGAAGCCTCCCGCGCTGGGCAGAATATTACCATGATCACCGAACATGTGCGCACGCGCCTGGCGCGCCAGATCAGCCATGTTGCAACGACGGATGCCGGTTATATCCCGGTGGTTTCTCTCTCTCCGGTGTGGGAGCAGACATTCTCCGAATCGCTTATGGGAGGCGGGCTTGAAGAGCGCACCCTGAATCTTGCGCCGAGTAAGATTCATGAGTTTATTTCCATTATCCGCAAGAAGTATGAGCAATTCGCCATGCAGGGTGAGAACCCTGTGCTGCTCACCAGTCCGAATGTGCGCCCCTATGTGCGCTCGATCATTGAACGTTTCCGCCCTGCAACCGTTGTACTCTCGCAGAACGAGATCCATCCGAGGGCGAAAATCAAAACTCTGGGACAGATATAATGGTGATGCTGCACATTATATTTTCTGTGGGAAATGTTAAGGAGGGCGGTTATGCGCCTTAGGACCTTTAACGCCCCGGATATGAAGGTTGCCATGCAGATGATCCGCGAAACGCTGGGCGAGGAAGCGATCATCATTTCCAGCGGGCAGGCGCTTGGCGGCAATGGCATTGTGGTAACAGCTGCAACCGAGCAGCCGGCGCATGAAGCATCTTCGCCCCCGGTAACCTCCTTTCTGCACGCGGCTTCGTTTACTTCGCAGGCTGTGCTGGAACAAATCGAAACGGTACTACGTTTTCATTCCGCGCCGGATTATGTCGTGAACCGCATGCTCGAAACCGCCCGGCATCTGTGCCTGCAGGGGCGTGATATGCATACGGATCTTACGCGCCTTATGGCCGCAAGTTTTCAATATGCGCCGCTGCCGCTGGAACAGGATACATACACGATCATGCTGGTGGGACCCCCAGGTACTGGCAAGACGATGACGATCGCCAAGATGGCCTCCCAGGTGGTGATGGAGAAGAAAAAACCCATTGTCATCACGACGGATAACAAGCGTGCGGGTGGGGTGGAGCAGCTTTCAGCTTTCACGACGATTCTCGGCATTGAGCTGCACGTGGCCGATAATCGCGGCGAACTCTGGCGCCTGCTACAGGAATTTGCCCATCACGGGCGGTTGCTGATCGATACGGGCGGTGTGAACCCTTACAATATGACGGATCTGCGTGAGCTGGCCGAATATATCAAACTGGACCGCAGCATCGAGCCGGTGCTGGTGGCAGCCGCAGGAAGCGACAGCGCTGAAGCGGACGATATGGCCCGTGCGTTCGCGCCGCTTGGTGTGCGCCGCCTGCTGGTGACGCGTATCGATGCGGCGCGACGTTACGGCAGCATTTTGACAGCGGCGCATAGCGGCAGGCTGGCTTTCTCGCATGCGAGCAACTCCTCGCGCATTATTGGTGAATTCGTGACGTTCGACCCTGCTACGCTGACGGAATTGCTGCTGGGATACCAGAAGAAGGATATGATATGAAGACGGGGCCAGCCAATAATATTATTGCGATTGCCTCCGGCAAGGGCGGAGTAGGCAAGACCTGGCTTGCGATCACGCTTTCCCAGCTTATTGCGCGTACGGGCCGTAAGGTGCTGCTGTTTGACGGCGATATCGGTCTTGCCAATGTGGATGTGCAGCTCGGACTTATGCCACAACGTGATTTAAGCGAGGTATTTTTCAACGGTGCTAAGCTCGTGGATGTAGTAACGCCGCATTCGCCCAATTTCGATATTATTGCGGGGCGCTCCGGCTCAGGGAATCTTTCGGTTCTGCCGCAGGAGAAACTGGCCATGCTCAAAAACGAGATGCTGAGCCTTTCGGGAAAGTATGATTTCGTATTTATCGATCTTGGAGCTGGGGTAGAGGAGCATGTGCGTGCGCTTGCGGCGTTGGCTTCCCGTTGCATCGTCGTGGTAACGGACGAGCCGACTTCGCTTACGGATGCTTATGCTTTCATCAAATTATGCACGGCAGGCGATACATCTCCTTTCATTGATGTTGTCGTGAACCAGTCGCCGAGTTTGAAAGAAGGCGAGAAGACCTATGCTTCATTACACAAAGCATGTATTAATTTTCTGAAGATTTCGCCTCCATGCCTTGGTGTTATCCGCAAGGACGGCAAGGTGAAGGATGCTATACGCCATCAGCAATCGCTTGTTGCACGTGCACCTCACTGTACGGCTGCTTCTGATGCTGCAGCAATTACAATCAAGCTTATGCAGCGCGCGCTGGTTTAATATTATCCGTACCGGTGCAGCATATGGCCGTGTTCCTTGAGCCATTTACGAGCGGCTTTCATATCCGGCATTAATTGTTCGACCAGTTTCCAGAATCTGGGGCTATGGTTCATTTCTCCTAAATGCGCTACCTCATGAGCGATAAGATATTCCAGCACATTGGGCGGAGCGAAGACGAGCAGCCAGTTCAGAGTGATTGCGCCTTTGCCGTTGCAGCTTCCCCAGCGTGATTGCGCTTGTGTGAGCGTCAGCCGGGTTACCGTTTTTCCCAATATTTTCGCCTGTTCCTGGCAGCGGATAAGGCAGTGGGAATGCATCAGTTTCTTGAGAAAGTCTTTTGTGCGGCGGGCAAGAAATTCAGGGGCGCAGTGGATTTCCAATATGTTAATGCCGTCTTCCTGTTCCACAAGCCTGGCGGTTCCACGTCCGGGAAGGCATTTAATGGCGTAATCCTTGCCCATAATGGGGATGATATTGCCTTCTGCCAACATCACTCTGCTTTGGGCGGTGATATTGGCCAGTACCCAGTCGGCTTTGCTGTGAAAGAACTTGAGTCCTGCAGCGATGGAAGCGCGGCGGGGCAGGGTGATAATGATACCGTCACGGGCAGGGGAGATGCGCAGGGAGATACGCCTTGCCCTGCCGGAGCGCTTAATGGCGATGGGGATCGTGCGGCCGTCTATGGTGATGCTATCTGCGTTTTCCACTTTTGAGTAATTCGCGCTGTTCGCGTTCCCAGTCCCGTTTCTTGATCGTTTCGCGTTTTTCGTATTCTTTCTTACCCTTGCCCAGCCCCAGCAGAAGTTTAGCAATGCCCCGATCGTTGAAGTACATTTTCAGCGGCACGAGCGTAAGCCCCTTGACTTTGACCTGTCCGAGCAGTTTGCTGATCTGTTTTTGATGCAGCAGTAACTTGCGCGGGCGCTTGGGCTCGTGGTTGAAGCGGTTGCCTGCCTTATATTCCGGGATGTCGAGATTGAATATCCACATCTCGCCGTTTCTTTCCCCGGCGTGCGCGTCCGCAATCGTGGCGCGGCCTGTGCGCAGCGATTTGACCTCGGTTCCGGTCAGCACGATACCGGCTTCCACTTCTTCCAGAATAAAATATTCATAGCGGGCTTTTCGGTTCTCGGCAATCAGAGTGCTGGTCTTTTTCGGTTTTTCGGTCATAGGGAGCCTATAGCAGCGCCTTTACTGTGCGGCTTGCGTCGATATTGCCGTCAGTGACGTAGTCTTCATGGTTATCGTCAATTTTTTCAAGATTATAGTAGTAATTGACCATCATCCCGGCGGATTGTTTCATTCCCTTAGGCGAAGTATCGCCCAGCCAGTTCAGGCGTTTGACGCGCGCGCCGTTGGTCAGGTGGAAATGTGCGACAGGGTCCAGTGCATAACGCTTATTCTTCTCATTGAGCACATAATGCGCCGCCAGCCTTATCAGGATGGGGTGGAGTTTTTCAGCCGTGGCAGCGTCCTGCCTCCAGTCGCTTTCCAGCAGATGAGCAAGGCCGTTGGCTGCATTCGTGTTCTTCGTCAACAGGCGCAGTTCCTTGACTTCCTTTGTGTTGAAGATGGATTCATCGCCTTTATGCAGCAGCGGGTCCAGCCAGGTGCGGAAATTCGGGATGGGTGAAAGTGTGGAGAAATGGCGAATCTGCTTCATTTCCCGCGTGAGTTTGTCCACCACGCGCTTGATCAGGAAGTTGCCGAAACTGATTCCGGTCAGGCCCTTCTGCGCGTTGGAGATGGAATAGAAGATAGCTGTGTCCGCTCCGTCAATATCCATCAACGGGGATTTTTCATCCAGGATTTCCTGTACACTGCCTGCCAGGCCTTTTGTCAGCGCCACATGCACGAAGATCAGCGGCTCATGCGGCATCTTGTTATGGAAGAAACCATAGACCCGGCGGTCGGCATCGAGACGGTTTTTCAGATCCTCCCATGAGCGCACCTTGTGGACTGCTTCATAGGCAATGAGTTTTTCAAGCACGGCGGCGGAAGACTGCCAGTTGATTTCCACCAGATCCAGCAGGCCGATATCGAACCAGGCGGACAGGATCTGTTTCAGATCATATTCCAGCCCCTTAAGATTCGGGCTTTTGCGGCTGAATTGCAGCAGGTCCGCGCGCATATCCACCAGGAACTTAAATCCATCTGGTAAAGAATTGAAATGTTTTAATATTTTGCTTCTTGGGGTAATGAGCGCCTCGCGCAGATCATTCTCCAGTTTGGAGGTGTCTTTCTTATCCTTGGCATTTTTCAGTGCTTCAATGCATTTATCGAGATGGGCGCGGTCGAGATCGAAATCGTCAGCCAGCATATTGAGAAACCTCAGGCGGCCCGCCTCAGTCAGGCTTAGATAGGTCTTGCCCAGTTCCACAGTCTGCGCACGCGCGGTGATTTCGCCGCCGCGATTGTCCAGATAGCTGCTCATCTGGCGGCGTAAATGCTCCAGATCTTCCTTGGGAAGCGTCGGATGCACTTCGCCCGTGATCGCGAGCCGCGCCGAACCGCTGATCTCACGCCATTTCCTGAGCACGCCCACGACCGCCTTGCGCCGAAAATTGGCGAGGGTCGCGGAGGGTTTGGTTTCTGCCGTTTTTGCCATATTCTTTATGTGTATGAATGACCAAGGGAGCCCTTATATCGCAATTTGCGCAAAATTACCAGTTGCCTTTACGGATGGGTATTGTTATAGCCATAGCGTCTCTTAAGACAGTGCTGCTGTAGCTCAGTGGTAGAGCACGTCATTGGTAATGACGGGGTCGAAAGTTCAATTCTTTTCAGCAGCACCATTTTTCCATTAATCGTATATAAGTAGGCATGATAGCTTATTTAATCTTGGCTCATTATCAACCCGAATTACTGCGGCGGCTGGTATTGCGTCTGAAATCACCTTGGGCCCGGTTTTTCATACATATTGATGCGAAGTCCGATATCGCTCCTTTTCTTTCTGCTCTTGAGGGTATTAGTAGAGTAACGTTAGTCTCCCAGCGTATTCCGGTTTACTGGGGAGGGTGGAGCCA